>SCMQ01000006.1 GCA_005503335.1 Comamonadaceae bacterium 2FH
CCCCCGCCCCGGCCACGCCCCCCGCGTGGGCCACCCTCACGGTGGCCACCTGCAACCTGCTGAACCTGGCCAACCCGGGGCGGCCGTTCTACCCGACCCAGGAGCCCTACTCGGCGCGCGAGTTCGAGCGCAAGCTGGCCTGGCTGGGCGGGCGCTTCCAGACCCTGAACGCCGACATCCTGGCGGCGCAGGAGATCTGGGACGAGGCCGCCTTCAAGGGCGCGGTGCACCGCAGCGGCCTGCGCTACGACTACATCGCCGCACCCGGCGCGGAGAACCACGATGGCGCCGACGGCGCCCAGGGCACGCCGCGCGTGGGCCTGGCAACACGGCTCAAGGTCGAGCAGGTGGACACTATCGCCGAATTCCCCCCGGCCTGCGTGGTCGAGGTGCCTGGCCTGGGCCCGCACGCGCGCTACGAGCGCCCCCTGCTCTCGGCGCGGCTGCGCATGAAGCACGGCCAGCCGCTGCAGGTGATCACCACCCACCTCAAGTCCAAGCGGCCCAAGTTCCTGCAGGACGAGGCGGGCGAGCCGCTGGAGGACCCGGACGACCCTGCCGTGCAGGCCCTGGCCTCGCTGCGCTCCCTGATGATGCGCGCGGCCGAGGCCGTGGCGCTGCGCCACCTGGTGATAGCGCACCTGCGCCACACCCAGCTGCCGCTGGTGCTGCTGGGCGACTTCAACGACGGCCCGCACAGCGTGACCACGCAGCTGATCGCGGCCACGGCCGAGATCGCCTACGACAAGGCGGCGCGCGACGTGGCGCTGTTCAACGCCTGGGAGGTCCAGGGCGCGGCCGCGCTGCGGCGCGACGTGGCCTACTCCCACATCTACCAGGGCTACCCCGAGGTGCTGGACCAGGTGCTGGTCAGCGAGGAATTCGTGCCCGGCAGCCGCTTCCAGATCGGCGACGTGCGGCGCGTGGAGGTGTTCAACGACCACCTGCACGAGGGGCGCGACCGCAGCCGCTCGGACCACGGCTTCGTGCGCGCGCTGCTGCGGCTGAGGCTGCCGCCGAACGGCAACCGCGCGGGCTGAAGGCAGGCCTGCCCTCACCCCCGCCCTCTCCCAGAGGGAGAGGGAGTGAATTCCAGGAGCCCTCCCGCGCTCAGCCGCGCACGAACAGCGTCACCAGCGGGTCGGGGCCGACCTGGCGGCTCCAGTGGCCGTGCACGGCGGGGTCAAAAGCCGCCCCCTCGGGCAGGGTGTCGGCCGAGTAGAAATGCTGGCCCGGCCCGAACACGCGCGAGCTGCCGTCCTGCAGGCCGATCTCCATCTGGCCGCCCAGGATGAACACCCATTGCGGGCTGCCGGTGCAGTGGAACTGGCTGCGAAAACCCAGCGGGCTCTCGCGCAGCTGGTAGCCGCCCGAGGCAAAGACGGCCGAGAGCCGGGACTGCGGCGTGCCCTCGGTGAGCGGCAGGGCCTCCTCGCGAAAACGCGCGCGGCCGTCGCTGTCGGTGAAGAGAATGACTTTGCTGAAGCTGGTCAAGGGGTTCTCCGTGAGGCGAAAACAGCCGAGTATCGCCCGGCCATCATCCTGTGGTGGCGCCGAAGTCGATCTGCACCTTCATGGCCTGTCCCTTGTCCGCCGCGAGCCGGAAGGCGTCCGTCGCCTGTGCCAGGCCCAGGATGTGCGAGATGACCGGGCTGCCGTCGACCAGGCCCTCGTTAAGAAATCGCACGGCGACGCCGAACTCGGCGTGAAAGCGGAAGGTGCCGCGCAGCTCGAGCTCCTTGGCCACGACCTGGTTCATGGGCAGGGCCACCTCGCCGCCCAGGCCCACGCTGACGATGACGCCGCGCGGGCGCACCACGTCCAGGCCGGCGCGCAGCGCCTTGTCGCTGCCCGAGGCCTCGAACATGGCGTCGAAGGCGCCCTTGTCCGCCGCGTAGGGCGCCAGGGCCTGCGGGTCCTGGGCGAGGTTCAGCGTCTCGTCGGCGCCCATGCGGCGCGCGGTCGCCAGCGGCAACTCGGCGATGTCGGCCGCCACGATGCGTGCCGCGCCGGCGCGGCGCAGCGCGGCGATCAGCAGCGCGCCGATCGGCCCGCAGCCGGTCACCAGCACCTGCTGGCCGAACACGCTGCCGGCGCGCTGGATCGCGTGCAGGCCCACCGAAAGCGGCTCGGCCAGCGCGGCCTGCGCCAGCGGCAGCCGGTTCGCGATCGGGTGCGCCTGCGCGGCCTGGATCACCAGGCGCTCGCGGAACGCCCCCTGGATATGCGGAAAGCGCATCGCGCTGCCGTAGAAACGCATGTCCAGGCAGTGGTTGTGCAGGCCCTGCTGGCAGTAGCGGCACTGGCCGCAGGGGCGGGAGGGCGAGATCGCCACGCGCTGGCCGACGCGAAAGCCCGTCACGCCCTCGCCCAGCGCGTCGACCACGCCCGAGACCTCGTGCCCCAGCACCAGGGGTTCGCGGATGCGCACGGTGCCGAAGCCGCCGTGCTGGTAGTAATGCAGGTCGGAGCCGCAGATGCCGCCGTAGGCGACCCGCACGGCTAGCTCGCCCGGGCCGGGCCGGCCGGCATCGAAGTCGTCGAGACGCAGATCCTGAGGGGCGTGGCAGACCAGGGCACGCATGGCGTTCTCCAAAAAACTGGGGTAAGTGCGAGCTCAACCCTCCGCCGGGCCGCACCAAGGAGGGTTGGGCCCCCTCGGGGGGCAGCGAGGACACGAAGTGCCGAGCGTGGGGGCCATTTCAGAGCTGAGCGGTCACGCCGCCGTCGACGTAGAGGATGTGGCCGTTGACGAAGGCCGAGGCGTCGCTGGCCAGGAACACGGCAGCGCCGCCCAGCTCCTCGACCTCGCCCCAGCGGCGGCTCGGCGTGCGGCCGGTGAGCCAGGCGCTGAAGGCCTCGTCGTGCACCAGCTTCTCGGTCAGCTCGGTCTTGAAGTAGCCCGGGCCCAGGCCGTTGACGTTGAGGCCCAGCGGGCCCCAATCGATGGCCATGCCCTTGGTCAGCATCTTGACCGCGCCCTTGCTCGCCATGTAGGGCGCGATGCCGGGGCGCCCCAGCTCGCTCTGCACAGAGCAGACGTTGATGATGCGGCCGCGTCCGCGCGGGATCATGTGGCGCGCCACGGCCTGGCCGACCAGGAACACGCTGTCCACGTTGGTCTGCTGCAGCTGCTGCCATTGCGCCAGCGGGAAGTCCTGCAGCGGCGCGCGGCGCTGCATGCCGGCGTTGTTGACCAGGACCTCGATCGGGCCGAGCTCGCGCTCGATGGCCTGGACCGCGGCCTGCACCGCCTCGGCCTGCGTCACGTCGAAGGCGCGCGCATGCACCGTGAGCCCTTCGGCGCGCAGCGCCTCGGCGGCAAGGGCGAGCTTGGCTTCGTCGCGGCCGTTGAGCACCAGCGCGGCGCCGGCCTGGCCCAGGGCGCGCGCCAGCGCCAGGCCAATGCCGGCCGACGAGCCGGTGACCAGGGCCAGGCGGCCGTCGAGCCGGAAGCTTTGCGCGGTAATCATGTTCAGTTCAGGCGCTGGCCGCTCTCGCCGTCGAACACATGGGCCTTGGCGGCCTCCATGCGCAGGTGGACGGTGTCGTCGGGCTGGGCGCCGGTGCGCCCGTGCATCACCAGCACCAGCTTGCTGTCGCCGACCTGCAGCAGCAGCTCGGTCTCGGCGCCGGTGGGCTCGACCACCACCACCTTGGCCGCCACGCCCTCGCCGGTTTGAGACAGGCTGAGATCGCTGGGCCGCACGCCGAAGTGCACGCCCTGGCCGTCGCGGCCGCCCGCCACGGCCGGCACCGGCCAGCGGCAGCCCTCGGCCTCGACCCAGTGCTGGCCGTCGGCCAGGCGCAGCGTTCCCTTGAGCACGTTCATGGCCGGCGAGCCGATGAACTGGGCCACGAACAGGTTGCCCGGGCGGTCGAACAGCTCCAGCGGCGTGCCGATCTGCTCGACGATGCCGTCGTGCATGACGACGATGCGGTCGGCCATGGTCATGGCCTCGATCTGGTCGTGCGTGACGTAGACCGTGGTGGTCTTCAGGCGCTGGTGCAGGTCCTTGATCTCGGCGCGCATGGCGACGCGCAGCTTGGCGTCCAGGTTGGACAGCGGCTCGTCGAACAGGAAGACCTTGGGGTCGCGCACGATGGCGCGGCCCATGGCCACGCGCTGGCGCTGGCCGCCCGAGAGCTCGCGCGGGTAGCGCTCGAGCAGCTGGTCCAGGTTGAGGATGCGCGCCGCGTGGGCCACGCGCTCCTGCGTCAGCGCGGCGTCGGCCTTGCGCAGGCGCAGGCTGAACGCCATGTTCTCGCGCACCGTCATGTGCGGGTAGAGCGCGTAGCTCTGGAACACCATGGCGATGTCGCGGTCCTTGGCCTCGAGCTCGTTGACCACCTTGCCGTCGATGTGGATGTTGCCGCCGGAGATCTCCTCCAGCCCGGCCAGCATGCGCAGCAGCGTGGACTTGCCGCAGCCCGAGGGGCCGACCAGCACCACGAACTCGCCGTCGGCGATGTCGAAGCTGATGCCGTGGATGATGTCGACCTTGCCGAAGGATTTCTTGATGTCGCGAAAGGAGACGGTTGCCATATGTCGGTTTTCCTCGGGGATCAGCTCTTCACGGCGCCGGCCGTCAGGCCCGAGACCATGTAGCGCTTGAAGGCGTAGTAGATCGCGGCCGGCGGCAGCGCGTAGATCAGGCCGGTGGTCATCAGCAGCTCCCAGGGCGAGTCGTCGGCCGAGAGGAAGTTGCCCAGGGCCACGGCCAGGGTCACGCTGGTATCGTTGGACAGCAGCAGGAAGGCGTAGAGGTATTCGTTCCACGCCAGCAGCAGCGAGTAGGTGCCCACGGCCACCAGAGACGGCACCATCAGCGGCAGGTAGACCAGGCGGAACAGCTGCAGCGGCGAGGCGCCGTCGATGCGCGCGGCCTCGTCGAGCTCGAACGGCAGCTTGTCCGAGGCCTGCTTGAGCACCCAGATGCAATAGGGCGAGGCGATGGTCACCATGGCCAGGATCAGCGACCACTGGCTGTTGAGCAGGCCGTACACCCCCATGGTCTTGTACATGGGCACGGCCAGGAAGGCGGCCGGGATGAAGTAGGTGAACAGCGCCAGGTTCATCACCGTGCGGCCGCCGCGCACCTTGAGGCGGCTGATCGCGAAGGCCGCGCAGGTCGAGACGACCAGGGTCAGCACGCCCACCGAGAGCGCGATCAGCAGCGAGTTGGCCATCTGTTTCCAGAAGTGGTCGAGGTAGAAATGCTTCTGGTGGAACACGAAGTCGAAGTTCTGCAGCGTCGGCTGGTCCGGCCAGAGCTTGCCCGAGGTGGCCGAGTCGCGCGGCGAGATCGCGAACAGGACCAGGTGGTAGATCGGGATCAGCGTCCACAGCAGCACCGGGATGCCAATCAGCAGCAGCTTGGCCTCGGTGGCCACGCGCTTCATGCTCATTCGTTTCATCTGGCCCGCCTTATCTCGAGAGACGCTTCATCATGAAATACACCAGGGGCAGCACCAGCGGCAGCGCCACCACGATGGAGGCCATGGCCAGGTCGACCTGGTCCAACCGCAGGTAGCGTATGCCCAGGGTGGCCAGCACATGGGTCAGGTCGGCCGGCCCGCCACCCGTGAGCAGGTAGACGCTGTTGAAGTCGCCCAGCGTCCAGATCATGGACAGGATGGTCGAGGTCAGGTAGAGCGTGCGCATCGACGGCCAGGTGATGAAGCGGAACTTCTGCCAGCTCGTGGCGCCGTCCACCGAGGCCGCCTCGTACTGCTCGGAGGGGATGGCCAGGCGGCCCGCGACCAGGATCAGGGTCCAGAACGGCAGCGACTTCCAGATGTGCATCAGCATGGAGAAGCACAGGGCCAGCGTCGGGTCGTTGAGCCAGTTCGGGCCATCGAGGCCAGTCAAGCGGAAGATCAGCGAGTTGATCACGCCCCACTCGGGGTTGAGCATGAAGCGCACCGAGAGGATGGTCGGGATCGAGGGCACGGCCCAGGGCAGGATGAAGACCAGAGACAGGATCTTGATCCACCAGCGCACCTGCACGAAAAAGCCCGACAAGACCATGGCGACGGCCATCTTGAGGTTGATCGCCACCACGATGAAGACCACGGTGTTGATCGCGGTGCGGAAGAAGATCGGGTCGTCGAACAGCTTGGTATAGCTCTCCGGGTGGCGCGCCAGCCACAGGCCGTAGCCCACCGGGTAGAGCACGAAGACCAGGAAGACCAGCAGGTAGGGCACGACCAGCACGCGGCCCCAGAACTCCCACTGGCTGGAGGTCCGGGCGGCGGGTGCGGCGGCGGCCGGCAAAGCCATGCTTGCGTTGGACATGTTGGATCTTGGCAAGAAAAGGGGTGACCGCGCCCGCCGCGGGCGGGCGCGGTTCGTTCAGGTCAGGAGCCTGCGACGGTCTTGATGCGATCGATCATCTCGTCGACCGCCTTGTCCACCGGCACCTTCTCGTTGAGGATGCGGTTCATGGCCTTGGCCCAGACGTTCTCGTTGTTCAGCACGGTGAACTTGTAGTTCTTGGTGAACTCGAAGGGCGTGGTGCCGTTCATGAACTGGTTGTAGACCGCCAGGCGGTGCGGGTCGCCCTTCCAGAACGGGCTTTGCTGCGCGGCCTTGGTGACCGGGAACCAGCGGCCCAGCGAGCCTTCGACATAGGGCGTCAGGTTGGCGTCGTCGAGCATGAAGGCCACGAACTTCTTGGCGGCCGCCTTGTTCTTCGACTGCTTGAAGATCACGCCGGTCTTGACCGCGGCGCGGTAGACCATCTTGCTGCCATCGGGCTTGTTGGGAAAGCCCGCCGTGGCGATCTTCTCGTTGTAGTTCGCCTTCGCGGCGTCGCGCTGCGCCTGCGTCAGGGCGGCATTGTTCATGTCGTCCAGCCACTTGGCGGCGATCGAGATGGTCGCGTTGTGGGTCAGCACCGTGGTCTTGTTGTGGAAGGCGACGTTGTTGTCCGGGTCCTTCCAGCTGGTCGACGAGGGCGGCGTGCAGCCCTTGCCGTAGACATAGGTGTAGTCGGTCATGGCGCCGATCAGGCCCTGGCGCACGGCCGGGTCGTCCACCAGCAGCTTGCCGGAGTCGTTGACCAGCTTGACGTTGTAGGCGTCCATGAAGGTCAGGAACGAGTAGAACGAGTCGCTCGAGTCCACACCCATGGGGAAACCGGTGCCGAAGCCGCGCTGGCCGGTCTTCTGGCGGTAGGCCGGCTGCACCTTCTCGCACCAGAAGCTCCAGTAGCCCTTCCAGTCCTTGGGAATGTCGCCTTCCTTGAAGCCCGCGTCGGCCAGCATGTCCTTCCAGTACTGGATGTGCATGGTCTGCTGCTTGATCGGGAAGGCGTAGTAGGCGCGTTTCTGCGCCACGTTGTCGTACAGGAAGGTGGTCGACAGCGCCGCCGGCTCGAACTTGGCGCGCAGCGGATCGATCACGCTGGAGATGTCTTCGAGCTTGTCGTCGTAGGCCCACTTGGCCGTGACCTGGAAGTCGTAGACATCGGCGTAGGCCACGTCGGGCGGATTGCCCGAGTCGAGCGCCGCCACGGTCTTGGGAATCATGTCCTGGATCGGGTACTGCGAGAGCTCGATCTTGATGCCCTTGTTCTTTTCCTCGAACTTCTTGATGGCCGCGAACAGCGCCTCGTCCTCGGCCTTGTAGAAGCCCTTGACCCACCAGACGGTGAGCTTCTCCTGCGCCGCCGCCGGGCCTGCGGCCAGCAGCGCCGCGCCCATCAGCGCGGAAGTCACGAACAGCTTGGTCTTCATCAAAAAGTCTCCTCGATTGGTTGTGGACAGGGATGAAACAGCGAAGCGAAACGGGATTCAGCCCGCACGCGCCTTCAGGCGCGAGCCGGGCCGGTCCAGGCGCGGCAGGCGGCGGCGCGCGGCGAGCACATGGGCCATGTCCTCGTGCGCGCCGTCGATCAGCACCAGGATGGCGCGCTCGGCGCGCTCCGGGTCGCGCGCCAGCACGGCGTCGAGCACCTCGCGGTGCAGCGGCAGCGAGTGGCGCGGGCCGTCCTTCTTGCTGGTGGAAATCTCGAAGCTGGTGCGCAGCAGCGCGCTCAGCGCCTTGCTCATCTGCACCAGCATGCGGTTGTGCGAGGCGCGCAGCAGGCCCTGGTGGAAGCGCAGGTCGTGCGTGATGTAGTCGCCACCCTTGGTCACGGCCAGCTTCATGCCGGCGAAGGCCTGCTCGATGCCGGCCAGGTCCTCGGCCGTGGCGCGCTGCGCCGCGAGCTTGACGGCGGCGGGCTCGACCACGCGGCGCAGCTCCTGCAGGTCGCGCACGAACTCGTGCGACAGGCCGACCTTGGACTGCCAAGCGACGACATCGGGGTCGAACCAGTTCCACTGCTCGGACGGCAGCACGCGCGTGCCGACCTTGGGGCCGGTGTGGACCAGGCCCTTGGCGACCAGGGACTTGATCGCCTCGCGCACCACGGTGCGGCTCACGCCGAGCTCGGCGCACAGCGTGGGCTCGGGGGGGATCACGCCGTCCACGGCGTAGCGGCCGGCGACGATGGCCTCGCCCAGCAGGTCGACCGTGCTGCCGTGCACGTTCTTGATCACAGGCATCTCCATCACCGGCCCCCTGCCCCGCCTCAGGCCGGCACCGGGGTCAGCACCGGCCGGCCCGCGAAATGCGCCTGCAGATTGCCCAGGGCCAGGTCGGCCATGGCGCGCCGGGTCTCCCAGGTCGCGCTGGCCATGTGCGGGGTGAGCACCACGTCCTCGCGCTCGCGCAGCTCGGGCGGCACATGGGGCTCATCGGCGAACACGTCGAGCGCGGCGCCGGCGATCTGGCCCTGCTGCAGCGCGCGCACCAGCGCCGGCTGGTCGACCACCGAGCCGCGCGCCACGTTGATCAGGTAGCCCTTGGGCCCCAGGGCGGCCAGCACCTCGGCGCCGATCAGGCCGCGCGTGCCCTCGCCGCCCGGCGTGATCACCATCAGGAAGTCGACCTCGGCCGCCAGGGCGCGGGGACTCGGGTAGTAGAGGTAGCCGCTGGCGGGCTTCTCGTGGCGCGCTGTGTAGGCGATGGCCATGCCGAAGCCTTCGGCGCGCCGCGCGATGGCCTGGCCGATGCGGCCCAGGCCCACGATCCCTAAGCGCGCGCCGCTGACCTTGCGCGCCAGCGGCATCGGTCCGGACTCCCAGCGCCCTTCGCGCACGTAGCGGTCGGCCTGCGGCACGCGGCGCGCGATAGCCATCAGCAGCGCCATGCCGAGGTCGGCCACGTCGTCGGTCAGCACGTCGGGCGTGTGTGTGACGGCGATGCCGCGCTCGCGCGCCGCCGCCACGTCGACCCCGTCGTAGCCTACGCCGAACACCGAGATGACCTCGAGCGCAGGCAGCTGCGCGATCAGCTCGCGCGAGACCTTGGACTCGCCGCTGGCCGCGATGCCGCGGATGCGCGGCGCGACTTCGGCGAAGCGCGCCGGATCCTCCTGGTGCAGCCGGTCGTGCAGAACGAAGGCTTCGCGCAGCGCGTCCACATAGGGCGGCCACAGCTTGGCCACGGCCAGGATCTCGGGTTTTGACAACTTGCTCTCCAGCTCAGATTCGTCTTGGCATCAGCGATCTTTCATGCTTATCATATGACCATTGAGCACCCGATCGATACGGGCAAACCCTGCCCCATAACCCCAGAGCGAGACAAACTTCATGACACAGACTCCCCGCAAGAAACCCTCCGAACTTCGCAGCCAGCAATGGTTCGGCCGCCAGGACCGAGACGGCTTCGCCTACCGCAGCTGGGTCAAGGGCAAGGGCGTGCCGCACGACCAGTTCGACGGCCGCCCGGTGATCGGCATCTGCAACACCTTCAGCGAGCTCACGCCCTGCAACAGCCATTTCCGCACGCTGGCCGAGCAGGTCAAGATCGGCGTCTACGAGGCCGGCGGCTTTCCGCTCGAGTTCCCCGTGATGTCGCTGGGCGAGACCCTGCTGCGCCCCACGGCCATGCTGTACCGCAACCTCGCCTCGATGGACGTTGAGGAAAGCATACGCGGCAACCCCATCGACGGCGTGGTGCTGCTGATGGGCTGCGACAAGACCACGCCCTCGCTGCTGATGGGCGCCTCCAGCGTGGACCTGCCGACCATAGGCGTCTCCGGCGGCCCCATGCTCAACGGCAAGTGGCGCGGCCAGGAACTCGGCTCGGGCACCGGCGTGTGGAGCATGAGCGAGCAGGTGCGCGCCGGCACGCTCAAGCTGCAGGACTTCTTCGAGGCCGAGAGCTGCATGCACCGCAGCCACGGCCACTGCATGACCATGGGCACGGCCTCCACCATGGCCAGCATGGTCGAGGCGCTGGGCATAGGCCTGCCGGGCAATGCCGCCTATCCTGCCGTGGATGGCCGGCGCAACGTGCTGGCGCGCCAGGCGGGCCGCCGCATCGTGGAGATGGTGCATGCCGACCAGAAGATCTCCCAGGTGCTCACGCGCGAGGCCTTCGAGAACGCCATCCGCACCCTGGCCGCGATCGGCGGCTCGACCAATGCCGTGATCCACCTGATCGCGATCGCGGGACGCTTGGGGCTGAAGCTCACGGTGGACGACTTCGAGCGCCTGGGCAGCGAGCTGCCCTGCCTGGTCAACCTGCAGCCCTCGGGCGAGCACCTGATGGAGGACTTCTGCTACGCCGGCGGCCTGCCGGTGGTGATGAAGGAGATCCAGCACCTGCTGCACAAGGACATCATCACCGTCAGCGGCCAATCCGTCGCCGAGAACATCGCCAGCGCCGAGAACTACGACCCGCGCGTCATCAAGAAATTCGACCAGCCCTTCAAGGAAAAGGCCGGCATCGCCATCCTGCGCGGCAACCTCGCGCCGCGCGGCGCCGTGATCAAGCCCAGCGCCGCCACGCCCGAGCTGATGGTGCACAAGGGCCGCGCCGTGGTGTTCGAGAACAGCGACGACTTCCACGCGCGCATCGACGACGAGAACCTGGACGTGGACGAGAGCTGCATCCTGGTGCTCAAGAACTGCGGCCCCAAGGGCTACCCCGGCATGGCCGAGGTCGGCAACATGCCGCTGCCGCCCAAGGTGCTCAGGAAGGGCATCACCGACATGGTGCGCATCAGCGACGCGCGCATGAGCGGCACGGCCTACGGCACGGTGGTGCTGCACACCACGCCCGAGGCGGCAGCCGGCGGCCCGCTGGCCGTGGTGCAGAACGGCGACATGATCGAGCTCAACGTGCCCGAGCGCCGGCTGCAGCTGCTGATCAGCGACGAGGAATTGCAGCGCCGGCTGGCCAACTGGCAGGCGCCCGAGCCGCCGCTGAAGTCCGGCTACTGGAAGCTCTACGTGGACCATGTGTTGCAGGCCGACGAAGGCGTGGACCTCGATTTCCTGGTCGGCAAGCGCGGGGCCTTCGTGCCCAAAGACAACCACTGAGCCGCGGGGGCTGTCATGAAAATCCTCGTCACCGGCGGCGGCGGCTTCGTCGGCGCACGCCTGGCGCGTGAGCTGCTCAAGAAGGGACAGCTGGCCGGCCAGCCCCTCACCGAGCTCGCGATCGCCGACCTGTTCCCGCCCCCGGCCGACCTGGCCGCCGACCCGCGCGTGCGCGCCCACACCGGCCCGCTGCTCGAACAGGGCGCGCTGTTCGCCAGCGGCTTCGACGGCGTGTTCCATCTGGCCTCGGCCGTATCGGGCGAATGCGAGCTCGATTTCGATCTGGGGCTGCGCTCCAACCTCGACAGCACGCGCGCCCTGCTCGAAGGCCTGCGCCGCGCCGGCAATGCGCCGCGCCTGGTGTTCGCGAGTTCGGTCGCGGTGTTCGGGCCCGATGCGGGCAACCCCATGCCCGAGCGCGTGAGCGACACCACCCTGCCCTCGCCCCAGACCTCGTACGGCACGCACAAGCTGATGTGCGAGTACCTGATCGCCGACTACACGCGCAAGGGCTTCGTCGACGGGCGCTCGGCGCGGCTGATGACCGTGACCGTGCGGCCGGGCCGGCCCAATGGTGCGGCCTCTTCCTTCTTCAGCGGCATCATCCGCGAGCCGCTGGCGGGCGAGACCGCGATCTGCCCGGTCGACCCCGAGGTCTCCCACCCCGTGTCCTCGCCGGCCACCACGGTGCGCGGCCTGATCGCGGTCTACGAGGCCAGCCGCGAGGCCCTGGGCGGACGCCTGGCCCTGAACCTGCCGGCGCTCAACGTGCGCGTGGGCGAGATGCTGCAGGCGCTGGAGGAAGTGGCCGGGCACCATGTGCTGCAGCGCGTGCGCTTCGAGCGCGACGAGCGCATCGCCGGCATCGTCGCCGGTTGGGCGCGCGGCGCCAGCTACGAGCGCGCGCTGGCCCTGGGCCTGCGCCCCGATGCCTCGTTCAAGGCCATCGTCGAGCAGTACATCGCCGACTGCCGCGAGCAGCCCGGCTACCCGGCCGAGGCCCTGCGCGGCCTGGACGGCTGAAGCAGCGCAAGTCCAACCGTGGCTCAGAAACGCGTGCTGATGGCGCCGCTCACCGCCCCGTCGTCCTCGACCAGCGCCAGCCAGCGCCATTTGTCGAAGGTGGTGCAGGGGTGCGAGAGCCCTAAGGCCACGCGGTCGCCGACCGCGGGCACGGGCCCCGCCGGGTCGAAGCGCAGGTAGGCATGCTGGTCGTTGAGCGCACCGATGGTCCAGCCGCCGGGCGCGGGGCGCGGGGTGCCGCGCTCGCCGCGCGGCGCATGGCGCACCGGCATGGGCATTTCCAGGTCGTAGGAGATGTCGCGCCGGCCGCAGGTCAAGAGGGCCAGGCCCGGCTCGGGTACCGACTGCACCATGGCCCAGACCTCGAGCGCGGGCAGCAGCGAATCGTGCAGCCCCTCGCGCTGCTCGACCAGCTTCAGAAAGCGCCGGTAGTTGCCGTGGTCGTGCGTGACGTAGCAGCCCGAGCGCAGCACGCCCTGTACCGGCCGCGACAGGCCCTGAACGCGCAGCAGCGGCACCACCAGGTCGAACACCGCCGAGCCGCCGGCCGTGACCAGCACCGACTCTTCGGCGAACAGCCGCTCGGCGTCGCAGGCGCGCACGGCCTCGGTCATGCGGCGCACCAGCGCCGTGACCTCGCGCGCGTCATGCTCGCTGTTGCAGTTGGCCACTCCGCCCTCGTAGCACTCGATGCCGCCCAGGCGCACCGCAGGCGAGGCGGCCATGGCGCGGGCCAGCGCCATCGTCTGCTCGAGCGTGCGGCAGCCGGTGCGCTGGCCGGGGATGCCGACCTCGAGCAGGGTGTCGAAGCGGCGCGAGCGGCCACGGCGCGCCGCCCAGTCCTCGATCAGCGCGAGCTGGGCCGTCGAGTCGACCAGGAACCACACACGCAGGCCCTCGTGGCGATCGAGCAGCGCGGCCAGGCCGTCGAAGTCGGCGTCGCAGACCACCTGGTTGGCGATGATGGCGCGGCGCACGCCCGCCTCCACGCCCACGGCGAGCTGGAACACGGTGGCAAAGCTCAGGCCCCAGGCGCCGGCGGCCAGCTGCAGCGCGAACAGCTCGGGCGACATGCTGGTCTTGCCGTGCGGCGCCAGGGCCACGCCCTTGGTGCGCGCATAGGCCTGCATCCAGGCGATGTTGTGGTCCAGCGCCGAGCGGCGGATCACGGCCAGCGGATAAGGCAGGTCGTCGGCCAGCAGGTTCCAGCCGCGGGCGCCGATCGCGGAAGCATCGCAGGGAGTTGCCGCAAGCGGGTAGCTCTTGCAGCGGTGATCGAGGAGAAAGTCTGGGACCATGGCGTGGGTGTCGAAAGGCAGGCCGCCCTGCCGCGCCACAATGGTACGACGCAAGCACGACGCGACCACCAGGACCCATGTACGTCGAGAGCAACCCCGGGCGCGACCTCACGCCAAGAACCACACATGCACAAAACCATTGACGTCGCCG
Source organism: Comamonadaceae bacterium 2FH (assembly GCA_005503335.1). Taxonomy (GTDB): domain Bacteria; phylum Pseudomonadota; class Gammaproteobacteria; order Burkholderiales; family Burkholderiaceae_C; genus SCMQ01. The sequence goes on from SCMQ01000006.1 coordinate 13,852, forward strand.
CCCTGATCGCGGTCGACTGGGGCACCAGCTCGCTGCGCGGCGCGCAGCTGGACGCGGCCGGCCGCGTGCTCGAGGAGATCGCGCTGCCGCGCGGCATCCTCAGCGTGGAGGCCGGCGGCTTCCCCGCGCTCTTCGAGTCCCTGTTCGGCGCCTGGCAACGCGAGAGCGGCGCGCCCTGCCTGATCTCGGGCATGGCGGGCAGCCGCCAGGGCTGGATCGAGGCGCCCTACTGCCCCTGCCCGGCCGGCTTCGGCGAGCTGGGCCGCCACCTGGCCTGGGTGGAGCCCGGCCGCATCGCCATCGTGCCGGGCTTGAGCGTGGTCGAGGACGGCGTGCCCGACGTGATGCGCGGCGAGGAGGTGCAGATCTTCGGCGCCTTGCAGCTGGCCGGCCTCAGCGACGGCCTGTGCGTGCTGCCCGGCACGCACAGCAAATGGGCCCGCGTGCAGGACGGCCGCGTGATCGGCTTTCGCAGCTACATGACCGGCGAGTTCTACGCCCTGTTGAGCCGGCACTCCATCCTCGCGCGCACGCTGGACGCCGAGGCGCCGTTCGACGCACCCGCCTTCGAGGCCGGCGTGCGGCGCGCCCAGGCCGGGCCCAGCCTGCTGCACCTGGCTTTCGGCACGCGCACGCTGGCGCTGTTCGAAACCCTGCCGCAGGCCGCCCTGGCCAGCTACCTCTCCGGCCTGCTGATCGGCGAGGAGCTGCGCGCCCAGGCCCTGCCGGCCGGCAGCGCCCAGGACATCCTGCTGATCGGCTCCGACACCCTGACCACCCGCTACGCCAGCGCCCTGGCCCTGCTGGGGCTGCGCAGCCGAGCCTTCGGCGCCGAGGCCAGCTGGGCCGGGCTGCACGCCATCGCCCAAGGCATGAAAGGAATTCCGACATGAACACCACCGCCGTTGAACGCCTGCACCAGGCGCTGGCCGCCCTGCCCCTGGTCGCCATCCTGCGCGGCCTCACGCCCGCCGAGGCGCCGGCCATAGGCGCGGCCCTGGTCGACAGCGGCTTTCGCCTGATCGAGGTGCCGCTGAACTCGCCCCAGCCGCTGGACAGCATCGCCCGCCTGGCCGAGGCCTTTCCCCAGGCCCTGGTCGGCGCCGGCACGGTGCTGAGCGCCGAGGCGGTGCGCGAGGTCCGCGCCGCAGGCGGGCAGCTGATCGTCTCGCCCAACTTCGACCCGGCCGTGGTGCGCGAGGCCGTGGCGCTGGGCCTGGCCTGCCTGCCCGGCGTGATGACGCCCAGCGAGGCCTTCGGCGCGCTGGCCGCCGGCGCGCACGGCCTCAAGCTGTTTCCGGCCGAGATGGTCTCGCCGGCCGTGGTCAAGGCCTTGCGCGCCGTGCTGCCCAAGGGCGTGCCGGTGCTGCCCGTGGGCGGCGTCACGCCGGACAACATGGCGATCTACCGCGCCGCGGGCGCGGACGGCTTCGGCATAGGCTCGGCCCTGTACCAGCCGGGCAAGAGCGCCGAGGCGGTGCGCCGGGCCGCGCTGGCCTTTGCTGCGGCCTGCGCGGCGGGCCGGCAGCCCTGAAGCACGCGGCGCCGGCGGCTTTGGCTTTGAATTTCGGACCGGGGCCATCTAGAGTTCAGGCAGTGTGATCGCGTCTCGCGCGCCGTCGCGAGGGAAAGGATCGCCGCCATGCCCCCGTACGCCGCCCTCCTGGCCATGCCCCTCGCGCTGTGGACCCCGGACAGCATGGCCCAGCCCAGCCGGGCCGAACTGGCCGGCCTCAGCGTCGAGCAGCTCAAGCGGGCCTACCTGGAATGCGAGCACCGCGCCGGCCGCATGCTGCTGGACCTGGGCGACTCGGCCGCCTGCTCCATGCTGCACGAGGAATTGCGCCAGCGCGGCTTCAGCGGCGACTTCCGGCGCATGCTCGCTTGGTGGTCGGCGCAGAAGCAGCAGGGCGCCGAGGCATCGGTGCCCACCGATCCAAACCACTGAACGCCGGCCCGGGCCCGCCAGGCGTCGGCGCGCTCAACCGCCGCGGTCGCCCGCGATGTAGTGCTCGAGCTGCCGGATGATGAAGCTCTGCTCGGCGATGATGTCCTTGACCAGGTCGCCGATCGAGATCAGGCCGACCAGACGGCCCTCCTCCAGCACGGGCAGGTGGCGCAGGCGCTTTTCGGTCATCAGCGCCATGCATTCCTCGTTGCTGTGGCTGGGGCTGACGTACTGCACCGGCGCGCTCATGATCTCGCACACCGGCGTCTCCCTGGAGCTGCGGCCCGCGAGGATCATTTTGCGCGCGTAGTCGCGCTCGCTCATGATGCCGACGATCCGCCCGCCGTCCATGACCAGCAACGCGCCGACGTTCTTCTCGGCCATCAGCGCCACGGCGTCGAACACCGGATCGGCGGGCCCTACGGTGTAGACCTCCTGGTCCACCTTGGTCTTGAGGATTTGCGCTATCTGCTTCATGGCCGGCTTCCTCCTGTGAAGGGACAGGGATGGCGGGCTCCTTGCTCCGCCATCCCCGCATGGTGCCCCAGGCGCGGCCGCACGGCAAGCACCGCACGCGACTGGGGGCACAATTCGCCCATGTCACGAATCCACGCCCTGCGCGAACCCGGCGTGCTGGCCGCGCTCGGCGCCGCCCTGCTGTTCGGCGCCGGCACCCCGCTGGCCAAGCGGCTGCTGGAGGCGGTCGACCCCTGGCTGCTGGCCGGCCTGCTCTACCTCGGCTCGGGCGTGGGCCTGGCGCTGTTCCGGGCGCTGCGCCGCGCGCCCGCCGTCCGCCCGGCGCGCGCCGAGCTGCCCTGGCTGCTGGGCGCCATCCTGGCCGGCGGCGTCGCCGGCCCGGTGCTGCTGATGCTGGGCCTGTCGGGCATGTCGGCTTCCGGCGCCTCGCTGCTGCTCAACGCCGAGGGCGTGCTGACGGCCCTGCTCGCCTGGTTCGCCTTCCGGGAAAACTTCGACCGCCGCATCGCGCTGGGCATGGCCAGCATCGTCGCCGGGGCGCTGCTGCTGAGCTGGCCGCAGCAGACCCGCTGGGAGGGCGCCTGGCCGGCCCTGGCCGTGCTCGGCGCCTGCCTGGCCTGGGCCGTGGACAACAACCTCACGCGCAAGGTCGCGCTGGCCGACGCGAGCTGGATCGCCTGCGTCAAGGGCCTGGCCGCGGGCAGCGTCAACCTGGCCCTGGCGGCCTGGCTGGGCGCGAGCCTCCCGCCACCCGCGGCCGTGGCGGGCGCCATGGTGCTGGGCTTCGCGGCCTATGGGGTCAGCCTCACGCTGTTCGTGCTGGGCCTGCGCCACCTGGGCACGGCGCGCACCGGGGCGTATTTCTCCGCGGCCCCGTTCTTCGGCGCCGCCCTGGCCGTGTCCATGGGCGAGCCCGTCGCGCCCCGCCTGCTGGCCGCCGCCGCGCTGATGGCCCTGGGCCTGTGGCTGCACCTGACCGAGCGCCACGCGCACGAGCACCAGCACGAGGCCCTGGAGCACAGCCACAGCCATGTGCACGACGCGCACCACCAGCATGCGCACGAGGAGCCGGGCGCCCCCGGCACGCGGCACAGCCACCCGCACCGGCACGAGGCCCTGACGCACAGCCACCCGCATTACCCAGACGCCCACCACCGGCATCCGCACTGACCGCGGCCAGCTGGCCCCGGAGTCAGGCCGGCCGGCGCGGCACCACCAGCTTGGACACCAGCACCTGGACCGCCTCGCCGCGCTGGTTGCGCGTTTCGCTGCGCACGGTGACGATGCCGCGATCGGGCCGGGAGCGCGACGGGGCGATGCCCGTCACTTCGCTCACCACATGCAGCCGGTCGTCGGGCCGCGTGGGCCGGGGCCAGCTCAGCTCGCCCCCCGCGCCGATGATGCCGCCCGCCAGCGGCATGCCGCCGGTCACCAGCAGGCGCATGGTGATGGCCGCCGTGTGCCAGCCGCTGGCAGCCAGGCCGCCGAACAGCGTGCCCTTCGCGGCCTCGTCGTCGAGATGAAAGGGCTGCGGATCGAAGGCTGCGGCAAAGGCTTTGATCTGCTGCGCGTCGAGCGCATGCTCGGCGCTGGTGAAGGCGTCGCCCACCGCCAGATCATCCAGGTGCAGGGCCTTGGCCGGGTTTGCGCTCATGCGGTTCTCCTTTTGCGTCTAGATTTGCGTTTCGGGCCTGCCGCCCGCCCTTCGCACCAGGCCTGCAGGCGTGCGCGGCCAGCCCACGCGGCCGAACCAGGCGCCGCCGGCAATCGCCAGCGCATTCACCACGCCATAGACGGCCAGCGCCGCCCCCTGCGCGATGAACACCTGGGTCAGCCCGCCGCCCAGGCGCAGGGCCAGCCAGCCACCGGCCGCGGCCACCGTCAGCCGCGCGATATTGGCCGCGACCGGCCACAGCAGCCGCCCTGCGCCCTGCGACGCGAAATACAGCGTCAAGCCCAGGCCGAACAAGCCATACACCGGCCCGACCACGCGCAGGTATTGCGACCCGGCCGCTATCATGGCGGGGTCGCTGTCGAACAGCGACAGCCAGGCCTGCGGGAAGGCGGCGGCGCACAGGCCTATGGCCTCGGTGAGCGCGGCGGCCATGGCCGCGCCGATCCAGGTGGCGCGCAGCGCCCGCTCGCGCTGCCCGGCGCCCATGCAGGTACCGACCATGGCCACCAGCGGCGCGCCGAGCCCGAACACCAGCGGCACCAGCAGGTACTCGAGGCGCGAGGCCGTGCCGTAGCCTGCGATGGCGGCCGGCCCGAAGCCGCCCGCCAAGGCCGTGGCGATGGCTATCGCCAGATTGGTCGCGACGGTGGAGACGGCGCCCGCCAGCCCCACCCGCAGGATGTCGCGAAACAGGGCCCAGCGCAGCCGGCACCGGGCCCATGCCGGCCGCAGCAGGCTGGCGCCGGACCTCAGGTAAGCCGCCAGCACCAGCGTCCCGGCGCCGTAGTAGATCAGCAGCGCGATCGCCCCGCCGGCGATGCCCATGCCCGGCAGCGGTCCCCAGCCGAAGATCAGCAGCGGCGACAGCGGCACCAGCAGCGCGACCCCGGCGCAGGTCACGATGGCCGGCACCGCCATGTTGCCGGTGCCGCGGATCACGGCGGCCAGCGAGTTGAACAGCCACACCAGCAGGGCGCCGGCGAAGACCCAGTTCGAATAGGTCATCGCCGCCTCGAGCGAGGCGCCCGTGCCACCCATACTGCCGTAGAGCCAGCGGCCGCCGAACAGCAGGGCCAGCATGAAGCCGGCGCCGAACAGCAAGGCGACCGCCAGGGCGTGGAACACCAGGGCATCGGCGTCGTCGCGCCGGCGCGCGCCGAGCGCACGCGCGATGGCCGAGGCGATGCCGCCGCCCATGGCGCCGGCCGACATCATCTGCATCAGCATCACGGCGGGAAACACCAGCGCCATGCCGGCCAGCGCATCGGTGCCGAGCTTGCCGACGAAGTAGGTCTCGATCAGGCCCGCCGCCGCCTGCGCCACCATCACCAGCACGTTGGGCACCGCCAGCCGCAGCAGCGTAGTTGCGATCGGGGCTTCGAGCAGCAGGCGGGTGCGCGGGTCCAGCGCGCGCTCGCGCTGCGCGGCGCCGTCGCCGGTGGTTGCAGCAGCGTTTGGCATGGCTCGCATCAGGCCCGCGCCGCCGCACGCAGCGGCAGATGCGCTTCCCGTATCGGCAGGTGGACCAGCGCCGCCCCGGCCGCCAGCAGGATGTCGATGTACCAGACCCAGTCGTAGGCGCCGGTGGCCTCGAACACCTTGCCGCCCAGCCAGGCGCCGAGGAAGCCGCCGACCTGGTGGGCGAGCATCACCAGGCCGAACAGCGTGGCCATGTGGGCGGGCCCGAAGAACTTGGCCACCAGGCCGGCGGTGGGCGGCACGGTGGAAAGAAAGCTCAGCCCCATCACCGCGGCGAAGACCAGCACCACGGCCTCGCTCTTGGGCGATAGCAGGAACACCAGCACGGCCAGGGCGCGCACGGCGTAGACCAGCGAGAGCAGGGACTTCATGCGCCAGCGGCCCACGGCCCAGCCCATGGCGAAGCTGCCGACGATGTTGAACAGGCCGATCACCGCCAGCGACCAGGCGCCGACCTGGGCCGGCAGGCCGCAGGCCGCCACCACGCCGGGCAGGTGGGTCGCGAGAAAGGCCACGTGGAAGCCGCAGACGAAGAAGCCCGCGGCCAGCAGCCGGTAGCTGGGGTCGCGCAGCGCCGCGCGCACGGCCGCCCGCGTGCCGAGCGGCTGCGCGCCGCCCGCGGGCGCGTGCAGCGCCTGCGCATTGCCCCTGAGCACCCAGGCCGCCGGCAGCGCCAGCAACACCGTCAGGCCCAGCAGTTGCAGCGCAGTCACCCAGCCCAGCGAAGCGCTCAGCCCCGCCGCGACGGGCGCCATCAGGAACTGGCCGAACGAGCCGCCGGCGTTGACGATGCCGGTGGCCATGCCGCGCTTGTCGGCGGGCATCAGCCGCGTGGTGGCGGCCATCAGCACCGAAGGGCCGGCCATGCCCGCGCCGCCCGCGGCCAGCACGCCGATCGCGAAGATCAGGCCCGCGGTGCTGCTCATGAGGGGCGTGATGACCGTGCCCAGCGCCACCAGCAGGGCGCCGATGAACAGCACGCGGCCGGCGCCTATGCGGTCCGCCACGATGCCGGCAAAGGGCTGGGTCAGTCCCCACCAGAGCTGGCCGAAGGCGAACGCCAGGCTGATGCTGCCCACGCCCAGGCCGGTCGCGGTGTTGAGCGGCGAGAGGAACAGGCCCATGGTCTGGCGCGTGCCCATGGTCAGCGCGAAGGTGCCGGCCGCTGCCAGCAGCACCAGCCACAGCGCATGGGTGCGCGCCGCGGGGGAATGACTAGTCATCGTTTTCTCCTTGTTCCGCCTCGCCCAGCAGCGCGCCGCATTCGTCGAGCAGCGCATGCAGCGCCAGCACGCGCTCGGGCCCGAGCCGCTGGTTGATGCCCTCCTGCGCGACGCGCCAGCGGCGCTGCGCCTCGGTGCGCTTGTCGCGCCCCGCGTCCGTCGCCACGACCAGGCGGCTGCGCGCGTCCGGCCCGTCCTCCAGCGCGATCCAGCCCTGATCGATCAGCGGACGCAGGTTGCGCGTCAGCGTGGAGGCGTCCACGCCCATGGCCTGCGCGAGGTCGACCGGGCGGATGGGCCCCAGCTTGACCACGTAGGACAGCAGCGAGTACTGCGTGCCCTTGAGCCCGGTCTTGCCGATCTCGGCGTCGTAGTGGCGGCTGACCTGGCGCATCAGCTGGCGCAGCTTGAGGTTGGTGCAGCCCTGCGGCTTGACAGCGGTGTCCATGCCGATTATTGTAGCTACATCAATTGCATATACAATCTTTATTTCGGAAAAGCCCGTGACCCAGCACAACCATCTCGAACTGTGGCTCGCGCTGGAGCGCGAGATCCTGGCCCGCCTGGATGCGGGTGCCGGCCCCGGCGTGGCCCGGCGCGAGCAGATCGCCGGCCTGAGCGGCCTCGAGCTCATGCAGGCCATGCTGCGCGGCGAGCTGCCCCATGCACCCATGGCGCGCACCCTGGATTTCCTGTTGCTGGAGGTCGAGTCCGGGCGCGCGGTGTTCCAGGGCCAGCCGGGGCCGCAGCATTTCAACCCCATGGGCACGGTGCACGGCGGCTGGTTCGCCACCCTGCTCGACTCGGCCCTGGGCTGTGCGGTCCACACCCTGATGCCGCCGGGCCGCGCCTATACCACGGCCGAGCTCAGCATCAAGCTGGTCAAGGCCTTGACCCCAAAGGTGCAGCGCGTGCGCGCCGAGGGCCGGGTGCTGCATTGCGGGCGCCAGCTGGCCACGGCCGAGGCGCGCCTGGTCGGCCCCGACGGCCAGCTGTACGCCCATGCCAGCACCACCTGCCTCGTCTTCGATTTGCCGGCACCTTTACCGGCACAATAGGCCGCATGAGACTTCTTCACACCATGTTGCGCGTGGGCGACCTGCAGCGCGCCATCGATTTCTACACCCAGGTGCTGGGCATGAAACTGCTGCGAACTTCCGAGAACCCCGAGTACAAGTACTCGCTGGCCTTCCTCGGTTACGGCAGTAACCCCGAGCACGCCGAGCTCGAGCTCACCTACAACTGGGGCGTGGACCGCTACGAGATGGGTACGGCCTACGGCCACATCGCGATCGGCGTGCCCGACGCCTACGCGGCCTGCGAGAAGATCAAGGCCGCGGGCGGCCAGGTCACGCGCGAGGCCGGCCCGGTCAAGGGCGGCACCACGGTGATCGCCTTCGTGACCGACCCGGACGGCTACAAGATCGAGCTGATCCAGCGCGCCGAGCACGCCGGCGGCGTCGGGCTTCGGTAAGAGAAAAGAGACGCGCTCAGCGCTTGAACGCGCTGGCCTCGCGCGCCAGCGCTTCGATGCGCGCCCAGTCGCCCTGGGCCAGCGCGTCGGCCGGCACCAGCCAGGAGCCGCCCACGCAGGCCACGTTGGGCAGGGCCAGGAAGTCGGCCGCGTTCTGCGGCGTGACGCCGCCGGTGGGGCAGAACTTCACGTCGCCGAAGGGGCCGCCCCAGGCCTTGAGCATGGGGATGCCGCCGGCCTGCAGGGCCGGGAAGAACTTGAGCTCGGTGTAGCCGTCCTCCTGGGCCGCCATGATCTCGCTGCCGGTCGCGACGCCGGGCAGCAGCGGCAGGCCCAGCTCCTGGCAGGCCCGGCCCACCGCATGGGTGTAGCCGGGGCTCACGGCGAAGCGCGCGCCCGCCATCTGCGCCGCCTGGGCGTCGGCCGCGCTGCGCACGGTGCCGGCGCCGACCACGGCCTCGGGAACCTCGCGCGCGATGGCCTCCATGCAGGCCAAGGCCTGCGGCGTGCGCAGCGTGACCTCCAGCATGCGGATGCCGCCGGCCACCAGGGCGCGCGCCATGGGCACGGCATGGGCCACGTCGTGCAGCACGATCACGGGGATCACGGGTGCGTCCTGCATGACTTGCAGGGCGCTCAGGGTTTCATTCACAGCCATGTGCAGGCTCCTTCTTCTGCTTTGAGTGCGTTGCGGCGCATGCCGGCAAACAGTTCGCGGCCCATGCCCACGCCGTTGGCGGCGCGCAGCTCGGCCGGCATGGTAGCCGGCTCGCGGGCCCCCCATTCGGCGGCGTCGACCAGCACCTCCAGCGTGCCGGCCACGGCATCGAGGCGCACCAGGTCGCCGTCGCGCAGGCGCGCCAGCGGCCCGCCCGCGGCGGCCTCGGGCGAGACATGGATGGCCGCCGGCACCTTGCCCGAGGCGCCGCTCATGCGGCCGTCGGTGACCAGGGCCACGCGATGACCCTTGCCCTGCAGCACGGCCAGCGGCGGCGTGAGCTTGTGCAGCTCGGGCATGCCGTTGGCCTGCGGGCCCTGCCAGCGCACCACGCAGACGACGTCGCGCTCTAGCTCGCCGGCCTTGAAGGCCTGCTGCAGCGCTTCCTGCGAGTCGAACACGCGCGCCGGCGCCTCGATGACGTGGCGGTCCTCGGGCACTGCCGAGACCTTGATCACGCTGCGCCCCAGGTTGCCCTTGAGCAGCTTGAGGCCGCCGCTGGCGCTGAAGGGCTGGGCGGCGGGCCGCACCACATGCTCGTCCTTGGACGCGCCTATGTCTTCCCAGTGCAGGCCGCCCTCGGCTTTGGCCACCGGCCAGCGCGTGAACTCGCGCAGCCCGCCGGGCCGCACGGTGAGCACGTCCTCGTGCATCAGGCCGGCGTCGAGCAGCTCGCGGATCACGTAGCCCGGGCCGCCCGCGGCCTGGAACTGGTTCACGTCGGCGCTGCCGTTGGGGTAAACGCGGGTGAGCAGCGGCACCACGTCGGACAGCGCGGAGAAATCGTCCCAGTCGATCTGTATGCCGGCCGCGCGCGCCACCGCCACCCAGTGGATCAGGTGGTTGGTCGAGCCGCCGGTGGCCAGCAGGGCCGCCATGGCGTTGACGATGCAGCGCTCGTCGACCATGCGGCCTATCGGCATGTAGCGCCTGGCCTTGACGATCTCGAGCACGGTGCGCGCGGCCTCGCGCGTGAGCTCGGCGCGCAGTTCGTTGCCGGGGTTGACGAAGGCCGTGCCCGGCACATGCAGGCCCATGGCCTCGAGCAGCATCTGGTTGCTGTTGGCCGTGCCGTAGAAGGTGCAGGTGCCCTGGCCGTGGTAGGCCGCCGACTCGGCCTTGAGCAGTTCCTCGCGCCCCACCTTGCCCTGGGCCGCGAGCTCGCGCACCTTGCCCTTCTCGCTGTTGGACAGGCCGCTGGTCATGGGGCCGGCCGGCACGAAGACCGTGGGCAGGTGGCCGAATTGCAGCGCGCCAATCAGCAGGCCCGGCACGATCTTGTCGCACACGCCCAGCATCAGCGCGGCGTCGAACACGTCGTGGCTCAGCGAGACCGCGGTGGCCATGGCGATCACGTCGCGCGAGAACAGGCTCAGCTCCATGCCCGGCGTGCCCTGGGTGACGCCGTCGCACATGGCCGGCACGCCGCCGGCCACCTGGGCCGTGGCGCCGCGCTCGCGCGCCACCTGCTTGATCAGCTCGGGGTAATGCTCGAGCGGCGCATGGGCCGAGAGCATGTCGTTGTAGGCGTTGACGATGGCTATGTTGGGCCCGCGCTCGACCACCACGCGGAACTTGTCATTGCCGGGCATGCCGGCGAAGGCGTGCGCCACATTGGCGCAACCCATGCGCTCGGCGCCCGGGGGACGGGCCGCTGCGGCCTCGATCTGCTGCAGGTAGGCGCTGCGGCTTGCACGGCTGCGCTCCGTGATGCGGGCCGTGACGGCGGCCACCGTGGCGTGGAGTTTCATGCGGATTAGTAACTTAATTACATCCGCGATGGTAACTCGGAACCGGCGCCCGTGGCACGGTTCCGGGTTACGAATGGGTTACCAAAAAAGGACCGGCGGGCCGACTCAGGGCTTGGCGGCTGCGGCGCTGGCCGGCGCGCTGGCCGCCGGGGCTGCAGCAGCAGGCGCGGCGGCGGGTTTGTTGCGGCTCTTGTGCAGGCCCATGCCCACGGCCAGGCTGACGGCCATCAGGATCACCAGGACCAGGACCACGCCGACCACGGTCAGGCTGTTGTCTTGTTGCGAATTCATGGTTGGTTCTCACAAAAAAATCTGCGCGGATTGTAAAGTGGGGGGCATGGACGCCCCGCCTCCTGCCCCGCTCGGCGCGCCGCGCGAGGCGCGACCCTTCCATGGGCCGCGGGCCTGGGACGGCCATGGCGACCTCTGGGTGTTCGGCTACGCCTCGTTGATCTGGCGCCCGGATTTCGAGTTCAGCGAGCGCCATGTCACGCGCGTGCACGGCTGGCATCGCGCCCTCAAGATGTGGAGCCGCGTCAACCGCGGCACGCCCGAATCGCCGGGCCTGGTGTTCGCGCTGCTGCCCGGCGGCAGTTGCCAGGGCGTGGCCTTCCGCGTGCCGCACCGTGCCGCCGACGAGGTGCTGCGCCAGCTCTGGGAGCGCGAGATGCCCCTGGGCGGCGTCTACACGCCGCGCTGGCTGCCCTGCGCCACGCCGCATGGGCGGGTCCACGCGCTGAGCTTCACGCTCTCGCGCCGCAGCCCCAGCTACACCGGCGAGTTGTCGGCCGCGCAGTACCGCGAGATCTTCCGCCGCGCGCAGGGCCGCTTCGGCAGCACGCTGGACTATGTGCGCCAGACCCACGACAGCCTGCGCCAGCACGGCATCCACGACCGCGCGCTGCAGGCCCTGCTGGCGCACGCGCGCTGAGCTCGCCGCCCTGCCCTGCCTATACTTTGCGCATGAACATCGCCGACCTGCGCAAAAGCTACGAGCGCGCCGAACTCAGCGAGGACGCCTCGCACGCCGACCCGCTGGCCCAGTTCGACCAGTGGCTGCATGAGGCCGTCAAGGCCGAGATCCCCGAGCCCAATGCCATGACCGTGGCCACCGTGGCGAGCAACCTGCGCCCCAGCACCCGCGTGGTGCTGATCAAGGGCTACGACGCGCAGGGCATCGTCTGGTACACCAATTACGAGAGCCGCAAGGGCCAGGAGCTGGCCGGCAACCCCTATGCCGCGCTGCAGTTCCACTGGGTCGAGCTCGAGCGCGTGGTGCGCGTCGAGGGCCTGATCGAGAAGGTCAGCGAGGCGGAAAGCGAGGCCTATTTCCACAGCCGCCCGCTGGACTCGCGCATAGGCGCCTGGGCCTCGCCGCAAAGCCAGGTAATCGAAGGCCGCTCGGTGCTGGTGGCCAACGCGGCGCGCTACGGCGCCAAGTTCCTGCTCAATCCGCCGCGCCCGCCGCACTGGGGCGGCTACCGGCTCAAGCCCGACGGCTGGGAGTTCTGGCAGGGCCGCAAGAGCCGGCTGCACGACCGGCTGCGCTACCGCCTCGAGGGCGGCGCCTGGCGGCGCGAACGGCTGGCACCCTGAGTGATCAAGCCGGAAGCAGCGGGATCAGCGCCATCACCAGCGACACGCTGAGCAGGGCCAGCCCCGTGGAGACGGCGACGCTGGCCGTCACCAGGTCCTCGGCCTTGCGGTAGCGCTGGGAGAACAGGAACACGTTGGCCCCGACCGGCAGCGAGGCCGCCACCACCATCACCGCCAGCGGCAGGCCGCGCAGGCCGAAGGCCCAGCCGGCCGCGGCCATCAGCAGCGGGTGCAAGAGGGTCTTGATCGCCGAGATCACCAGCGCGCCGCGCAGCTGGGCGCCGATCGCGGCCTGGGCCAGGGTCACGCCGACCAGCACCAGGGCCACCGGCCCGAACGCGTCGCCGAGCAGCCTGAGCGGCCGCTCCACCACGGGATGCAGGCCCCAGCCGGTCTGCGCGTACAGCAGGCCCGCGATGATGGGCATGGGCACCGGGTGGATCACGGCGTTCTTCACCGCCTGGGCCACCGTGGCCAGCATGTGGCGCGGCTCGCCCTGCCCCGCACTGGCCAGCTCGCGCGCTTCCAGCAGCTCCAGCACCACCGTGGCCAGGGTCAGCAGCACCAGGGCATGCAGCGAGATCAGCGTGAACAGCTGCACCAGGCCGGCCTCGCCGTAGGCCAGGCCCACCAGGGGCACGCCTATCATCAGCGTGTTGCTGAAGATCGCCGCCAGCGCCAGCACGGCGGAGCGGCTGTTCAGTCCCTGGGCCAGCAGCAGCGCGAAGAACAGCGCGCCGGCGACCAGGTAATAAAGCATCACCGAGTGGAAGTCGATGCGCTCGACGCGCACCGTGCTCATGGTGCGAAACAGCAGCGCCTGGGTAAGCACCAGGAACACCAGGTTGGAGAGGTCGCGCACCGCCTCGGCGCGGATCAGGCGGGCCTTGCCGGCGACGAAGCCGATGAAGATCAGCAGGACGACGGGCAGCAGGGAGGAGAGAACGGGATGATCTAGGGACATGCGGGGCCGATTATCGGCGCCCCATGCCCTCGCCGCCTCATACCGACTTGCGATCAGAAGTACAAGAAGAAGTCAGAAGTCCCTCATCGCGTCGGTGAGGCGGGGAGGACGGGCGAACGGCTCCGTTCATGTCCCCCGACGAGGGCGTGCCGCCCTCGTCTCCTCCTTGACTTCACTGCGCCGTTCACCCGCCCTCCCCTTCGGGTCCACCGCCGGTCTCGCGCCACGGCTTCGCACACCACGACGCCGGCTGGAGCGCTGCGGCGCGGTGTCGTGTGCAGTGAAGTCAAGGAGGAGGCGACGGCCAGAGGCCGGCGCCGGGGGACATGAACGGAACACGGCACCGCGTCGCAGCGCGATGAGGCTATCTCAATGAATGCAAGACCGTATCAGAACAGGGCCTGCACCCCCAGCCTCAGGCTGCGCCCCGGTAGCGGCGCCTTGGGGAAGGCGGTGCTGGTCAGGATGGAGCTGGCGCTCCAGGCCAGGCGGTTGGTGAGGTTGTCCAGGCGCGCATACCAGGTCAGCTGGGCCGCGGCGGCTTTCTGCCGATAGCTCAGCGCCGCGTTCCACAGCGTGTAGGCCTCGGTCGCGCGGCTGCCGGCCGGCACGCGGTGCTGGGCCGCGACATGGTCGAAGCCCAGACGCGCGCCCCAGGGGCCCTGGGCCCAGACCAGGGTGGCGCCGGCGCGCCAGGGCGCGATGCGCGGCAGCGGCTCGCCGCTGTCGCGGTTGGTCGCGCGCACCAGGTCGCCGCGCAGGGCCAGGTCCAGCGTCGACGCCGTGCGGCCGGCTTCGGCATCGTTGGCGCCGAGCAGGCGCAGGTTGCCGCTGGCTTCCAGGCCGGCGAAGCGGGCGCGCAGGCCGCGGTAGGCAAACAGCGGCAGTTCCTCGCCGTCGCTGGACTCGGTGCTGCCCGTGTCCTGCAGGCCGATGTAGTTGCCGAAGCGGCTCAGGTAGCCGTTGAGCGCGAAGCGGTTGGCCCCCTCCTTCCAGGCCAGGCCCAGGTCCAGGCCGGTGGATTTTTCCAGGGCGAGCGTGGGATCGCCGCGTTCCCAGGCCCCGGTGGCCACGTGGGGGCCGTTGGCGAACAGCTCGTAGTCCTTGGGGGCACGCTGGGTGGCGGCGAGGTTGGCGGTGAACTGCCAGGAAGCCGGCAGTCGGACCAGGGCCCCGAGCGCCAGGCTGTGCGGGTGGAAGCTGCGGCTGCCGGTCGTGAAGCGCGTCACGGCGGGGTCGGGGTTGCCCAGCGACTCGACCCGGACCGACTCGCTGCGTGCGCCGAAGCTCAGCTTGCCCCAGGCTGTGGCCAGTTCCTCGTGCAGGAACAGCGCGGCCTGGCGGCTGCGGCTGAAGGGCGCGAAGGCCTCCTCGCCGTCGGCCGAGAAGCGCGCAGACTCGGCCTGCAGGCCCAGCACGCCGTCCAGGGCGCCCAGCTTGCGGTGCCGGGCCTCGATGCGCAGGTCGTTGCCCTGGTTGGCGAAACGCGTGCCGGGCGCACCGGCATCGTACTCGGTGTGACGGTAGTCGCTGTGGCTGAACTGGCCCTTGAGGCGTTGCAGCCAGCCGCCGAGCTGGCGCACCTCGCCCTCGAGCGCGTAGCGGTTCTGCTTCATGCCGATCGTCACCTCGTCCTCGGCCACGCTGCCGTAGTCGCTGCGGTAGCTGGCCACCGAGGCGCCCAGGTAGCCCTGGTCGAAGAACAGGCTGGCACCGACGGCACCGCCCTGGGTGTCGGCGGCGGAGTTGCAGATGCGGCGCGCCACGCTCGTCACGCCCTCGCGCGTGCAGGACAGCTCGAGGGGCACCCGCGTGTCGCCGCTGCGCCGGCTGAAGGCGTCCACATGCAGGCCCAGGCGCTGGCTGCCGCCCTCGAGCAGCAGGGCCCCGCCCTGCTCGCGGTTGCCGCTGGCCACGGCCGCGTCGGCCTTGCCCTGGAAGCCTTCGACCGGTTCGCGCGGGATGCGGTTGTCGATCAGGTTGACCACGCCGCCTACGGCGCTGCCGCCGTAGAGCAGCGCGGCCGGACCGAGCAGCACCTCGATGCGCTCGATGGCCAGCGGGTCCATGGGCACGGCATGGTCGTAGCTGAGCGCCGAAGCGTCCAGGCTGGCGCCACTGTTGTTGAGGATGCGGATGCGGTCGCCGTCCAGGCCGCGCACGATGGGGCGGCTGGCGTTGGGGCCGAAATAGCTGCTGCTGACGCCGGGCGTGCCGTCCAGCGTCTCGCCCAGCGTGGGCTGGGCGCGCAGCAGCAGTTCGGCGCCGGACAGGCGCGTTGCGGGCGCGACCAGCTCGCTGGCGGCTAGCGGATTGCCGGTGACCGTGACTTCTTTCAGGCTGGGCGTGTCGGAGGCCGTCTGGGCCAGGGCGGCGCCGCCAAAGGCGCCCAGGGACAGGAGGGCAAGGCAGCTCGCCTTGCGCGGAAACAGGGAATTCATGAGGGTTCGGTTCGTTGAATCGGACAGGCGCGAGGCCACCGCCGGCGCTGCGGCCGGCGGTGTCAGGCGAAGGGACGGGGATTCAGCGAAGCGGGGGCGGGCCGCGCGCGTCGAAGGGCGCGCCCAGGCAGGCCCGAAGCTGGGCCTGGAAGAAATCCAGCAGCCAAGCTGCCGCCGGCAGCGGCGGCGGCGCGAGCAGGGGCATGGAAGCTGCGGCGTCGCCATGGCTGAGCTGGTCGAACACCAGGCAGTCCGCGGCGCTGCGGTGCGCGTCGAACAGCGCCTCCCAGCGCTCGGCCGGCGCCCCTTCGGACAGCTCGGCGTGCGCATGCGCACGCGCCAGCTGCTGCGCCGTGGCGTGCAGCTGGCCGTGCACCAGGCCCAGCGTCTGGGCCAGCAGCAGGGCCAGCGCCAGCAGCCAGGCGGAGGAATGCCGCGCCCTGCTCATGCGCGCATCATCGCACGGTCAATCCTTCGCCAGGCGCGCGAAGGTCTGGCGGAACTTGGCGACCTTGGGCGCGGCCACGGCCAGGCAGTAGCCCTGGGTCGGGTTGCGCTCGAAGAAGTCCTGGTGGTCCTCCTCGGCCGGCCAGTAGTTGGCCAGCGGCAGCACCTCGGTGACGATGGGCGCGCCGTACAGCTTGTCCTGGCTCATCTCGCGGATCAGCGCATCGGCCTCGGCCTTCTGTTCGGGCGTGCTGTAGTAGATGCCGCTGCGGTACTGCGTGCCCGTGTCGTGGCCCTGGCGGTTCAGCTGGGTCGGGTCGTGAACCAGGAAGAAGATTTCCAGGATCTCGCGCAGGCTGATCTGGCCCGGGTCGTAGACCAGCTTGACCACCTCGGCGTGGCCGGTGCTGCCGCTGCAGACCTGCTCGTAGCTCGGCCGTTCCACATGGCCGTTGCTGTAGCCCGACTCGACGTCGAGCACGCCCTTGACGCGCACGTACACCGCCTCGGTGCACCAGAAGCAGCCGCCGCCCAGAGCTATGGTTTGCGTCTCGCCCATGTCCGTCTCCTTCAATCCCGGGAATCCGACTGTAGCGGCTTGGCGCCCTCCTGCACGGCCGCCACGAAGGCCTGCACCGCCACATGGTCGCGCGCGCTCTTCCACAGGCAGTAGGTGTCGTAGGGAATGGTGGCGCTGTCCAGCGGCACGAAGGCCGTGCCCGGCAGGGCCGACTGCTGCAGCGCCTGCGGCACCAGGGCCACGCCCAGCCCCTGAGAGACCAGGGACACGACGCTGAGCCAGTGGCGCAGCTCGTAGCGGATCTCGGGCGTGAAGCCGGCCTCGGTGCAGATGGCCAGGATGCGCTCGTGGTAGTCGGCCGAGACGGCGCGCGAGACCATGGCGAAGGGCTCGCCCTGCAGGCGCTGCAGCGACAGCTTGCGCTGGCGCGCCAGCGCGTGGCCGGCCGGCAGGCAGGCGACGAAGGGCTGGCGCGCCACCAGCAGCTGCGACAGGCCCGGCGGCACGCGCGTGGTGTGGACGAAGCCCAGGTCCAGCCGCTCGTGCGCGAGCTCGATCAGCTGGTCGCTGGAGCTCAGCTCCCTGAGCGTGAGACGCAGCCGCGGGTGCTCGGCCTGGAAGCGCTGCAGCATCTGCGGCAGGCCGCGGTAGAGCATGGTGCCGACAAAGCCCACCTGCAGGCTGCCGGCCAGGCCCTCGGCCACATCGCGCGCATGGCGCGCCGCCTGCTGGGCCTGCTCGAGCAGGGCCCGGGCCTGGGGCACGAAGGCCCGGCCCGCGTCGGTCAGCTGCACCTGCTTGCTGTTGCGCGTGAACAGGCGTGCGCCTATGGAAGCTTCCAGTTGCTGGATGTTGAGCGACAGCGGCGGCTGCGAGATCGACAGGCGCTGGGCGGCGCGGCCGAAATGCAGTTCTTCGGCCAGCACCAGGAAATAGCGCAGGTGGCGGAATTCCATGAATATAAAAATTGTATCGTCGAATCCGCAATCAATATTAGACAACTATTCTTGACTGACCAACAATAGCTGCAACCACCCTCGTAATCGAGCCTCATCCAAAGGAGACAGCATGACCGCCAAATTCAACTGGGCCGACCCCTTCCTGCTGAACGAGCAGCTGAGCGACGACGAGCGCGCCATTGTCGAGGCCGCCCACGCCTTCTGCCAGGAAAAGCTGCAGCCCCGCGTGCTGATGGCCGCGCGCAACGAGCATTTCGACCGCGAGATCATGAACGAGTGCGGCGCCATGGGCTTCCTGGGCTCGACCATAGAGGGCTACGGCTGCGCCGGCCTCAACTACGTGAGCTACGGCCTGGTGGCGCGCGAGGTCGAGCGCGTGGACAGCGGCTACCGCAGCGCCATGAGCGTGCAGAGCTCGCTGGTCATGCACCCCATCCATGCCTATGGCAGCGAGGCGCAGCGCCAGAAATACCTGCCCAAGCTGGCCACCGGCGAGTGGGTGGGCTGCTTCGGCCTGACCGAGCCCAACCACGGCTCCGACCCGGGCAGCATGATCACGCGCGCCAAGCCGGCTGTACGTGACGGGGTGGGCGGCTACATCCTCAAGGGCGCCAAGATGTGGATCACCAACGCGCCGATCGCCGACGTGTTCGTGGTCTGGGCCAAGCTGGTCGAGGGCGACGAGGGCTCGGAGGGCGGCGCAAGCGCCGCGGGCCAGTCCGCCATCCGCGGCTTCGTCCTGGAAAAGGGCATGAAGGGCCTGACGGCGCCCAAGATCGAGGGCAAGATGAGCCTGCGCGCCAGCATCACCGGCGAGATCGTGATGGACGAGGTGTTCGTGCCCGAGTCGCAGCTGCTGCCCAACGTCGCCGGCCTCAAGGGCCCGTTCGGCTGCCTGAACAAGGCGCGCTACGGCATCGCCTGGGGCGCGCTGGGCGCCGCCGAGGACTGCTGGTTCCGGGCCCGCCAGTACACCCTGGACCGCCAGCAGTTCGGCCGCCCGCTGGCGCAGAACCAGCTGATCCAGAAGAAGCTGGCCGACATGCAGACCGAGATCACGCTGGGCCTGCAGGGCTGCCTGCGTGTGGGCCGCCTGATGGACGAGGACAAGGCCGCGCCCGAGATGGTCAGCCTGATCAAGCGCAACAGCTGCGGCAAGGCGCTGGACATCGCCCGCCTGGCGCGCGACATGCACGGCGGCAACGGCATCCACGACGAGTACCACGTGATCCGCCACATGATCAACCTGGAAACCGTCAACACCTACGAAGGCACGCACGACGTGCACGCCCTGATCCTGGGCCGCGCCCAGACCGGGCTGCAGGCCTTCTACTGATCCCTGCCGGCGACGGGGCCGAGGGCGGTGCGCCGTGATGGCGCCCCGCCCTTTTTCTTGCGCCGGCCGCCGCGCTTTACACAGCTTGACCAGGGCCACATAGGCCGTTCGCGAGGCCTGTCTAGCCTCGCGGCTTGACGCTGGTGCGGTGAATGACTACATTACTAACCAGTCAGTCATTAACCTCATGAAACCGACCGCCACCGAATCCCCGCCCGCCCCGCCCCGGCGTACGCGCCGCAAGGAGGCGCGCCCGGGCGAGCTGCTCGAGGCCGCGCTGGACCTGTTCGTCGAAAAAGGCTTTGCCGCCACGCGCTCGGAGGAGGTCGCGGCGCGCGCCGGCGTCTCCAAGGGCACGCTGTTCCTCTATTTCCCGACCAAGGAGGAGCTGTTCAAGGCCGTGGTGCGCGAGAACATCGCGGGCCGGGTGCTCGAAGGGGCGAACGAGGCGGCCGGCTTCAGCGGCCCGACCGGCGAGCTGCTGGCCCATCTGATGCAACAATGGTGGGCGCGCTTCGGCGCCACCAAGGCCTCGGGCATCGCCAAGCTCATCATGAGCGAGGCCAGCAATTTCCCCGAGCTGGCGCGCTTCTACCAGGACGAGGTGGTCACCCCCTGCCAGGAGCTCGTGGGCTCGGTGCTGCAGCGCGGCATGGACCGCGGCGAGTTCCGCGCGCTCGATCTGCCCCACGCCATCTACACGGTGATGGCCCCGCTGATCTTCCTCGTGATGTGGAAGCACTCCATGGGGCCCTGCTGCCCCCCGGCCAACGCGATCGAGCCCGAGAAATTCATCGCCCAACATGCCGACGTGATCGTGCGCGGCATGCTCAGGCAGGGCCAGTCGGCCCGGTAAAATTTGCCCAGAACCGCACAACATACCGGTAGGAGTATAAAAATGGACCTGGAACAGGCCCGATTCAACATGATCGAGCAGCAAATCCGCCCCTGGGAGGTGCTCGATCCCCAGGTGCTGCAGCTGCTGTCGGTGGTCAAGCGCGAAGACTTCGTGCCGCTGGCGCACCGGGCCCTGGCCTTCGTCGACATGGAGATCCCGCTGCGGGGCGGCGGCGCCCAGGGCCAGGTGATGCTGGCGCCGCGCGTCGAGGCCCGCCTGCTGCAGGACCTGAACGTGCAGCCGCATGAAAAGGTGCTCGAGATCGGCGCCGGCTCGGGCTACATGGCCGCCCTGCTGGCGCACCGCGCCCAGCGCGTGGTCACGCTGGAGATCCAGTCCGAGTTGGCCCGCATGGCGCGCGCCAACCTGCAGCGCGCCGGCATCCACAACGTCGAGGTGCGCGAGGCCGACGGGGCCCAGGTCGCCCAGGCCGACGGCCCGTTCGACGTGATCCTGCTCAGCGGCTCGGTGGCCGAGCTGCCGCAGTTCCTGCTCGATCAGCTCACGCTCGGCGGACGCCTGGCCGCCATCGTCGGCGACGAGCCCATGATGCGCGCCACCCTGGCCACGCGCACCGGCGACAAGGCCTGGTCCACCGCCCAGCCCTGGGACACGGTGGCGCCTCGCCTGCTGAACTTCGCCGAGCATTCGCGCTTCCACTTCTGAACCCCGCGTTCTTGGAGCCCCTTCGATGATCGACCAGGTTTCCCCCCAGGCCCTGGCGGCCTGGGGACAGGCCATGCAGGCGCATGGCCACCCCCTGCTGCTGGATGTGCGCGAGCCCTGGGAGCTGCAGACGGCCAGCGTCAAGGCCGAAGGCTTCGAGTTGCTGGCCCTGCCCATGCACAGCATCCCGCCGCGGCTGGCCGAGCTCGACCCCGCGCGTCCTGTCGCCTGCCTGTGCCATCATGGCCGGCGCAGCCTGCAGGTCGCGGCCTTCCTGGTGCACCACGGTTTCGCCCATGTGGCCAATGTCGCGGGCGGCATAGATGCCTGGTCGCTGGAGCTCGACGCCACGGTGCCGCGCTACTGAACCCACTGCGCCCGACTCCCGGGAGGATTCCATGACAACAATGCCCCGCCGCCTGCCTCTCACCCTGGCCCTGGCGGCCCTGTTTGCGCTGCCCGCACAGGCCCAGAGCCTGGTCGAGCTCTACGAGTCGGCGCGCGGCTTCGATGCCAGCTACCAGTCGGCCCGCGCCCAGTACGAGGCCAACCTGGCCAAGGCGGCACAGACGCGCGCCGGGCTGCTGCCCACGGCCAACCTGGCGGCGAACGCGGCGCGCACCAACCAGGACAACCTGAGCACTGGCGCCGAGCGCGAGTTCGACACCCGCACGGCCTCAGTCACCGCCTCGCAGCCGCTGTACCGCCCGGCCAACCTCGCGACCGCCGAGCAGGGTGACCGGCAGATCGAGCAGGCGCGGGCCCAGCTGCAGACCGCCGAGCAGGACCTGATCGTGCGCGTGAGCCAGGCCTATTTCGACGTGCTGGGCGCGCAGGACAGCCTGACCTTTGTGCAGGCGCAGAAGGCTGCCGTGGCCGAACAGCTGGCGGCGGCCAAGCGCAACTTCGAGGTCGGCACGGCCACCATCACCGACACCCGCGAGGCCCAGGCGCGCTACGACCTGGTGCTGGCCCAGGAGATCGCGGCCGAGAACGACCTGCGCGTCAAGAAGCTGGCCCTGGACCAGCTGGTCGGCCAGACCGGCACCCAGCCCCGGCCGCTGGCCCTGCCGGCCACGCTGCCGGCGCTGCAGCCAGAGGATGTCAACACCTGGGTGCAGCAGGCCGGCGAAGGCCACCCGGGCGTGCAGCAGCAGCGGCTGGCGCTGGACATCGCGCGGCTGGAGACGCGCAAGGCCGAAGCCGGCCACAAGCCCACGCTGGACCTCACGGCCAGCTACGGCCGCACGCGCTTCCACAACCCCGTGTCGACCACCACCCAGCCCAACACCAACACCACCACGCTGGGCCTGGCCTTCAACCTGCCGCTGTTCGCCGGCTTCGCCACGCAGAACCGTGTGCGGGAAACCCTGGCCCTGGAGGACAAGGCGCGCGCCGACCTCGACGCCACCCAGCGCAACGTGGCCCAGGGCACGCGCAGCGCTTTCTTCGGCGTGCAGTCCGGCCTGGGCCAGGTCAAGGCCCTGGAGGCGGCCGAGGCCTCGAGCCAGAGCGCGCTGGACGCCAACAAGCTCGGCTACCAGGTCGGGGTGCGCATCAACATCGACGTGCTCAACAGCCAGAGCCAGCTCTACCAGACCAAGCGCGACCTGGCCAAGGCGCGCTACGACGTGCTGGTCGGCGGGCTCAAGCTGCGCCAGGCCAACGGCACGCTCAAGCCCGGGGACCTGCAGGCGGTCAACGCCCTGCTCGGCAAGTAACTCAGGCCGCGGCCTGGTCCAGCAGCGCCAACAAGGCCTGGGCGGTCTTGGCGGCCGCCCCGCGGTGCGCCGCGGCAAAGGCCGTGGCCGCCGCCTGCGCGGCCTGGTGACGCGGCGCATCCCCCAGCAGGGCCAATGCTGCCTCGCGCGCCGCCGCCATGTCGGCCACCTGCCAGGCCGCGCCTGCGGACCTGGCGAGTTCGGCGGCTTCGGCGAAATTGAAAGTGTGCGGACCCATGATCACCGGGCAGCCGCAGGCCGCCGCCTCGATCAGGTTCTGCCCGCCCAGCGGCGCGAAGCTGCCGCCCAGCAGCGCCAGCTCGGCCAGGCCGTAGTAGAGCGCCATCTCGCCCAGGCTGTCGCCCAGCCAGACATCGGCCTCGGCCGGCGACTCGCCCCAGGCGCTGCGCCGCGCCAGGCTCAGCCCCTGCTGCGCCACCAGCTGCGCCACCTCGTCGAAGCGCTGCGGATGGCGCGGCACGATCAGCAGTTGCACCGACTGGCCAGCCGCCCGAAACTGCTCCAGGAACAGCGCCTCCTCGCCCTCGCGCGAGCTCGCGAACATCACGACCGGCCGCTGGCCGCGCGCGCGCCAGGCCCGCCCCTGCGCCAGCTGCCCGGCATCGGGCGTGGCGTCGAACTTGAGATTGCCGAACACGCCGGCCAGCGGCGCGCCGAGCAGACGCAGGCGCTGGGCGTCGGCCTCGGTCTGCGCCCAGACCGCGGCCAGCGCAGCGTAGGCTGGGCCCGACAGCGGCGCCAGGCGCTGCGCACCGGCCAGCGAGCGCGCGTTCAGCCTGGCGTTGGCCAGCATCAGCGGCAGGCCGCGCTGGCGGCAGGCCGCCACCAGATTGGGCCAGACCTCGGTTTCCATGAGGACCCCGACGGCCGGCCGGAAATGGTCGAGGAAGCGCCGCACGGCCTCGGGCGTGTCCCAGGGCTGCCAGACCTGCAGGTCGCCGGGCTGCAGCAGCTTCTCGCCCTCGGCCCGGCCGGTCGCCGTGCCGTGGGTCAGCAGCAGTCGCAGGCCCGGCCGCTGGCGCCGCAGCTCGGCCAGCAGGATGGCCGCGGCGCGCGTCTCGCCCAGCGAGACCGCGTGGATCCACAGGCGGCCACCGGCGTCGCGCGGCAGGCTGTAGCGGCCGAAGCGCTCCTCCACCGCCAGCGCGTAGCCGGGCTCGGCGACGGCGCGGCGCGCCAACTTGCGGCGCAGCAGGGGCTGGGCCAGCCGCAAGGCCAGCGAGTAGAGGGCGCGGATCACGGGCCTGGGCTTCAGTGGGCCGCTTCGGCGAAGCGCGCGTCGGGCTTGACGCTGCGCAGCAGGGCCAGCATGTCGGCCTCGATGCGCTGCAGGGCCTCGGCCGTGTGGCCCTCGAAGCGCAGCACCAGCACCGGCGTGGTGTTGGAGGCGCGGATCAGGCCGAAGCCGTCGGGCCAGTCCACGCGCAGGCCGTCGATGTCCGACACTTGCGCCGGCGCTTTGAAGGCCTGGGGCGCCTTGGCCTGCAGTGCGGCCGTGACGCGGTGCGGCTCGCCCTCCTCGCAGGCCACGTTGAGCTCGGGCGTGGAAAAGCTGGTGGGCAGGGCGTGCAGCACGGCGTTGGCGTCGGGGCTGCGGCTCAGGATCTCGAGCAGGCGGCAGCCCGCGTAGGTGCCGTCGTCGAAGCCGTACCAGCGCTCCTTGAAGAAGATGTGGCCGCTCATCTCGCCGCCCAGCGGCGCGGCCAGTCCGGCCGCCTCTAGGGCCTTCATTTTGGCCTTGATCAGCGAATGCCCGGTCTTGTACATCAGGGCCTTGCCGCCGGCCGCCGCTATCGCCGGCGCCAGGCGCTGCGAGCATTTGACGTCGAACAGGATGGTGCCGCCGGGCACGCGCGAGAGCACGTCCTGCGCGAACAGCATCATCTGGCGGTCCGGGTAGATGTTGTGGCCGTCCTTCGTCACGATGCCGAGGCGGTCGCCGTCGCCGTCGAAGGCCAGGCCCAGCTCGGCCCCGGTCTCGCGCAAGGCGGCGATCAGGTCGCGCAGGTTCTCGGGCTTGCTCGGATCGGGGTGGTGGTTGGGGAAATTGCCGTCGACCTCGCTGTAGAGCTCGACCACCTCGCAGCCCAGGGCGCGCAGGATGGCCGGGGCCGAGGCGCCGGCGACGCCGTTGCCCGAGTCGACCACGATCTTCATGGGCCGCGCCAGCTTGGCGTCGGCCACGATGCGGTCGCGGTAAGGCGCGAACACGTTGACGTTCCTGACCTGTCCACCGCCGGCCAGGGTCCAGCTTTCCTGCTCCATCATGCGGCGCAGGGCCTGGATCTCCTCGCCGTAGATGGCGCGCCCGCCCATCACCATCTTGAAGCCGTTGTAGTCCCTGGGGTTGTGGCTGCCCGTGACCTGGATGCCGCTGCTGCACAGGGTGCTGGCCGCGAAATACAGCATGGGCGTGGTGCACAGGCCCAGGTCGATCACCTCGATGCCGGCCGCCACCAGGCCGCGCACCAGGGCCGCGCTCAGCGCCGGCCCGCTCAGGCGCCCGTCGCGGCCCACCGCCACCTGGTTCTCGCCCTCGGCCCGCGCGATGCTGCCGAAGGCCCGGCCCAGCCCCTCGGCCAGCGCCTCGTCCAGCGTGGACGGCCAGATGCCGCGTATGTCGTAGGCCTTGAAGATGGCGGCGGAAACCTGCATGAACATGTACTCCCGGTCTGTCGCTTTACACTGCGGCGATTGTAGGTGCCCACCTGCGGCCCGCTGCCGCGCTGGCCCGGTACGAACCCGCCATGAAATTCAATCTCCCTCTCGTGCACTGCCGCTGGACCAGCCCGCTCGGACCCATGCTGCTCGCGGCCTCCGCGCGCGGCCTGGCAGGCGCCTGGTTCGTCCACGGCCAGCGCGACACGCCCGACCCCGCCGTCTGGCCCGAGGCGGCCGAGCATCCGGTGCTGCGCGCGGCCGCGGATCAGCTCGAGGCCTATTTCGCGGGCCGGCGCCGCAGCTTCGAGCTGCCGCTGGACCTGGGTCATGGCACGGCCTTCCAGCAGGCGGTCTGGCAGGCGCTGCTGGCCATCTCCTGCGGGCAGGCCACGAGCTACGGCGTGCTGGCGCGCCGGATCGGCCGGCCCCGCGCCGTGCGCGCGCTCGGCGCGGCCGTGGGCAGCAACCCGGTCAGCATCATCGTGCCCTGCCACCGCGTGCTGGGCGCAGACGGCTCGCTGACCGGTTACGCCGGCGGCCTGGCGCGCAAGACGGCGCTGCTGCAACTCGAGGGCGTGCTGCCGGCAGCGCTGGACCTCGCATGAGCGCCGCGCCGGCCCGTCCCTGGCTCGCCGACTTCGTGCTGCTGGCCGCCCTGTGGGGCGCCTCCTTCCTGTTCATGCGCCTGGCCACCGTGGAGTTCGGCGCCCTGCCGACGGCCTGGCTGCGCGTGGCCGTCGCCTCGCTGTTCTTGCTGCCGCTGCTGCTGGTGCGCCGCCAGGCCGCGCAGATGCACCAGCACTGGAAACCGCTGCTGCTGGTCGGCCTGCTCAACTCGGGCATCCCCTTCGCCTGCTATGCCTTCGCCCTGGCCTACATCACGACCGGGCTGTCGGCCATCCTCAACGCCACGGTGCCGCTGTTCGGCGCCCTGGTCGCCTGGTTCTGGCTCAAGGACCGGCCCAGCGGCTCGCGCAGCCTGGGCTTGGGCCTGGGCTTCGTCGGCGTGGCCCTGCTGGCCTCGGACCAGGCCGGCTTCCGGCCGGCCGCCGAGGCCTCGGGTCGCTGGCTGCCGGTGCTGGCCGTGGGCGCCTGCCTGCTCGCCACGCTGTGCTACGGCATCGCCGCCAACTACACCAAGCGCCACCTGTCGGGCCTGCCGCCGCTGGTCACGGCCACCGGCAGCCAGATCGGCGCCACGCTGGGCCTGGCCCTGCCCGCGCTGTGGCAATGGCCGGCCCGGCTGCCCGGCACCAGCGCCTGGCTGGCCCTGCTGGCGGCCGGCGTGCTCTGCACCGGCCTGGCCTATCTGCTGTTCTTCCGCCTGATCGAGAACGCCGGCCCGGCCCGCGCCCTGGCCGTGACCTTCGTGATCCCGCTGTTCGCCCTGGTCTACGGCGTGCTGTTGCTGGGCGAGACTGTGACGCCCTGGATGGCCGGCTGCGGCCTCGTGGTCCTGTGCGGCACGGCACTGGCCACGGGCTCGCTCAAGCCCAAGCGCGCCCCGGTTTGACAAGGCCGCGGCGCGCCCGCAGCATGGACGGGTGCGCGCCACGCCAGGGCGCACGCCTGTCTCAGGAGGGCATCCCATGCGCGTCGGCATCCCCAGGGAGATCAAGATCCACGAATACCGCGTGGGCGCCACGCCCGAAGGCGTGCGCGAGCTGGTGGCGCACGGCCACCAGGTCCTCGTGGAGCAAGGCGCGGGCGCCGCGATCGGCCTGGACGACGCGCAGTACCGCGCCGCCGGCGCCGAGATCGTAGGCACGGCGGCCGAGCTGTTCGCCCGCGCCGAGCTGATCGTCAAGGTCAAGGAGCCACAGCCGCAGGAATACCCGCTGCTGCGCCCGCAGCAGTTGCTGTTCACCTACCTGCACCTGGCGGCCGAGCCTGCGCTGGCGCAGCGCCTGTGCGACGCGGGCGTGACCGCGATCGCCTACGAGACCGTGACCGCGTCCGACGGCGGCCTGCCGCTGCTCGCGCCCATGAGCGAGGTGGCGGGCCGCATGGCCATCCAGGCCGGCGCGGCCTGCCTGGAAAAGCCGCGCGGAGGCGCCGGCGTGCTGCTGGCCGGCGTGCCCGGCGTGGCGCCGGCCAAGGTCGTGATCCTCGGCGCCGGCGTGGTCGGTACGAACGCCGCCGCCATGGCCCTGGGCATGGGAGCCCAGGTCACGGTGCTCAACCGCTCGGTCGCCCGCATGCGCCGGATCGACGAGCGCTTCGGCGGGCGCGTGCAGACGCGCCACGCCACGGCGGCGGCGGTCGAGGCCCTGGTGCTGGACGCCGACCTGGTGGTCGGCGCCGTGCTCGAGCCGGGGGCCGCCGCGCCCAAGCTGGTGCCGCGCGCCTGGCTGGCGCGCATGCGGCCCGGCTCGGTGCTGGTCGACGTCGCGATCGACCAGGGCGGCTGCTTCGAGAGCAGCCGCCCCACCACCCACGCCGACCCCAGCTACTTGCTCGACGGCATCGTGCACTACTGCGTGGCCAACATGCCGGGCGCGGTGGCGCGCACCGCGAGCTTCGCGCTGAGCCAGGCCACCCTGCCCTTCGTGCTGGCGCTGGCCGACCAGGGCGGCGCCCAGGCCCTGGCCAACGACCCCCACCTGGCGCACGGTCTCAACGTGCAGGACGGGCGCATCGTGCACCCGGCCGTGGCGCGCGCGCTCGGCAAGCCCTGAGGGGAGTGTGAAGCATGCACCGGCCGTGAGGCCGGTCAAGTCGCGCGCGGCCCGGCGGGCAGAGCGTCGAGCGGGATGCGCAGATAGGAAATGCCGTTGTCGTCGGGCGGCGGCAACTGGCCGGCGCGCACGTTGACCTGGATAGCGGGCAGGATCAGGGCCGGCACCTCGAGTGTCGCGTCGCGCGCCTGGCGCAGGGCCACGAAGGCCTCCTCCTCGATGCCGTCGTGCACGTGGACGTTGTGCGCGCGCTGCTCGCCCACCGTGGTCTGCCACTGCGGTTCGCGCTCGCCGGGCGGGTAGTCGTGGCACATGTAGAGCCGCGTCTCGGGCGGCAGGGCCAGCAGGCGGCGCATCGAGCGGTACAGCTGTCGCGCGTCGCCACCGGGGAAGTCGGCCCGCGCGCTGCCCAGGTCGGGCATGAACAGCGTGTCGCCGACGAACACCGCGCCGTCGATCAGGTAGGCCATGTCGGCCGGCGTGTGGCCCGGCACCCACAGCGCCTGCGCCTCGACCTCGCCGATGCGGAAGCGCTCGCCGTCCTTGAACAGGTGGTCGAACTGGCTGCCGTCGGGCAGGAAGCCGCGCTCCAGATTGAACAGCTTCTTGAACCTGGCCTGGACCTCGCGGATGTGCTCACCGATCGCGATGCGCCCGCCCACCTGCTGCTGCAGCTGGCGCGCGCCCGACAGGTGGTCGGCATGGGCATGGGTCTCGAGGATCCAGTCCACGCTCAGGCCCTGCGCCTGTACGTAGGCGAGCAGCCGGTCGGCCGAGTCGGTGCGGGTGTGGCCGGACTTGGGGTCGTAGTCCAGCACCGGGTCGACGATCGCGGCGTGGCGGCCGGCGTGCTCCCAGATCACGTAGGACACGGTCCAGGTGGCTGGGTCGAAGAAGCCCTGGGTGGTGGTTTTGGCGGTCATGGCGTCTGCTCCTTTGCGTGCCAAACAGTTCATTGACACACATTATATTTTTTTGTATATTGTTGTCAAATCGAATGCCCACCATGAAACCCCGACACCTCGTCATCGACCCGCAAAGATTGCGCCAAGGCGCGGCCCAGGCCGTCGGCACCCTCAAGCTGCTGGCCAACGAAGACCGCCTGCTGCTGCTGTGCCAGCTCTCGCTGGGCGAGGCCTGCGTGAGCGAACTCGAGGAGGCACTGGACATCCGCCAGCCCACGTTGTCGCAGCAACTCGGCGTGCTGCGCAGCGAAGAGGTGGTGGCGACGCGGCGCCAGGGCAAGCACATCTTCTACAGCGTGGCCGACCCGGCGATGCTGGACATCCTGGCGGTGCTCTACCGTCTTTACTGCCCCAAGTCGGAGACTTCATGACCCTGGACTGGAATGCCTTCACCCCCTGGACGGCCTTGGCAGGTGGCCTGCTGATCGGCCTGGCCGCCGCCATGTTCGCCCTGCTCAACGGCCGCATCGCCGGCATCAGCGGCATCCTCGGCGGCCTGCTCAAGCCGACCCGCGGCGACCTGGCCTGGCGCCTGGCCTTCGTGGCCGGCCTGGTAGCGGCGCCGCTGGTCTACGCGCTGTTCACCCAGCTGCCGGCGCCACGCATCGACGCCGGCTCGGGCGCCATCGTGCTGGCCGGCCTGCTGGTCGGCGTGGGCACGCGCTACGGCTCGGGCTGCACCAGCGGCCACGGCGTCTGCGGCCTGTCGCGGCTGTCGCCGCGCTCGCTGGCCGCCACAGGCGCCTTCATGGGCGCGGGCTTTCTCACGGTCTACCTGCTGCGCCACCTGGCCGGCACCTGAGCCTGCAAAAGGAGTTCACATGGCCTCTCTGACTTCCCTGCTCGCCGGCCTGGTGTTCGGCATCGGCCTCATCGTCTCCGGCATGGCCAACCCGGCCAAGGTACTGGGCTTCCTGGACCTCGCGGGGCCTTGGGACCCTTCGCTGGCCTTCGTCATGGCAGGCGCCATCGCCGTGGGCAGCATCGCCTTCTTCCTGGCACGCAAGCGCACGGTCTCGCTGATCGGCGCCGAGATGCGCCTGCCCACGAGCCGCAGCATCGACCGTCGCCTGGTCGGCGGCAGCCTGCTGTTCGGCATCGGCTGGGGCATCGCCGGCTTCTGCCCAGGCCCCGGCCTGGTGGCGCTGGGCATGGGCGAGGCCAAGGCCCTGCTGTTCGTCGCGGCCATGCTGGCCGGCATGGGCCTGTTCGAGCTGATCGAGCGGCGCAAGCGCTGAATCGGCCGTGAGTGAATCCCCATCCTGGATGGCCGCGCTGGCCACCGCGGCCATCCTGCTGGCCTACGAGGCCGCGCTGCTGGTCGTGCAGCGCCGCCGTCCAGCCCGACTGGCCCGCACGGCCCACGCCGGCTTGCGCGAAGACTGGTTCCAAGCCGTGTCCCAGCACAAGGGCTCGGAGATCCTGGCGGTGCAGACGCTGCGCAACTCCATGATGTCCGCCACCATGGCAGCCTCGACCGCGGTGCTCGCGCTGATGGGCAGCATGACCCTTGCCGCACCCGCGCTGCACGGCAGCGCGCAGGCGGGCCAGCTGCAGCTCACGGTGCGCCTGGCGCTGGAACTGCTGCTGATGGCCATGCTGTTCGCCTCGCTGGTCTGCTCGGCCATGGCCGTGCGCTACTACAACCACGCGGGCTTCATCGCGGCCATGCCGGTCGACTCGGACACGCGGCGGCGCTGGGCCGGCACCGGCGCGGACTACCTGCGCCGCGCGGGCCTGCTCTACGGCTGGGGGCTGCGCCACCTGGTGCTGATCGCGCCGCTGCTCGCATCGCTGCTGCACCCGGCCGCCGGCCCACTGGCCGCGCTGCTGGTCGTGGCCGTAATGTACGGCTTCGATCGCTTCAACGTGCGCTGAAAGCCGAATCGTCGCACGCGCGAAGCAAAAGAAAAAGCCGTTTCAAGCTTGCACTTGAAACGGCTTTTGTTTTGGCGGAGTGGACGGGACTCGAACCCGCGACCCCCGGCGTGACAGACGGTAATTTCACAGAAATGCACCAACTTAGTGCGACGCCATGAGACGTTCCGAAATCGGATTTTTCATCATAACTTGTTGATTTAAAAAGAATTATTTATCTAGATACGTCTCAAGACGTCCGAGGCGGTATTTTTCAAGCGCGTGCAAACTGTTCCCACGGTGTTCCCACGGAAGCGTTTTTTAGGGTATTCTGTTCCCATTACGCCGGGGGTAGCGGGTTAGCCGAATCCATGGGAACAGTACCCACCCAAGCCCCTTCGAACCCCCTTCGCCGGGAGGCCTGAATGGCACTGCACCAGTTAACGGATCGAGCGGTCAAGACCGCCAAACCCATGGACAAGGAACGACTGATCGCCGATGGCGGTGGGCTGTTCCTTCGCGTACTTCCCACCGGCTTCAAGTCATGGCTGCTGGTGTACAGCTTCGATGGCAAGCGCAGCAAGCTCGCCCTCGGCAGCGCCACGGATGTATCACTCGCAGCTGCACGGGAAACCGCAGCCCATGAGCGCGCCCGCATCGCCGCAGGTGCCGATCCCCGCGTGGCACTCATGGAGCGAGAAGCCGAGCAAGCAGCACAGCGCGAAGCCTTGATTGCGGCGGAGATCCAACGCAAGCGGGAGGCCTCCACACTACAGGACATGTTCGACGCCTGGATCGCCGACGGCGTGCAGCGCGCCGATGGCAACGCGGAACTGCGCCGTACCTTCGAGAAAGACATCCTGCCCAAACTCGGCAAGCAGCCAGTCCGCTTGATCACCGACACCGAACTGCGCGACGCGCTGCGCAAAGTCGGCCGGGTCCGTGGGCGCGGCCGCACGGCGGAACGCATGCTGGTCGAGGTGCGGCAGATGTATCGCTGGGCCATCAAACGGCAGCCGTGGAAGGCCCTGCTGGTTGATGGGAATCCGGCCGAATTGGTGGAGACCAAGCAGGTGGTGCCCACCGGGTACGAACCCGTCATCCGTGAGCGCATCCTGCAGCCCGCCGAAATCCGCGAGCTGCGCAACATCTTTGCCACAACACAGGAACAGTATGAAGCTGCCGACAACCGGCGCAGCGCTGACCGCCCACTACAGCACGAAACGCAACTGGCTCTCTGGCTATGCCTCGGCACGGCATGCCGCATCGGCGAACTGCTGATGGCCCGCTGGGAACACGTCGACCTCGACGCGGGCACCTGGTTCGTGCCGCGTGAGAACACCAAGACACGCGTGGACTGGCAGGTCTACCTGTCGGACTTCGCGCTGCGCCATTTCAAGGCCCTTCACGAAATCACTGGCACGGGCGACGACAAAAGTGAATGGTGCTTCCCCGCCCGCCACCAAAAGGGACACATCAACGTCAAGACCGTGTCCAAGCAGGTCGGCGATCGGCAAATGCGGTTCAAGAACCGCAAGCCGCTCAAGAACCGACGCAATGACGACACCCTGGTCCTATCCAAGGGGGAGAACGGCGAATGGACGCCGCACGACCTGCGCCGTACTGCAGCCACGATGATGCAGGCGTTGGGCGTGGGCCTGGACGTCATCGACCGCTGCCAGAACCACGTAATGCCCGGCAGCAAGGTCCGTCGGCATTACATGCACCACGACTATGCCGACGAGAAGCGCGACGCCTGGCGCAAGCTCGGCGAGCGCATCGATGCGATTCTGGCCGAAGCCTGATTGCCGCCCGGCCGTTGCGAGCGCCCTGCCCTCGCCAACGATTCGGACGGCTGCATCTTTGACCCAGCATTTTTGTCATCGAATCGGCCAGGCGCACGATATCCACCAGGATCATCTATCCAAGCTTGAAGCGCCTTCGGCGTCCAGCCGCAGGCCCGTCCCCCCAAGTGCACGGGCGCGGGGAAGATGCCGTCTGCGATGCGACGGTACACGGTCGCCCGGCTCAAAGCCGTGATGCGCATTACGTCGGCGATGCGGAAGAAAGCGGGCGCGGCGGTCATTGCTTTTGAGGCGTCAATACCGGACCTTTCGCTTCCCCCGGATTCGTTGATAGACATGCAGAGTCCTCCTGAGAACATCAGGCTCACAGCTTGCCGTGGCGCCCCTCGGACGGCCACCTGTCGTGGCGTATTGAGGCGTAACACAGGCCTGCAGCAATTGACTGACGAAACGGTTATTCCATGAGACAAATGAAGCCCAAGAGAGGACTCGACGCTCCAGCGAGAAGCTGAATGGTCTTTTCTCGCAGTTCCTGCCGGTGGTTGGCGGCCAAGCGTAGTCGACCCGCAGCAAGTGCGGCGGCGAACTCCAACGCTGCTGCACCGTACGCGTGCCCGTGCCGCGTGAACAGCTTCAGGAGAAACTCCTTCATCAAGCGGCTAAGATGAGGGCTGGATGAATAGTCCAGCTCTGAAGGATGGGCCGCCCTTAGGATGCACGCCTGCAGGAGGTTGTCGTTGAACCTGAGGAAGTTCTCTGGCGAGAGCACGACCGATTCGTACCCCGTCGGCTTGAGTTGATTCGTTGGATTGGCGAGGTCTCTTGCGGCTTGCAGGACTGACGCAACCGTCGCATACGTTGTGCTGACCGGCACTTGGTCCAAGCGGCCGTCGAAGACCTTTCCGAAGAACACAAATCCATCAGTGAGGCCCAACGGAGCACCGGCGTTGGTTGGGAGGAATCCGCCGAACGCGCCTTGCACCAACTGAATTGCCTGTTGAACCGAGCTCTCAAGCACAGATGAGTCGACACCGGCAATCGAGAGGCTTCTGACCTGCGCTGCTGCCGCCAGGTCACTATAAGCCTGCCATGCACTCGTTGTGCCATCCGAGCCAATGGGAAGCACAAGCCAAGCGGAGAACCCGTAGTCTCTTGAGCTAGCGTTTTTCACGAGAAACTGCTGAAGCCTTTGCCAAGTCTCTTCGCTCTGAGGTAGTCCCAAGCCCGCGAGGAAGTGACGAGGCACATGAGGCTTCAGGAACTCTCGCAAGTCCCGACTGATTTCCCGCAGCAGACCGCCGTCCCCTGCAACGGCCTGCACGACCAGCACGCCATTCGAAGACTTCAGCGTCGTTGGTGAGAGGTCCGCATACGCGGTAACCGTGGGTCGCGTGATGGAATCTTTGGCGGCGTGAAGCTTGGTTGCTGCGATGTCAGCGAGGTTCTTGGACCCGACGTCATCCGCGTGAATGACGTGGTCGATGGCCACTGCTACGCGCCAAGAAATCTCGGCGTTCAGCCAGTGATGCAGCTGCGGGTTGTTGCCCGCCACGGAGCTATCCATGCACACCAGCCGAGAAGTGGAACTACCACGGGGCGTCGAATTGAGGTTCAGCACACCTCCAATGCCCAACTCCTCAAGGAAGTCGTGGAGACGCTTCGGCGCGTGCGGCTGCCCAAGCGTGACTGCGCGCGGCGGCTTCGCCTTGGAGGAGAAATGCTCGCCGAACAGCTCTATCTGTGTCTCAGTGCCATCAACTAGCTGCTTCCTGTAAGACGGGTCCACGTCGTCGAGTGCGACCAAAACCTTTTCATAGCGGCCAGTGCGACTAGCGTCAATGAGCGTCATGAGACGCTCGGCCTCGAAGCCTTGCTCGTCGCGAAGCGTACGGGCCATGCCGCCGCTGGTCGACGCTGAGATGACGACACAGTAAGGTTCAGTGGGAGGCGACAGTTCAGACAGCTCTTCATAGGAGTGGAAGCTGTGCACGCTGGCGGTGCTCCCTGCAAAGGTCAGGGCCTCGCGAACGAGCGAGTAGATGCCCATGGTGTCGATGTAGACCTGCGTGAGGCCTGCCTCTCGCAAGGCTGGCAGCTCACAGGCTAAGTAGGCACTTTCATAAATATACGCACGTATATTTCTTGACCGTTCCGACCGCATATGGCATTTTTGGCAGCACCCTTCGAGGAGGATCTGCTGATGCCAAGAAAAAGCCCATTCCATATCGAACTGTCGGCCGATGAGCAGGCCGAGTTGAGTCGGCGGGCGGCCAAATATACGTTGCCTTACTTCGAAGTCATTCGCGCCAAGATGATCCTGATGGCCGCTGCCGGTATCGACAACGACGAAATCGCCGCGCGCCTGGACACGCGCCGCGAGGTGGTCAGCCAGTGGCGCCAGCGCTTCTTTCGGGAGCGATTGGCGGGCCTCGAAGAGCGAGCCCGCCCGGGACGCCCCCGGGTCTTTTCCCCCACAGCTCACCGTTGAGATCAAGGCGCTGGCCTGCGAGCTGCCGGCCACGCTGGGCGTGCCGCTGTCGCGCCTGAGCGTGGCTGATGTAGCACGCCATGCGCAACGCACGGGCCTGGTGGCGCGCATCAGTGACAGTACGGTGTGGCGCTGGTTGCACGAGGATGCGATCCGGCCGTGGCAGCACCGCTGCTGGATATTTCCCCGCGACCCTGACTTCCAGGCCAAGGCAGCGCGCATTCTGGACCTCTACGCACGCTGCTGGCAGGGCCAGGCGTTGCGCAAGGACGAGTTCGTCATCTCCACCGACGAGAAGACCAGCATCCAGGCGCGCGTGCGCGTGCATCCGAGCTTGCCCGGCCGTCCCGGCGAAGCGATGCGCGTGGAGCACGAGTACGAGCGCCGCGGCGCCTGGGCCTACCTGGCCGCCCTGGATGTGCACCGCGCCAAGGTGTTCGGTCGCTGCGAGACGACCACCGGCATCGCGCCATTCGAGCGCCTGGTCGATCAGGTCATGAGCCAGTGGCCGTACAACCAGGCACGCCGGGTGTTCTGGATCATGGACAACGGCTCGTCTCATCGCGGCGAGGCCTGCGTGCGGCGCCTGACCCAGGCCCATCCGCGATTGGTACCCGTCCACGCACCGGTGCACGCGAGCTGGCTCAACCAGATCGAGATCTACTTCTCCATCGTGCAGCGCAAGGCGCTCACGCCCAACGACTTCACTTGCCTGCAGGCGGTTGCTGATCGGCTGGAAGACTTCGAGCGCTACTACGAGAGCATCGCCCATCCGTTCGAGTGGAAGTTCACCCGAGCCGACCTCAACGCGCTGATGGCGCGTATGCGCTCTCGCTACGCTGAAACTCAACACCCGAAACTCGCGGCTTGAACAATACGTGTGCGAACTTCTGAACCGGACTACTAAGCATCTGCTAACGAAGGCAAGCTCTGCTTCGCTGGTTGCCAGCTCGCGCGCTTGAACGAACAGCTTGTTGACCGTCTTGGACGGATGTTTGAAGACATGTCCGGCCGGAGCAACCTGCACTACAGGGTTGTTCATCACCAAGGCCTTGAGTCCCTGGTTGACGAACGACTGCAGCGGTAAGCTGAAGGGTGCGTGACTGGACGCTCCCTGCGTGTGTGCCAAGTTCAATCCAGTGCTTGGATTCCAGGTCGCGAAGTAATAGCCCTTGACGAAGGGGGTTCCCTTGTGTACGCCCCTTTGCTGGAAGACCTGTTGCTGTCCTGAAGTCTGTGTCCAGTACTGATGCAGCGTCCCGAGGTGTGGCGCATCGGCGATGATGAGGACGCAGTCGGGTAGCGATTGAACGCCTTGAAGCGACGTCGCCAGCTCGTCGAAGAAGTCAAGGCCGCTGATGGGACGCTTTGTGTCAAAGAAGACACACAGCGCCTCCAGGTCATACCCCGACGACGTGCAGGTGCCGCTGGCAGAGAACGAGTACGCCTTGCGCATCATCGTCTGATGGGAAGAAGCAGAGAAACGACTGAGCCAACGGCCGGTGCAAGGTCCCGGGCAGCCCAATCGTCGAATTCAAACAAGTCTCGCTCCTCGCCAGGCGTGAATGCATTGAAGAGGTTCAGGCGACCAGACCGAATGGTCATCAGCCCACCGACCTCCCGAAGTGCTTCGAGCACGTCAGGCAAGCCGTTGCCGGCGCCGGCCTCGTTCTTTGTCGAAGCGTTCTTCTTCAGGCTGTCCAGCAGCGCCTTGCGCTCATCTTCGGGCGACAGGCCCGAAAGAATCT
Organism: Comamonadaceae bacterium 2FH; assembly: GCA_005503335.1. Taxonomy (GTDB): domain Bacteria; phylum Pseudomonadota; class Gammaproteobacteria; order Burkholderiales; family Burkholderiaceae_C; genus SCMQ01. Next base: position 50,368 of record SCMQ01000006.1, read on the forward strand.
TGCCTGTAGTTCTGCTTGCAAAACCTGGTCCGGTGTCAAAGAAGCTGAGCTGCAAGCACCGCAGCGCTGTAGTGGCGCCAGCACGGACCGGCGCCTGCTCGCGTTCCCAGAACTCCTTCAAGCGCGGATGACCTGCGAAATCCCCTTTGAAGGACTCTTCGAGCATTTCCTGCCAGCTGATGATAAGCCCCTCGACGTGCTCCAAATACGGTTGCCCGGCATGGTCGCGAGTCGCGTGCTCCTGTGTGTTCTTCATCAGCTCAGATGCGAACACTGCACAGGACTTGAGGAACGTGTGCGGTATGTGATCTGCGTCCGATTTCGCAACGAAGTCGCTGAGCGCTCTGAGAACTAGAAACATTCCCTCCTTGCGCTTGACAGCACGCGTGTTGCGAACCGTGAACAACGGCCTAAGGTATTGGACCTTCGAGCCACTGACGCACGTGAAGTCAATCGTCCGTCCCCTAATGATGCGTCCCCAAAGAAGCTGATCAGTCCAGGCCATCTTCTCGGCTGCTGGCTCTAGCGCTGCTCTCCTGGGAATGAACTGTTCACCAACGGTGATTCCTTCGCATAGGCGCAGCGCTGCAATGCCTGGGGCGTAGTCGCAGAGCTCCCCAAGAATCGACTGAACCTGGTTGGCAGCGTGGTATTGGAGGCGTCGTTCCTTTGCCAGACGCGCCCAGGTGGCGAGAAGTTGCAAGCGAGCAGCGTCGTGCAGGGCACCTTTGCGCCGTCCGACGAAATCCTTGTTGACCTGCAATGGGGCGCCGCCGCTCGCCACAACGCGATGCATTGACTGCTCGATGCTTTCGAGCGTCCAACCATCAGCAAGGATAAGCGGGTCCATGCGGGCTCCTCGTCACCTTTCTCGAATTGGTCAGCCGGCCTCGGACATGGACCTTGCAATAAGCTCGCGAACTTTGGGTTCGGGTTTCCAGTAGTTGGGGCCTTTCAGGAATTTCCCGTTCTGGTCGTAGATGGGGTTGCCATCTTCCCCCAACTTGCTTTCGTTGCTGTCCATGATGACGTCCAAGACCTCCTCAAGGGGCAAGCCGTACTTGAGCGCCTCGGAGCGACAGTAAACGATGATGTCACCCAGCAGGTCGGCGATAGCGACTGCCACATCAAGCTTGGACGCCCCGGACTTCGCCATGGCGACGATGTCGTCTACCTCATGCACTTCGTCCATCAAGGTCGCTTTGAACTTGACCAGGCGGCCGGCGACATCGTCTGGAACGTTCGGGGTGTCGTAGGCAGCCAAGCGGTACATCGCGTTCATCGCGGCAATGCGGTCGGCAAAAGTGGAAGTCATGGGATCCTGCGGCTCTGGGTTAGGTACTACCCCGCGAGGATAACGGAATGTAGGGATGCGTTGCCGTTTTAGAAGGCAGCACCCCCTTTCTAGAAGCCGCAGTGATATCCGTACGGTGCAGAAGCTTCTGGGAGGGCAACCTCGATCAGCCTGCCATGGTCTTCCCACTTCGACGTCACGCCAGGAAGTCCTCCAGAGCCGCCGCCTGCTTTTTAAAGTCCGCCGGCCGACGCTGGCTGAAGGTCTGCAGGTTGCCCACCTTCCATCGCAACGCTGGTAGCTCGAAAGCATGCGGACATTGCAGCAAGGTCCAGTCGGGCTGTGCGCGGACCAGGCCGACCAGAAACTGCCTCTGGTTCGCCGTCAGCCGTTGCGGAAGTTCCTCTCGCAGCCTGGCCCGTGTCTCCAGCAGAGCATCGAGCCCAACCGGCTCGATGGTCATGCCCGCGAAGTTCTGATGGTACTCATGGGCGATGTCTTTTTCATTGCCGAACAGTACTTCGTGGGTAGGCCGGTTGTGTCCGGCCAGGTAGGTCACGAAGCATTCCACGGCCGCGTCCGACAAGTCCCCGGATTCGAACATCTGCAACACGTCAAACAAGTCACGGGGATGCTGGCGATCCATGGCCGCGACCAGCTTGCTGCCATAAAGCTCCGCAGGTGCCAGAACTGGCAGTTCCAGCGCCATGCTGAACAGGCCGGCGGTCTTCGGGCTCAATGGATAGCGCTCGACCGGGAGGACCGTGCCACGAAAAACCACGTTGACTTCGACCTTGACCTGGGCTTCGGCGTTCTCGATCAGCAGCTTGGTGTCGCCGAGTTCTTTGGAGGAGACCTTGCGCGTGGTCAGTCCCAACTGGACCAACCGACCGGCAATGGCGTCGAGCTCATTGCTGATGGCTTTCAATGCCTGCTCGCGCGGGGTCTGCCAGGGTGTGTAGACCACGTCGATATCGACCGAGAGGCGCGGCATGTCCTGCACGAACAGGTTGATGGCGGTTCCGCCCTTCATGGCGAAGATGTCGTTGGCAAACACATCGGGCGCTGCGGTCAGCAGCAGGCGAACCGTGTCGGCGTAGGCTTTATCCATGGGGTTTCAGGCTCAACAGGTTGCCATCTTTCATGCGAGTGATCCAGCGCTTGTCGCTGCCGACGGGCAACGTGTACTGGTGCTGCAGGGCATCCACGTCGACCACGCCGGTTTCGCGAGCCCAGGTCAAGAACAGGCGGACGGCCTTGATGCTGGTGCAGGACTGCAACAGCTCGCCCAGAACATCCTTGCGCAAGTTGCGCAGGCCATCGAACAGGTTGCGCGCCTCTTCCAGACCCTGGTGCGTACCCACCTCGTAAAGCAGTTCGAGGACTGCACGTTCGGGGACCGATACGCGCAAGCCCTCAGACACGCCGGGCGGCGTTGTCACGCTATTGTCGGCCAGGGTGCTGTCCGGCCAGCTGAACAATCTGGCAGCCACATAGCGCGATGGAAATCGTGAGGTGAACCACGCTGGCAGCGCAAATCGAACATCGCCCCACAGCACCAACGCCTCCCGCATCGCGAGGTTGTGGCGCACACCCTGGAGGGCCAACGCACTCTTACCTCCCACATGCAACCCCGTCACACGGGTTTGCAGGAACTTGATCGCACCATGCGCGTTCAGCGTGTCACCCGCAAACGCATAGACACCCTGCCCCAGTCGATCGACCCAGCCGCTTTCGGCGTAATGAGCCACCAGTTGAGCGGACACGCCGATGCGCTCCAGGGCTGCCAGATCGAACGGCATACCGCGCGGCAGGCTGGTCTGAAGCTTCTTGATTAGAGCGTGTCGTGGAGTTCTATCCATATTGGAAAAATACCACAATTTCCAATCAAGCCAAAATGTTTATCGCCTTCTCACGTGCTATTTTTAAAACGAAATACTATTTTTGCAACAAAATCCAATCAACCCATCATCACAGGGCCTGCGGTGGTCGGCACTGGCGTGCAAAAGGCGAGTCTTTTGTCCGTGGCAAAAGCCCCGTCAGCCGCCTTCCCCCACGCGTGGTCTCGGCAACTTGATCTTCAGCGCCTTGAACCCTCGATCCCGCATGATGAACGCCTCCAACATGTGCGGGATCAGCGTGACGGCATCAACAGGCTCCCCGTATGCCTGCGCATGCAGCGCGGCATAGCGCTCCAGATCAGCCTTCAATGCCGTCGTCAGCGCAATCGTCAGCTTCACCGTTTCGGTCTTGGGCAGCGGCCCCAGCCGCAGCTTACTAACGGACGTACTCATTGCGAAGACCCCCTCTGGAAGAACAGCGGCTGGTAAGGCCGCAAGATCAGATCCTTGCTCACCATCACCCGCACCGGAAACCCCGGCCGAATCGTCAGCGTCGGCTGGATGCTCATGTTCCGCTTGGTGATCTCCTGGCCAACCTGGTTCACCGTGTCCTGCACGCCCTGCCGCGCGGCAATGACAACGCGGTTGCCATCCGTCCGACTCTCTGGCGCAGCCAGCTCGGCCCCCACGCCCAGCAGCGTGGACAGCGCAGCGCCAGCGAGGATGCGGTCCCAATGCCAGTCCACTCCATCCTCCAGCCCGGCATAACCTGCCGGGTCGATCCCCGGCAAGCGGTCCAGCGCAATCGACGACGTATCCGGCAGGATCAGCCGCGTCCACACCAGCAAGACGCGCCGCTGCCCGAAAGACACCTGGCTGTCGTAGCGCCCGACCAACCGTGAGCCCTGCGGGATCAGCAAGTACCGCCCCGTCGCCGTGTCGTAGACCGCCTCCGTCACGTTGGCAATCACCTGCCCCGGCAAGTCGGAGTTGATGCCCGTCACCAGCGCAGCCGGAATGATGGTTCCCGCCATCACCTGGTAGGGCGACGCCGGCAATTGCAGACCACCCGGATTGCGCGTGGCCACATCGCCCGCATTGGCGACAAACGCCTGCTTCTGTGCCTGCAGGTTCTGAGCGGCAGTCGGATCGGTCGATGCCGTTGGCGACGAATTGGATGCCAGTGCCGACGCCAACGGATTGAACGGCTGGTTACCCGAAGCCTGTACCGATGCTGGTGCCACAGGACTGCCGGTCGCCGTTCCAGCCGAAGCCGCCTTGGCACCACCACTGCTGCGGAAGAACACCGATGCGCGCGCAGCTTCCTCGGCATCCCGCAACCGTGCCAGCCGATCCGCATGCGCCGGATCGTTGTACGCCGCCGACACGTTGGCATTGGCGTTCCGCTCCGCATGGAGAATCGCAGGCCCCAAGTCCCCGGGCAGCGGCTCACCCAGTACCGGAACCGCGGGCCTGGCCGGCGGTGGCAGCTTCGAGTAGTCCTTGGGCAGTTGGTCCAGGTTTTCCGCTCGCGAGACACGGTCCACGTTGTACAGCTCGGCCGCCGTATCCTTGGCGTGCTTGGCCGGTTGCAGCGACCACAGCGTCGCGCCCAGCACAAGGGCCGCCAGCAATCCGGCCAGAATCACCAGCATACGGCGGTTGAGCCGCACCACGGGTCGGGGCGGACTGCGCAGGGCCATGCCTTGAGGATCGGCCTTCTGCGCTCCTCGCGGTGTCTCCGCTGTTTCGGGCGCGCTCATGCTCAGTGACTCCGTGCCGGGTTGCCCACGCCACCCACACCATCGGTGCGCTCGATGCGCACCACCTGCGCCTGTTTGTCACCCAGCCGCAGCTCTGCCGCGCCGAACAAGCGGTCCACGATGTAATACGGCGAGCGAAACCGGTAGTTCACCAGTTGCCCGTCGCCCTGCGGGCCAATGACGAACAGTGGCGGCAGTTCGCCTTGCGCAATGCCGCCGGGGAATTGGATGTAGACCCGCTGCCCGTCATCGAATGCCCGCAGCGGCTTCCACGACGGGCTGTCACCCGTGATGGCATAGCGGAACTTGATTTGCTCCAGCGAAAGACCCGAATCCACGGGCGCGGCAGCTTGGGCTTTCTGCGCCTGGCGCTGCAAAGCCAGCATCCTGTCCTTCGGGTAGTCCCAGGACACCGAAGCCATCCAGGCCTGCGGCGTCGAGGACAGCTCCAGCAGATAGGTGCGGCGGTTCGTCGTGATGACCAGGTTGGTTTTCAGGCCAACGCGGGTGGGTTTCACCAGAATGTTCACGCGCAGTGTGGCCCCTGCACCGCTGGCCGTGTCGCCCACGATCCAGCGCACCGTGTCACCGGCAGACACGGTCACCAGTTCTTCGCCCTCCTGCAATGCAATCACGGTCACGCGGCCGGGGCTGGCGTAGACCTGGTACAGCGCGCCATCGGCATAGGGCCAGACCTGGATCGCGTTGACGTAGCCCTCGCGCGTCGGGGCGATGCGGGCTTCTTCATTGGCCCGTGAAACGCGCAGCTTTTCATCGGCGGGCTCAGCCACCGGCCCGAGGCTCTGCACCGTGGAAGGTAACGGCAACGGTTTGAGCTGCTCCGGCAGGGGCAAAGGCTTCGACACCTCCACCACTTCGACGGGCTTGGGTGGATCCGGCAGCCGTTGCGCGGCCACGGGCTCGTCCAGGGTGATGACGGGCGGCTTGCCCTGGGCGGCACAACCAGCGATGTTCAAGAGTGTCGCCGCCAGGATCAGCGGCAATACGTAAATCCGGATCTGTGTCTTCATGGCTTCTTGGCTCCTTCAACCGATTCAAGTTCACGGCTCCAGGACAGGCCGTTGACGTAAATGCCGAGCGGGTTCTTGCGCAGCCGCTCCTCGGTGCGCGGCGGCTGCAGCGCAATCGACAGCACGGCCGTCCAGCGCTCCGTCCCGGAGGGCGCACCGCTGGCATAGTTGCGTTCAATCCAGCGCACCTGGAACGAGCTGTCGCTGGCCCGCACGACGCTGGTGACCTCCACGGCCACCGAGTTCTGCCCGATGCGCGAGAACGGGTCGTTGGTGCGGGCGTAGTCGTTCAGCGTGGCCGCGCCCCGGTCGGTGGTGTAGTCATAGGCCTGCAGCCAGTTCTGCCGCACCACGATGGGATCGATCGACAAGGACCGCACATCGGTCACGAACCGCGCCAGGTGGTAGGCGATCTGCGCGTCGGTGGGCTTGTACGGCGTGGCCGCTTCACCGACCGCGCGCACCTGGCCCGCGTTGTCCACCTCCACCACATAGGGCGTCACGATGGACTGCGCCGAGCGCCACACCAGACCGCCGGCCATCAGCAAGGCCAGCGACAGACTGCCGAAGGCCATCAGCCGCCAGTTCCGGGCCTGCACGCGCGCGCTGCCGATGCGCTGGTCCCAGACCTGCCCGGCAGCCTGGTACGGGGTGATGGGCTCGGGCGTTTCCGAGTACCGCACCTGGGGTCGTTTAAACAGCATCGCTGAATCTCCTGGTCATGAATTCGAGTGGTCGCGCAAGCTCGGGCTAGCGCCACTGCCTCCGTGGTCCCCCGAACGCAAGGTGTGGGCGACGGTGGACACGCCGTGCGAGATGCGCTGCTGGCGCTGCAGGCGTTTCGCCCAGGCGGGTGCCGGCCCCGGTGCCGGCTCTTGTTCGGCTGCGCCGGCCCCAGCGGCCGAAACCGCCTGGGCGGGCGCAGCGGCTTCAGACACAAAACTCGCCACCCGGTCCTTGACCGCCTTGGCCCCTGCCGCAACACGCTGCCCTGCGGCACTGGCGCCGGTCTTGGCGACGTTGGCCAGGCCGGCACCGGCGGCGCGGACACCGCCACCGCCCGAGGCCGCGGCACCCGCCTGGTAGGCGGACTTCGCACTGCTGGCCAGCGCACTTGCCGACCGCGCTGCGGCGGCACCGCCACCAATGGCCGAGCGTGCGGCCCCCGGTGCCATGCGCGCACCGGCCGCAACCGCCGCGCCGCTCGCGGCAATGGCCGCACCCCCGGCCACCGCCAGACCCACAGCACCCAGGGCCGTACCGGCCGCGGCACCGGCACCGAGCTGCGGCGCACCCGACACCAGCCCGGTCGCGATGCTGGGCCCAAAGATGCCGAGGCCGAACATCGCCAGCGCGGCCAGCATGATGGTCAGTGCGTGGTCGATCGAGGGTTCAGTCCCAGGCGGCGTCCGAAACTCGGCAAACAAGCCTGAGCCGATCCCCACGATCACGGCCAGCACCAGCACCTTGATGCCCGACGACACCACATTGCCCAGCACCCGCTCGGCAAGAAACGCTGTCTTGTTCCACAGCGCAAACGGCACCAGCACAAAGCCCGCCAGCGTGGTCAGCTTGAACTCGATCAGCGTGACGAACAGCTGCACCGCCAGGATGAAGAAACAGACGATCAGCACCAGCCACGCCAGGAACAGCACCACGATGACGTCGAGGTTGGCGAACACCTCGGGGAAACCCGTCAGGTCGCTGATCTGCGCCATGATGGGCCGCCCGGCATCGACGCCCACCTGGGCCAGCCGCCCCGGCTGCAGCAGCTGCGCCTGCGTCACCGTGGACCCCGATGCCACCAGACCCAGCCCCGCAAAGGACCGGAACACGATGCCCGCCAGGCTGTTGAAGTTGCCGATGATGAAAGCGAAGGCCCCCACATAAAGCACCTTCTTGATCAGCTTGCCGATCACGTCCTCGCCATGCCCGCTGGCGTGGCTCATGGCCCAGAACAGCCCGGCCAGCGTCATGTCGATCACCACCAGCGTGGTGGTCAGGAAAGCCACCTCACCGCGCAGCATGCCGAAACCCGAATCGATGTAGCGCGAGAAGACATCCAGAAAGCGATCGATGACGGACAGGTCGTTCATGGCGCCCCATCCTTCGACACGGGATCGTTCGCGTACGGCGACTGGCCCTCGCCCATGAAGCGGCGCCGCGTGGCCTGGGCCACGCGGTTGCACAGGACATCGCCCAGCTTCTCGTGATCGGCCTTGCACTGCGCGCGCAGTTCCTTCAGGCGCGCCAGATTGACGGCCAGCGCTTCGACGGAATCGGGCGGTGCGGACGGACTGCAGCCCGCCAGCACCAGGGCCGCTGCGATCGGAATGAGGAGATGCTTCATCGCCACCCCTCAGTGGCCGTAGAAATTCACGGAATGCGGCGTGTAGGCCGTGCCCTCCCCCTGGAACCGCCGCCGTACCTCGCGCGCACGTTCCTGCACCGCCACCTGGCGCGCCTGTTCCAGGGCGACAGCCCGGTCCTGGGTGATCTGCAGCTGCTGCGCCTGCATGGCTTGGCGGGATTGCAGGGCCAGCAGCTGGTTGGTGGCCTGCATCGCCTGCAAGGCCCCCACCGCCGACTGGCTGCGGTTCACCAGATTCGCCAGCGTCTGCTCGTCCGAGGCAAAGTTCTGCACCGCCTGCGACTGCACCTGGGTCGCGGTGCGCAAGGCCTCCAGCGAGTTGCGCCAGCGTGTGCGGGCGTCCAGCGCCATCTGGCTGCCCGCTATGGAGGCCGAGTAGGCATCGGGGTACAGCCGGGTGAACTCGGCTTCCATCTGCGAGACATTGAACGACAGTCCCAGCGCCCGCTGGATCAGCTGGTTGGTCGCGGACAGCGCCGCCCGCAGCTCGGCCAGCGCGCTGTAATCCAGCCCCGTCAGGTTCTTCGCATCATTGATCAGCATCTGCGCCTCGTTCTGCAACTGCCGGATCTGGTTGTTGATCTGCTCCAGCGTGCGCGCGGCCGTCAGGATGTTCTGAGAAAAATTCGAAGGATCGAACACGATCCGCTGAGCCTGCGCGGCGGGCGCGGCCATCACCAGCATGGCGGCGGCGATGGCGATCAAGGTCTTCTTCATGGTTGCTTCTCCTTTGCGATGGATGAAGGGGGCGGGAACGAAAGCATGAGGTCTGCGGCCCAGTCGAGGCCGCGATGGCGCAGCCAGGCGGCGGCAAAGTCCGAAGGGGGGACAGAGGCCGATACGGCGTCGATGTCACGCTGGTGCTCCGGCGTGGAGGCACCGGCAAACGCCAGCGCCACCGGCCCCAGGCCCAGATCGAAGACCCGGTTGCCCAGCCGCGACTGGTAGTAGTAATCCCGCTTCGGGGTCGCCTGGGCGACGATGTCGATCTGCCGGCCGTTGAGTCCGAAGCCCTCGTAGATGGCCCGGATCTGCGGCTCGGTCGCCTGCGGATTCGGCAGGAAGATGCGGCTGGCGCAGCTTTCGATGATGGCCGGGGCGATGGCCGAATCCTTGATGTCCGCCAGTGACTGGGTGGCGAAGATCACCGAGACGTTCTTCTTGCGCAGGGTCTTGAGCCACTGGCGGATGCGCGAGGCAAACACCGGGTCGTCCAGAAACACCCAGGCTTCGTCCAGGATCAGCAAGGTCGGTGCGCCATCGAAACGCTCCTCGAAGCGGGCGAACAGGTAGCGCAGCACCGCCAGCATGGCGGCCTTGCTGTGCATCAGCTCCTCCATCTCGAAGCTCTGCACGTCGGCCGTGCCCAGCCGGTCCCGGTCAGCGTCCAGCAAGTTGCCGTGGGCGCCGCCCAGCACATAGGGCTGCAGGGCCTGGCGCAAGGCGTTCGACTGCAGCAGCACCGACAGGCCGGTCAGGGTGCGCTGCTGGACAGGCGCGCTGGCGAGGTTGTTCAACGCAGACCACACTGCATCCTTCTCTGCAGGACCGACGGCCACGCCTTCTTGAATCAAGCGGCCTTCGATCCACTCGGCCGCCCAGGCCCGGTAGCCATCCCGATCAATGCGAGCCAGTGGCTGGAAAGAAATGGTCCCCTCCGCGCCGCCATCCGCACCCAAGTCGTAGTGCTCGCCACCCAATCCGAGGATGGTGGCGCGGATCGAGCGCCCCATGTCAAAGGCAAGGATGCGCGAGCCCGGATAGCGCCGGAATTGCAGCGCCAGCGTGGCCAGCAGCACCGACTTGCCCATGCCGATGGGACCGACCACCAAGGTGTTGCCGACGTCGCCGATGTGCGTGACCAGCCGAAACGGCGTCGCGCCATCGGTGCGCGTCACGATCAGGGGCGGGCCGTCCAGGTGCCGGTTGCGCTCCTGCCCGGCCCAGACGGCGGACACCGGCATCATGTGGGCCAGGTTCAAGGTCGAGACGATGGGCTGGCGCACGTTGGCATAGGCGTGGCCGGGGATCGAGGACAGCCAGGCATCGATCGCATTGAGGGTCTCGGGAATCGTCACGAAGCCGCGCCCCTGGATGGTCCGCTCCACCGCGCGCAGCTTCTCGTCGGCCGCCGTGGCATCGGCATCCAGCACCGTGACCGTCGCGGTCACATAACCAAAGGACACCTGGTCGCTGCCCAGTTCCTGCAAGGCCGCATCGGCGTCCGTCGCCTTGTTCGATGCATCGGAATCGACCAGCGGGCTTTCCTGCTGAAAGATGGTCTCACGCAACAGCGCGACGATGTTCTTGCGTTTGGCAAACCACTGGCGGCGCAAGCGCGTCAGTTCTTTCTCGGCTTCGGCCTTGTCCAGGCACAGAAAACGCGTGCTCCAACGGTAGGCAAAACCCAGGCGGTTCAAATCGTCGAGCAGACCCGGCCAGGTCGAGGTCGGAAAGCCGCGCACCGTCAGCACACGCAGGTGATCGGAGCCCAGCATGGGCGCCAGCCCGCCGGTCAGTGGCTCGTCCGCCAGCAGGGCATCCAGGTGCATCGGCACCTCGGGCACCGCCACCGGATGACGCCGGGTCGAGACCGTGCCATGCAGGTAAGTCAAGGTCTGTGCGTCGTCCAGCCAGGCAATCTCGGGCATCACGCCTTCGAGCAGACCCAGGAAGCGCTCGGTCTCGGAAACGAACGATTCCAGGCGTTCGCGCCAGTTCACGCCTTCGGCCTTGGTGTTCTCGTATAGGAGCTTCGCGGCGCGCGCCGTGGACTCCTCGGGCGGCATGTAGAGCAGAGTCAGGTGGTAGACGCTCTCGAAGTGGCTGTCAGCCTCCTCGAAGGCGGCACGCCGCTCCTCATCGACCAGCCAGGACAAGGGCTCCGGAAACACGGATTCCGGGTAGTCCGCCGCCTCGCGGCGTTCGGCCTCCACGAACAAGGCCCAGCCGGACCCCAGGCGGCGCAAGGCGTTGTTGAGGCGCGCGGACGTCGCGAGCAACTCGCCCTGCGTCGCGCTGTCCAGGTCCGGCCCGCGGAAACGGGCGGTGCGCTGGAACGCGCCGTCCTTGTTGAGCACGACGCCGGGAGCGACCAGCCCAGCCCAAGGCAGCCAGTCGGCCAGCAGCGCCGGGCGCTTGCGGTATTCAGCAAGATGCAGCATGGGTTCTCTCCAGCAGCGTCACACGTCCAGCAACACGCGGTGCTTGACGTGCCGGGTGAAGACCGCCATGAACTGCGGATCGAGCCGCGCCCCCCAGACGGCCAGCGAATGGCCCACGATCCAGAATGCAATGCCCGGGAGCCACAGCTGCAATCCCAGCCCCACGGCAGCGGCCAGCGTGCCGTTGGCAATAGCCACGGTGCGCGGCGCCCCGCCCATCAGGATCGGTTCGGTCAGCGAGCGGTGCAAGGGCACCTCAAAGCCTGGCGCGTCGGCGGTGGGCGTGCTCATGCCAGCACCGCCCCGCCCGAGAAGCTGAAGAAGGTCAGGAAGAAGGACGACGCGGCGAACGCGATCGACAGCCCGAAGACGATCTGCACCAGCTTCCGAAAGCCGCCATTGGTGTCCCCGAAAGCCAGCGCCAGACCGGTGGTGATGATGACGATCACCGCGATGATGCGCGCCACCGGTCCCTGAATGGACTCCAGGATTGACTGCAGCGGCCCTTCCCAGGGCATGTTCGATCCCGCCGCATGCGCGGACCCCGCAATGGCCCACAACAACGCGACAACGGTAGCAGCCTGCAAAACAGGTTTTACGGAAATGCGCAGATTCGTCATGAAGTTTCTCCTGGAGTTGATGAGATGGATGGAAACGAAGACATCAGATCGGTGCTGAGCTGGTATCCGTGGCTGTCGAAACCGACGACGCGGGCGATCTCCTGCACGCGCCGGGCATGGCCACGCCCGGCGATGAACACGATCACGTTGACCGCCTCGGCGATCAGCGCACGCGGCACGGTGACGGAAACCTCCTGCACCAGTTGTTCCAGCCGCGTGAGCGCGCCGTGGGCAGAACCCGCATGCACGGTCGCGATACCGCCGGGGTGCCCCGTGCCCCAGGCCTTGAGCAAGTCGAGTGCTTCGGCTCCACGCACCTCGCCCACGACGATGCGATCGGGCCGCAGCCGCAGCGTGGCGCGCACCAGGTCGGCCATGGTGCTGACACCGGGCTCGGTGCGCATGCCCACGTGGTCATCGGAGCGGCACTGCAACTCCACCGTGTCCTCCAGGATCAGCACACGGTCCCGTATCTCGGCGATCTCGTCGAGCAAGGCGTTGGCCAGCGTGGTCTTGCCGGTGCTGGTGCCACCGGCGATGACGATGTTCTGGCGCTCCCGCACAGCCGTGCGCAGAAAGCTGGCCTGGGCTTCGGTCAGGATGCCGTCGGCGACATAGCGCGCCAGCGTGAGGATCTGCAGCGCCCGCTTGCGGATCGCGAACGAGGGGGCACGCACCACCGGCGGAAGCACCCCCTGAAAGCGTTCCCCGGTCTCGGGCAACTCAGCCGACAGGATCGGCGCCCCGGCATGGACCTCGGTGCGCACGTGGGCCGCCACCAGGCGGATGATGCGTTCGGCCACGGCAGGTGGCATGGTGACGCCGGTCGGTGCGCGACCTGCCCCCAGCCGGTCCAGCCACAGGGTGCCGTCCGGATTCAGCAACACTTCCACGACCTCCGGGTCTTCCAGCGCGGCCGCGATATCCGGCCCCATGGCCGTGCGTAGCATGCGGATGCGGCGCTCGCCGGACACGATGCCGCTGTTGCCGCCATGGTCGCTGTTGCCCCCTCCGACGCTTTTATCAGGCCTGCGGTCCATCGGACTCCTCCTGGGTTGATACAGGAGGAACAGCCTCCGGGGATAGGCCGTTGGCGGACGATGGCGTGAGGCCATCGGTTCCAAACGACCCGGATAAGTCCGGGAAGGCCTCTTCATGGACCTCCCGCACCAGGCTGCGCCCGCGCTGGATGTGGCGGGCCAGCTGCTCGATGAACTGGGCGTAGCGGGCGCGGCCCTGGGCACGGGCCGCCTCCTGCTGGGCCTCCGGCACGGGTATGGAAACGGTCAGGAAATAGCGCACGTAGAGCGCCAGGGTCTCGATCAGGATGGACTGGTCACGCTCCAGCCGGTCGAACTGGCGTGAAAGGCGGTCCAGGCGCTTGGCCATGGCCGCCTCGCGCTGGTCGGCGGCATCGGGCGAGAGGAAGGAAGCCAGGGCCGCCGCGATCACGGCCGACTTGGAGACGCCCCTGTGCGCGGCGAGCTGCTCCAGCCGCTTTGCATGGTCGGGTTCGATGAAGATGTTCAGACGGGTACGGCTGCTCATAACGCGATCCCGTCGTCAGGGTCTAAAGCGGTCAGCCGCGCGGTCCGCGCCAGCTGGCGGTCTACCTGCCGTTCCAGGCTCATTGGACGCAGCGGCACGTCGTCCTCGTCGTCGAGCACCAGCAAGCCGTCCGCTTCCGGCAGGACGGGTGCATCGACCGTCACGTCCAGCTCGGGCTTAAGCTGGTGACCGCCCTCGTCGGCAAAACCCTCGGCATCACCGGCACCTGATGCGTCCGATACCGCAGGAACCGCGAGTCCGCTCCAGTCGTCGGGCCGAGCAGCAGGCCGGTCTGCATAAGCGCCTGCGGCCAGCGCTGGCGGCGCCAGCACCCGTGCCGTGAAGTTCCGATCCTGGTAGTAACGAAGCTTGGCCGCCTTGATCGGAGGATGACCGGAGACCATCACCACAGCTTCATCCGGCGGCAACTGCATCACCTCGCCCGGCGTCAACAGGGGCCGGGCCGTCTCCTGGCGCGACACCATGAGGTGCCCCAGCCATGGGGCCAGCCGATGACCTGCATAGTTGCGCTGGGCGCGCAACTCGGTGGCAGTGCCCAGAGAATCCGAAATCCGCTTGGCCGTGCGCTCGTCGTTGGTCGCGAACGTAATGCGCACATGGCAGTTGTCCAGAATCGAATGGTTCTGGCCGTAGGCCTTGTCGATCTGGTTGAGCGACTGAGCAATCAGGAAGGCACGCAATCCGTAGCCCGCCATGAAGGCCAGCGCCGACTCGAAGAAGTCGAGCCGGCCCAGTGCCGGGAACTCGTCCAGCATCAACAGCAGCTTGTGTTTGCGCGCAATGCCGTCCGAGCCGTCGAGCGACTCGGTCAGGCGTCGGCCAACCTGGTTGAGGATCAGGCGAATCAGTGGTTTGGTGCGGCTGATGTCCGAAGGCGGCACCACCAGGTACAGCGATACCGGGTGTTCCGCTGAAATCAGGTCGGCAATGCGCCAGTCACAGCGCGAGGTGACTTCGGCCACCGTAGGGTCGCGGTACAGCCCCAGAAAACTCATGGCTGTGGACAGCACGCCCGAGCGCTCGTTGTCTGATTTGTTGAGCACTTCGCGGGCGGCCGAGGCGACGACCGGATGGGTGACGTCGCCCAGGTGCCGCGTCGTCATCATCCGGTGCAGCGTGACCTCGAACGGACTGGCGGGGTCAGACAGAAAGTTCGCGACGCCGCGCAGGGTTTTGTCTTCGCTAGCGTAGAGCACGTGGAGGATGGCGCCGACCAACAGGGCGTGGCTGGTCTTCTCCCAGTGATTGCGCCGTTCCAGTGCGCCTTCTGGATCAACCAGGATGTCGGCGATGTTCTGCACGTCACGCACCTCGTGCATGCCACGCCGTACTTCGAGCAGCGGGTTGTATGCGGCCGACTTGGCATCGGTGGGATTGAACAGCAGGCAGTGCGAGAAACGTGAGCGCCAGCCCGCGGTGAGGTGCCAGTTCTCGCCCTTGATGTCGTGAATGACGGTGGAGCCGGGCCATGACAGCAGCGTCGGCACCACCAGGCCAACGCCTTTGCCGGAACGGGTGGGCGCGAAGGCCATCACGTGCTCCGGGCCTTCGTGGCGCAGGTAATCGCTTTCCTGGGCATGCAAGCGGCCCAGGAACACGCCCGCTGGTTGGGTCAGGCCGGCTGCACGAACTTCTTCAGGTTCGGCCCAGCGGGCTGAGCCGTAGGTGGTGACGCGCTTGGCGAGGCGGGAGCGCCAGACGGCCATCGCGATGGCGGCACCGGCTGCAGCAAGTCCGCTTGAGGCAGCGATGATGCCGCCGTGCAGGAAGACATCGGGGGCATAGGCATCGAAGAAATACCACCACTCGAACAGCTTCCAGGGCTCGTAGACCCATATGCCAAAAACACCGAACCACGGTACCCCAAGCGGTGCTTGATAGCCCAGCGCATACGCTGTCCACTGCGTACCACACCACACCCCGCCGAGCGCAACGCCCAGCACCACGAAAATCTGTCCGAACAGGATGCCGGTCGCTGACCTCGGCATAGACCACCTCCTTCGCGTCATGGTTCCCGCGCGTGCCGTAGCGGCACCGCTTGCCGAGTCTGGAATCGAGTCGTCGCGCTGCACACCCATGGGGGCGTGGCGCGGCATACGCTGGCGGAAATGGCTGCCCTCGGACGGGCTCGGCCTGATCCGCGGGCCACTCGATGAGCAGCCACTGCTGGGGCAGCAGACGCGCCTTGCCGACGTTGCCCCCGGCGCAGCGTACCCGCAGCGCCGCAAAGCGGCCCGTCAGGCGCTCGTTTGTGCCTTCGCGCCAACTGATGTTGTGGAATGCGCTTTCGGGCAAGGACTGCGCCAGTGCCTTGACGCTCACCGGCTGTCTCTTGGCGGTGCGCCGTGGCATCACCGGTGGACGGCCGATGCCGCTGTAGGGCTTCGGCGGCAGGGGCTCCCCCGGTGACCAGACCACCACGGCCGAGGTGATGCCGACCACGTAGGGCCAGCCCAGATCGGTCAGCCCCTGACGAAACGCATAGTCGATCCCGTAGCCTGCGTCGGCCAGCACGCAGTGCCTGGGTGCACCCTCATCGAGCAGGCCCCGTAGCAGGAGGCCCTGCTGCCGCCCCTGCTCGAAGCAGCCAAAGTCATCTCGCAGCGGCTGCCCGGTGGGGCGGCGGGACTTTGACGGACTCGCGCCGAAGATGGCTACCTGGCGTCTGAGGGGCGGTGCCAGCGCGGCCACTGCAGCTTCACGAGCTCGCCTTCGGTACGGTAGGCATAACAGCTGTCGATTTTCAGCGGACGGCCTTCCGAATCGACCGCCAGCGGCTGGTTCGCGCGCACGGTCGTCATTGACTGGTACGCCGCGGTGGCAAGCTGGACCACGATTTCAACGAGATGGGTGCAGCCTTGCGCGCCCGCCAGTCGGCTGCGCACCTCGCGACTCCATCCAGCGGCGATAGGCAAACCCTTGAGCTTTTGCAGTGCAGGCGCAGCCGCGGGACAGGCAGCGTAAGGCGTTGAAGCGGAAAAGGCATGCACCTCGCGCACGATCATCTGGTCGTCGAAAACCAGCCTGACGCTCATGTCGTGCACCGGGGTATGGGCCGGCACAACGTCGCCCCCACTGGACGGAATGAAGTCGAACGGCTTGCGGTCTGTGAGGTGGCCTTCAACCTCATACAAGCCGTCCCCACGGCGAAAGCCACGCATATCGACTCTTCGGAAGTGCAGCTCTTCCCTCGCAACGCCAGCAGTGGACGGGAAGGAAGTTAATGGGTGCTTAGAAAAATGGGTCATAAATCTGCTCGAAGGCCAACCAGTTCTCACAAGCATACGGTTGACAGGGCGGGGGTACCGGTTGGCAAGGCCCGCGCACGAGCCAAGCCACAGGATCAACCGATTACCGCCAGATCAAGCCTGGAGAGTTCTGGGGCCTTTCAGATGCTGCCATGAGGCAACAGGATCTGGCGCACCACACTGCCCGCACTCAGGCGGTCAAACCCCTCGTTCAATTGATCGAAACGCAGGGGTTCGCTGCGAAGCCTGTCAACGGGCAACTGGCCGCGCAAATACATGTCCACGTAGCGCGGAATATCGTCCTGGGGCACGCCGCCGCCCATGTAGGAGCCGCGCAGCACTCGCTCATCGTTGACCCACGGCAGATGTGCCACCGTGAACATCGCCGTCGCTCGCCCCACGCCAACGCCAATGACCTCGCCTCCCGGCGCGGTGATTTGCTGGGCCATGTCGAGCGCATTGCGCTGCCCTGAAATTTCGAAGGCGTAATCGACTCCGCCATTGCTCAAATCGCGAACTTGCTGAACCGTTTCAGGCTCCCTGACATCGAAACAGTGGGTGGCGCCCACGGCCTGGGCCAGATCGAACTTGCTGGGCAGCACGTCGAGGCCGATGATTTTTGCAGCGCCTGACTCACGCGCTGCCATCACCGCCGTGAGCCCCACACCGCCCAGCCCCAGTATCGCGACTGTCGAACCAGGCTTGACCTGGGCTGAGTTGAAAACGGCACCCGCTCCGGTGACGACGGCGCAACCAAAGAGCGCAGCGATGTCCAAGGGAACCGACTTGTCAATCTTGATCAAGGACTGAGGAGTGACCACCGCATATTGCGCGTACACGGATATCCCGCTGTAGTGGTTGAGTAGGCCACCGTCCGGGAAACGCAGACGCCGAACGCCGGTGCCGAGCATGCCCTGTGCCTTTGCGGCGGTGACTGCCTTGCACAGGCCTGGGCGCCTGGCCTGGCAGAAACGGCATTGCCCACAGCCGGCCACTGGTGACATGGTGACGTGATCGCCGACCTGGAAGCCGGTGACGCCTCGCCCCACCTCCCGCACGATGGCCGCCCCTTCATGACCGCCCACCACGGGGAGCGGACGCTTGCGCATGCCCTCGAGGACGGTCAGGTCAGAGTGGCACAAACCCGCCCCCCGGACCTCCACCAGGAGTTCGCCCTCTCCCGGGCCATCCAGTTCAACTTCTTCAATGCGGAAAGGCTGACTCTTTGCGAAAGGAGCCGGGAGCCCCTGTTCGTACATGACCGCTGCAAGCATTCTCATGGCTGTTTCCTCTGTCTTTTGTTCATTTGAGTGGAGCCTGGGTCGCTCACTCACTGGGGGGTCAGCTTGGCTTCCTTGACCAGTTCACCCCACACCTTCACTTGGTCCTGAACGAACGCTTGAAAGACTTCCGGGCGGGACGGGCTGGGAATGATGCCAAGATCGCCGAAGAACTTCTCGTTGGAGGAGTCAGTCAACGCTTGCGTGAACGCCTGATTGAGCCGGAGGATCACGTCCGGCGGCGTGCCGTCGGGGCCGAACAGACCGCCCCAGGAGGCGTACTGATAGTCACTGATCCCGGATTCGGCCAGAGGCTTCGCTTCAGGCATCGAGGGGAGCCTCTGCTTTGAGGAAAGACCGAGGACCCGCACCTTTCCGCTTTGAATGAACGGCCGGATTACCACCGGATCCACCATCATGAATTCAAGACGCCCCGCGGCCAGGTCCGTCGTCGCCTGCGCCGTTCCCTGGTAGTTGATGGGCACCGCATCGATTCCAGTCTTCATCTTGAGCAGTTGCACAGCCACCAGGCCACCGGAATTGCCCGTTCCGTAGCTCAGCTTGCCGGGACGCTCCTTGGCGTACTTCACAAACTCCTGGACCGTCCGTACCGGCAGGTCTGCATTCACAACGAGAAGCAGCGTGTTTGAGGTCGTCTGCGTGATGGGGACGAAGTCCTTCAAGGGGTCATATCCCAGGTCCTTGACCAGATACAGGTTGGCGGCATGCGTCGAGTTGGTGCCGAGGAACAGCGTGTGGCCGTCCTTCGGGCCGCTGAGGACCGCCCGCGCCGCGATCAGGCCACTCGCGCCGGGCTTGGACTCGACCACCACGGGCTGGCCGAGCGTCTTGCTCACGTGCTCCCCGAGTCGCCGAACGATCACGTCCGTCGAACTTCCCGACGGAAAGGGGATGACCACCCTGATTGGCCGGTTCGGAAACTGCGTCTGCGACAGCGCGCTGGTGAAGGGCGCTGCGCCAGCCAGCAGCATAAGGGTCCGTCGATTCATCCTCATCATCTCGTCTCCAGTTCTGTGCGTTGATTTCAGCCTGCGTTGCCGCAGGCATCCCGCGCGCCGGCAACCATCCGGCGGTCTGGGGTCTTTACCTGCGGAGCGACTGGACTGATTCGAATTTCAGCCGCGCTCCGATGCCAAGTCCCCAACTGTATAAAATAAAGATTCATAGGTCAACCATATAGCACAGGAACACGAACCATCAAGGTTTCCAGGCGGCTTCACAGTCTCCTGCCTGACTTCATACTGAACGCAGCAGGGCGTCACCTGCCTGCATCAAGATTTTCAACGATTGACCATTTCTTCGGATCGAGAGCGTCACGCCCGGCGGATCACCGCATGGGCAAGTGGCCCCCTGCTCACCTGAGCAGGGCAGATCGTTCGTGAATGTTGAAATGGAGGGATTGAAGCGGTGCGCGTTGCCTGTCAGGCAATGACACCGGCCCGACGCAGGGCTGCCAATTCGTCGGCGCGCAACCCGCAAAGCTGCTCCAGCACTTCGTCGGTGTGCTGACCCAGGTCCGGCGGCGGCTGGAGCTCGCGCAGTGGGGAGTCGCCGAATCGCATCGGGCTGTTGGGCAGGGCCACCGTCCCTTTTTCGGTCTGGTGTTCTGTCAGGAAGCCACGGGCATGGAGTTGCCGATCGACGAGTACTTCGTCGACAGACTGCAGCGGCGCTGAAGGCACACGGTGTGCCTGAAGCAGCTCGGTCACGGTGCGACGCGTATGTCGGGACACCCAAACGGCAATCTCGTTCGTGAGCTCCTCGATGCGCTCGACGCGTCCCTTCGACGTGCGCAGTGCATCGTCATTGGCAAGGTCCGGCCGCGCCATGGCCCGGGCAAGACCGAGCCAGTGATCATCGGTCGCGGCAACGATGGCCACCCAGCCATCCTGTGCTTCGAAGATGTCGTACGGCACGTAAGCATTGGCGATGTGGCGATTGCCGGTGCGCTGCGGCGACTTGCCATGCGCATAAAAATAACCGGCAGCGGGAAGCATCGTGCAGAACAGCGATTCCAGCATCGACACTTCCACCACACGGCCACGGCCCGTGCGCTCGCGTTCATAGAGGGCCGTGACGACGGCGCCGTAGAAGTGCGCACCGGACATGAAGTCCGCCACTGGCACACCCGTCTTCATGGGGCGGGAGCCACTTTCCCCCGTGGTGCTCATCATCCCGCTAACTGCCTGGATCGTCAGGTCCAGCGCGAGATTTCCAGCGTACGGCCCCGTGCTGCCAAAACCGGAGGCGGACGCGTAGATGATTCGCGGGTTCACCTGCAAGAAAGCGTCGGGAGCCAGCCCCAGCCGTGACATGACGCCTGGCGAGAAGTTCTCCATCACCACATCCGCCGACTTGGCCATCTCCAGAAGCAAGCCGCGTCCACGCTCGGTCTTTAGGTTCAGCACGATTCCACGCTTGCAGCCGTTCAGCGCGCGAAACGGATAGTCTCCATCCCCGTTCCGGTTGCGAGACATGTCGCCATGGGGCGCCTCGATCTTGATGACTTCTGCGCCCGCCATGGCCAAGAGGAAGGAGGCGTAGGGACCTTGAAACACGTGTCCCAGATCAAGCACACGCACCCCGGAGAGCGGCAAAGGAGGGGTGACGGCAGTCAGTGGCGATCCCATGGTCAGTTCACCGCGAGAAATTAACGTCCCAAGCGACCTATATCATTGAGTATTGCCCGGTCGGGACTTTCCCCGGGCTCCGATGCGTCTCATCTTCGTCCTCGGCATCCGTTGCAACAGAGGAGCCGCCAAGTTTAAGCGCTTTTCAAGCCCCCCCCGACAGGCGCCTCAATGGAAGGAGCGGCCGCCATCGACGGCCAACGCGGCACCCGTCACGTAGGAAGACTCACTGGTTGTCAGGAACAGGATGCTGCGGGCGACCTCCAAGGGCTGGCCGAGCCTGCGCAGCGCATAGTTGTTCACGTTGCCGCGGATCTCCTCGGTCATGGGGGTTTCGACGAGTCCTGGGCAGACCGTGTTGGCGCGGATATCGGGCGCCAATTCCGCCGCCAGCGCCCGGGTGAGGTTCAGCACGCCTCCCTTCGAGGTGGCGTAGGCCGTGCGATTCGGCGCGTTCGGCAAGAGCGATTGCGCCGAACCCAGGTTGACGATGGTCGAACCAGGCACCTGCTTGAGCCAGGGAAGGCAGCAGCGCACGACCAGGTAGGTTCCGGTGATGTTGATATCGAGAACACGCCGCCACTCTTTCAGGCCCACCTCCAGAACCGATCCGCGCAGCAGGACACCCGCCGCGTTCACGACGCCGTCAATGCCCCCCATCGCCGCGGCGCCTTGTTGCACCGCGCGCTCGACGCTGGCCTCGTCGGTGATGTCCGCCTCAAACGCAAAGGCACCGGTTGTCCGCGCCAGCTGCTGGAGTCCCTCGTTGTTGAGATCCATCAGCGTCAAGGCCGCGCCTTCGGCAGCGAACAGTTCGGCGGTCGCCCGACCAATGCCTGAGGCGGCGCCGGTAATGACGATGCGGCGGCCCTGCAGTCGATTGGCGGGCGGGGGTGTGGTCTGTGTGTGTGCCATGGTGAGTTTGCAGGTTCGTTTACCGATCAAAGGGTCTGGACCATCTCGGGGATGGCGCTGAACAGATCCGCTTCGAGTCCGTAATCGGCCACGCTGAAAATGGGCGCTTCCGGGTCCTTGTTGATGGCCACGATCACCTTCGAATCCTTCATGCCGGCCAGGTGCTGGATGGCACCCGAGATGCCCGCCGCCACATACAACTGGGGAGCGACGATCTTGCCCGTCTGCCCCACCTGCAGGTCGTTCGGCGCGTAGCCCGCATCCACCGCCGCGCGAGACGCGCCCAGCGCCGCGCCGAGCTTGTCGGCCAGGGGCGTCATCACGTCGTTGAACTTTTCGGCGCTGCCCAGGGCCCGCCCCCCGGAGACGATGACCTTGGCAGCCGTCAGCTCCGGGCGGTCGCTCTTGGACAACTCGCTGCCCACATAGCTGGACTTGCCGCTGTCCGCCACGGCCGTCACGTTTTCCACCATGGCGCAGCCGCCGGTGGACGCCGCTGCGTCAAAGCCCGTCGTACGTACGGTGATGACCTTGACGCTGTCCACGCTCTGCACGGTGGCAATGGCGTTGCCGGCGTAGATGGGGCGCTCGAAAGTGTCCGAGTTGATCACCTTGGTGATGTCGGACACCTGGGCCACGTCCAGGCTCGCGGCCACGCGGGGCGCCACGTTCTTGCCCGATGCCGTGGCCGGGAACAAGATGTGGCTGTAGCCGGAGGCGATGGCCAGCACCTGGGCGGCCAGATTCTCGGCCAGGCCGTTGGCCAGGCTGGCGTGATTGGCATGCAGCACCTTGGTCACGCCGGGGACGTCGGCGGCGGCACTTGCGACCGGGGCTGCCTGGAATCCGGCCACGAGGACATGGACTTCACCATCGGCGTGGAAGCCGATTTCGGTGGCCGCCTTGATGGCATTCAAGGTCGCGCCCTTGAGGCTGACGTTGTCGTGTTCAGCGATGACGAGTGTTGGCATTTAGATCACCTTTGCTTCATTCTTGAGTTTTTCCACGAGCGTGGCCACGTCGGGCACCTTCACGCCGGCGCCGCGCTTGGGCGGCTCGCTGACCTTCAGGGTCTTGAGGCGTGGCTTGACGTCCACGCCCAGCTCCTCGGGCGCAAGGGTCTGCAGCGGCTTTTTCTTGGCTTTCATGATGCTGGGCAACGTCACGTAGCGCGGCTGGTTTAGGCGCAGGTCGGTCGTGATCACGGCCGGCAACACGAGCGACAAGGTCTCGAGGCCGCCGTCGACCTCCCGCGTGACCGTCGCCTTGTCGCCAGCGACTTCGACCTTGGAAGCGAAAGTCGCCTGCGGCATGCCTGCCAGTGCCGCCACCATCTGTCCGGTCTGGTTGGCGTCGTCGTCGATCGCCTGCTTGCCCAGAATCACCAGTCCCGGCTGCTCCCTGTCGATCAACGCCTTCAGGAGCTTGGCCACGGCAAGCGATTGCAGCTCCTCGTCGGTGCGCACCAGGATCCCGCGGTCTGCGCCGATCGCCATGGCGGTACGCAGGGTTTCTTCGCACGGCTGGGGGCCGCAGGAGACCGCAATGATCTCGCTGGCGACGCCTTTTTCCCTCAGCCGCACCGCCTCTTCGATCGCAATCTCGTCAAACGGATTCATGCTCATTTTCACGTGAGCAATGTCCATCCCCGTTTCGTCCGACTTGACTCTAACCTTGACGTTGTAGTCCACCACCCGCTTGACAGCCACCAATATCTTCATCGTCGTCTTTCAATTGTTTGATAACGCATTCGTTCCCAGCGTGCGCATCCGCCAAGCCACGGCAGCAGAGCTGGCGCGCGCCGCCGTTCAACGGCCGGCGAAGCGCGAGCTCTTCGCAAGGCCCCCTGTCACGGAGGCGCCGAGGTCTTATGGTCATGCAATAATACGCGCAAAGTCATTCATGGTCAATGGTTAACCATGAAGACAGGTACAGTGAAGCAAATTCGCCGAATCCGGCGTGAACCCTTAAACTCTGGAAATTCGCTGGCGCAGGCCCGCCCCCCCTCAAAAACCCGGAAACACCCATGCAGCAGGACATGCGACAAAAAAATCAGCGGATCTCCATCACGCGCATTGCAGTGCCCAAGCCCCATGACGTCCTGGCGGACCATCTGCGTGAAAGCATCTTGCGGGGAGACTTCGCCGAGGGCGAGGGTCTCCCGTCGGAGCGGGAACTGGTGGAGCAGACCGGCTTGAGTCGCGGAGCGGTGCGTGAAGCGCTGCGTACCCTGGCGGTCGAAGGGCTGGTTCAGACAAAGCTCGGCCGCTTTGGCGGCAGCGTCGTCACGCTGCCGGGACAGGCATCGATGGCCACGGCCATCCATCGATTCGTCGTGGGCCGCAGGATTCCGCTTCGGGACTTGCAGGAGACGCGCGAAATTCTGGAGCCGTTTCTGGCGCGGCTCGCCGCGGAACGCCGCTCCGAGGAACACCTCAAGAAAATCAAGGCCTTGCACGAAGAGTTGATCGCTGCGGTCCACAACTTCCAGGACTTCGCGCTGCTGAACGTGAAGTGGCACAACGCGGTGGCAGAGGCCAGCGGCAACGACTTGCTAGCGACGCTGCTCTACTCGATTTCGCATGGCGTGCAGATCGCCACGTTCGTCGAGGAGTACAACACCACGGAAACACGCAAGCTGGTGATCGCAATCCACGGGCGCATCATTGACGCCATCGAGGCGGGCAATGCGGAGCTTGCAGAACGCAGCATGCGCAAGCACATGAGCGCCACGCACGCGCGCCCGCTCGCGATTGCCTCCAATCAGATTCCGCTCACCGAAGAGAAGCCTGTTCGGCGATCGACGGTGCGCGCCACACCGCGCCGCGCCAAGAAATAACGCTCTGCCCGCGGCGAACGCGGGCACCATGCCGTAACGGCAGGAGGTCAGGCGATCAGGCGCCCGAGAGAAGACCCGCCGCAAACGTAGAGAACCTGTCCCGTCGTGAACCCGCTTTGCCGCGACAGGAAGTACATCACGGCATGGGCCACTTCCTCCGGCGTCCCGGTACGCCCCATCCGCAAGCTCTTGACGGTTGCGGCATAGCGCTGATCGTCGCCACCCAGCGTCTGGCGAAGCAGTTCCGTCTCGATGGGCCCTGGCGCCACCACGTTGACGGTAACACCGTCTTGCGCCAACTCCATCGCGAGCGTGCGCGACATGCCGATCAGCCCGGACTTGGTCGCGGAGTAAGCGACCCGCTCAGGCGAGCCAAGCGCGGCACGTGAGGACAGGTTCACGATCCTGCCGTGCCCACACGAGCGCAGCGTCGGCAAGAACGCCTGCGCGAGCAGCATCGGTGCTGCCAGGTGAAGGGCAGACAACTTCTCGAGGTCGCCAACGGTCTGGGTCTCCAGCGAACCCGGATAGGTGATCCCGGCATTGTTGACCAGTGCGGTCACGTCGTGCTCCAGCGCAATCCGGGCTGCGACTTGCCGGACATCGGATTCCTTCGTCAAATCGGCCTGAAAGAAGCTGAAATCCGGATGGGTCCATGAAGGCGCCGCGATGTCGATCCCGACGACGGGCTGGCCCGTGGCAAGAACGGCTTGCGCGATGGCCTTGCCAATGCCTGCGCTGGCTCCGGTGACGACACATGTCTCTGGTTTTTTCATCATCGCTCTCACAGTTGACTATTCAGCCTGGAATCGGCCGGGGCAGAGCTCAACGAGCTGCTTGCCGAGGTTTTCGCCACGCATCATTCGCACAAAGGCGTTCGGCACGTTCTCGAACCCCTTCACCACGTCCTCGCGGACGGTCAAGCAGCCGGCCTTGTGCCATTGCGCGAGGCGACGCTGGGCCTCCTCCCGGCGATGCCACCAGTCGTAGACCACAAAGCCCTCGACTCGGGCGCGGGTGGCGATGAGCCTGGCGCTGGCCCGAAGCCCGATGTCCTCGCCAGCCGGCTTGTTCGCGACGCCCACCTTGCCGACGATCGCCACACGGGCGTTCTGGGCCAGGTTGGCCATCACGGCGTCGTGCACCGCGCCACCGGTGCCGTCGAAAAACACGTCGACGCCCTGGGGGCAGCGGTGGGCTATAGCGCCGGTGAGATCGGTCTCGCCGCGGTAGTTGATGGTGTCGTCGAAGCCGATGGACCGGCACCAATCGAGCTTGCTGTCCGAACCCGCAATGCCGACGACCCGGCAACCCGCCAGCTTGGCAATCTGGCCGGCGATCTGGCCGACGGCTCCGGCGGCTGCCGACACCACGACCACGTCACCCGGGCGGGGGCGCGCGACTTCCACCATGGCGAAATAGGCGGTCAACCCCGGCATGCCGAGCCATGACAGTGCGGATTGCACCGGCGCCCTTGCGGGATCGATCCTGTTGACCCTGGCCGGACCCGGCACGTCAGGCGACAGCGCGACGAACTCCTGCCAGCCGAACTCCAGTCCTTCGGCGATGTCGCCCGGTTGCCAGGCTAGGTGCCGCGACTCGATGACCTCGCCCACGCCCCCGCCCATCATCAGATCGCCAATTTTCATGGTGCCGGGGTTCAGCCGGCCGCGCATGTACGGGTCCACCGACAACCACCGCGTGCGCACCAGGATCTGCCCAGGCCCTGGTTTCGGGAGCTCACCCTGTTCCAGCCTCCAGCTGGTTGCATCCGCCTCGAGCGTGGGGTACGAGGCGAGAACCCACCTGCGATTGTTCATTTTGCGATGAGGTAGTCTGATATATCCGTCAAGGACGGCGCCCGGCCAAGCAGCCGCAGGTCAAGCCCGTTTGTTCTGGTACTTCTGATGGAGATCGAGCACCCTGCGCGCCCGCTTGAGGTGCGGAATGTCGAACATCTCACCGTCGATGCCCACCGTGCCGACCCCCTCGGCCTTGTCGAAGGCCGCGACGATCCGGTTGGCCTGTGCGACATCTTCTGGCGAAGGCGCAAACGCTTCGTTGATGGCTGCCACCTGGTCCGGGTGAATGGCCGCACGTCCCGTGAAGCCTTCCTGGGCGGCCGCCCGGCAGGCGGTCTTTAGGCCATCCAGGTCCCGGTAGTTCACATAGGCCGTTTCGATGGCCTGAACGCCGGCGGCCTTGGCGGCGAGCATGACCGCAGACCGGGCCCACAGGTAAGTCAGGCTCCATTTGCCCGTGGCATCCAAATTCGTCGTGGCCCCGACTGCGGCACTCAGATCTTCGGCGCCCCAGTTCAGGCCCACCAGGCGAGGAATCCTGGCATGGGCGAATTCGCCCAGTCGCAGCACGGCGGCCGGCGTCTCGGTGGCCACGGCACAGATCTTGATCGACCCCAGCGGAATGGCCTCCCGCACTTCCAGCGAGTCCAGGTGGTAGCTCAGACGCTGAACGTCGTCCGGGCCATCGATCTTGGGCAACACGACCCCGTCGGGCATGCCTCCGGCGATGGCGGCCAGGTCGACCAGTGCCGCGTCGTCAAAGGCGTTGATGCGAACCCAGATCTGGTACGTGCGCTTCTCAGGCGGACGCTGATCCAGGAACTCGCGGACTTTTCGACGTGCCTCGGGACGGTTTTTTTCCGCCACCGAATCTTCCAGGTCCAGGACGACGGCATCGGCGCCGCTGGCATCGGCCTTGGCCAGCTTGCGGTCATTGTCGCCGGGAATATAAAGCTGAGAACGCATGTACATGTTGATGAATCCCGAAAGTGCTCAGGCGATGGCCCTGGCGTCACGTAACTGTTGAACTTCAGGCTCCGAGAAACCCATCTCGGCCAGGATCTGCAAGGTATGCTCCCCATGGATCGGGGGCGGCAGCCCCGTGTCGCGCGCCTCGCCGCCAAGGACGAAGGGTTGCCCGACGGATTGGATCGGACCTCCGTGGGGATGGTCGTACTTCACGATGAGACCGCTGGCGTCGGTCTGGGGGTGTGCCAACACCTCCCGAAGCGTGTTGATGGCTGCGCATGGAACGCCTACCTTGGCGAGTTCATCATTCCAGAAGGCGGCAGGACGCTTCTCGACGGCCTTTTGCACCAAGGCATCCGTCTCCGCCCGATTCGCCACACGGTCCGCGTTGATGCGAAATTTCGGATGTTCGACGATGTCGTCCAGACCCGCGACCGCGCAGAATTTTCGCCACTGGCTGTCGTTCGCCACGCCCAGCATGATGGGGCCGTCTGCGGCCTCGAAGGCGCGATAGGGACACAGCGCCTCATGGGTCGAGCCGCACTTGGGAGGCTGCTCGCCGCGTTCCCAGAAGCTTTGCAGGTTGTAGCGCAGCAACCCGAGCGCGGACTCGAACAGGTTCACCGTCACGGTTGTTCCCTTGCCCGTCTGACCTCGTTGCAGCAAGGCCGCCAGGATGCCCGAGAACGCGTGCGTTCCGGTGATCTGGTCGATCGGCGAGATCGGACTGCGGATGTACCCGCCGCCCTCGTCCCCCGTGAGCGACATCATGCCGCTGAACGCCTGCAGAATGACGTCATAGCCCAACATGTTCTTCAACGGGCCGCTGCGTCCGAAGCCAGAGATACTGCAATGAATCAGGCGATCATTCAGGCCACGCAGCGTCGGGGCATCGATGCCGAGCCGCTCCGCGACGCCCGTGCCGAACGTCTCGATCGCGATGTCAGCCTCACGAGCCAGCTTGTGTGCGACCGCACGGCCCGCCTGCGTCTTGAGATCCAGGGCGATGCTGCGCTTGTTGCGGTTGACCGAAAGGAACACCGCCCCCAACCCCTCGCGGCGAAAGGGAGGCCAGCCACGCGTCTCGTCGCCGAGATTGAGCGGCTCCACCTTGATCACTTCGGCTCCCAGATCACCCAGCGCCTGCGTGCACAAGGGCCCCGCCAAGACCTTGGAAAAATCGAGAACCTTGATTCCGGCAAGAGGCTTCATGGATCAGGCCTTCGGCTTCTTCTTCATCAGGGCGGCACGATTGCAGACGCCGACGAGTTCGTCGCGCTGGTTGAAAGCCTCGTGCAGGAAGGTGGCGATGCCGGCATCCGGGCGAGACTTGCTCTCACGCAGTGCCACCACCGTCGTGCGCACGTGCAACGTATCCCCATGGAAAACGGGCTTGGGGAAGCGGACATCCTGAAACCCCAGATTCCCCACCGTCGTGCCCAAGGTGGTGTCACCCACCGAAGCTCCCGCCATGAAGGCCAGGGTCCAGGCGCTGTTCAGAATCCGCTGTCCGAACTCGCTGTGGTGCTTGCAGTACTCCTCGTCCAGATGGATCTGTGCAGGGTTGTGGGTCAGCGCGGAGAAAAGGACGTTGTCCATTTCAGTCACGGTGCGACGGATGGCGTGATCGAACACTTGTCCGACCGTGAACTCTTCAAAGTACAGGCCTGGCATTTTTTTCCTCTCTAAGGCGGATCAGTAGGATTTCGGCAGGTCGAGCACCTTCTCGCCGATGAAACAAAGAATCAGCTGGTCGGTGACGGGACCCAGACGCGTCACGAGCACTTCACGCAGCAGTCGCTCGACCTGGTATTCCTTGGCATATCCCATGCCGCCGTGCGTCAGGACCGCTTGCTGGCAAGCCAGGTAGCCGGCGCGCGACCCGAGCAACTTGGCGCTGTTGGCTTCTGCACCACAGGGTCGACCGGCGTCGTACAGGTCGGCGGCCCGCTCCGCCATCAACAGTGCGGCCTCCAGGTTGACCCAGCATTCGGCCAATGGATGCTGGATGCCTTGGTTCTGGCCAATCGGGCGGCCGAAAACAACGCGTTCGCGCGCGTATCGCGCAGCGCGATTCACGGCATCCTGACCGATGCCGATGGCCTCCACGGCAATGAGGACCCGTTCGGGATTCAGTCCGTCGAGCAGGTAGTAGAACCCGCGCCCCTCCTCGCCGATGCGATCCCCCTCGGGAATGAACAGATCGTCGATGAAGACGGCGTTGGAATCGACGGCGGCACGCCCGTGCTTGGGGATGCGGCGAACCTCCACCTTGGTGCGATCCAGGTCCGTATAAAAAAGCGTCATTCCGTCGGTCGATTTGCCCTGCCCCTTCTGTGGCTTGGTCGCCGTTCGGGTCAGGAGCAGGATCTTGTTGGCAACCTGCGCCGTGGACGTCCAGATCTTGCGGCCTGTGACCCGATAGCCCCCCTCGACCTTGGTCGCGAAGGTCTTGATGCTCGTCGTGTCGAGCCCAGCGTCTGGCTCGGTCACACCGAAGCACACCTGGTCCTGGCCCGCCACGAGCCGTGGAATCCAGCGTTCCTTCTGCGCCGCCGAACCGTGTACCACCATCGGATGCGGCCCGAACATGTTCATGTGGATCGACGAGGTCGCAGCCATGGCGCCACCGTGGCGCGCAACGGTGTGCATGACGATCGCCGCCTCCTTGATGCCCAGTCCGGCCCCACCGTACTCCTCGGGCATGGTCACCCCCAGCCAGCCGTCGTTGGCCATCGCACGGTGGAATTCATGCGGGAAGCGCTCGTCTTCCTCGCACTTGCTCCAGTAATCGTCCCCAAAACGCCGACACACGGCCGAGACCCCATCGACGATCGCGCTTTGCTCTGACGTGAGATTGAACATGAAACCCCTCTGCTGCATGGATGAAAGACCGACCCCCAACATGCGCCGGAAGTCATCGAAATCAATTGCACTATAGGGCTTATTTTTCAATTAGTCAATGGGCAACCATAAGAATATCCCAAGTGGAACGACTGTACGCTGACCATCTATTCCAATGATTGACCTTTAAAAGAAATTTGAGTATCATCGGCTCGGCGCCAGACCCGCCACGCCAGGATCCGACTGAGCGGCGAGGTCGGCGAGTCAAAGGAGTCACTGCATGAAGAAGCTGAGCATTAAGGTCATGTTTGCCGCGCTGGGGCTTTCCCTCGCGGCCCATTCCACGGCGCAGGCGGACACCTATCCGTCACGCCCGATCACCGTCGTCGTACCTTTCCCGGCCGGCAGCACGACAGACCAGATCGGGCGCAAGTTCGCCGAGTACCTCAAGGGCAAGTGGGGCGCGAATGTGCTGGTGGACAACAGAGTCGGCGCAGACGGGAACATCGCAGCCCAGCATGTGCTCAGGCAGCCCGCCGATGGCTACACCTTGTTCATGACATCGAACTCGGTCCATGGGGCCAATGCGAGCCTGTACAAGCAGTTGCCGTTCGATCCGCTCAAGGACTTCGACATGATCGGCAACATCATGCAGATCCCGCTGGTCCTGACCGTCAGGTCGGACTTCCCGGCGAACAACTTGCGTGAATTCATCGCTGAGGCCAACAAGCGGACCACACCGTTGATGTACGGCGCAGGAAACACGGCAACGCGCGGTGGCGCAGAGCTCCTCAAACTCCGCTACGGAATCAAGATCGAGCCCGTTTTCTACAGGGGTGCGCCGCAGGTTCTCACTGACCTGATCGGCGGTCAATTCGACTTCACCATCGTCGATGCGAACGTGGTGGGCAGCTTCCTGAAGCAAGGCCGGCTGAAGGCCCTGGCCGTGACCAGCGAAAAGCGCCACACCAGCCTTCCGAACATTCCCACTGTTGCGGAGGATGCGCCTGGCTTCCGCTTCGTCCCCTGGATCGGGGTGGTGACACGCAGCCAGACGCCGCCTGAGATCCGGGCAAAGCTCAGTGACGTCGTCCGGGCGTTCACCAACGATCCTGCGACGGTCAGCTTTCTGGGCTCAGTCGGAGCTACCGCAACGCCGATGGATCCGACGGAATTTCGCACCTTCATCGAAAACGACATGAGCACGTGGGCCAGGATCTTCTCCGCGGCCAACATCGAGCGGAAGTAAGGAGTTGAGCTTGCGCCTGAATTTTTCGATCGGCGACATGACGGTCCACCGCATCGTGGAGATGGAATCGCCCTTTCTCCCCGCATTCGAGATGCTCCCCGGACTGACGCAGGAGGTGCTCGATGCGAACCGCGACTGGCTGCAGCCTCATTCGCTTGGTCCTGGCGATGTCTTCAGCCTCTGCTACCAAAGCTACATTGTCAGGACACCGCATCACACGATCCTCGTCGACAGCTGCCTTGGAAACGACAAGCAGCGAGGACGGCCCGAGTGGCACCTGAAGACCGACGACACCTACATGCGTGCGCTGGCGGCTGCCGGGCTGACCGTGGAAGACATCGATTACGTGATGTGCACCCACTTGCATGATGACCATGTCGGCTGGAACACACGTCTGGTCAACGGCGAATGGGTTCCGACATTCCCCAACGCGCGTTATGTGTTCAGCGAGCGCGAACTGGCGACGGCGCAGGCTGCCAATGAACGCTCGCCCTACGCCGGTTACACGGACAGCCTGTTGCCGATCCTTCGCGCGGGCAGGACAGAAATCGTCGGGGATGACTACCAGCTGGGCGACCATGTGCGCATCCTGCCGACGCCAGGCCATACGGACGGACACGTGTCGTTTGGCTTCGGCAAGAAGCGCGACGAGGTCGTGATGACCGGCGACCTGATCCACGTCCCCCTGCAGATGCGTTATCCCGAGCTGTCCTTTGCCAGGGACAAGGACCCGGTGCTGGCCGCCACAACCCGTCGGTCGTTCCTTGAACGTTATTGCGACACACCAACGCTGTGCTGCACCGCCCACTTCCCGACGCTGTCCGCAGGTCGAATTTCCCGTTGGGGCGCGGGCTACCGGCTGCAAAGCTTCGATTAACACCAGTTCCAACAAAGGATAAAAGATGCGCGCGTACGCCATTACATGTTTTTGCGAGCCCGTTGTTCCCGTCGACAGCGCGGATCCGCAACCCACCGGCACGGAAGTCGTTGTCGAGGTGACGCGTTGCGGCGTTTGCCATACCGACCTGCACCTCCAGGACGGCTACTACGACCTCGGCGGAGGCAAGCGGCTGAGCCTTGTGGACCGCGGCATCAAGCCCCCGGTGGTCATGGGGCACGAAGTCCTGGGGCGCTTGGTTGCCAAAGGACCGGATGCGCCGATCTCCGATGACCAAGTCGGCAAGACCTTCCTGGTCTATCCGTGGATCGGGTGCGGCACGTGCGAGACCTGCCTGCGCGGTGACGAGAACCTGTGCGCGAAACCTTCCTCGCTGGGTGTTTTCCGCCCGGGTGGCTACGCAGACAAATGTGTCGTGCCCCATCCGAAGTACCTCGTCGATGTAACCGGCATCGAGCCGACCCTGGCAGCGACGTATGCCTGCTCGGGCCTGACCGCCTACAGCGCGCTGCGCAAGCTCGACATCAACAAGGAGCGCGACCTCCTGGTGCTGATGGGGGCCGGCGGCGTCGGCCTCAGCGGACTGCAGCTCGCGATCGCCATGGGTTACCGCAACATCGCCGTTGCGGACATTGATCCGGCCAAGCGTGACCTCGCCCAGTCCAACGGGGCGACCTATGTCTTTGACCCGCGGGAGCCCGACTCAGCGTCGAAGCTGCTGGCGCAAGCCGGCAGCGTGGCCGCCGCCGTGGATTTCGTGGGTGCCAAGGCGACGGCGGACTTCGCGATTGCCTCCCTGAGAAAGGGCGGAACCTATATCGCCGTGGGCCTGTTCGGCGGGGAAATCACGCTTTCGATGCCTCCGCTCGTTCAGCGCGCCATCACCCTGCGCGGCTCTTATGTCGGCAACCTCGCCGAGCTAAAGGAGCTCATTGCGCTCGTGAAGCTCGGCAAGCTCAAACCGCTACCCGTGGAGGCCGTTGCGTTCGATCGTGTCAACGATGCCTTGCAGCGCCTGCGCGCAGGCAAGGTCCAGGGCCGGCTGGTTCTGGCTCGTTGAATTTGCAACTTCATACGAAAAATCCCATGGACACTTCCATCCGCGTTCCCTTGGTCGTTCCCGGCAGCCAGCCCGAACTGGCCGACGTCGAAGCCTCGATCCGCGCCGAGCGCGGCGGCGAAATCGCCGTGCTGTACCAGGCGCTCCTGAACAGCCCCCCCATCGCCTCGGGATGGGAAAAACTGCTGACGGCAGTTCGCAATCGCTCGCTGATTCCTGCGGACCTGCGCGAATTGATCATCCTCCGGGTTGCGGTGCTGAACCGCGCTTCGTTCGAGTTCAACGCCCATGTGCCGCATGCGAAAAAGGCGGGCGTCTCCAACGAAAAAATCGAAACCCTGCGGGGACTGCCCGCAACCGCAGCCCTGTTCAGCGATGACGAGCAACTCATCCTTGAACTCACGGAGCGAATGACCCGCGATATCGATGTGCCGGACGCCGTGATGGACCGGGTCCGTCAGCGCTTCTCCGCGCGGGAAGTCGTCGAATTCGTCACCGCTATCGCGGCCTACAACATGGTTTCGCGCTTCCTGGTGGCCCTGAGGATCACGCATTGAACGCTTTGCGCTCCACTGCCAGTTCAGCTCTTGCACTAGGAAAGCTTTCTTGATGTCTTACCCGAACACCCAACTGTTGATTCATGGCCGATGGCAAGATGCCGCCGATGGTCGGACCTTGCCCGTGCTCAATCCTGCAACGGGCGGCGAGATCGGAAGTGTCGCGCATGCGGGTAAGGTCGACCTTGCACAGGCCGTGGAATCGGTTCAAAAGGGCTTCGAAACTTGGCGTGACATGACGGCCGCAGAGCGCAGCAAGATAATGCGCCGCGCGGCCCTGCACATGCGTGAGCGCGTTGGGGACATTGCGAAGCAGTTGACCCAGGAACAGGGCAAGCCCCTGGCCGAGGCGACTGGCGAGACGCTGGCCGCCGCGGACATCATCGACTGGTTTGCCGAAGAGGGATTCCGCATCTACGGTCGCCTGGTGCCTTCCCGCACCAGCCATGCCGTCCGCCAGATGGTGATCAAGGATCCGGTGGGCCCGGTGGCGGCCTTCACCCCGTGGAATTTTCCGATCAACCAGATTGTTCGCAAGGTGGCGCCTGCGCTCGCCGCGGGATGCTCGGTCATCGTGAAGGCGCCGGAAGAAACGCCCGCCGCGCCGGCCGCGTTGATCCGCGCGTTCCAGGATGCGGGCTTGCCGCCAGGCGTCCTGAATCTCGTGTACGGGGACCCTTCGGAAATCTCCAGCTATCTGATTGCCCACCCGGCAATCCGCAAGATCACGTTTACTGGCTCCACCCCTGTCGGCAAGCAGCTCGCCGCCATGGCCGGACAGCACATGAAGCGTGTGTCCATGGAACTAGGCGGTCATGCGCCTGTGATCGTGTGTGAAGACGCCGATGTCGAATTGGCAGTGAAATGCGCGGGTGCCGCCAAGTTCCGTAATGCGGGTCAGGTGTGCATCTCACCGACGCGTTTTCTGGTTCATGAGCGCGTGCGCAACGACTTCGCCCAGGCGCTGGCGGCCCTCGCGAAGTCGCTCAAGGTGGGCGATGGCTTGGCGCAAGGCACTCAGATGGGGCCCCTGGCCAACCCTCGCCGCACGGTCGCGATGGAAGCGTTGACACGGGATGCCGTGGTCAAAGGCGCCAAGGTGCTGCACGGTGGTGAGCGCATGGCCGGAGCAGGCAATTTCTGGCAGCCGACCGTCCTGGACGAGGTGCCG
Source organism: Comamonadaceae bacterium 2FH (assembly GCA_005503335.1). Classification (GTDB taxonomy): domain Bacteria; phylum Pseudomonadota; class Gammaproteobacteria; order Burkholderiales; family Burkholderiaceae_C; genus SCMQ01. The sequence continues at coordinate 85,504 of SCMQ01000006.1, forward strand.
CTGGACGCGATGATTTTCAACGACGAACCTTTCGGGCCTGTGGCGGCGATTCGCGGCTTCCGGACGCTTGATGAAGCGATCCAGGAATCCAACCGCCTGCCTTATGGCTTGGCCGGATACGCCTTCACCCGTTCCCTGAAAAACGCGGACCTGCTGACTCGTCGCGTGGAGGTGGGAATGCTGTGGATCAACATGCCGGCGATGCCTTCCGCAGAGATGCCGTTCGGTGGCGTGAAGGACTCCGGTTACGGCTCGGAAGGCGGGATGGAAGCGCTCGAGTGTTATCTCAATCCGCGAGCGGTTGCCATCTCAAATGTTTGAGCCTGATTGAGCCCCGACTCCGCCTGGAGGCACCGATAACGCAGGCGAAACAGGTGAAAGGCGGTCCGACACCCACTTCTTGGCGCGGTGATGCGTTGCACGCGCTGCGCTGTGCCGCGGGCTACAACATCCGCTGGCTGCTCAGGGCAATTGCCCGCGTTGGCCCCGGGGCCTGGTTTTTGCGCCTGCAGATGCTGGCCGCCATGGCCTGCCTGGGCATGACGCCGCTGTGGGGTGGTGGCCGACGACCTGCTCTTGCGCGCTTCGTCAGCGCCCAACCGCAGCACTTGTCTCGGGACTATCTCAGTGGCGCTCTCGGGAGATTGAATTTCGCAGGGCCGAGCACCTATAAATTTCAGGGAATCTTTAGGAACTGTTGTTATATGTTAATGGTTGACAAAGAAACACGTTTGGATAAGATATTAGCTCTGCTTGGGCTGATTCTGAGAACTTGCGATTGTCGTGACCCTTTCGCGACCAGGATTCATCCTTTAACTTCAGCGAGAGACAGAACGTGAGCCTGAACTTTTCCGTTGCCGACTTGACGATTCACCGTCTCGTTGAGCTCAATCACCCTTATCTGCCGGCCTTGGAAATGCTGCCGACATTGACCCCTGAACTGCTCGAAGAGAATCGAGTGTGGTTGCAGCCGGACTCTCTGGGAGCTGGTGATGTTTTCAATATTTGCTTTCAGTCGTACGTGGTTCGCACTCCGCATCACACAATCCTTGTGGATAGCTGTCTCGGCAATGACAAGCCGCGGGGCCGACCAGAGTGGAGCATGAAGACGGATGCACGCTGGATGTGCGCTCTAGCTGCTGCTGATTTAACGGTTGAGGATATTGACTATGTGATGTGCACCCACATGCATGGTGACCATGTTGGATGGAATACAAAGTTGGTCAAAGGAGAATGGGTGCCGACGTTTCCAAACGCGCGTTACCTATTTGGGCGACGCGAAATGCTGGCAGTGGAAGCTACGGACGGACTTCTAGCAAACGCTGCGTATCGGGACAGCGTCCTTCCGATTGTGCAGGCAGGTCGTGCGGAGCTCGTTGACGATGACTACCAGTTGGGGGACCATTTACGGATTTTGCCTACACCTGGACACACTGACGGTCACGTATCGTTTTGCTTCGGCAAGGCGCGGGATGAGGTTGTCATCGCTGGTGATCTAATACACGTTCCTTTGCAGACCCGATATCCTGAGCTTTCATTTACTATTGACAAGGATCCGGTGCTCGCGGCCAGCACTCGCCGATCGTTCCTCGAGCGCTACTGCGATACGCCAACGCTTTGCTGCACATCGCATTTTCCCTCCCCATCGGTGGGCCGCGTTAAGCGCTGGGGTGATGGCTATCGGCTCGAATACATTGGCAGCACAGATGTCAACGAATAGTGACCTTGCCCTGTAAGCGGTAAGCCTGCGGCGTTGTTCCCTGGGGCGAGCTTGGTGCCCAGGGCTGACGAATGCGCCGGGCACGGTGCTGCTGAGCGACGGCTACGAGGCCTACGCCAGCTATGTGAAGAAGACCGGGGTGACGCACGCGCAATGCTGGATCCACACCAGGCGCGAATTCTTCGAGGCCAGGGACGCCGAGCCGCAGGCTGCGGGCGAGGCGCTGCGCCAGATCGGCGCGCTGTACAAGATCGAAGAGGAAATCCGAGTCAAGAAGCTCTCGGGCGAGAACAAGCGACTGCACCGCTTGACGCACAGCAAGCCCAGGGGCGAGCAGTTCTTCGAGTGGATCGACCGCCAGTTCGAGCAGCAGGGCCTCCTGTAAGCGGTAAGCCACCGGCGTTCTTGCCCGTCGGGCCTCAACGAGGCATGAGGTCGAAGAGCAGGATGCTGCGGTTCATGTTGGTGGTGCCGCGGGGCGGGCCTCAGCGCCCGCGAAGGCGATGCACTCGACGAGGTTCAGGGCGGCGAGCAGCAGAAACTTCTCCGCTTCGGTCCTGACGCCGAGCAGGTCGTTGTCGCGCAGATGGCCCCAGGCGAAGCGGCGCGCGTCAAGGTAGTTGTCGCCTCATTCATGCAGCCAACGGCTGTATATCGAAGGACCCTGAGTGCGTCTTGACGATGGAGTCCCGTTCGGGGTTCAAGGTCACCGCACCAATGGGCGTCCAGTTCCGAGTGTCGCCTGACCAGCGCCGCGGATTGCGCTGGCGAGCCTGCAGATACAGCTCATGGCGATTGGCGAGGATCGCCGAGTCCTTGCCCGCATGGCGCTGCGCAGGGCTGACGTAGCGGATACCGCTGTGCCGATGCTCATGGTTGTACCAATGCACGAAGTGCGCGGCCCAGGCACGAGCCTCGTCGAGGCTGGCGAAGCCCTTGTCCGGGAACTCCGGCCGGTACTTGGCGGTGCGGAACAGGCTCTCGACGAAGGCGTTGTCGTCGCTCACGCGCGGGCGCGAGTACGAGCGCTTCACGCCCAGCCGCTCAGGCGCAACTCGTCCTCGATGGCCTGCCAGCCCTGGCTGGCCTCGCTGGCGCGCGTCCAGTCCTCGCGCTTGAACAGGCGCTGGATCAGCCGCTTGACGTTGGCCGTCTTGCGCAGCCGCAGCAGGTAGGGCTGCTCGCGCCGCTCGCACAGCTCGATGATGTCTTCGTTGCCGTAGCCGCAGTCGCCCCTCACCAGCGCTGGGGCCTTGTCGCCCAACTCGTCGAGCAGCCGGCCCAGGGCGGCCTTGGCGTGGCCCGAGCTGTGTTGCTTGCCCGAGGCGAGCACCGCATCGAGCACCAGACGCAGGTTGCCGATCCAGAAGCTGTGCAGCACATGGCTGGGCCGACCGAGCTTGTGCGGGTTGTAGCCGAGCTCGGCGCCTTCCTGGCGGCCGTATAGCGGCTTGATCGTGGCGTCGATGTCCAGCACCCAGGGGCGATCGAGCGCCCGGCGCACGCTGGCCATCAGCGATTGGCGCATCCACGCATCGCTGGCATCGGGCGGCATCGCCGCCAGCGCGCCGCGCACCGAGTCTTCGCTGACCATGCCGCGCAGGCGTGAAGCCTCGCCGTCGGCGGTACAGCGGAAAGACATCGAGCGCCTTGCTCTCCAACTCGATCGGCACGCGCGGGTCCTCGACGAACTTCTCGTGCTGGCACGGGAACTGCAAGGCGGCACGAGTGACGCGATCATGCGCATGGGTGACGCCGAACTTGCACTGGGGGTGCTGGCTGCCCGAATCAAGCCGCCAAGGTCGTAACTGCTGATCGCTGACTACGGGTTACAGACCGCATCGGTGTGCGTAACGTGTCGGCGAAAAAAATCGGGTTTGGGCTTCCACCCCCCTATCGGATCTTGCCGACGACCTTGGGTTCGCCGTTCTTGATGACGGCAATGTAGTCGGTCGTCATGATTTGACGATCGGCGCCGAAATTCTTCATGCCACCCAGTATCAGTTCGTCGCCCAGGATCGACTTCATCGGCAGCGCCTTGCCAAAGGCCGCGGCGACCTTTCCGGTGTCGTTGACGTCGCCGCCCTCCTGGATTGCCTTGAACAGCACGTTCAAGCCATCGTAGTAAGTCGCGATCGTGTCGTTCGCTTCATGGCCCACCGTCTTCTTGTACTCCGCGGCCAGCTGCTGGAATGCCGCGTTCTCACGGTCGACGTAGAGGAGGTTGTAAACGCCCTCGGAGTCCTCCTTGCCGGCCGCTGCCACGATGTCTTTCGGGCCCGGGCCGGAGTTCTTGGTGAACAGGCCCTTGTAGCCGAGCTCGCGCGCCTGGCGGATGACGAGGCCGGCCGTAGCCGGCGCGATCGCGCTCAACTCGATCAGGTCAGGCTTCATGGCGAGAACCTTGGTCAGCAGCGGCTGAAAGTCCTTCGTCGAGCGCTCGAATGTTTCCGCAGTCAGCACCGTGAAGCCTTTTTCATTGTAGACCCTTTCACTCAGCTTCGTCAGGTCCCAGCCCGTCTCGTCGTTCGGGTTCAGGATGGCGACACGCCTCTCCTTGCGGTTGTCTTTCAACCAGGCCACATATCCCGGCACGTAGTCGGCCGGTGTGCTCAGGAGACGGAACATGTATTTGGAGCTGGCGTCGAATGCCTTCGGCGTGATGCCCGACGAGACGCCGATGACCTTGTCGTCCTCAACGCGCTGCTTGAGCGCCATGGTCGCAATAGAGGTTAGGATGACCACGTACTTGACGCCGTCCTGTTTCACCAGCCGGTTGTACGCGGAGACGGCTTCGACGGTCTTGTACTGATCGTCGTAGGCCACGATTTCGATCCGATGCTTCTTGCCGCTCACCTCAAGGCCACCCTTGGCGTTGATCTGGGACGCGAGAATACTTGCGCCGTGCTGCATGCTCAAGCCCCAGGGCGCGCCGGGTCCGGTGAGGGGCGCAATGACACCAATCTTCAGGGTCTGCGCGCTCACACCAGTCATGGCGCCGGCGAACAGCGCGGCGCCGATGGCGAGCATCCCGGCCGTGTGGCGGATGCGGCTGAATGATGGGAAGTGATTCATCAGTGTGTCTCCATTGAAAAAAAAAGGCGGGGAATCGACGGCTCGAAGCGAATTGCCAACGGGTATGCGCTGACTCACCAGCGCACCGGAAGCGCCTTCAGGCCAAAAACAACCGCGTCATGCTTGTATTGCAACTGCTCGAAGGGAACCGCGAGCTGCAAGGCTGGAAGGCGGTCGAGCAACAGGTTGAATGCGATATCCATTTCAGCCTTTGCCAGGGTCGCACCCAGGCACTGGTGTGCGCCAGCTCCGAACGCGAGGTGATCCGGCCGGTTGCGCGTGACGTCGAACTTGTCTGCGTCCTCGAACACCGATTCATCTCGACTTCCGGAAGTCAGCGACGCGAAAACCCCTTCCCCGGCCCTGATTTTCTGACCTGCGATCTCAGTGTCCTTCACGCACAGCCGTCCGGTGGCCTTGTCGTTCACCGCAAGATGGCGAAGCATCTCGTTCACGGCGCTCGCCATGAGGCTGCGATCATTTCGCAAGATCTCCATCTGGTCCGGGTTCCGCATAAGCAGCAGGGCTCCCAGAGCGATCATGTTCACCGTTGTTTCGTGCCCCGCCGTCACCATGAGCTCGACGATGCCCACGACCTCGTCCGTACTCAGCAGACCTGTCCGGATGAACTCACGGAGATACTTTCCCATCAAGTCGTCCTGGTCTGGCTGCGCCTGTCTCCTGCGGAACTGTTCATGGAGGTATGCATGCAAATCCACCTGCGCCTGCCTGTTAGTCGCGCCATCGAGCCGCATGTCAAACTTCGTCTCGGTCTTCTCGTGAATGAAGGCGTGGTCTTCCTGAGGCAAGCCCAAGTAGTCGGTGATCACCGTCGTCGGCAGCCCCACCGCAAAGTCCGCCAGGAGATCCGCAGGAGACACCTTTGCGAGCATCCTGTCCAGCAATGAATTCGCGATCTCGGTAATACGCGGCCGCAACGCATTCACGCGCTTGACCGAGAAGTCTGCGGTGATCATCCGCCGCCTGACCGTGTGGTCTGGTGGGTCCATCCGCAAGAACGTCGCAGGTTCCTGCGTGACCTGGCTTCCCCTGCCCGCGGATACCGTCGGATACCCGGGCGCCGGCTTCTGGCTGAACGTCTCGTGATCGCTCAATACCTTGATGATGTCAGCATGGCGCGTGACAAGCCAAACATGCTGGCCGTTCCACAGGCGCACCTTCTTTACAGGAGCGTCCCTCCGATAGCCGGCGTAGGCTTTCGGAGGGTTGTAGGAATCTCGCGCCGCAGGGTAATACGGGAAATCCAGTGACATCGGTCTGCTCCTTGATCTGCGCTTTGCGCCAACTGCCGGCTTGCGTGCAGCCGGCGGGGTTATGATAAATGGATAACCATTCATACCTTCGCATGGAATCCTAGCCTCTGAAACGCCCATTGTCATTGGGGCTTTCCCTCATTAATTAACCATTAACCATGTATGCAAAAAACAGGGGCATCGTTGCACGAGCCATCCCGTTGTGGCGTCGTTGTGCATGTGCCGCGTCGAGCGAGGCAGTCCTGTCGCCGGTGGCAGCCCCGAAGCAGCGAATGAAGTCGGGCCAGTAGGCCCGGCCGCCAGGTTCAGGCTTTCCGATTCTTCACGGGGCCCTGCGACATATCCGCCAGGTGGTCCCACGCTTCCCATTCGGACAGCCGCCTGGCGTATTCTTGCCGAATCAGTGGCAGGCCCCTGTCGCCAAGGAACACCCGCAGTGGCGGCTTTTGCGCATCGACCAATGCAAGCATGGCCGGGCCCGTTGCCTCTGGAAGGCCTTGCACGGTAAGCCCGCGCCGGCTCGCCATCTGCACGCGCGCACTTTCATACGCCTCGATGGGTTTCGCATGCCTGGCCGACGGCCCGTTCCAGTCAGTGGAAAATCCGGCCGGCTCGACCAGCGTGACATGGATGCCCATGTCCGCCACTTCGATCGAAAGGGACTGACTGAGGCCTTCGAGCGCCCATTTGGAAGCGTGATATAGGCCGATATTCGCGAACGCGGTGATGCCGCCGATGGACGAAATCTGGATGATGTGACCGGCCCCCTGCCGGCGCATGATCGGAAGGGCGGCCCGCGTGACCCACAGGGCACCGAAGAAGTTGGTCTCGATCTGATCCCGCGCCTCGGCCTCACTGACCTCCTCGACGGCTCCGAATTGGCCATAGCCCGCGTTGTTGATGACGACATCGAGGCGCCCGAAGCGCTGGTGCGCCTCGTCGATCGCGGCGCCGACATCACGCTTGTTCGTCACATCGAGCCTGAGGGCGGCGATCCTGTCGCCATATTTCTTCTTCAGCGCGTCGAGCGTTGCGGGATCACGAGCCGTCGCGGCGACCCGATCGCCACGCTCCAGGGCAGCCTGTGCCCATACGCGGCCGAAGCCCTTGGACGATCCCGTGATGAACCAGACCTTGCTTGCCATGATGTGCCGCCCTTCCTGAAAATGTCCGCTTCAATCGACTACCGGATCCGGCGCCACCTGAGGCATGGGACGCCACTGCCGCGCCGAGTCGCGGACATTGAGCCACGCGCTGCTGGCGCCGCACAGCGCAATCACGACGATGCCAAACCAGCTCCAGGCGTCGGGGGCCGCGCCGAGTGCCATCCACCCGAGAAAGGTGGCTACCGCGATCTGCGCGTACGCAAACGGCATCAGCGTCGCCGTCGGCGCCTTGCCCAACGCCATGATGAGCAACAGATGCGCCCCGGTGCCCAGCAGGCCAATGCTCAAGAGCAGCGCCAGATGCAGCGGCGACGCCGCTGACAGCGTGGCGCCGATGTGCTGTGAACTGGCGACCAGGAACGGCACGGCCAGTACGGTGCCGATAATGCCGCTGTAGAAGTTGGTCGTGTAAGGATTCTCGTGAGGCGAGAGGCGGCTCGTCAGCACCTGGAAGAACGCGTTCGTGAAGGCCGTGGCGAGCGGCAGCAGCACCGCCCAGCCAAACAGGCCGCTGCCCGGACGGATGATGGCCAGCGTGCCAGCGAGCCCTCCGGCCACGAGCAGCCACCGAAGCGGCGAAACCTTTTCCTTGAGCCAGACCCGGGCCAGCAAGGTGATCAGCAGCGGCGAGGTCATCACGATGGCGGTCCACTCCGCCACCGGCAGGTAACGCAAACCGTGGAAGGCCATGGCCGATCCGCTGAACAACAACGTTCCGCGCAGCAGCTGGAAGCGCGGATTTGCCGTTCGGAAGGTTTTGTCCGCCGAGACGCCGATCCACGTGGCCATCACCGCCGCATGCATTGCGAAGCGAAGCCACAACATCAGCGTGACGACGATGAACGCGCCAAGGTAGCGCGTGGTCGTGTCCAGCGCCGCAAGGGTGGCCGCGGCCGCGACCATCAACAGGATGCCCGCAATGGGGCGGTGTGATGCGTGGGTCATGACATTCCTGGGAGGGCCTGCGCTCTTGCCTGGCGCACGACCGGGCGCACTAGATCGGCCGGCCGGCGGTCGCTCCACCATCGACCATGTAGACAGCGCCCGTGCAGAACTTCGATTCGTCGCTGGCCAGAAAGAGCATCATGCTGGCCACCTCGTCGGCTTCGCCATAGCGCCCCAGCGGGATCGTGCGATAGATCGCATCCCGGCTGGCGCCCTTGCCTGCCTGGGCCGCTTCGAGTTCCTGGACCATCGGTGTGTCGATGGTGGCCGGATTCACGGTGTTGACCCGTATCCCCTTCGACGCGCCCTCCAGAGCAGCGGCGCGCATGAGACCGATTACCGCGTGCTTGGACGTCACGTAGGGCGACAGGTTCGGGATTGCCCGGACGCCGGACGTCGATGCGGTGATCACGATGGAGCCGCCCGCGGCCTCCATCGCCTTCATCAGGTACTTCAAACCGAGCCACACCGCACGAACGTTGATCGCCATGACCTTGTCGAACAACTCGATCGGGCAATCGACGAGCCGATGGTTTTCACCCGGAATGCCGGCATTCAAGAGCGCGACATCGACCTTTCCATGCAGTCGCACTGTCTCCTCGACCATGCTTCGTATGGCGGCTTCGTCGGTGACGTCCGCCGCACGGTACGACACGCCCTCCCCCAGTTGCGTAGCCAAGTCCCGCAGCGGTCCCTCCCGCATGTCGACCAGCATGAGCCGCGCGCCTTCATGTGCGAACTGCCGCGCCGCAGCGGCACCAATGCCGCGCGCGGCGCCGGTGATGATGGCAACCTTCCCGTCAAGTCTTCCCATGGTCTTACTATCCTCCGATGTAAATGTTCAAGGGCTCCACGCAGCCAACGCCTGGGCCTTCCACAATCTCACGCCTTGCGATGGACCAACTCGGTAATCGAGGCGTTCCCGCCCTGGCGTCCAGGGCGTCGAAGAGCTGCTGCAACCCCTCGGCTTCGTATTCGTAGATCGCGACGTATTTCCAGGGACGGGGCGTGCCTTCCCGCTGCACCGGCGACTTTCGCCGCGCCCATCACTCGGCCCCAACGGTTTCCGCCTGCGCATTGCCACCGAGGTAGGCATTGCGGACGCTGTCGCTATTGAGCAGATCCGCGCTTGCGCCCTGCAGGGCGACTGAGCCGGTCTCGAGCACGTAAGCCCGGTCCGAGATCTTGAGCGCGAGCCGTGCGTTCTGCTCGACGATGATGACTGTGACGCCATCGGCGTTGATTGCCTGCACCAGCTTGGCGACTTCGTGAATCATCTTGGGCGCCAGGCCGAGTGTCGGCTCGTCGAGCATGAGAATGCGCGGCCTGCTGACCAACGCCCGGGCAATGGCCACCATCTGCTGCTCGCCGCCGGACAGGCTCGAGGCCACCTGCCCGCTGCGTTCGGCCACACGCGGGAAAATGGCGTGCAGCTGCTCGAGTCGCTCGCGGAACTGGTGCTTGTCGCGCATCCGGTACGCCCCCATGCGAATGTTTTCCTGGACGGTCAGATCGGGGAACAGCCGCCGCCCCTCGGGACAAAGCACGATGCCGCGATCAAGTCGTTCGTGCGGCTTGAGGGCGGAGATGTCCTGCCCGTCCAGGCGGACGGTGCCGCTGCCGGGCCGAACCAGGCCGGCGATCGTCTTGAGCAGCGTGGATTTTCCGGCGCCGTTGGCCCCGATGATGGCCACGATACGCTTGTCCTGAATCTGGACCGACACGTCGCGTAGTGCGCGAACGCCGCCGTAATCGACGCTGAGGTGGGTGGTCTCAAGCAAATTCGTACTCCTCACCGAGATAGGCCTCGATCACGGCAGGATTGGCCTTCACTGCGGTCGGCGCTCCTGTGGTGATCGGCTTACCCTGGTTGATGACCAGAATGCGGTCGCAGACGCCCATGACCAGCGGCATGTCGTGTTCGACCAGAAGGATGGTGATGCCACGCTCGTCGCGCAGCCGGCGGATGAGCTTGGCCGCCGTCTTCTTCTCCGACGGGTTCAGGCCCGCCGCCGGCTCGTCCATGAGGATCAGCTTCGGTGAAGCCATGATCGCCATGCCGATACCGAGAATCTTCTGCAATCCGTAGGCGAGGCTGCCGGCCGCGCCGCCCAGGACATCGGCCACTCCGATGAAGCGCGCGACTTCGTTCAAGTTCGCCGAACCCGACCGGTTGCGCTCGGAGATGTAGGCGAACGGGTTGTGACTGCGGTGCGCGACGTCGGCGCGACGCAGGTTCTCCTCCGCCGTATGCTGCGTGAAGACATTGACCGCCTGGAACGTGCGCGCGATCCCGCGACGAGCGATTTCATCGCTGGTGCGCCCCGATATGTCCTTGCCTTCGAAAGCCACCGTGCCGGCACTCGGCCGGTAATGGCCGGCGATCACGTTGAAGAGCGTTGACTTTCCGGCGCCATTGGGACCGATGATTCCGAAGATCTCCCCCTTGTCGACCGAGAAGGAAACTTCGGAGACCGCCGTGAGGCCGCCGAAGCGGCGGCTCAGGCTCTGCACCTCGAGCATGTGTGCCATCAGTGACCCTTCCCGGAGCGTCGAATGAGAGAAACCAGTCCCTGCTTGAAGAACAGGACGAATACCAGCAGGAAAATGCCATAGACCAGGAGCTGGTATTGGCGCGCGTCGCGCAGCACCTCGGGCAGCGGCACGATGAGGATCGCCCCCAGCACCGGACCGAGCACCGAACTAACGCCCCCCACCGCATTGATCACAATCAGGTCGACCGAGGCGCGGAAACCGAACGGGTCCGGCGACAGGGAGCCCAGGTAGAAAGCATAGATGCCGCCGCTGATGCCTGCGACGAAGGCGCTGAGCGTGAACGCGGCGATGCGCCATGCGAGGGCATTGGAGCCGATCGCGCGACTGAGCATCTCGTTCTCATTGAGCGACTCGAAGATGGCGCCGATATCGGAACGTTCGATGGCCCGCATGGTCACGTAGGTCGCGACCGTGAACAGGAGCCCGAGAACATAGTACTGGTGCACGTCGTCCAGGCGCACTCCGAAGATGGAGAACTTGGGGATGCCGTGCAGCCCGTTGTTGCCGCCGAACAGCGAGGTCCAATCCTGGAAGATCAGGTTGACGATCTGCGCGAAGGCATAGGTCAACAGCACGAAATACAAACCCTTGATGCGCAGGAAGACCGGCCCCACGGCCGCGGCCATCGCGGCGGCGATGGCCGCGGCCGACAGCATGGAGAGCGCCGGCGGAAAGTCAAGTCGCATCGTGAGCAGCGCGCTGCCATAGGCGCCAATGCCCATGAAGGCGGGTTGCGCAATCGACAACTGCCCGAGCTTCATCATGATGTTCAGGCTCAGCGCCATCGGCGCCATGATCACCACCATGGTAGCGATATGGAGGATGTAGTTGTTGCCGAATGCCCAAGGCACGAATGCCAGCAGCGCACAGGCGACGAGAATGACTTTCTTGTTCATCGCAAACTCCTTCCCATCAGGCCCGTCGGGCGAGTTATGACGACCAACAGCACGACCGCGAAGGATGAAACCAGCGCGATGGTGGAATCGAAGTGCGTGGACAGGCCCGATTCGACCAAGCCCAGGAGAAGCCCCCCCGCCACGGCGCCCGGCAAGCTGCCCAGCCCCCCGAGGATCACCACGACGAAGGCCTTGAGCATCGGCAGCTCACCCATGTGGGGACCGACGGTGTAGATCGGGGCCATGAGCGCTCCCGCCAGCCCCGCCAGCAGGCAGGCAAAGCCGAACGCCGACGCATACATCGACCCCGACTCGACACCCATCAGGCTGGATGTTTCGGAGTCCTGCGCGACGGCTTGCATCGCCAGCCCGAAGCGAGAGTGCTTCAGGAACAGGTAGAACAGCAGGATGATGGCCATCGCGCATAGCGCCACGATCGTCCGGTCCCAGGGCACGACAGCGCTGCCGAGGCTCCAAGTGCCCGAGAACGGGCGCTTTACCGACTCTTCGGCGGGACCGAACACGATCAGCGCAAGGGATTGCAGGATGATCCCGACCGAAAGCGACATGATCATGCCCGCCATTTCATCGCCGATCAGGCGGCGAAACAGCAGCCGTTCGAGAATCACACCGAGCAGGCCGCTGATCACGCCGCCCGCTACCACCGCTGCAAAGAATGGCCAGCCCAGCTGGCCGAACAGCACTAGGACGAGAACGGCGCCCACCATGTAGAACTCGCCGTGGGCGAAATTCACGATGCGCATGATGCCGAAGATCAGCGTGAACCCCAGCGCCATGATCACGTAGATCAAGCCGGCGAGAAGTCCGTTGACGAGAACTTGTTCAAACATGATTGGATGTCCTCAGCGTCCAGTGGACGGCATCGGAGATGCCTGTTTTGGAATGATGGCCAAGAGCGCGTGGTGGACACCCCCATCGACGAGGATGTCCTCGCCGTTGAGATAGGCCGCGCGATCGCTTGCCGCGAACATGATCACGTTCGCCAGGTCCTCCGGCTCGCCAATGCGGCCGGACGGTATCATCCGTCGGCGTCCCTCGGCGATGACCGCTTCGCTGTAGGCGGCGGCAGTCGCTGGCGTGCGCACATAGCCGGGCGATACGGAATTGCAACGGATTCGGTGCTCGGCCAGCTCCAGAGCCAGCATGCGCGTGAGCATCATCAGTCCGGACTTGCTCACGCTGTAGGCCCCGCCGTGCGGCAGCGGCAAATGACCGCAGATCGAGGCGACGTTCACGATGGTTCCGCCATTGCCCGCGGCGATCATTTGCGCGGTGAACACCTGCGCACAAACCAGTGCCCCTGTCAGGTTCACCGCGAGGCCCTGGTTCCATTGGACCGTGTCCACCGTCAACAGCGGTCCGGCGTATCCGACCAACGCGGCGTTGTTGATGAGTACCTCGCACGCGCCGAGGTCCTTTTGAACCTGCTCGGCTGCGGCAACGATCGCTTGCGACTGCGACACGTCGGCCTCAATGGCGATCGCACGGCCACCGGCGCGGTTGATTTCAGCAGCCACTAAGGCCGCGGCGTCGCCGTTTCGGTCGATGACCGCCACGCGAGCCCCGGCAACCGCCAACTGGCGCGCTGTTTCGGCTCCGATGCCGCTGCCGGCGCCGGTGACCACACAAACCCGTCCGGCAAGGCCGAGCCACGATGTGCCATCCTTCTCTATTGCCTGAGTCAACACAAATTCCTCGGTTAGTCTGTGAAGTTCGGTCGATGACGCGCTCAGATGCAGGGGCGATCGATGCCCCGCCCCGAGCGCCCCGCCTTGGGCGATTTCAGCTTGCCCACAACGACCAGGTTGCCGTTCTTGATGTAACCCACAATGGGTGGACACGATGGTCCGGTCGGTGATCAGGCCAATCTTCAAGGTTTGCGCGTTCACAGCGCCAAGAAGACTCACCCGAACAGTCCGACGCCACCAGCCAACCTCAAGGCTGCTCGACCCAATTTTGCGACGCCGCCAAAATGGTCCATAAATTCTCCACTAAATGGTTAATCATTAGACGCTGAATGGATTCTAGTAAGATCTAGACCGACTAGGCGTTAGTGTTAACCCTTGGTCTTACGAGCGCGCTGACGCTGACCTTGCCTCTCAATGGGGTAGTTCTTAGCCCATCGATTACGCCGCCTTTTTGCGCTGTGCCTCGTACCAGCGTTGTTCGTACCCCGTTAGTCCCTGAGGCAACCCAGCGTCGGATGAAGCCATTTTTAGGAGGCCATCAAGGTCAGGACCGCATCCTTGGCCTCGCGTCGGGTGGCTAATCTCCCGCCTTAAAGACTGGCTTTCCTTAGGCTGGTCCCAGAAGCTCTCGGCTGGCACGTCATCCCAGCACCCCACCGATGCCAGCTTGTAGCCATCCGTCCGAGCCTTCTTTTCAATGAGCTTCGAGCTTGGCGAAGCGTTCTGGGTTTGACTGGAACTGAACTTTCTACGAGCAGGCATTCACTGCAGTCCGCTAATGGTTAACCCTGATCCCGTCTTTCCGGTCCGCGAATTACATTAAAACCAATGCGGTTAAGCGCGTTTGGTTGACCATTTCCGCCAACGCGCTGCGCCTCTTGGGCGCAACCGCATCATTGTCCTGTCCCTCATCATCAACGGAGATCACCTCATGAGCCCAATTGGCAAGATCAGAAAACTTGGAATACCCGCCTCCACGCTCGCCGCCTGTGTTGGGCTGTCCGTGAGCCTTCATGGCGGTGTCAGTGCTCAAACCTTGAAAACTGGGGTGATCGCCCCGTTGGCTGACAGCGGCACGCCTTCGGGCATCGCCGCGGCAGATTCGAGGAGGATGCAATGAAGGTCAGAGTAGATGTTCCACGCTGCGTGGCAGCTGGTCACTGTGTCGCCGAGGCACCCACCGTGTTCGATCAAAGCGATGCGGACGGCTCGGTCATTCTGCTCAAGCAGATTCCTGATCCCTCGGAAGAGGGGGGGGTCCGCAGAGCCGCCCACCTATGTCCTGCCTTTGTGATCCATCTCGAGGAGGATCACCCGTCCGAATCGGCAGGCCAGTCACAAACCAAATCGTTTTAGGCCGAATGGCACTTACTTTGGCTTCAACGCATTGCCGTGCTTCTGAACTCGATGCGCCCGGGCCGATAGCCGACCTTGCATTGGGCGATCAGCATGGACAGGCGCTGGTTGTCCTCCGCCGCCGACAGCCCTCGCGCCACCCACTCCGTCCACAGTTGCACGGTGTGCTCGAAGCTCAGACCCGCGCGGGTCCACGCCAGCATTGGAAGCGGCCTGCGCCATGAGCAGTCGGACCACGTTATAGGCCAGCGCATGGACCCACAGCTGTTTCTCATTCATCGGAGGCGTCTGGCAGCTCAGTACGTCCATGCCCTTCGTGGTCTAGAGGTTGCGCAGGTCCAGCTCGACGTTCCATCGTCGCGCGTACAGCGCCGAGAGATCGGCCTTGCTGACCTGGCGGTGATCGGCCATCGTAGTGACCAGCACTTTGTGGGCGACTTTGACTTCCCGAAGCGTGATCTCATCGGAGGCGCGCGCGTGCTGCTCGGGCGTCATCCACTGCGGACGGGCCGGCTTGGGCCGGCGCACGATGTGGTCTCGCGTGCCCTGCGACTGGCCGCGTCGAAGGTCGGTGATTCGCGATCCGTTTTTCTCGAACAGCACGTCCACGCCTGCCGCCATCAGCGAGGCGATCAGGAAATAGTTGCAGTACAGGGCGTCGGCGAGCATCACATCGCCTGGGCGAACGCCTTCGACCAGGCCGCGCACCAATCCAAGTTCGCCACTGCCTTTGCCGCTGTGTGGCCCGATCGCGGCATCCAGCGCCGCGCCGGTGGCCAGGCAAATCACCATGACCAGTCGCGTCAGCGGGAAGCCGACCTTGGGCGCCTGGGTGCTGGGCTGGGGATACACGGCTTGGTTCTCGGGGGTATCGGGCATCGACAGCCCGGTGCCGTCCACCAGCTTGACCGCGCGGCCGCGCCAGAGCCATTGCGCCCGCGCCTTCTGGCTGAGCATGCTGCCGGTTTGGCGTGTGAGCGCACTGACCATCTCCAGGGGCAGGCGCTGGCGCGCCCTGCAATAGCCGCCGGTGCGAACGCTGCACGCGCTCAGACCGTCGGCCGCGCGCTGCGCTGCCCAGCCGTTGACCGCCTTCTGGCACGAGCCATCGGCCTCCAGCACCTGACGCATGAACATCGACAACGTCACCGTCGGCGGATACAGCCGCTCGCGGTGCTCGGGCAGCAGCGCTTCGGTCATCTGCAGCAGCTGCGGACTCGTCAGCACGTTGAAGAATTCCACCGCCTCGGTCGATCTCGCCCGGCGCCCAATGCTGCGGCGACGTTGATGCAGAGCGCTTTGGGCATTACGATCCATGGTGGCTGGCCTTCGGAAAGATGGTTTGGGTGCTTCGTAAACAACCATCCTATCGATCCTGGGTCAGCCACCTGCCTTTGCCTTCAAGCACTTACGCGCGTCGCTGGATGCCAAACAGCCAAAGTAAGTGCCATTCGTCTTAGGCGCGAGATAGATCGAGCGTACCCGGGGCATGAACATGATGGCTCTTCGTTGATTTCAGTGGGATCGGTATGGGGTGATCCTGAGACCGGCTGCGACCGGGCGCATGTGCATGGCTGGGTCAAACGCGAATGGCGGCATCTGGACACGTGCCAATTCGAGACGCGCATCGTGGCCGAAGTGCCGCGCCTGAACTACAAGAGCGGCCGGGTGGAGGATGCGGCAGTTGCCTGGGCGGAACGCTACAGCCGCATTACGCTGATGATGGAAGCCTTCGTCGTGCGGTTGCTGCAAGCGGCAGCCAACATCAGCCGCGTGGCCGAGCTGATCAAGCTGGACTGGCATACGGTCAACGACGTCATCGCCCGTGCCGCCGAACGCGGCCTGGCGAGACGCACGCAGCAGCCGATAGGCCACCTGGGTTTGGACGAGAAGAGCTTTGCACGCGGCCACAACTACGCCAGCGTGCTGACCGACGTGGATCGCTCGCGGGTGCTGGAGGTCACGCCCGGGCGCAAGCTCGAAGACGCCGTGGATGTGCTGTCCAGCTTGAGCGTCGAGCGGCGCGCCGGGGTGCGCGCCATCGCCATGGACATGTGGCCGGCCTACATGAGCGCGGCCCGCACGATGCTGGCCAACGCGGACATCGTGCACGACAAGTTCCACGTTTCCAAGTACCTAAACGACGCAGTCGACCAGGTGCGCCGAGCCGAGCACAAGCGACTACGCTCCCAGGGAGAGTCGCCTCTGACGGGCACCAAGTACAACTGGCTGAGGTCATTGCCCGACAAGCGCTGCGCCGAGGCGGTGGCGTTTCGCCACCTGTACCAGGCCAATCTCAAGACCAGCCGGGCTTGGTCGCTCAAGGAGAGCTTCACCGTCTTCTGGGACTACCTCTATCCGAAGTCGGCCGAGCGCTTCTTCGATGCCTGGGCCACACGCGCGATGCGCAGCCGCATCGAGCCCATAAAGTCCGTCACCAAGATGCTTCGCCGTCACCGCGATGGACTGCTCAACTACACCAAACATCGCATCACCAACGCGGCCGCCGAAGGCTTCAACTCCATCATCCAGACCATCAAGGCCAATGCCCGGGGCTTCCGCTGCTTCGACAACTTCCGCACACGCATCCTGTTCTTCTGCGGCAAGCTCGATCTCCTGTCTGCGAGTGTTCGATCCCACTGAAATCAACGAAGAGCCAACATGATTAATTCGATCGTCATCGTCGGCGCAGGACAAGCGGGCTTTCAGGCCGCTGCGTCGCTGCGGCAATGCGGATTTTCCGGTTCGATCACCCTCGTCGGGGACGAGCCGGGCCCTCCCTACCTGAGGCCTCCGCTGTCGAAGGCCTATTTGCTTGGCAAGGCGACAACGCAGGAACTGGCGTTCAGGCCTCAGGCGTTTTTTGACGAGAACCGGATCGAGCTCGTTGAAGGCCGCGTCGAGTCCGTCGACCGAACCCGTCGGCGGGTGAGGCTCAGATCGGGTGGCACGCTCGGTTATGACCACCTGGTGCTTGCCACCGGCGCCCGACACCGGGAACTGTCGCTTCCCGGCGCGGACTTCCAGGGTGTATTGGGTTTGCGAACCCTGTCCGACGCGGACGCGTTGAAGGCGCGTCTTGCATCGATCGAAAACGTGGTTGTCGTGGGGGCCGGATTCATCGGGCTTGAATTTGCCGCTGTGGCCCGCGCGCTCGGCGCTTGCGTCCATGTCCTGGAGGTCGCGGACAGGCCGATGGCTCGCGTCGTTTCCGCGAAGACCGCGGACTTCTTTGCATGCGTGCACTCGGCGTCAGGCGTGAATCTGCATTTTCGACAGGGCCTAGCGGGCATCCATGGCGACGAGGGACGAGTCACCAGCGTCAAGTTGATGGACGGCGCCATGCTGCCCGCGGCTTTCGTGGTCGTCGGCATTGGCGCCGTGCCGAATATCGAGCTGGCGGCGGACGCGGGTCTGGAGATCGACAACGGCATCAAGGTCGATTGCAACCTGCTGACTTCCGATCCAGCCATTTCGGCGATCGGCGACTGCGCCTTTTTTCCTGACGTTCATGCGGGCCGTGGCATCCGACTCGAGTCGGTTCAAAACGCCGCTGACCAGGGGCGCGCCGTGGCTGCTCGCCTGACTGGAAAGCCCGAAGCTTATGCGGCAGTTCCGTGGTTCTGGACCGACCAGTACGACCTGAAGCTGCAAATCTCAGGCCTGTCGACGGGCCACGATGAATCCGTCGTGACCGGAAGTCTCGAAGAGCGAAGTTTCTCCGTGCTTCTATTCAAGCGCGGACAACTGGTGGCCGTTGAAAGCGTCAATCGTGCCAGTGATTTCATGGCCGCACGCAAGCTGTTGGCGAAACGCCTGGGCCCCTCACCCGCCGAGGCGGTCGCCTCGGGTTTTGAACTCCGCAAGTGGGCGGCGGAAAACCTGTAATCGGCCGATACGGCAAACCTAACCGGAGAAGCACATGTCCCAGCAATGCCCCTACTATCCCACGCCTCGGGAGAACCCCCCTCATCCGACCAATTACCTCGCGGAGCATACGGAGCACTACCCGCTCGTGAAAGCCCGACTCTGGAACGGTCAGCACGTCTGGTTGATCACCCGCTATGAGAACGTTCGCGCCGTCCTGATGGACAGCGAGACATTCAGCCAGAAGCCGGAACCGGGCTACCCGACGGCGACGGAGGGGCGGGGAAGCACCGTTCCGACCGAGGTCCCCACGTTCGTGCGGATGAATCCGCCGGAACATACGGTCAAGCGCAGGATGGTCACGGCCGATTTCACGTTGAAGGCGGCGAATACCTTGCGGCCCAGAATGGCTGAACTGGTGGATGGACTGCTGGACCGGATAGAGCAGAAGGGGCCGCCGTCGGACCTGTTCGCGGATTTTGCATCGCCGATGCCCACCGCCATCATCACGGAGTATCTGGGGCTGCCGCTGGAGGATCTCGCATTCACCCAGGAAAAGTCCTGGACCAAACTGAACCCCGAGACGGATGGCCCGACGGCCAAGCAGGCTCAATTGGACCTGATCGCGTATCTCGACAAGCAACTCCGGCTCAAGGACCAGGACCCTCACGCCAATGACGTGATGTCCCGGCTGTTGCGCGATCACGTGAAGCCAGGCCATATCGGCTGGGAGGAGGCGCTCTACACGATCGAGCTGATTCTCGCCGCGGGCCTCGAGACCACCGCCAACATGCTGGCGCTCGGCGTACTGACGCTGCTGCAGCACCCTGACCAGTTCGAAATGCTGCGCGTCAACCGTGAGTTGATGGGAAGCGCAGTCAATGAACTGCTTCGCTATCTCACCGTCAACCAGAGCATCGCGGTCGGCGCACGGCTTTGCAAGAAGGACACCGTCATTGGAGGCCAGCCGATTCGTGCAGGCGAAGGAGTGTTCACCGTCCTGCAATCGGCCAATCGCGATGAGACGGTGTTCCCCGATCCCGACCGGTTCGACATTACCCGAAACCCGGCAAATCACCTGGCATTCGGGTATGGCGTGCATCAGTGCCTGGGGATGGCGCTTGCCAAGGTCGAGATGGAAGTCGCCCTCAACAAATTGCTGGATCGCTTCCCCACCCTGAGGTTGGCGGTGCCCTTCGAAGAACTGCAGTTCAAGCACGCCACCGTATTCGGCGTGAAGGCCCTGCCGGTCGCGTGGTAGGCGCAGGCCTGCCTCCGGTCGGTGGGGCGGCGCCGCGACCTGGCGCGTGAAATCACAGGAGCAACAAGCATGTCCACATGGTTCATCACGGGATCGCGACGGGTCTCGGCCGTCATTTCGCCCAAGCAGCGCTCAGGCGCGGCTTCGATGTGGTCGTGACCGCGCGTGAACCCGCAAAGGTGCAGGATCTGGTGGCCGACGATCCCGAGTCGGCGCTGTGCCTTGCGCTCGACGTCATGGATTCGGCGCAGATCACGCAAGCAGTTTCGCAGGCCGAGCGCCGCTTCGCGGTGGCATCGACGTCCTCACGAACTCAAGACATTCATCGACTCCGAGGTGCCGAAGTACGTCCGTCTAGCCAAGGAAGCCAACATACAGCCCGAATGAACCCCGGGGCGGATGCAATCTGCACCCGCCTCGGTTCAGGCCCATTGCATCCGGACTTGAAATGCGTGGGCCGTTTGGCCTGCACCTCTTTCAGCCTGTCAGACGCGTCGACCCCAGTCAGGTCCCCCGCAGCCGCCCCGCGGAGCCTTGAGCACTGGCGGCGCACAGCCGCCACCTTCGCAGCCACGCCGCCGCAGTGCGTGTCTTGGACGGCGCGCTGAATTGACGATGCCGCGGTCCGAAGCGGCCGGGGTTCACTGAAACTGTGTGACCACGAACGCCCCGGCGCCAGCGGATTTCGTCATGTTTTCGAAAACACCTTCAACCTCTGAAAGTGTGATTTCCCTGTTCACCATCCTTTCGGGATTCAGCCGCCCCTGCACCACCATGGGAATCATGGCTTCGAAGCGATGCGCCGCCATGCCCAGCGATCCGACGAGCGTCAGTTCCTTGTAGACCATGGCATCGATGGGAACGCTGATGTGCCCCGCGTCTTTCTTTGTCGTGATCCCAATCTGAAGATGGCGGCCGGTCTTGCGCAGGCTCAGAAGACCGTCGACGCAGGTCTGCGCCAGGCCCAGCGCGTCCACGGACACATGAGCGCCGCCACCACTGATTTGCAGAACCGCCTCAACCGGCGGAGTTTCAAGGCTATTGACCACATGGAGAGCGCCCATCTGCCTGGCCAGAGCCAGGTTGTCCGGATTGATGTCCACGCCAATCACTCGAGCGCCCAGCGCAGCGGCAATGTTGATCGCCGACAGCCCAACGCCGCCACAGCCGTAGACGACAACCCATTCGCCTGGCTGAACCTTGGCACGATCGACCAAGCCATGGAACGAGGTCATGAATCGGCAGCCCAGGGCCGCTCCAGCCGTGAAGTCGATCTCTTCTGGCAATGCCACAAGATTGCGATCGGCTAACGGGACCGCCACATATTCAGCGTAGCCCCCTGAATAGGTCTTTCCGGGATAGAGGGGGTTGTCGCACAGATGTGACAAGCCCGCCTGACAATGAACGCAAGTTCCATCACTGCCGGAGAACGGCACCACCACGCGATCCCCCTTTTTGAATCGGGTTACGCCGGGCATAACCTCCTCGATAACCCCGGTGAACTCATGACCCATGATCAAGGGGAATTCGCGCTTGAAGTCGCCGTTCCAGGCGTGCCAGTCACTGCGGCACACGCCGTTGGCCTTCACGCGGATCACGACGCCAAGCGCCGCGGGCTCAGGGTCCGGCATATTCCGGACGGCCAGCTGCTGGATACCCTCAAGTACAAGTGCCTTCATTTCGTAGCCCTTCAAGCGAAAAACTGATTTATCTGGCGTCCCTGGAAACTTCGTGATCGATGTCCCGTTCGCCGTAATTTCACGCGCCGACCAACCTCACATCCTCATGTGACCAGCTCAGGCCGACTTCCTCCCCCTCAACAAACTCCTCGCCCAGACAAGGTGCATGGATCGTGAATATTTCGCCGTGTGGCAACTGGACACGGTAACGATTGGCAGCTCCCAGATAGACGCGCCCGAGTATCTTTCCCTTGATTCCGTCACCCGCCACACTCTTTCTCAGGGAAATGGATTCGGGCCGGAGCATCACTTCGGCTGCGCCACCAACTTTGACTGAATTCAAGTCGGTCGGGATATTCAGCCTCAACCCCGACTCGCTGACAACGAAACGATCGCCGTTGCTGTCATTGACTGCGCCACGGACAATGTTCCCGGTTCCGAGAAACCTCGCCACAAAGCGACTTGCCGGGTTGCGATAGATGTGACTCGGACGACCGATCTGCTCGATCCTTCCGGCGTTGAAAACAGCGATCCGGTCCGAAAGCGACATCGCCTCTTCCTGATCATGGGTCACCATGATCGTGGTGATTCCCAATGAACTATGAAGCTGCTTCAGTTCAAACTGAAGATCCTCTCTCAGATTCTTGTCCAACGCTCCCAACGGCTCGTCGAGCAGGAGAATGGACGGCTCGAAAACGAGGGCACGGGCAAGCGCCACCCGTTGCTGCTGACCGCCTGAGAGTTGAGAGATCTTTCTATCCGACAGGCCAGTGAGCTTCACCCGTTCGAGCACTGTGTTGACCGCCGGGGTGATTTGCGCTTCCGGGAGCTTGCGGATCTTGAGGGGAAATGCGACGTTTTCCCGGACGCTCATATGCGGAAAAAGTGCGAAGCTCTGGAAGACCAGTCCGATATTTCTTTTGTTCGGCGGCAGATCCGTGACGTTCCGGTCACCCAGATAAATTTGACCGCTATCGGGATGCGCGAGCCCCGCGATCATGGACAGTAACGTTGTCTTGCCAGATCCGCTGGGACCTAGCAAGGTCAGGAATTCACCCTGTCGAACTTCCAACGATACATTGTTCAGTGCAACTACTTCCCCGTATCGTTTTTCGACTGATCTAATTGATATGTTGCTCATTACTACCTCACGTTGTGGCGCCAGCGATTACTGCACATTCAATTTGACTCCCCGAGCCCCATGAAGCTTTGCAACGATCATTAGGAGCAGAACGCTCAGCGTGATTAGCAATGAAGCGACAGCCGTAATGGTCGGATCCAGGTGCTGCCCGAGGTCGTTGAACATCTTTTTAGGAATCGTCACGTGGTTTCCCGCCAAGAAATAAGTGACGACCACCTCATCGAAACTGATGATGAACGCAAAAATCCACGCAACCGCAATCGATGGAAGAATGTTGGGCAGCGTGATGCTCCAGAACACCCTGAATCTGTTCGCCCCCAGAGTTCTGGCGCTATCCTCGATTCGCTGATCGACTGCCTTGACAGCAACGCCGATGACGCTCACGACAAAGGGCATTGCCACTACAGAATGTCCGATCACAAGCCCGGTAAAGGTACCCAGAACGCCAAGGGTGGCGAACATGAAGTAGAGAGCGAGTGCAGTGATGATGTGAGGAATGATCATCGGCGCCATGAAATTGGATTCCATCGCGCCAACCCAGCGTCCCTTTGATCTGGCCATCCCGTAAGCTGCCAACGTGCCGAGCATCACTGCGATCCCGCTTGAGACGATCGCCAGCTTGAATGATGTCCAGAAAGCCTCTATCCAGACAGGATTCGAGGCAAACGATTGGTACCAACGCAGGGAAAATCCCGTCGGCGGAAACTGGAGCGCGGACTTGTCCGAGAAGGACATCAGCACCACGATCAATATCGGTGCGCACAGGAATACGAGAACCGACGCTCCACCCAGATGGACGAGAACTCGGCAGATCCGGTCCAGAGCAGATTGCGAATTTTCTTCCTTCATTTCCCACCTCTCGCGCCAAGCGCCGCCTGGTGTCGATACACACTGTAGACAACCAGGGTGACTACCAGCAAGACGCTTGACAGCGCAGCAGCCAAGTTCCAGTTCGACAGCACATTGATGGTTGCGTCGAGCACTGTGGCAATCATGGGGACACTATTCCCACCCAGTATGGCCGGCGTAACAAGAAACCCGAGCGTCAGAATGAAGACAAGCATTGACGATGCGAGAAGCGCAGGGGCGGTGAGCGGGAAGAATATCTTCCAGAAAACCACTAGCTGGCTGGCACCCAGCGACAGGGCAGCTTGCATGAGCCGCTTGTCGACCGCCACCATGGCGACATAAACGGTCAACACAACGATCGGCAGGAGCAAACTCACGGTCCCGACCAGAACGCCAAACTCGTTATAAAGAAGCGGAAGCGGTGCCTCAATGACTTCCCACTCCAGCAAAAGTCGGTTCAGAATTCCGTTGTTGCCCAGTATCACGATCCAGGAATACGTTCTGACCAAGATGCTGATCCAAAATGACAACCCCACTGCCGCGAGAATTGCGATGCGGATTTTTGGCGACCTCAGGGTGAAGATCCAGTAAGCAAGTACATATCCAAGGACAGCAGAGCCGATTGCACTTCCGAGCGCCACCTTGAAGGTGTTGAGGATCACCCGGACGTAGACACTGGTCTCGAAGAGTTCCAGGTAGGCCGAAAAGGGCGTCGACTCTCCCCTGATGCTCAAGGAAAGCAGCTGAAGCACTGGCAGATTGAACGCCAGCAGGATGAAAGCCGCCGCGGGCAACAGGTAGACGCCGTTGCCCGCTCGTTCAAGCATTGAACGCAGATTCATGACTCGCTTAGAGGCCAAGCTTGAATTGCTGCCAGCGCTTTTCCACTGTGGGCGCTATTTCAGTCCATCGCGCAATGTCGTTCATGAACTGAACCTTCCTATTGGCGGCGGAGGTCGGGTATTGCGAAGCCTTCTCCGCAGGGAGGAGCTTGTCGAGGTTCGGGCTTGAGCCGGAATACGGGATCCGGCTCATGTATACCAACTGGTTCTCAGGAACCGTGAATTCCCGGAAAAACTTCATCGCAACCGCTTTCTGTTCAGGAGTGGTTCCCTTGGCGATCGAGAAGTACGAGAGGTCCAGCAGTCCTTGCTGGTACGTGAAATTTATGCCGGGCTTTCCATGGACGCGACCGGAGTAAGCGACGGAGTAGACGACCTCCTTGTCCTGCAATAGTTGCGGGGCTTGGGATCCTGCGGTCCACCAGATGGACACGTGGGGCCTGATCTTCGCCAAGCTCCGGAATGCGCGGTCGATATCGAGCGGGAACAACTTGTCCATCGGGACGCCATCTGCCAGGAGTGCGAACGGCAGCATCGCGGCGGGATCGTCGATCATTGCGCGCTTGCCTGGGAAGTCCTTGACGTTCCAGAAATCCGCCCATGAGTTGCCCCCCGCGTCACAATAGTTGTCGCCCCAATAGAACCAAGAACCTGGGGGCGGCGATGAAGGAAAGAAGTGGCTCGATACGGACAAGCATTCAAGGATCGTGCGGTAGCACGGTTGTTGCCGCCTGAAAGCGCGGCAGTGCAAGAAGTGGCCCATGCGGTGGGTGTTGGGGTTGAGACGTTGCAACGCTGGCACAAGGATGCGCAGTCCAGGCCCGCCCGCGGGCGGGCCTGGACTGCGGCGGCGCGGCTGGAGGCCGTGATCACCACGGCGGCGCTGGCTGAGGCGGGCAAGAGCGCATGGTGCCGCGAGCACGGCGTATACCCGGCCGAGTTGGACAAATGGCGCTCCAGCGCCACTGCCGCGCTGGCCGAACCCGAGGAGGCTCGGGCCAGCCCGCAAGCCACCCGGCAAGACAAGAAGCGCATCAAGGAATTGGAGCGCGACCTGCTGCGCAAGGACCGGGCTCTGGCCGAGACGGCAGCCTTGCTGGTGCTGTCAAAAAAAGTCGCGGCGATCTTCAACAAAGGCGAGGACGAATGACAGTCCTCGAGGATCGCCAGACTCTGGCCCACGACATTCACACGGTGCACAGCGCAGGCGCGCGCCTGCATCTGGCATGCGAGATTGCCGGCATCGATGTGCGCACCCTGCAACGCTGGAAAGCCCAACAAGGCCTCTTATGCGGCGATGGCAGACCGCAGGCGGTGCGTCCGACCCCTGGCCATGCCCTGAGCCCGGCCGAGCGCGCGGAAGTCTTGCGCGTGGCCAACGAACCGCGCTTCGCGGCCGTGCCGCCTGCGCGCATCGTGCCCACACTGGCCGACGAGGGTGTGTACATCGCCAGCGAGTCCACCTTTGCGCGCGTGCTGCGCGAGCATGGGCAAGCTGTCCATCGTGGGCGCGCCAAGGCGCCCAAGCGGGTGCGCCCGCCCACCACGCACATCGCCACTGCGCCCCGAGAGGTTTGGTGCTGGGACATGACCTATCTGCCGGCCACTGTGGTGGGGCGCTGGTTTCACCTGTACCTGATCCTGGACCTGTACAGCCGCAAGATCGTGGGCTGGGAGGTGCACGGCAGCGATAGCTCCGATCACGCCGCTCACCTGGTGCGCCGCACGGCGCTGGCCGAGGGCATCGCCGCGCTGGCCCACAAGCCGGTGCTGCATGGCGACAACGGCTCCACGCTCAAGGCCACCACGGTGCTGGCAATGCTCAACTGGCTGGGTGTGAAGCCCTCGTACTCCAGGCCGCGTGTGAGCGACGACAACGCCTACGCCGAGTCGCTGTTCCGCACCGCCAAGTACCGCCCGGAGTTCCCCGCCAAGGGCTTCGCCAATCTTGCCGCGGCGCGCGCCTGGGCGGCCGATTTCGTGCGTTGGTACAACTTCGAGCATCGGCACAGCGGTATTCGCTACGTCAGTCCGGCGCAGCGACATGCCGGTGACGATCACGCGATTCTGGCGGCACGTCATGCGCTGTACACCCATGCGCGAGAGCAGAACCCGGCCAGGTGGTCAGGCAAGACACGCAACTGGTCGCCCGTGGGCGCCGTGACGCTCAACCCCGAGCGCGATTCCATCGTCAGGGCGCATTCGGGCTGCAACGATATTCAGCAGTTGGCTGCATGAATGAGGCGACAACTACCTTGACGCGCGCCGGTTGAGCGGTTTTACATCGGTTCGCCAAGCAATCACCGTGGAGAAATAGGACCAGCCAATTCCGTGACTGTCGCGCGCATCCGGATTGATCGGCATTGGATTGATAGCGTCCCAATCCAGCGGCTCCAGCAGATTCTCTGCTTTCGCTTGCGCCATCCATGCTCTGGGCACTAGAACAATCGGCGTCGTTATATTCTTCGAGGCGACCATTGCCTTGATCTTTCCCAGCAAGTTGGGGTTTTCTCGAATGACCCTGATTCCAGTTTTTTTCTGGAAAGGCTCAACGAAAGCCGCCTGCACTGCCTCGCCGGTATCCCCGCCGGCTTCAAGCATTCTGATTTCCTTGACCTCCTGGGCGTAGGAACCAGAGAAGGACGCTGCTGCGAGCGACACCAGAAATGCTCGTCTAAACATTTTCATTTGATTCGACTCCATGTTGACTCCTAACTGCCGTGTTGAATGATGGCGGTAACGCTTGCTGGCGAAAATGCTGATCTAGGCAATCGGGTCGCCCCCGCATTGCGCGAGATTGTTATTGGTTAATCAATAACAATTGCATTTTGTTCATGCGTTAACCAATGAATATCAGTGTTTTCCCTATGCCGACCCACGCTGATTCAATGGTTACCGCAATGTGCCAATGACCTCGTCCAGAGGCACAGGGCCAAACGCATGACCTGAGGCGCGAATCGGGGTCGGAGAACAAGGGGGGAAGGAACAGGGCGCCGGAACCTGACCGGAGTCGAGCGACAGCGGGATACGCGGACTTTATGTGCTCGCGCGCACCGGCTTCAGCGATGCGTCGAACCTGACCGTTTGCGGTCTTCAGGACACGTGATGCACGTACTTCGGATGCATGAATGCAGCCAAGCCTTCATGGCCGCCTTCATTCCCGTAACCGCTATTCTTGATGCCTCCGAACGGCGCCTCGATCTGGGACACGGCAAAGCTGTTGATGCCAATGCCTCCAGCTTGTAGTTCATCGCAGACCGTCACCGCGGTTGCGGCCGAGCTGGTGAACGCGTAGGCTGCCAGCCCATACGGCAACCGGTTGGCTTGCGCAAGCCCTTCCTCGAGTGTCGAGAAGCGTCGGACCAAGACCAAGGGGCCGAAGGGCTCGACCTCCATCGCCTTGGCAGCGTCAGGGACCTCGGACACCAGGCTGGGGCGCCAGAAGTTTCCCCGCGGATGGGGGCGAAAGCCACCCGCCAGCAGCTGACCACCATGGGCCACCGCATCGGAAACGAGCTCTTCCATTGCATCCACACGGCGCGAATTGGCCAGCGCCCCCATCTCACTGGCGGGATCAAGGCCGGATCCGACGACGACCTTGTCCATTGCTTGCGCAAAGGCACTTACAAAAGCGTCGTAAATACCGTCCTGTACGAAGAAGCGCGTGGGCGATGTACAGACCTGACCGGCGTTGCGCGTCTTACCCTGCACACAGGTCACGACCGCTTTGTCAATGTCCGCATCATTGAATACGAGCACGGGTGCGTGACCGCCCAGCTCAAGCGTGCATGGCTTGGGACTTTCGGCAGCCAACCGGGCAATCTCGCGGCCAACAGGCGTTGATCCGGTGAAAGTCACTTTACGTGTGACATTCGAGCGAATCAGATGAGTCGATACTTCCGCTGGCTCCCCGAACACAATGTTCAATACGCCAGCAGGCAGTCCCGCGTCAGCGAGCGCCTGGGCCAGTGCAATTGCGGAGGCTGGAGTTTCTTCTGACGGTTTGAGCACGACGCTGCAACCCGCGGCCAGCGCACCCGCGATCTTGCGAGCCGGCAGCGCCGCAGGAAAGTTCCAGGGTGTCAGCGCTACCACGGGTCCGAGCGGCTCCATTATCACGAGCTGTCGCGCGCCAGGCAGGCGCGCTGGAATCACGCGACCGTTGGCGCGCAGAGCCTCTGCGGCGTACCAGTCAAAGGCCTCCGCGGAATGCAGGAACTCGGACGTGGACTCAACGAGAGTCTTGCCCTGCTCCATTGTCATGAGCCTGCCTAGTGCAGCGGCGCGTTCGCGAAGAAGGACCGCGGCTCGCTGCAACGTGGCTGCACGGTCAATGGCAGGCTTGCGTCGCCAGTGCTCGAAAGCTGCCTCGCAAGCGTCCAATGCGTCGTCGAGATCCTGTCGACTGGCGCGTGGAACCTCTGCCAGTACCTCGCCGGTAGCTGGATCGCGCACGATCGCGCAGACCCCGTCGCCGCCATCGCGCCATTGCCCGTTAATAAAAAGTCGTGGCGCAGGGTACTTGTCGTTGGATACAGTCATTGCGATTTCCTTTCGGGTTGATGCACCGGGGTTGCGTTGAACTGGGAGGAGACCGTCACGCCTGGATGCGATCTCTTTCGAAACGAATCTTCAGTTGTTCGTTGGCGGTCGGCAGCGGACTGAGGGGCAAAGCATCGTGCAACCCGGATTCGCAGGTGAGACGCTCACCGTGCTGCCGCATCGAGGTTTCTCGTGGGACATGAGGATGTCTTGTCGGCGAAGGCCTGCGGGGCTGATTGATTTAGCAAGCTTTTGAGCTTGCGGTGCCGACTTTTCGAATCGGCACCACCGTTTTCAAGATGTCCTCCGCTCACTCAGGCTGAATGCCAGCTTCGCTGATGCGGCGCTTCCAGAATGCGCTTTGTTCGCTCAGGAAACGAGCGAACTCATCGACAGTGGTCGCCTCCACGATGGAGCCAGTGCTTTGTTCCAGCTTCTGGCGAACTTCCGGCGTTTCAAGCGCTGCGCGGAGCTCCGCGTTCAGGCGTGTGACGACCGGCTTGGGCGTACCCGCCGGCGCCAGCAGGCCGATGTAAGCAAACAGTGTGAAGTCTTCCAGGCCCGGCGTTTCGCGCAAGGTCGGGGTTTTGGGAAAAATACCGAAACGCTTCGATGTCGTGATGGCGAGCGCCCGGATCTTGCCGGAGTCAATCAGGGGTCTTGATGCGGCAAGATCGACGAAGGTGAAATCGACCTGTCCACCGATTAGGTCGGTGAACACCTGCGGCGTGGTTTTGTAGGGCACGGCAAGCGCCTTGAACTTGCCCATTGAAACCAGCATGGCACCGGCAACCTGGCCGGTCGTGTTGCCGTAGCCATAACTCAGCTTATCGGGGTTCGCTCTACCGAATTTCAGCAGGTCGTCAGCCGTCTTGAAGGGAGAGTCGCCTCGAACCAGAAAGGCCTGCGGATTCATGGTGAGCCTGCCGATCGGTGCGAAGCCGTTCAGCGGATCGTAGCGAAGCGTCCGAAACAGGAAAGGATTACTCGACTGCGTGGAGTTGGTACCGACCAAAAGCGTATAGCCATCCGGCTGTGCTCGTGCGACGTATTCGGCCCCGATCTGCCCACTCGCTCCCGCTTTATTATCCACGACGATGGTGGCCTTCATGCTCTTGGCCATCCGCTCTGCCACTGTGCGCGCGACCACGTCGGCGCCCGTTGCCGCGCCGAAGGGAACAACCATAGTGATCGGTCTAGACGGATAAGCCTCTTGCGCGAGAGAGCTCCCTGCGAGCAGCGAAGCCGCCAACAGCGGCAGCGACCTGAAAATATTGCGAATCATCTTGCCTTTCTCCTTCGATACGCCATGAACGCGAGGTTTTGCCTGCGATGAAAAAGCTGCGCGCCGGCTGGACTTGCCAGCCGCCACGAGTGGTTCAGCATCTGGATGGCGATCAACGGTTCATCTCACACCCTCATTGCAGAATCCACTTCGCGACACCTGCAACGTTGCCTCAAGCCAATCAATCAGATGTTGACCTATATATGGTTGACCATTATGCATGAGCTCGACGCCACACGTCAATGCGCGACAGAAATCTCTCTCTCCTGTCGACTGCACAGGCTCAAGGTTCTCAGGTCATAGGCAGGTCCGGTACGCTATGACACTCGCGCCCAAGCGCGCCTGGACATCGTCAGACTGGTTCGAGGGCTTCTGCAATCGTGCGACTGCACTCGGCCAACCGCTACCTGTCACCTGGGAGCGCAGCCTCACGGCTGCATGATTTGGTGTACGCGGAAACGAGACAAAGTCAGGGCCAACGCGCGCAGGCCATTGGGCGGTTAGCTAAACATACCGACCGCAGCCTGGATATCTGCGCAGGGAAACCGAAGCACCAGGCGGCACGGACCACGGCGCAGGGCAATCAGGAAACGGACATGCCCCTCTGGCGCCCCAGCAGCCAACTGACGGACTGGCCACGCATCACCGCGCAGACTTGTTGGCCCAAGCGCTGTTCAATTACAGGGCGCCAGGGCACCAGGTTAAAGCCCATGCCGTCGTCGAGCATGGCGAAACGACCGCTGTCGAGCTGGATGCTGCGACGGTAGATGCCGCTGACCCGCTCGCCATCCTTGAGCGGGCGGTAAGTCTGGCCGGTCTGGTCCTGCAAGGACTTGCCGATGATCGCGAGTTCCCGATCCCGCAAGTTCGACAGCAAGTTGCGCTCGAGCACGATGCGCTGGCCGTGGTGTTGTGCCAGACTCAGCTCGACCAGGAAGTCCCCGCGGCTGCGCATCGCATCGCGCACCTGGGCACCAAAGCCTCGCACTGCCAGACCGACATCGCTCAAGACCAGTTGTCTGTCCAGCCAGGTAGCACCGACGGTGCGCACCTGCTGGTCGATGGGCAGGTGCGAGCGCAGCTCGATGGTCGGGCCCGTGCCTCTGTGGGCATCGTGCCGCCGGGCCTTCTCCATCAGATCCGGCGGCACCTGCCAAAGACCTTCGGCCATGCGCTGCACGATGCCCGCGCCTCGCAACGCTTCGAGCCGGCGCACGTGGACCTCGACTGTGGATAGCGGATCCCGATCACTGGTCTGCTCGAGCTGGCCCAGATGCTCGGCGGTCCTGTAGATGCCGTCTCGAGCGACTGTCGCGATGTTTCGATCCACCGCCCGCTCCCCTCCAGCGGCCTTCACTTCCACGATGCCGCCCAGCGGCAAAGCGGCCAGATCGGCGCCGACCGGCAGACGCACATAGTGCGCGCGGCCATCGATGCCATCCACCACCAGATAGCCCCGGTCATTGAGTTCATCGGCCAAACCCTTGGCAGCGATGCGGCCGATGACAGCCTTTGACGGCTCCATTTCCAGGACCAACTCCCGGTGCTGCCCCTTCATTGCCCTATGTATCGTGCGCAGGATATCGCCACGCTCGCCCATCCCAGCCAGTGTCTGCTCCATGCTCGGGGATAGTCGCCAGTGGTTCGCGTCGATGCGCTCGACCAGCTCCATCGCCTCCAGCCGCTGCAGCCGGGCACGAAGGACTGTCTGGCGCTGTCGGTCCTTGGGCTGCTGGGTCAGGTCCATGATATCCAAGGTGGCCTGCCGCAGCAGCGCCCGGTCAAGGCTCGTCAGCCGCTCCTGTTCAACCTCCTGCAGCAACCCCTGCCGTATTTCCAGTTCGGTGCGCGGCCCCAGCCATTCGGTCGCCAGCTCGCTGGCCCGCATGCGCATGCCATGTGCCATGTAATCCGGCGCAATCACCAAGTCCGACCCCCTTCCCGGCCCCTCTGCGGTGCGTCCGCGCAGCACGATGTGCGTGTGCGGGTTGTCCGTGTCCCAGTGATCCACGGCCACCCAGTCCAGCCGGGTCTCCAGATCGGTCGACATGCGCTGCATGAACTCGCGCGTGTAGCTACGCAGGTCCTCCAACTCCCCTGCATCCTCCACCGAGACAATGAAGCGAAACTGATGCCGGTCACCCTTGCCCCGCTCCTCGAAAGCCTTCAAGTCGGCGGCGTCAGCCTCAGGTCCGTAAGCTTGGCCACGTTGCCCATCGCGTGTCACACCGTCGCGCTCGATGTAGCGCAGGTGGGTTGCAACAGATTTGGCTCCAGCCTTCTTGAGCACGACATAACGGGACTTGATGACCACGCGCCGGGCGGTCACCCCAAGCGTGTGCCCCGTCCTGCCCGCTGCGACCCGCCCCCGACCAAAAGTCGACGCGGGACGGGCGCCGCGTGCACCAGAAGCATTTGCTCCGGCCTTGGAAACCTGCTTCAGAACTTGCGAAACAAAGCGCTGCGCACGTCGCCCGCTCCCCGCACCATCCCCGCCTTTTGGGGTTCCGGGCTTGACCTTGAAAGGGTTGTCGTCACGCGAGGTCATGTCGCAAGCTCCAGCGCAATGCGGCAACCCAGATCGAAAATGGCACGCGGCGAACCCTGATGTCTTGTGTGTTTGAACCCCGCCACAGCACACAGGCCACAAGCCGCCGTGCCGCGCCAACCCCACGTGCAGACTGGCTTGGCGGCCGGGTGCGTGCCGGCCCTTTTATCTTGCCCTCTGTCTTCACCGGTCCCTGAAGCCTCCGACTTCGGTCTCGGCTCCGACACCGCGCCAGCCGCACACAGGGTGTGCCACGCTGCCTGATGGGCAGCGCCAGTGCAGCGATGGCTGCACACTGGCAGCAAAACATCTGCACGAGAGACAACGCCGTCATAGCGAGCGGCCTGTTCCGGGTGGCCGGAACTGCACACGAACCATGAACCGTGGTGTAGCGTAGGGGCTGCAGGTGATAGCCGGCAGCAGCGTGGCCGTTCGGTGATCTGGCGCCCCGGGTGGTGCCCGTTCGCGAGAGTGGTTCTGGCCACGGACGATTGCACATTTTGGTGAGCACTGCTTCCCGCTGGAGAGATTTGTCTTGCATTGAACGTGGCCAGGCTCTCGGCTTGACTTGCGCAATCTGAGTTGTTTGGACTGGAGGATGCAGATGTTTAAATTGCCGATACTGGATCCACGGGCGGCCTTCGTGGACGTGGGAAGCGAGCAGATGCATGTGTCCATTGCGGGAGGACCGCCCGAAGTGTTCGGCACGGTCACCTCGCAGCTGCATGCGCTGCGCGACTGGTTGATTGCGCAAGGGGTGCGCTCGGTGGCGATGGAGGCTACCGGGGTGTACTGGCTGCCGCTGTACGGAGTGCTGGAGAGCGCTGGGCTGCAGGTCGTCATGGTCAACGGGCGGCAGACGCGCAACCTGCCCGGACGCAAGACCGACATGAAGGATTGCCAGTGGGGAGCGACGCTGCACGCCCATGGTCTGCTGCGCGCAGGGTTCGTGCCGCCGTCGTACATCCGCCAGTTGCAGGACTACATGCGACTGAGGGATGACCACATCACCATGGCGGCCAGCCACGTGCAGCACATGCAAAAGGCACTGGAGCGCATGAACGTCAAGCTCCACGACGCTATCAGCTCGCTGACCGGGGTCAGCGGCTTGGCCGTGGTGCGCGCCATCCTGGCTGGTGAGCGTGATCCTGGCAGGCTGCTTGCCCTGTGCGACATACAGATCCAGCGCAAGAAGGCCGAGCGCGTGAAGGAGTCGTTGCGCGGCACCTGGGCAGACGAGCACCTGTTCGCCCTGGCTCAGGCGCTGCAAAGCTGGGAGCACTATCAAGGACAGATCGCGGCGTGTGACGAGCGGATCGCTGTGCTGCTGAGCGACAGCGGCGGGGACGGCGAGACGGGGGAGCGGGTCGCCATTCGCGGCCCGCGCAAGGGCGCCAGCGAGAACGCGCCGAAGATCCCGCATCTGCGGCAGATGGTCACTCGGCTGTGCGGCGGCAAGGATCTGGCAGTGCTGCCAGCGCACACCGAGTACGGCGTCTTGCGCCTGGTCGCTGAGGTGGGCACCGACCTGAGCAAGTGGAAGACGGAGAAGCACTTCACGTCCTGGGCCGGTTTGGCGCCGGGCAGCGACCAAAGCGGCAAACGTCGGCGCTCGCGCAGACGCCAGCGAAATCGTGTTGGCCGCATGTTCTGCGTGATGGCGCGCTCGCTTGCTCGCAGCAAGGACATCGCGTTGGGGGGCTACTACCGACGCATGGCCGCGCGTCGAGGAGCCTCGGTGGCCAACGTGGCCTTGGCGCGCAAGCTTGCCGTCCTGTTCTGGCGGGTGATGGTTAAGGGCTTGGACTTCGTCGAACACGGCCTGGCTAACTACGAGGTCAAGGTGCTGCAAACCAAACAGCGCGCCCTGCAGCGACTGGCCAAGCAACTTGGCCAGCAGGTGGTTCCCCTCCCACAACCCGCCTGAAAAGGGACGGTTCATGGAGAGAGCTCCAGGTCCAAATCGGCTGCGCACTGCCGATCACGTTGGCTGCGGCAATGGGACCAAAGTACCGGCTGTCAAACGACGCCGGGTTCGTGCTGCTCAAGAGAAACACCTCGCCACGCACCAGTCGTCGGCACTTCTGCCAGGCAGACAGCGAACGACCCTGCCCATCGGCACGCGTCACAGCGGCCACCGCCTCGTCGTCGATGCGCACCGATTCGCCATCAACGCACACCCGTTGCGGCGCCACGGCACCAATGCGCTTGAGCAGGGGCACGCCAGCCGGCAGGTAGCCGCGCTGCGCCGCCAGCGCGGCAGCGGGTGCCGGAAGCCGGGCCAGCACGATGCTGCCGACCTGCAGCGAGTCGGCGGGCACGATGCGGTACCAGCCGCGCGGCATGCTG
This sequence comes from Comamonadaceae bacterium 2FH, assembly GCA_005503335.1. Taxonomy (GTDB): domain Bacteria; phylum Pseudomonadota; class Gammaproteobacteria; order Burkholderiales; family Burkholderiaceae_C; genus SCMQ01. The sequence continues at coordinate 120,564 of SCMQ01000006.1, forward strand.
TCGGTTGGGTTGTAGACGATCTGCACACGGTTGGGGATGGCCAGCGGCATGAGCAGCGCCGCCAGGCCGATGTCCATGCAGAGAATCATGGCGGCGCGCTTCATTGCAGAACTCCACGCGCCACGTGCGCCATATGCCGCTCGGGCGTGTACTCAGGCAGCGGCTGGCGCGCTGCCAGCCGGTTGCCAACCGTGCGCCAATACGTCACGGCCACGGTACACGGATCAATGCCCCACTGCTCAATGGCATCGATCGCCGCGAGCACTGCTTTAACCTGCCGTTCGCCCTCAGCGCGCAGCAGAATGCGCGCACCTGGCACCACGCCCGAGATGCGCTGCGCGCCGTCGAATGGCATGGGCGCCTGCAGCACCATCAACTGCCAGAGCGCAGTGCCGTAGTCGTTGGCGATCCACTTCACACGACAGCAAACCGCGCCAGGTACGAACACCACGACGCGCCGCCAACGGTCCAGCGCTGTCTCGCGCACGGGTTGCCCAAAGCGCAGCCACACATTCACCCGTTGCTCGACAAAGGCCAGCGAAACACGCATGGGTGTGGGTGTGGGCGCCATCCGTCCAGGCCCCGCCGCCGGCACAGCCGCTTGAAGTCCTGACTGCATCATGGCGTTCCCTCCGGAAACTCACGCTCCAGCAGTTCCCGCAACATCTCGACGGCGGTAACACCCCGCTGAAACGCCACGACCTTGATGCGTCCGCGCAGCGCAGGCGTGACGTCGATGGTGAGCCGTGCCGTGTAGATCGATGCCCTGGTGACGGCAACGACGGCCTCGGCCTGACGCACCCAGGCTGAGGCCGGATCGGCACCGGGCCTGCGGCCAATCGGTGCCCGTCGTTGCAAATTGGGACGCTGTGGCTTGGTCATCGCAGCATCTCCCCCACGACCTGTGCCAGCGCCGCGATCTCGCGCGCGGCTGCGCAATGTGGCGCCACCTCGAACGCCAGACGGCCAGCGGCCACACTGTCGGCAAACACGATGCGCTGGGACACTTCCACCTGCAGCGCGGGAAACGGCTGATCGGCCAGCGCTGCGCGCGCCTCGCGCCCGATCACCGTGCCCACGACACGCCGGTTGACCACAAAGGCCGCGCGCAGCTGCGGCCGGAACACCCGCGCCTCGGTGATGAGCTGCACCATCTCATGGCTGGCCCAGACATCATAGGCGCTGGGCTGCACCGGAATCAGCACCAGGTCTGCGGCGAGCAGCGCGGAGCGCGCGAGTGCCGCCACCCGGGGCGGGCCGTCAATCACCACGAAATCAGCCTGCAAGGCAATCTGCGGTGCTTCCTGGTGCAACGAGTCCCGTGCCAGGCCAAACACGCCGTACAGGCGACCGTGTCCGCTTTGCGCGCGCCGCTGCGCCCAGTCCAAGGCGGAGCCCTGCGGGTCGGCATCGAGTAGCGTCACGCGCTGCCCCTGCATGACGAACTCACCCGCGAGGTGCGTGGCCAGCGTGGTCTTGCCTGCCCCGCCCTTCTGGTTAAGCAGCGCGATCACTTTGCCCTGCCGGTTCTCTGCTCCTGGTAAACGGCTTTCATCGGTGTCGAATGAAGCACTGCCCGTTTTTTGGGCAGCGGTGTTTCCTCTTTTATCCATGGTTATGTCTTTAGTTAGATAAGTTAAGGAGGCCCGAAACCGTTGCTGGGTGCGGGCTGGCGGCCGGTGCGCACGTGTGATTACCCGTGTCGTTTGCGGGCGATTCCCCGAATGCCGTGCGGGTGATTCCCGAGTCCGGACACAGCTTGTCCACTGACTTATCACCTGCGGCTGTGGATAAGTCGGGCTGCGTCGGCTGCGACCAGCAGCGGAACCGGAGCCAGTCCGTGCTGCCGACGTGCTCAAGGGAGAGCCAGTAGCCCGGCAGCGACTGCCGGTGCACCAGCCGCCGCAACTGAACGGCGAAGTCGGCGTAGCGCTGCAGGCTGCCCGACTTGAGGTGTAAATGGCGCAGGTTGAAACGCCAACCCTCCACCTGTCTGCCCCCATGCTTGCGCACCAGGCGGTACAGCCAGCGCTCGATGCCGCCGGTGAGCCGGAAATACGCCGGGTCCAGGGTCAGGACCAGCGCATCCTCCATCACCCCGGCGTAGAACCAGTCGGCCAGGATCAGCTCGATGCCGTAGGAACGGCCCCGGGCACCGGGCAGCTCCTTCCATTCATTGATCCATGAAAAGCGGTGCATGCGCCGCCCGGCGGGCTGGCGGATGGACGTGGCCACCGTGGTGGACTGCAGCCGGTCCAGCGCCGCCTTGAGCATCAGATAGTCCTTGAAGCCGGTACCGCGCTGCACGAAGGTGAGGATCTCGTGCGGCGTCGCGGCCATCAGACGCGAGGTTCGCAGGCCCTGGTCCCGCGCCTGCACGATGTGACTGGCCGCCCAGATCAGCACGTCGGCATCCCAGATGGTGGCAATACCATGCTCGGGCACGCCTTCGACCGTCAAGGTCACACCACCGGCCTCGAAGCGGATGGGTACCACCCTGCGCGACTTGGCCAGCGAGAAGAACGGATAGGCCATCAGATCCTGCGCATCGCGCGGGGCCATGTCGCCGCCCGGCAGCGCGCGGAACAGCATGAGCTGCTCCCGCTCACTCAAGGGCTTGACCATGGCCACGATCCCGTTAGTGACGCTGACACCGGATCAAGCCCCACTCAGCGTACCGAGGCCCGCTGCGGGCAGCCAGGATCGGAGGTCATGTCATAAGCCCGGCTGTTGGCCCAGGCACGCAGGTCCTCCGCCGCATACAGCACGCGCGCGCCGAACTTGCGGAAGCGCGGTCCGCCGCCCAGGACCCGCTGCTTCTCCAGCGTGCGCGGCGAGAGCCGCAGAAAGGCTGCGGCCTCGTCATTGGTCAGAAACTCGGGATTACCGGGCGTTGCAACGGACGGCTGCGCAGCCGCAGGTAAGGGATGCAAAGGCAGGGAATTCGCAGTTGCCATGAAGGCCTCCATCGACGGTCATCGCCTGGCAGCGAAATGCCGCCAGATGGAGGAAGTCTCAGGAAACCCGGTTCACCTGCGAAGGGAGATATTCAGTGCTCGGGTTCGTCTCCGGGGGCACCGATGTACTGTTGGCGCACCCCGGCCAAGGCCAGATAACCGCCAAGCATCAAACCCTCGGCACGGGTCAGGAGGTGGCGAACTTGCGCGCGAAGTTCGCCATCGGCCGTCCAGCGTGTGCGCACGGCATCCACCCCAAACAATACCCCGGCAATGTCGCGGTGGCGCGCGCCAGCCTGCGACGCATCAAGCGCCTGCAGGGCGCGCAAATGCAGCAGCGCTGCGCGGCTCGCTGGCCGAGGCAGGGGTCCGGGGACTTCGCCACGAAACACGCGGGCCTGTGCCTGGTACTCAGACAGGCGCGTGCGCGGGGATGGGTCGAGCGGCACCAGCAGACCACAGGCCGCACCATCTTCCAACTCAGGGGACAGCGACACACGCAAGCAGTGCGGGCCATGCAACGCCACGAGGACCAACTCCGTGCCCGCATGCGCGATGCGCTTGCGGCCAGGAATCTGCCAGGTGCTGAAGGTCTTGGCTACCGAGGCATCGTGCTGACCAGTGGCTCGTGCGTGGAGCCATTCGGCGGTACCCACGGCCCAGAGTGGATGCGCTTGGCGGGCATCCAGGTCAGGATCATCGGCAATACTTCAACCCCCATCGGGCCGCATCGGCCCGGTGGCGCTTGCCGAGCCAACTGGCGCGGTAAGCAGGGTTGCGGCGCAGGTACTCCCATGCGAGCGCAGGACCGTCCAGGTCCAGGGTGTAGAGGTAGGCTGCCGCAGCGCGCCAAGGCGCGGAACAGTCGGCGGCATCGATGTGGATCGTCATTGTTGTTGCTCCCTTGGCGGTTCCAGAAACCTGCCGCAGATAGTAGGGGCAACTGGTCGCCATCAAGACAGTTGACTGTTACCAAAGGTTGCGACCAGCACACCGTTTGGGTGTCCATGGCGGCAACACCCATCAATCGTGAATCGCCCCATCCCGTGCCGCATCAGCGGCATAGGCCGACAGCGCTTGCCTGGCCTTGAAATGCGGATCGGCCACGATGCGCAGGCCGCGCGGCCCCCTCACGCCCTCTAAGGCGGACAGACTCACCGTGCCCAGCTCGGGAAATCCGGTGCCCGCATCGCACAGTCCGTAGGCCTGGTCGCCATCGGCATCCAGGCTCACCAGCAGCCAGACGGCACCGGCGTCCAGGGTGTGGAGCTTGACGACGGGAAAAGGATCGATGGTTTCGCCACGCGCACGGGCTGCGCCGTTGGCCAGCATTTGTGTGCGCTGCAGCTCAGTGAGGAGGGTCATGGCGCATCCGTGGGATCGTTAACAGAAATTTACTGTTGTAGAACCACCCTGAACAGTTTCAACTCTAGTCGTTGTTTGCATTCAAGGCAAAAGAGTTAAATATAACGTGGTTTAAATTGTTCTGAGCCGCGACGCTCCTGCCCATGCAGAAGCGTGCAATCCAGCGAGGACGGCCAACCGGCGCGACGACCTTTGAGTCCGCGCCCGCTCTGGCGTTCGGGGCTGCGGTGCGCGCCACCAGAACCGAAGACGGCATCGCCCAGGAAACGCTGGCCCATCTGGCGGGCATCGAACGATCTCACATGGGCAAAATCGAGCGGGGCGAGCACATGCCCACGCTGGCCCTGGTGTTCAAGATCGCGCGAGCGCTGGGCCGCAGTGCTGGCGAGCTGATGCTGGAGACGGAAGCCAGGCTTCCGGCGGAATGGCATCAACCGCCAACCGGCAGTTGATGCCTGCGGCGCCTACGCCACGATACGCCCCGCCATCCGGGCTTCCCGTGAATACGCACTGATCGGCTTGTCTGCCTTGAAGTGCAGATCCCGCTCAACTGGAAGCTCGAGGCGTCCCCGCACCGTCGTCAGTTCGGCCAGACTCACATAGCCCAGCTCCGGAAAGCCATGCCCCAGATCGCACAGTCCGAACGCATGGTCTTCATCATCAGGGTCAATCTCTGTCAGCAGCCAGGTGGCACCCGCATCGGGTGTGAACAGCTTGACCACTGGCTGTGGGTCAAAACCCTCGTCGGCGAGGGTTTGTCGGCCGTTCGCCAGCAACTGTGCACGCAGCTCGCCGGAAATAAGGTTCATGATCGCAACTCCTTGAATGGACGCTCCCGATCGGAGCGCTGCGATCCCAGCGCACGCGCAAAGCGCGGCCGTCACACCCCCGACTCGGTCGGTGCGGGCTGGGGGTTGACGGGCGTGCGGCGTGCGCCAAGCTGCGCGGCTTGTCCGGTCGGGATGTGGCCAAGCCCAACAGGAGTGCGCCACCATGAACTTCGTCGACTGGGCATCGCTTCAAGACAAACTGACATCCACGGCCATCCAGTCGCTGGCCGATCAGGCATCGCCTGTCCGGCGGACTTGCAGGGGTGCCAAGCACCGCGCGGCGGGGACGGGCTTGCAGCCGGTCCCCTGGAGGGCAAGCGAAGCGCGCAGGCGTCAGGGATGGAAGCCCAAAGGGGCGAGACGCCATCGGTGGCTCGATGCGCAGCACGACAGCGCGACCCGGCATCGCCCGGGGGACGCACGGAAATCAGTGGAACCTGCGATGCGTCTTTACTCAAAACCTCAGAAGTACAAAACCACCTTCACGCATCTGCGTAAACCCACAGAACCGTGCATTCGTAAAAGGAGCTTTGTGTTCATGCGGAAATCCGGATTTACTCATCCGCGTCAAGCCGTACATCCGCAAACCCGTCAATGAGCAAAACAGGTAACACGTAAAAAGCCCGCAACATACTGCGGGCCACTCACTTGCTGGAGTTCGTAAAACGCCCCGCCGCAAGGCGGGGCGTCAGGGCGACGCTCAGTCGCCCTTGCTGCGCGACCAGATCAGGCTGTGCGTGCCGTCCTCGGCTTCCACCAGGCGGGCGTAGATGGTTGCCGGGAACGACGGGTCATCCAGCGTCACCGACAGGTAGGGCCGTTCTGCCTTGCTGACTTTCTTCCACGCCGCGCCGATCTCGAAATTGCCAGCGACGATGCGGTAGTCCGGGGCGTTCCCGCTTTCCTTGTCGTTGGGAACGATCTTGACCTTGACGTTGAGCGTCAGGGTGCGAACCGTGCCGGTGAAGCTGTTGCCTTGGGCGGTGAAATTGCCGATATTGGCCATGATGAAGTCCTTTGAAAGTTGACCCGGTCGCGACCATCGCGGCCTTGGGCAGTGATCCGATGGGCGCGGGTCCGGGCGCGCTGCACCGCAGAGCAAAGCGATGAGGCCGCAACGCAGTGGAGGACCGGGAGGTACGAGAAATTTGCCTCGCGAGGAAGACCGCAGGTCGGGGAAATTTGTCGTACCGGACGGTTGCAGCGAACAGGCCCGAGGCGAAGCCGTGCCCGCGCCAGGATTCACGACCAATGCAAGGCCGCTGTGGGTGTGATCCTGCCGCCAAAGGACGCATGGCCCAGGCAGTATCACCGCCAAGACGTGTTCCGGCACATGCCCAGATGCGGCCCAGGTCTGTTCCACAGCGACGAGGACAAATGCCCCACCGCATCGGCGCTGGCTTGATGGTTCTCGGCGTGTTGGGTTCTGGCAAGGCGGATGGCCTGTCGGAGAGCCTCTGCCATTCGTGGCGACCCGCCCGCTTGCACCGAGGCCGGTGCCAGATGGGGCAACCTGGCGCAGCAAAGGCCGCTCCACTCTGACGCCCCCTGGGGCGGGGCGTGTTCAGGAAGTTTCGGGTTCCCGGCTGCTGGAAATCAAATAGCGCGCGACACACCTGCCGCGCGCGTCGCCAACAAAATTACCATCTGATTTCGTCACGAGCGCCCCAACTTTCGCAGCAATGCGAGACTCCATCGACACACGCTGCGCCACCACCAGTGTGACGGAGCTCTCGCAAACCACCTCGTGGTCATCGGATGCCTGAACGCAGAAGGTCGCGCTTCGCTCCCCCAGCCGTTCAACCCACCCTCTCAGCTTCAGGGTCGATCCTGGCGGGATCGGCCCCTTGTGCTCCAACTGGATCGTCCGGCCCACCACGACCTCCAAGACGGCATCCACGTGCCGCTGCATCTCGCGGATGCAAATGGACTCGACAACAGCGACCAGATAGCCGGTCGCCAGGCATTCGATCAGCCTCTGCGCATAGTCGCTCCCATGCGGGAGCCTGGAAAACAGCGCCCGGGCCGTCTGCTCTGGAGGCACGCTGTAGGTTTCTTCAAAGGAAATTTCACTGAGGCCTTGGTGGTTCATTGGGATTGGGAGAAGGGTTGTCGACGCGCACTCGCTCCGGAACCCCGCGTCAAAGCGGGGTGAAAGGAACAGCGTTCGATCCTCGCGCGGATGAACCGCGCGACCAACCTGCCGGGGCGTTCCCCAGCGTAGCGGGCCTGGTCAACACGTTCATGGCAATGCATCACATCGGGGCGCTATTGCGCCGATGTTGCGTTGGGTGCTGTCGGACGACAAAACGCGCGCGGCACACCTGCCGCGCGCGCTGCGTTGATCGGGTCAAGCCCCCGGCCCAAAGGCCGGGGCCTCATGCTCACGCCACAAGGTGCACGTCTGCGCGATCTGCAACGTCGGCGGCGGTCACCTCCTCAATCGTCGCCACCGCCTGCGTGTCGGTGACCGGCACTTCCACCCCTCGGAACATCCCCGGCAACCAGCCTGTCCCTGCCACCAGCCGCTCGGCTTCGCCAGCAAGCTCTGCCTTCTTGAGCTTGGCCAGCCGGTTGACCTGCTCCGGCGCGAACGCCTGCACCGCTTCCAGCGTCTTGGCCTTGGAGACGTGCTCGAAATAGCCCGCAGCGGTGGGCGTCCACCAGTCGTGCATGTCCAGCCCCACCGCCTGCGCCAGCAAGGCGGCTGGCGTATCACCCTCCCGCGCGGTCACCGCACCGATGGTCACAGCCACGCACACGGCCAGCAGCGACAACAGCTCTGGCTGCGGAAAGGTCAGCAGTTCGGTAAACAGTGCGTCCGGGTCTTGGGGCAGGCGGTCCGCCCAGGCCTGCCGGACTTCCCGCAGACCCATCATGGCCGGAGACTGCGCCACATCCGGCGCGTGGGCATCAAGGCCATCCTGCGGTGACGCGCTGATGTTGACCGGCGACCCCTCCATGCGGCAGGCATCGACCACTACGCGCAGCGCCAGCCGGTGCACCACGGCCACCAGCGCAACATGGGGATGGCGCGCCACCTCCGCCTGCAAGGCCGCAGTGCGATGCGCACTCAGCCGCTTCGCCAGCTTCTCCGAGATACCCGCCTTGGCCGGTTCGGCGTCGTCCGATCCAGCACTGCCGTCCGCTGCCCCCGCTTCCTGTCGCTCCTGCACCCTCAGCGCCCTCGCCTGCTCTTCCCGCAGGAGCCCGCGATGCACCACCACGCCTCCCATGTGATCGACCGACACCACAGCCCCGGCCATTGGCACGACACCGGGCGCGTAAACCATCAGCGTCTGCTCGATGGCCTCCAGTTCGTTGCCGAGCCGGTCGAGTTCGTCTTGCAGCGCCTGCACGCCATCATCGGAGAGGTCGGCGTCCTCATCGTCGAGCCGGTCCTGCAGTTCGTTCCGCTTCGCCTCCAGCTTGGCAATCCGCTTGGCCTCGGTCTTGTTCGGGTCACGGCGCGTGCGGCGGGCCCGTTGGAACGCATGCAGTTCCGATGCCGTGGCACGCGGTGCGATCTCCACCCAACCCCAGCCCTCGGATTGAACCGCTTCCGCCACGGCGGTCAGTTTGTTCCGCGCCAGCGTGTCCAACAGCGCGGCATCCGTCAGGTAAACCCCTTGCTGTTCGTCCGAAAACAGGTCGCGCCGTACCCCACCGCCTGCGGCCTCGTAGGCTTCCACACCGACAAAACGCGCCAGCGCATCACGGCCCGCCTCGATCTCTTCATGGGTCAGGTGATCGCGCAGCGCTTGCGGGCTGCGCTGCCAGTGCGGCGACTCGTAGAAGGCGGTTTCCTGCGCCGCGTGGTCGTCGGTGATCGCCAGCGCCATCAACTGGTCGAGCGTGACCTCATCCGCCCGGTAGTCGGCCAGCAGGCGTGGCGAGACGTTGGCGAGCCTCAAACGCCGCTGCACCACCAAAGGCGTGACCCCGAAATCCGCCGCGATGTCTTCGACAGGTCGCCCCTCGGCCACCAGTGAGGCGAAGGCCTCGAACTGGTCAGCCGGGTGCATGGCTTCACGTTGCACGTTCTCGGTCAGGCTCACGGTGCGGGCCGACGCATCGGGTACTTGCAGGCAGGGCACGGGATGGTGCTTGTCCAGCTTGCGCCGCTTCACCAACAGCTTCAACGCCGCCAGCCGCCGCTTGCCCGCCACCACCTCGAAATGCGCACCATCCGGCGACGCCGTCACGGTGAGGTTTTGCAGTAGACCAACACGGGCGATGCTGGCCGCCAGTTCGGAAATCGACGTGCCGCCGCTCTTGCGCACGTTGCGGCTCGATGGCCGCAGCCTGGACAGCGGAATCAGGTGCAGTTCGTAGGGCACCACGACGGCGGTGGTGATGGCCGTAGCGGCAGCCGCTGCGGCGATTGCATGCAGGGCCTGGGTTTCGTGAAGGGTTGCAGTGTTCATGGTGATAGCTCCTGTCCCAGCGGGACGTTGCATGGAAAAACAAAAAAGGGGAAAACTCGTCCGTCAATTCATGGTTTCAATGTCTGCATAGGCACGCTCCTGTGGTTTTCAAAGCCGACCGGATTCCAAGATTCGGAGCCCGGTGTGGCTTCGGTGGGTCCGGCGCAGTGACCTGGGCTTGGCCCCTGTTGCCGCCGTCTTTCCTGAGTTCATCGCCCGCGAACCACCGGGCCGGCGGGGACGGGCCGTCAAGGGAAGGAGCGCAGGGTTGGTGCGGCCCGCAGCCGCAGGCGAGGACACGGCCCTGCGCGCCTTGACGGCCAGGCACTGCGGGCCACGGTCGCGGGAAAGCGATGAAGGAGGGATAAGACGGTGACCGGCCAACGACCCAGTCAGTCACCAGGGGCGACGAACCCACGCCGCGCGGCGAGCGCCCCCGCATGCCGCAGGCATGCCTGGCTGGAGGGAAGCAAAGCGCCCGGCGGCGCGACATGAACCAAATGCACAGGCCGATCAGGCGCAGCCTGTTCGGCGGTATCCCCGGGGCGCCAAGCCTGCGCGGCGGGGTGGGCCGAAGGCCGACCCCTGGAGGCAAGCGCAGCGCGCAGCCTTGACCCAACACCAAGGGCGAAGCAAAAAGGGGGCGATGCCCCCTGGGTCACATGAGCCCGCGTTCGGCCATCGACAGGATGGCGCTGCCCGCCACGATCAGGTGATCCAGCACCCGCACGTCCACCAGCGACAGTGCCGCCTTGAGTGTCTGCGTCAGCATCTCGTCGGCCCGCGACGGCTGGGTCGAACCGCTCGGGTGGTTGTGCACCAGCAGCAAGGCCGCCGAGTTGCGCATCATGGACTCCCTGACCACCTCGCGGGGATAGACCGATGTCTGGCTCACCGTGCCGCGAAACATCTCGACGTAATCGATGACGCGGTTCTGGGAATCCAGATGCACCACCGCGAACACCTCGTGTTCCAGCGTCCCCAGCTTGACCCGCAGGAAGTCCCGCACCGCCTGCGGCGAGGCCAGGACGTCATCGCCGCGCACCCGGCCCAGCAGGACCTCCTGCGCAGCCTGCAGTACCTCGTCAGCATCAACCTGCCGGTAGTCGCCCGCAACGTCACGAACGAGAAGGACAGAAGAGTTGGAAGTTTCGATGGAAGCGAAAGAAGAAAACAGATCGTGCGACATGGTCAGCTCCGGTGATCGGGCGGGATTGCCCGAGACCGGCACCAGCACGGCGCAGCGCAGTTGTCACAGGTTCGAAGACGGCCGCCAGGACGCAAGCGCACAAGGTGCGCGCAGACCTTGACAGCGAGAACGCCGTGGTACGGTGAAGGGGACAGCAAGCCAGCCCCACACGCAACCACCACCACCACTGCTTTATGGCAAGCGCAGCGCGCAGGCCTATCGGGCCGGTGGCGTGAAGGATCGAAGCCGAATGGCCGAGACAGGTGCAGCCTGACTCGGGGTGTAACCCGCAGAGCCTGCCGGCACACCGTACCGGGACGCACAAGCATCGACAAAGCTCGCCATGAGGTCCGGTCGTTTGACATGATTTTTGCCTTCGTCAAGTCGAAACTTCTTGTTTTTCCTCCTTATTTAAGGTATAAAAACCGGAAGTTAAGCCCACTGGGCAGAAAGGCAACTAAACATGACGCAGATTTACGCAGACGCCGGAGACATTGACGGTCGACTGACTCAACTCGGACTCGAAGAAAGCAAGCTGGCAGAGATCGTGCGCCGTGGATACCTCGCCTTTGCGTCATGCACGCCGAACGATCCTCCTCTCTACCCAGGTTTTAGCGCCTGGGCGGCCATGGTCCGAGGACTGCGGGAGTACTTGCTGCCTGAATGGGAGCGCTGTGACGAGAACAACTATTCGCTGGTCATCAATCCAACGGGAACCATGGCAATTGCCGTAGCGACCGGCGACGATGCAACGGGTCGCCCTGACGCCGCTCCCACAACAAAGTCTTCCAAAGGGCCGAGCACTATTGAGGCTGTCACCTCAAATCAGATGCAGTTGGAGCTTCCCTACGTTTTCGACTCTGTGCCGGCCTCGTCGCCTGCGCGCCCTGAAAACACGGATGAGCAGCGGATGACCTGGATTCTTCTTCTCCACCGTGCGCGTGGCGAAGTCCGGTGCGAACTGTCGTTGCCGACGTCAATGGGTTCAGATGGCCGTGTGGACGGATGGCGCGAGCGAATTATTTTGAAGGCAATCCCGACCGACTCCGAGATCATGGAAATCACGCCGCCACAGCCGTCGCTGCCGGACATCTCGGTCGACGTCAAGCGTCGAGCATGATTGCTAGCCGACTTTTCAACCCGTCTCGGCTCACTTTAGCGCGCAAACGCCGCGGGCTGACAATGATTAAATTGGCAACTGCGGTTGGCGTAGAGCCACGTTCGGTTTCAGCCTATGAAAAAGGCGAGTTTGGACCTGATGACAGTCGAATGGCCAGCTTGGCATCGGTATTGAAGTTCCCCGAAGCATTCTTCTTTGGAGATGATTTGGACGAACCTACACCCGATATCGCCAGTTTTCGGGCGCTGTCGAAGATGACCGCTGGGCAACGGGATACGGCGCTGGGTGCCGGCGCCATTGCGCTGATGCTCAACGCATGGATCGAGGCTCGCTTCGAGCTGCCATCCCCAGATCTGCCGGATCTGAGCCGCGAGGGCAACCCCGAAGCCGCCGCACATGCATTGCGGCAGCAATGGGCGCTTGGCGAGCTACCGATCAAAAACATGATCCACCTGCTCGAAGCGAAGGGGGTCCGGGTTTTCTCGCTGTCTGTAGATGCGGCCGAGGTCGATGCTTTTTCTATGTGGCGTCAGAGCACGCCCTTTGTGTTCCTGAACACAAAGAAGTCTGCAGAGCACAGCCGGTTCGATGCCGCGCATGAACTTGGGCACCTGGTCTTACATCGCCATGGATCACCACAAGGTCGCGAAGCCGAACGTGAAGCCAACGCCTTTGCCTCTGCATTTCTGATGCCTAGGGCAAGCGTGCTCGCCTATGCGCCTCGGATGGCCACCATCGACCATCTGATCAAGCTCAAAAAAATCTGGAGTGTTTCGGTGGCAGCCTTGACATACCGGCTGCACTCAATCGGCGTACTCAGCGATTGGCACTACCAGTCACTGTATATCGAGCTGTCATCGCGGGGCTATCGCAAGAGGGAGCCCGATGAAGGGCAACGGGAAACCTCGCAAGTGCTTCAGAAGGTTTTTGCCGCGTTGCGGGATGAAAGCATTTCGAGAGGTGATATCGCGGGCGAGTTGTGTGTTCCCGTAGAAGAGCTGGATCAACTTGTGTTTGGGCTCGCGCTCACGGGGCTCAGCGGTGGCGGTGGCAATGGAAGTGCTCGAACAAGAAAGCCACCTCAACTTCACGTCGTGAGCTCATAAAAGGAATTTCAAGAATGACCAAAAAGGATGTCCATGCGGTTCCCCATGAAGATGGCTGGGCCACAAAGAAAGAAGGAGCGGGGCGCGCAGGCGTAGTCGTCAACACACAAAAAGAAGCGATTGAACGTGCACGCGACCAAGCCAAACGAGAGCACGTTGAGGTTGTCATCCACCGCCGTGACGGAACAATTCGGGATAGTGACAGCTACGGGAACGACCCGAACCCGCCAAAAGACAAGAAGCACTGATTCACTTCGCTGCTTTGTGGCAGTCATTGTCCGATTGACGGGCAATGGTCGATTGTCATCGTCACCACACATCATATGCCTTTGGTGGCCCCAGCGATTCTGTTGACGGCGACGAAACGCGTACCGAATTCAGCCAGCAACTGGCTGAATGATGACCGGCGGTTTGATCCTGTCGCGTATTTCTTGGTACACAGGAATACCCGAACCGACTGCGACCTCCAGGGATACGCAGACCGCGAATCGAACTTTGCCCGTCAACTCACCCGCGTCAGCGGCGCAGTTCACCTTACACTGGAACCGGTTGCCATCGACGAATGCCACTGCATCCGTACCTTCAAGGATCTCATGCTGCACGGAGCCACGTAGCGCCGCCTTGTCATGCACGCTATTGGCTCTTTTGATCCGAAGTTGATCCTGCGGCGGCATCATCCAGAGCTTGGCACGGCGGTACCCCTGGTGGGAACAATTGATTGGCGCCATCCATGCCAACGTCACGGTCAAACGGCGCCATGCAATCTTCCCGGCCAATGTCGGCGGCAGCGGTGCAGAAAACACAAAGGCCTCATCTGCACCCAACTCTCCCACACCGAGCAGCGTTGCTCGCTCGGCCGCACAGGTAATGGCTCGTTCGACATCGACGGGGCCGTACCCCAACCATCGCGTCACCAGGTCCTTCTCGGCTGCATGCCTCGCCACTCCATGAGTGATAGTCGCGATTTCCGGGTGCTCGGCCAAGAGCCGCTGCGGCCAGTCACCCCACTGCGCGCCATGAACCAACAACGCTTTGAGCAGCACTGCGTCATACATGGCTCCCGGTGCATCTTCCACCTCGGCACGCAACAATTCAAGCATGTCATAGGCTTGCACGGCCGCACGACTGGCAAGAGCAGCGGCGTTGCTGGTGCCTCGGGTATATGCAGTCGCGGCCAGTGTTTCCCCTTGTAGCGGCGGCACCGCCACGCGATGACCAGGTGCCACCCCTGCCGTGACGACCTCCAGCACGCTGGCAGTCGGATCGGGCTGCATCCTGGCGCGATAAAGCACACGTCCTCCCGGCATCAGGATGTCCGGTTTGATGGCTCGACGAAAACCATGGCCGACGCGCGACAGCGGACTGAGCCCGCCGGCCGCGAAGAGGTCGAACCGTCCGGGCACCACGGGCGGATTTGCCTGGTCAGCGTGCAAGGCACCGACGGTCAGCACATTCAGCGCCTCCGCAGGAGCCAGCAGGCGCCGCTCCACGTGTTCGGTGGTCATCGCCGTGAATGCCAGCGCAGATCGCTGCTCGGCAGTCAGTCCATCCAAGGTGTGGCTCGGCGTATTGAGGCTGAGCGCCCGCATGTCGTTGCCCACGCTGACGATGAACAGTACAGAATACCGGAACGACAGCCAATCCAGCAGGCGCGCCCATGGCGACATCTGGCGTTCGAACAAGCGCGCTTCGTCGCCAATCGACAAGTTGATGACACGCACCGACGGTGCCGCCGCGGGCTCCTGGCCCTCCCCTTCGCAAATCCGCTTGACGGCTCGGTGGATCAAGTCGATCAACAATACGTCGTCCGGCGTATGCTCGCGCCGGCGGGCGTTGAAGTTGTCATTGGGATCAGGACGCAGGACCGGGCGCACATAGAGGCGGCGTCGCAAAGGTTCAGCAGGACCGTCCAACTCACCGTGCAGGATTAGAGAAGCCATCGCAGTGCCGTGTACCCGGTCCTTGGCCGCGTAGTTTCCCTCCCAACCATCTGGGTCATCCACCAACAGCCGTCCTTGTAGCTGCGCGTGGTTCTGCAAGGGCAACCCGTCGAGCAGTGCCACCACCGGCAGTTGGTCTGAGGCCCCAGCCGCGGGAGCTTGAGAAAGTACATCGGCCTCGTTGACGCCATCGGTGATAGATTGCGCTTTGGGCCGGAAGAACATGATGCGGTCAGACAACACCAACTCAGGCGTCTCACCCGCCATCACGCCGGCAACGGCTTGCGCGGGCAATTCCACAAGAAACCCGTGGTAGCCGATCTCTCCAATGAGCGCACGGCGCAGAACCTGTCCGCCGAGCCCTTGGACCAGGGTTTCTATTTCCTCGCGGGATTTGTCGTTCTTCTGCTGCGAGACGAAATACCATGCCTCGATCTCGAACCGGATGACCTGCAGGCCATCGTCGATACAGTCCTGCCAATACTGGCGAACGTCAACATCGATACGGTCCGCCACGCTCCAATGGCGAATGTTGCGTAACTGTCCAAACAGGTTGCGGAACTTGTTCAGTCCACGCTCGAACTGAGCGGCGGGGTCATTCTGGTAACGGGTCCAGAGCGCCAGCAACTGTGTGAGCGCCTCCTGGTTGCTTCCCAACAGAAACAAGCGCCCCGAGAAAGGCTTTTCTTCCTTGCCTTGGATGAAAAAATCATCATCCGGTGCAATCTGGTCTTCGGCCCATTCAATAAGCCATTCCAGTCCAGGTATCTTGGCAACGGCCTTGGCGAAGTCCTCCACCGTGCCCGCAACTTCCAGAACCAGGATCAGTTCTGGGTTCTCCATCGGCGCCGTCTGCTGCAGCTTCAGGCGCTGTGCATCGAAAGCCTGTTGCAGCACGGCGAGCTGTGGGGCGATGCGAGAACGCTGGCGTGCAATATCCGGAATATGCACCTTGCCTCCTCCGCCTGGGAGGAGGTTTCGATCAGCGGGTGTAGGTTCGGGAAAAAATAGAAGTGGGAAATTTCCTGTTGCCATCCGTTGATCATCCCTTGTTGTCGCTTGTTATTGGCTAATGGTGAATCGAGCCTGCCATTGCTTGAGCCTTTCCGCCACGATGCGCTTCAGATTCGCATCAGGGAGCGACAGCACATAGCGCCGCTGAATATCCTCGCAAAACTGCTCCAGGTCCGAAAAACTGGAGGCTTGAATCTTGGTGGCCAGGGTCTTTGGCGAGAAGCCGAGCGGTCCTTCCAGACGGGCCTGAAAGCGCGTGAACCATTCTTCCTTCTGCGCGAGCGTCGGTGCCGGCAGCGAAAGCCGCAACTGGAACCGGCGCCACACTGCCCGGTCCAGCAGTTCGGCATGATTGGTCGCGGTCACCACCACGACATGGCTGGGCAGGGCATCGATCTGCAGCAATAGCGAACTGACAACACGCTTGATCTCACCGGTTTCATGGACATCACCACGCTCCTTGCCGAGCGTGTCGAATTCGTCGAAAAATAGAACGCATTGATGCGTACGAACGAAGTCGAACAGCTTCTTCAAGCGTCCACTGGTCTCGCCCAGAAAGCTGCCGATGACAGCCTCGTAGCGCACGACAAATAGTGGAACCAGCAATTGAGCAGCGATGGCTTCGGCAAGAGAGGTCTTGCCATTGCCTGGCGGGCCGGACAGCAGAACGCGGTTCCTGGGTTCGAGGCCATAAGAGCGAAGGATATCCTTGCGATGCTGCTCTTCAACCAGCTCACGGCATGCCGCGAGCGATGCGGCGTCCAGGAACAACGCGTCGAACGCGCGGCGCGGCTCGATCTCATACAGCAAGCCCCCGTGGCCCCCATCAAAGGAGCGAACCACCTCGGGTGAACGCGTCCGCCCATTGGCCCGCAGGTTTTCTTCTAGCTTGTTCGCGAGCTGATGGTGATGCTTGGCGCGCTCTTCCGCCGCCATCGCTTCCACCGTGGTGCGCAGCAACTGCTGGTCACCCTGGCTCCCGGCCTTGACGAGACTGACTATGAGGTCCGCTCGTGACATATCTTCCCCTCTCGCAATATCGAATTCATGTGTCCTTCCGGCATCTTGTCAGATCGCAACGCGGATCGATCTACTGCCAGCCTTGCGGCCAGGCTTCACAACGATCTCGACCTGCTGGTTCAGCGCAAGTAGGGCTTGCATCAAACGCTCGAGGGAAATCCCGCGGAGCTTGTAGTTGCGGATCGCCGACACCTTCGGTTGGGGCATGCCCAGAAGCTGCGCTGCCGCGCTCTGACTCAACCCGTTTGCGTCAAGCAATTCATTGAGCTTGGACGCCAACGTAACCTTGGCTGAGCCGTCACTGCTCGCATCAGGGAGACAGGGCGCACCACTCCAGCGTGCCTCGCCATCGGCCGCACCGTGGCCTCGCGGTGCGCACCCGGCACATCTTGGCTTGCTCGGGGATGATGGTTCATTTGGATCGCGGCATTTGTGTCGTTTGGCAATTGACAATAGTATATCCATATAGGTATCGATTTGGCCTCCATCTAACGTCCACTGGTGAGTCTCGTTTCCGTGTCGTAGCCACCGAACAACGCCCTCCTCAGGTGGTGGGACAGAGCCGGTGTCGGCCCTTACGGTGGTGATGCCGAATGAAGGGTCGCGGCAACTGGGCCGTAGACCGTCGCCCCGTCAATTGACCAAAAGAGACGCGGACGCGCGGGTCGGCGCGTTGCCAAGAGTCAGTGATGTAGAGGAAACCGAGCAAGTGCCGGACCGACGTGATCCGACAGCACGCTGCGCGCCCATGTACCGCGGGCATCGGCAATCCCGGCGACGTAAGTCAGCGCGATATGTATTCGCGCCAGCAACGGGAGTGATTCCTTGCCGATGGCTGATTCGATCCACTCCGCGGCGCCCGGGCCAGTGTGGAGGAAGTAGCTGACCAAGGCCCACGTGATCGGCTCCACGATGCCGGATTTGTGACAGACGAAACTGCCATGCCCTGGTACATCGTGGACGGCCACCTCCTTGAAATCATGAGCGCCATCTGGCCGTGAGAGCACCACCTTCGCCTGCGCCAGTTCGAGCAGCAGCGGCTCGTCCAGCCGCGCCGGCTCATCCTCGTCCGGAACGGTTATCGCCATCGGTACAGCCGCGAGATGTGAAAGGATCAGCCATCCTCCCAGATCTGTCATGGATTCCTGCAAGTCTTCTTCGGCAAGATCGAATTCGAACGTTCCACGATCAGACTGGACCGACAGCGTGCCCTTATGCGTCACCGTGGCATGGACCAGCTTTCCAGCCAGCGCGAATGCGATCCTTGAGCCAGCGGCCAAGGTGGATGCTGTGGGTGAGCGCTGCAGCAAAGCACTGAGCAGGTCGAGCAGGTCAGTCCCCCTGTCGCGTTGAACGCGACGCACCACGGCCTCAGCTGCAATGAGATCGCCTAACGGCAGCCTCGAAGCAACAGCGATCAACCGGTCGGCGGCGTATGTGGCGTCTTTCCAGTCGGCCATTCGCTCGGCCAGGAGCACGGCCAGGTGCATCGCCATGAGCGTCGGGACACGAACAAACCAAGCGGGCTGCTCGGCCCAATCGATGCCCGGCTTGATGAAGCCGCGCCGACGCAGCTCACCGATGCCGGCCGCTCCGACAGCGTCTTCGAGTCGGCGTCGTTCGACGGCCAGCGTCGTGATCCCCTGAAGAAGCGCAACGCTGTTGCGCGACTCCAAGTAGCCGTCCAGGATGGCGCCTGCGGCCCCCCTGAGCAACATGCCGACATCGCCGTCGAGCGGGAACGCATTCTCTGCGCGATGCAATGCGTTGATGTCCATCAGCGGCGGAATCCTCACCACCCGGCCGGCCGAGTCGTCGGGCAAGGACTGTAGGTCGGCAGGCACCAGAGCCCTCAGGATCCAGGGCTCGCGCAACGACTGAACCGACTCACCGCCACGGGTCACGTCGATGCGATGGTCAAAAAGGCTGGCGCGAGCGTGCTTGAACTCGATGTCGTCCAGCGGGTGCAAGGCGATCTCCTCGACGATCTTGCCGAAGGCGCTTCGTTCCCGACCTGTAGACTTCTTGACGATGGCATCCAGCGCGCTGTCATCGGTGGTGACGATGACACGCAGTGCCGGACCGAATCGGGCGCTCGCCAGGTCGTTCAGATCGGCCAGCACCTGAGACATCGAGGGATCGACACCGTCCAAGGCTAGGACTAGCGTTGCTGTCTTTGTGTGCGAGACGCGACGCAGCCATTCGCGCGCTTCATCACTCGAAACAGTCCAGGCCAGTTCACTGGATAAATGGTTCGCCATGGTGGCGAACAGGCCCGCCGCGTCCGGCTCCAGCATCAGCACAGCCGCGTTCGGGGTGGCGCTCGTGCCCTCGACGAGTGCTCGAAGCACGTTGCTCTTCCCGGAAAGCGGTGGTCCATGGAGGACGATGGCGCGCCGCCCCTCTTGGATGGCCCTGGCCACCAGCGCGGTAGCCCTCCTCCGCAGTACAAAGCCTCGCACAAACGGAGAAAACAAATCGCCCCAGTCTCCAGTGCGGCTCTCGATCAGGCTCGCGGAGACTGCCTTCAGCGCCCGTACCCAGTGCAGGCGATCAGCGCCCATGAGCGTGTTGACAGCGTCATGGACGTCGCCGGTTGCCGCCAGTGCCGCCTTCTGGAGGCGATCCTGGAGCTCGCGTTCGGTGCGTTGAATGGGGGACCAGGCCTCGCCGCTGTGGGTCACGTGGATACGGGTGTCAGTGCCGTTCGACACGACCACCAGCGGCGTCATCGGAGTCGTCAATCGCGCGTAAGACAGACCCTGGGCCACGTCATCGTCAGTGAGTGGAAGTCCGGCGCGCTTCAGCTCGAAGACCGCCAAGGGCTTGTCGCGCGTGCAGACAATCATGTCTGCGCGCCCCTCGATGCGCTCACGACTTCGGCCATCGATCTCGACGATGGAATGACCCAGGCGAACGGCGAAGCGAGTCTGATGTTGAAGCGCATCCTTTGTCAGCCATGGGAATGCATTAGTCATCACCGCGTGCATCCGCGCTTCGAGATCCGCTTCGCTTTTTCGTCTGGCCATTCAGTCTGCTCCTCGTTAATTCAGTCTTATCAAGTGCGGTCTCCATCCCAGCACACCGCGAAGTCTGCGGCAGGCTGAGCCCTCAGCTCTCACTGCTGGGACTAGGCGCTGTCGGACGACCATACTTGAAGGCAAACATGCGCTCCTCCAGCCATGACGCCAGCAGCTCGACCTGCTCGATAGCGGAGAAGAGATTTTCGCGGGAGACATGGATCGACGGATTCAGCATGAAACTGCCGGTCTCATCGCTATTCGGCGTCATGTCCGCCTCAGAAGGCCGTGCAAAGAACAGCCTGGGGTGCTTTTCCCAAGTCGCCTCGTCATGGGAGACATCCAACGACGTGAGCGACTCTGGATGCTGAGAGCGGTTTCGCGCGAGAATCACCTGCTCCAGCACTTTGAGGTCGGCTGGACAGTCTTCCCACGCGACCTCAAGAGCTTCGCCGAAGCACGCAAGGTAGCCCGACAGGAACCCCTTGC
Organism: Comamonadaceae bacterium 2FH; assembly: GCA_005503335.1. GTDB lineage: Bacteria > Pseudomonadota > Gammaproteobacteria > Burkholderiales > Burkholderiaceae_C > SCMQ01. The sequence goes on from SCMQ01000006.1 coordinate 141,041, forward strand.
CGAATTCGCTCCGGAAGCATTTCTGGCAGGGCGGCTCGACCCATAGATTCTTCTCCCAAGTCCGGAAGTAGAGCTTCAGCGAGTCGGACAGCATGGAAACGCACGTTCGGCCGAGCACCTCGAGTTCGATGTCGGCCTGCGACCATTCCTGCATGAAAGGCGGTTCACCGTCTTCGCTGTACGGCGGCTCGAAGGGCGGCTCGCCCGCTTCGATCTGCCGCTTGATTTCCACGAAAGGCGAAGACGCGGTTTCGTAGAAATGACGTATCAGCTGCAGTCGTTGTTGCAGGAAATAGAGAATCTCCATCGGGTCAGCGGGCTCCAAAAGGGGTTGCACTGACCCAAGTATCGATGCCTCGCAGCCTGCCGCTCGAACCGATGCCGATCCTCGTCGTTGTCGCTTGTCAATCGCTCGCCCGCGATGCTCAGTGGCCGGCGGATCGCCCGAATCTTCGGCTCGCGTCAACCCGTTCATCAATCCCAGGGGATGTTCCTATTCAAGCGCACCCGGAACCAGCAACGTGGGCATCGAACACTGCACCCAAGTTCAAGTGTTCCCATAAGTGTTCCCACGGCGCAGACAAAGAAAAACGGGTTACAGCAGAACTGCTGTAACCCGTTGATTTCATTGGCGGAGTGGACGGGACTCGAACCCGCGACCCCCGGCGTGACAGGCCGGTATTCTAACCGACTGAACTACCACTCCTAGTCGGCATGACGTTCGCTCTTGCGAGCCAAGTGCCATCACTTGTGCCTTGCTCATCCGAAGATGAATTCTGGCGACCCTACGGGGATTCGAACCCCGGTACTCACCGTGAAAGGGTGATGTCCTAGGCCTCTAGACGATAGGGTCAAAACCTTTGGACTGATCCATCCCGACGCTGTGTTGGTGGAGGTAAGCGGGATCGAACCGCTGACCTCTTGCATGCCATGCAAGCGCTCTCCCAGCTGAGCTATACCCCCTCGGAAATCTCAGAAACCGTCTTGCGTTTTCTTTAATTTGCCTCGTTGGCGTCGAGAAAGAAATTATATGACGTTTTTCAGCCCTTTCGCAAGCAGGCCAAAATTTTTTCCCTGTTCGACAGCGCGAGCACCGCATCGAGCGAAGGCGTGTTGGGCGTGCCCATGACCAGCACGCGCACGGGCATCGCAAGCTGCGGCATCTTCAGGCCCTGGGCTGCCAGCACTTCCTTGATCGCGGCCGCGATGCCGGCCTTGTCCCAGGCGCAGGACGCGAGCTTGTCGGCCAGCAGCGCGAGCGCGGGCCTGATGGCCTCGCTCACATGCTGGGCCAGCTCGGCCGGGTGCGGCGTGAGCTCGATGTAGAACGCGGCGGCCCAGTCGGCCAGCGCGACCGTGGTGTCGCAGCGGTCCTTGAACAGGCCGCAGATCGCGGGCAGGCGCTCGTCGGCCGCGATGCCGCGCTTTTGCAGCTGCTGGGCCACCAGCGCGGCCAGCGCCGCGTCGTCCATGGCCTTCATGTGCTGGGCGTTGACCCAGCGCAGCTTGGCCTCGTCGAACTGCGCGGCGCTGCGGCCCAGGTGGTCGAGGTCGAACCATTCGAGGAACTGCGCACGCGAGAAGATCTCGTCGTCGCCATGGCTCCAGCCCAGGCGCGCCAGGTAGTTGACCATGGCGTCGGGCAGGTAGCCCTCGTCGCGGTACTGCGTGACGGGCTTGGCGCCGTTGCGCTTGCTCATCTTCTCGCCCTGCTCGTTGAGCACGGTGGGCAGGTGGGCGTAGACCGGCGGCTCCTGGCCCAGGGCGCGGAAGATGTTGATCTGGCGCGGCGTGTTGTTGACATGGTCGTCGCCGCGGATCACGTGCGTGATGGCCATGTCGATGTCGTCGACGACCACGCAGAAGTTATAGGTGGGCGTGCCGTCGGGGCGCGCGATCACCAGGTCGTCGAGCTCGTCGTTGCGGATCTCGATGCGGCCCTTGACCTTGTCGTCCCAGGCCACCACGCCGTCCCTGGGATTGCGAAAACGCAGCACCGGCTTCACGCCCTCGGGCACCGGCGGCAGGGTCTTGCCGGGCTCGGGCCGCCAGCGGCCGTCGTAGCGCGGCTTTTCCTTGTTGGCCATCTGGCGCTCGCGCAAGGCGTCGAGCTCTTCCACGCTCATGTAGCAGGGATAGACCTGGCCGGCGGCCTGCAATCGGCTAAGCACCTGCTTGTAGCGGTCCATGCGCTGCATCTGGTAGAACGGGCCCTCGTCGTGGTCGAGACCCAGCCAGGCCATGCCTTCGAGGATCACGTCCACCGAGGCCTGCGTGGAGCGCTCGAGGTCGGTGTCCTCGATGCGCAGGATGAAGTCGCCGCCGCTGGCGCGCGCGAAGGCCCAGGGATAAAGCGCCGAGCGGATGTTGCCCAGGTGGATGAAGCCGGTCGGGGACGGCGCGAAGCGGGTGCGGATTTTCTGCGTCATAGGGGGAATGCTCATCCCGGGGTCATTCCAGAGTATCCAGGCCGCGCGAGAGGTCGGCCTTCACGTCGTCGAGGTGCTCCAGGCCCACGGCCACGCGGATCAGGTTCTGCTGTATGCCGGCGGCCAGGCGCTGCTCTTCACTGAGGCGCCCGTGCGAGGTGCTGGCCGGGTGGGTGATGATGGTCTTCACGTCGCCGAGGTTGGCCGTCACCGACAGCAGGCGCGTCGAGTCGATGACGTGGAAGGCACGCTCGCGCGCCTGCTGCGGCCCCGCGGCCTTGACGTCGAACGAGACCACCGCGCCGCCCAGGCCCGACTGCTGGGCCATGGCGAGCTCGTGCTGGCCATGGCTCTTGAGGCCGGGGTAGTAGACGCGGCCGACCTTGGGATGGGCTTCCAGCCACTGTGCCAGCGCCAGCGCACGCGCCGACTGAGCCTCCATGCGCAGCCCCAGGGTCTCCATGCCCTTGAGCACCACCCAGGCGTTGAACGGCGACAGGCTCATGCCCGCGCTGCGCATGACCGGAATGAATTTCTCGGCGATCAGCTTCTCGGAGGCGCACAGCGCGCCGGCCACCACGCGGCCCTGGCCGTCCAGGTACTTGGTGCCCGAGTGGATCACGATGTCGGCGCCCAGCTTGGCGGGCTGCTGCAGGGCCGGCGTGCAAAAGCAGTTGTCGACCGCCAGCAAGGCGCCGGCCTCGTGCGCGAGATCGGCCAGGGCGCGGATGTCGCAGACGTCGGTCAGCGGGTTGGTCGGCGTCTCGGCGAACAGCAGGCGCGTTTCCGGGCGGATCGCGGCCTTCCACTCGGCCAGCTCGGTCTGCGAGACGAAGCTGCTGGTGACGCCGAACTTGCCGAACTCGCTGGCTATCAGCTTGATCGTGGAGCCGAACACCGAGCGCGAGCAGACCACATGGTCGCCGGCCTTGAGCAGGCCCATGCACAGCAGCAGCACGGCCGACATGCCGCTCGACGTGCCTATGCAGGCCCCGGTGCCTTCGAGCGCCGCGAGGCGCATCTCCATGCTGGCCACCGTGGGGTTGGTGAAGCGCGAGTAGATGTAGCCCTCCTCCTCGCCGGCAAAGCGGCGCGCGGCGGTCTCGCAGTCGGGCTGGGTGAAGCTGCTCGTGAGGTACAGCGCCTCGGAGTTCTCGCCGTACTGGCTTTTGTCCACGGCGGCGCGCACGGCCAGCGTGTCCAGGTGCAGGCCGGGGGGCAGGGAGCTGGATGCCATGGTCTGTCCCCTCTTTCAGTCGCGCGCGTTGGGCAGCGACAGGCGCGAGGTGTCCTCGTCGCCCTCCTGCGCGTCCACGCGGTTCTCGTTGAGGCGCGCGATGTCGCCGTCGGTGATGTCGCCGGTCACGTAGACACCGTCGAAGCAGGAGGCGTCGAAGCCGTCGAGCTGCGGGTTCAGCGAGCCCACGGCGCGCTTCATGGCGTCCACGTCCTGGTAGATCAGCGCGTCGCAGCCTATGATCTGGCGGATCTCCTCGAGCGTGCGGCCATGCGCCACCAGCTCGTCCTTGGTCGGCATGTCGATGCCGTAGACGTTGGGATAGCGCACCGGCGGCGCGGCGCTGGCCATGTAGACCTTGCGCGCGCCGGCGTCGCGCGCCATCTGCACGATCTCGCGGCTGGTGGTGCCGCGCACGATGGAGTCGTCCACCAGCAGCACGTTGCGGCCCTTGAACTCGCTGCCGATCACGTTGAGCTTCTGGCGCACCGATTTCTTGCGCACGGCCTGGCCCGGCATGATGAAGGTGCGGCCCACGTAGCGGTTCTTCACGAAGCCCTCGCGGTAGGGCTTGCCCAGCAGATGCGCGAGCTGGGTGGCGCTGGGGCGGCTGGACTCGGGGATGGGGATCACCACGTCGATCTCGCTGGGCGGCACGGCCGAGACCACACGCTTGGCCAGGGTCTCGCCCAGGTTCAGGCGCGCCTGGTAGACCGAGATGCCGTCGAGCACCGAATCGGGCCGCGCCAGGTAGACGAACTCGAAGATGCAGGGGTTGAGCTTGGGCGCGTCGGCGCATTGCTGGGCATGCACCTGGCCGTCCAGCGTGATGAACACGGCCTCGCCCGGGGCGATGTTGCGCTCGAACTGGTGCGCAGTGCCCTCCAGCGCCACCGACTCGCTGCCTATCATCACGGTGCCGTCCTTGGCACGGCCCATGCAGAGCGGGCGGATGCCGAACGGGTCGCGGAAGGCCAGCAGGCCGTGGCCCGCGATCAGGGCGATCACCGCGTAGGAGCCCCTGACGCGGCGATGCACGTTGCGCACCGCGGCGAACACGTCCTCGGGCCTGAGCGGTATGCCGCGCGTGGCGTTCTCGAGCTCGTTGGCCAGCACGTTGAGCAGCACCTCGGAGTCGCTCTCGGTGTTGGTGTGGCGGTGGTCGGTCAGGAACAGCTCGGAGCGCAGCGCGTGCGCGTTGGTCAGGTTGCCGTTGTGCACCAGCACGATGCCGAAGGGCGCGTTCACGTAGAAAGGCTGGGCCTCCTCCTCGCTGTAGGCGTTGCCGGCCGTCGGGTAGCGCACCTGGCCCAGGCCCACGTTGCCCGGCAGGGCGCGCATGTTGCGCGTGCGGAACACGTCGCGCACCATGCCCTTGGCCTTGTGCATGAAGAACTTGCGCTCCAGCTGCGTCACGATGCCGGCCGCATCCTGGCCGCGGTGCTGCAGCAGCAGCAGCGCGTCATAGATCAGCTGGTTGACGGGTGCGTTGCTGACAACGCCGACGATTCCACACATGCTTCCATCCAATCAGGCCCCGGGGCCCGCACCGGCGGTGCGGCCACCTGGTCCACAAAAAAATCAGGCGGGCAAATACTTCCCGAATTCCGCCGGCAGCACCGGCTTCAAGCCCTTGAGCGCGGCCTCCAGCACGACCGCGCCCCGCGATTCCTGCCACCAGGCAGCGGCTTTGAGCGAGGTCATGCCCACCACCACCGCCAGGGCCAGCAGCAGCACCACGCCGCGCAGCAGACCGAAGGCCGCGCCCAGGGTGCGATCCACGGGCCTGAGGCCGATCGCCTCGACCAGCTTCTTGATCAGCCAGGCCAGCAGGCCGGCCGCAAAGGCCGACACCACGAACACCAGCACGAAGCCCGCGGCATAACGCACCGGCTCGGCCGCGCCCTCCATGGGCAGCCAATTGGCCGCGTCCGGCGCCAGCCATTGCGCGAGCACGAAGGCCGCGACCCAGCCCAGCACCGACAGCAGCTCGTAGACCAGGCCGCGCCAGGCGCCCAGCACCAGCGAGGCGAGCAAAACCACCAGCATGATCCAGTCCATGGCGGCCATGCAGCTCAGCCCGTCACAGCGTCAGGATGGCCGCGGGCAGATCCAGCTTCTTGATCTTGCTGGCCGCCTTGTCGGCCTCGGCCTTGTTGGCGAACGGGCCCACGCGGACCCGCACACGCTTGCCATCCTTGGTCTCCACCACCTGGGTGTAGGTCTTGAGGCCGGCCTTCTCGAGCTTGGCGCGCGCCTCGCGAGCCTTGCTCGCGTCGGAGAAGGCGCCGACCTGGACCACCACGCGGTCCGCGTCGGTGCTCTCGCCGTCCTTGCCCTCGAGCAGGGCACGCGCCTTGCTCGCCTCGTCGGACTGGGCCGCGGGCTTGGCCTGCGCCTCGGCCTTGGGCTCCGGCTTGGCTGCGGGCTTGAGCTCGGCCTTGGGCGCGGGAGGCGTATCGATCTTGGGAGCCGGCGGCGCCGGCTTGGGCTCGACGGGTCGCGTGGCCGCCGCACGGGGCGCGGAAAGCACCTCCTCGTTCGGGCCCAGGCCCGCCGTGGCGCCGACCTGGGCCTGCGTTGCCGCCGGCGAGGCCGTGGCGGACGGAGCCGCCGGCGTGGCGGGCAATGTCAGAGGCTTGGCCTTCTGGCGATCCGGGATGCTGATGGGCACGTCCACCGAGACCGGGCGCGGCTGGGTGTCGAACAGCAGGGGGAAGCCGATCACGGCCGCCAGCACCAGCACGGTCGCGCCGATCAGGCGGTGCCGGGCACGCCGGCGCAGCGCGTCCACGCTCTCGGCCTGCACGGCCGCCGCAGCCTCGCGGCCACCCCGGGGCGCTGCAGACTGTCCGGGCAGTCGGAACTTGAAAAAGGCCATGAAGTGCAGACTCAAGCGCTCAGGTGCTTGGCCTGCAGACGGGGGATCCCGTCCTGCAACACGCCGCCCACCGTGTAGAACGAACCAAAGACCACGATTCTATCAGCGGGGTCCGCCGCCGCGATGGCGGCGCTCAGGGCGGCCATGGGGTCGGCATGCACACTGGCCGCGGTCCCTTCCCGCGGCTGGCGCGCCAGCCACTGGGCGTGCAGGCTGGCGCCCGGCGCCGCGCGGCCGGTCGGCAGGTCGCAGAAATACCAGCGGTCCACCAGCGGCGCCATGCGGTCGAACATCAGGCCCAGCTCCTTGTCGGCCATGGCGCCGAACACCGCATGGGTGGTCGGGTAAAAGCCCATGGCGTCGAGGTTCTCGGCCAGGGCCGCGACCGAATGCGGGTTGTGCGCCACGTCCAGCACCAGCACCGGCTGGCCCGGCACGATCTGGAAGCGCCCCGGCAGCTCGACCATGGCCAGGCCGTTGCGCACCGCCTGGGCCGTGACCGGCAGGCGCGCGCGCAGCGCCTCCAGCGCCGCCAGCACGCCCGAGGCGTTGACCAGCTGGTTGGCGCCGCGCAGGGCCGGGTAGGCCATGCCGCTGTAGCGCCGCCCGCGCCCGGCCCAGGCCCATTGCTGCTTGTCGCCGGAGAAGTTGAAGTCGCGGCCGAAGCGCCACAGGTCGGCGCCGATCTCGGTGGCGCGATCGATCACGCTTTGCGGCGGCAGCGGGTCGCTGACGATGGCCGGTCGGTCGGTGCGCAGGATGCCGGCCTTCTCCCGGCCTATGCTCTCGCGGTCCGATCCCAGCAGCTCCATGTGGTCGAGGTCGATGCTGGTGATGATGGCGCAGTCCGGGTCGACCACGTTGACCGCGTCCAGCCGCCCGCCCAGGCCGACCTCGAGGATGGCGACGTCCAGGCCAGCGCCGGCCATCAGGTCCAGGATGGCCAGGGTGGTGAATTCGAAATAGCTCAGCGAGACCTCGCCGCGCGCCGCCTCGACGCGCTCGAAGGCCGCCACCAGGGCGTCGGCCTGCACCGGATCGCCGCGCAGGCGGCAGCGCTCCTCGAAATGCACCAGGTGCGGTGAGGTGTAGACGCCGGTGCGCCAGCCGGCCTGCAGCAGGATGGCCTCGAGCATGGCGCAGGTCGAGCCCTTGCCGTTGGTGCCCGCCACCGTGATCACGGGGCAGTCGAAGCGCAGGCCCAGGCGCTCGGCCACGGTCCGCACGCGGTCCAGCCCCAGTTCGATGGTCTTGGGATGCAGCTGCTCGCAGTGGGCGAGCCATTCCGGTAAGGTCTTCATAGATGGCGGAATTGTCGCCCAGGACCATTTCGAGCATGATGCGCGCCATGCAAACACCCACGATCACGCTGTACGGCATCGCCAACTGCGACACCGTCAAGAAAGCCCGCGCCTGGCTGGCCGGCCAGGGCATGGCCTACCAGTTCCACGATTTCAAGAAGCAGGGCGTGCCCGAGGACCGGCTGCAGGCCTGGCTGGCGGCGGCGGGCTGGGACAAGCTGCTCAATCGCCAGGGCACGACCTGGCGCAAGCTCGCGCCCGAGGTGCAGGCCGGCGTGAGCGACGCGGCCTCGGCCGGCGCCCTGCTGCGCGCCCAGTCCAGCGCGATCAAGCGGCCGGTGGTCGAATGGGGCCCAGGCCCCGAAGCCCGCGTGACCGTGGGCTTTTCCGACGAGGTTTTTACACAGGCTTTACGCCTCATGAACCCTTGACGCAGCCCCGCGAAAACTAGAATCGACGCAGTTTTCGCTTGTCCAGAATTCAAAAGAGGTGCTGCCATGAAACACGCGATGGCTTTCGCCCTGCTGCTGCCGCTGGCCGGCGCGGCCCTGGCCGATGAGTTCGGCCGCGTGCTGTCCAGCAGCCCCATCGTCCAGCAGGTGGCCGTGCCGCGCCAGGTCTGTGAGACCCAGCAGGTGCTGACCCCCGCGCCGCGCTCGGGCGCAGGCGCCGTGATGGGCGCACTGGCCGGCGGCGCGGTCGGCAACGCCGTGGGCAACGGCGGCGGCCGCGCCCTGGCCACCATGATAGGCCTGGTCGGCGGCGCGATGGTCGGCGACCAGATCGAGGGCGGCGGCCAGGCGCAGGTGCAGAACGTCCAACAATGCGGCACGCAGACCTTCTACGAGCAGCGCACCGTCGGCTACGACGTCGTCTACGAATACGCGGGCAAGCAATACCAGGCCCAGATGCCCAGCGACCCCGGCCCCACGGTGCGGCTGCAGGTCTCGCCGATCAGCATGCCGCCCCCTCCCGGCTACACGCCCGTCGCGCCCCAGCAGCCCTATGGCATGAGCAGCACCACCACCTACTACCCGACGGCGCCGGTCTACGCCGCGCCGACGGTCGCCTATCCTGGCCACTATCCCGCGCGCCCCTACTACGACGCGCCCGCGCCCGGCGGCCTGTCGCTGAACTTCGGCTACGTCCGCCACGGCGGCCGCCACTGACGCCCGCCGCCCAGGCTGGCGGGTGGCCTAAAATTCGCTGTTTCACCCCATCGTGCCGGTGCATGACGCACCGGTCCGCACGCGAACGCAACGCACGGAAAGCAGCCCATCCATGAGCACCGACAAGATCGACGGCGTGTCCGTCAACACCCAGGCCAGCGTCTACTTCGACGGCAAGTGCGTCAGCCACGGCATCACCTTCCCCGACGGCACCAAGAAGTCGGTCGGCGTGGTCCTGCCGGCCACGCTCACTTTCAACACCGGCGCGCCCGAGATCATGGAATGCGTGGCCGGCGGCTGCGAGTACAAGCTGGCCGGCAGCGAAGCCTGGCTCAAATCCGGCCCCGGCGAGAAGTTCAGCATCCCCGGCAACTCGAGCTTCGAGATCCGCGTGACCGAGCCCTACCACTACATCTGCCATTTCGGTTGATCCAAGGGACTGTTCGCCATGGCCACCATTCTTCAGAACCTCCCCATCGGCCAGAAGGTCGGCATCGCCTTCTCCGGCGGCCTGGACACCAGCGCCGCCCTGCTGTGGATGAAGCTCAAGGGCGCCGAGCCCTATGCCTACACCGCCAACCTGGGCCAGCCCGACGAGCCGGACTACGACGCCATCCCGCGCAAGGCCCTGCAGTACGGCGCCAGGCTGGCCCGCCTGATCGACTGCCGCCGCCAGCTGGCGCACGAGGGCATAGCCGCGCTGCAAAGCGGCGCCTTCCACATCACCACCGCCGGGGCGACCTACTTCAACACCACGCCCCTGGGCCGCGCCGTCACCGGCACCATGCTGGTGGCCGCCATGAAGGAGGACGAGGTCAACATCTGGGGCGACGGCTCGACCTTCAAGGGCAATGACATCGAGCGCTTCTACCGCTACGGCCTGCTGACCAACCCGGCGCTCAAGATCTACAAGCCCTGGCTGGACCAGCAGTTCATCGACGAGCTGGGTGGCCGCAAGGAGATGTCCGAGTTCCTGATCGCCAACGGCTTCGACTACAAGATGTCGGTGGAAAAGGCCTACAGCACGGACTCCAACATGCTGGGCGCCACGCACGAGGCCAAGGACCTGGAGCACCTGAGCTCGGGCATCAAGATCGTCAACCCCATCATGGGCGTGGCGTTCTGGCGTGACGAGGTCGAGGTCAAGCGAGAAGAAGTGACCGTGCGCTTCGAGGAAGGCCAGCCGGTCGCGCTGAACGGCCAGAGCTTCGACGACCCGGTGGCGCTGATCCTGGAGGCCAACCGCATCGGCGGCCGCCACGGCCTGGGCATGAGCGACCAGATCGAGAACCGCATCATCGAGGCCAAGAGCCGCGGCATCTACGAGGCCCCGGGCCTGGCGCTGCTGCACATCGCCTACGAGCGGCTGGTGACCGGCATCCACAACGAGGACACCATAGAGCAGTACCGCGACAACGGCCGCAAGCTCGGCCGCCTGCTCTACCAGGGCCGCTGGTTCGACCCGCAGGCCATCATGCTGCGCGAGACCGCCCAGCGCTGGGTGGCGCGCGCCGTCACCGGCGAGGTGACGCTCGAGCTGCGCCGCGGCAACGACTACTCCATCCTCAACACCGAGAGCCCCAACCTCACCTACGCGCCCGAGCGCCTGTCGATGGAGAAGGTGGAAGACGCGCCGTTCAGCCCGCTGGACCGCATCGGCCAGCTGACCATGCGCAACCTCGACATCAGCGACACGCGCGCCAAGCTGGGCATCTACTCGCAGACCGGCCTGCTGTCGGCGGGCGTGGGCGCGGAGTTGCTGAGCCTGGGTGACAAGCAGGGCGACTGAACACGCCCCGCAGCCGCACAGGCTGCGTACGGGCCGCGCGCGCCAGGCGCCGGCCCGCGCCCTTCACATCTCGTCGATCGCCGTCGAGCGGGCGCTGGCCTGCGCCTGCAGCGCGTAGCGCTCGCGCGTCTTGACGTAAAAGCTCGCGCCGAAGCGCCCCACCGGAAAGTAGTTCTGCAGCCGCACCCGCCAAGCCTGGGTGTCGATCAGTTCGTCGCGCGCGTGCATCCAGCGCACCTGGCCGATGAAGATCTGGCGGCTGTCGGTCTCCAGCGTCTCCCACAGCGTGCATTCGAAGGCCACCGGCGCCTCGGCGATGCGCGGCGGCACGATCGCGCAGGACGGCGCGGTGCTCAGCCCCACGGCGGACAGCTCGCTGACCTCGGGCGGCAGCCGGTCGCCGCAGCGGTGCATCTGCTCGGCCAGGTCCTCGTCGCACAGATGGACCACGAACTCGCGGCTGCGCTGGATGTTGGCCGCCGTGTCCTTGAGCTGGCCGTCCTGCAGGCGGTTGACGCTGATCATCACTATGGGCGGCTCCTCGCCCAGCATGTTGAACATGCTGAAGGGCGCAGCGTTCACCACGCCGGTCTCGCCCAGGGTGGTGACCAGGGCGATCGGCCGCGGCACGATCAGGCTGGCCATCAGCTTGTAGCGCTGGTACTCGGTCAGCGCGGAAAAATCGATGTTCATCGCGGGTCCTTTGTCGGGTCAGGTCGGGCACGGGCCATGCGTCATGGTGCCATGGATCGGATAAATTGTCACAATCTGAATGTGTATTGTGACTATTAAAAATTTCCATGTCACAATAGCCCTGACCCGCCAACGGGAAAGACCTGCGCCACCGGGCGCCGAGAGGATCGACCATGCAAGACCTGCTGATACGCGGCGGCCGCCCCTGGGGCGGCGCCATCACCGACCTGGCCGTGCGCAAGGGCCGCATCGCCGAGCTGGGCGCCGAACTGCCGGCCCGTCCCGGCGACGAGGTCGTGGACGCCGGCGGCTGCCTGATCCTGCCGGGCCTGGTCGACGCCCACGCCCACATCGACAAGACGCTGTGGGGCACGCCCTGGCATCCGCACCAGGCCGGCCCCAGCTTGATGGACAAGATCGCGAACGAGCGCCGCGTGCTCGCCACCCTGGGCCTGTCGCCCGAGCGGCAAAGCGCCCGCCTGCTGCGCCGCATGCTGGCCTGCGGCACCACCCATGTGCGCAGCCATGTGGACGTGGGACCCGAGGTCGGCCTGGCCCACCTGCACGGCGTGCAGGCCATGGCCGAGCAGCACCGCGAGGCCATCGACGTCGAGATCGTGGCCTTCCCGCAGACCGGCGTGATGATCCGGCCGGGCACGCTGGAACTGCTCGAGCAGGCGGTGCGCGAGGGCGCCCGGGTGATAGGCGGGCTCGATCCCATAGGCGTGGACCGCGACCCCAAGGGCCAGCTCGACGGCATCTTCGCGATCGCCGAACGCCATGGCTGCGGCATCGACATCCACCTGCACGACCGCGGCGAGCTCGGAGCGGTCACGGTCGAGATGATCGCCGAGCGCACGCGCAGCCTGGGCCTGGCCGGCAAGGTGGCGATCAGCCACGCCTTCTGCCTGGGCAGCGTGGAGCCGGCAAGGCTGGACGGGCTGATCGCCCTGCTGCGCGAGAACGACATCGCCATCATGACCCACGCGCCCTCCGGCCCCACCCCTTTCCCACCGGTGCGCCTGCTGCACGAGCGCGGCGTGCGCCTGTTCACCGGCTCGGACGGGGTGCGCGACACCTGGAGCCCGCTCAACAACGGCGACATGCTCGAGCGCGCCTACCTGATCGCCTACCGCAACGGCTTCCGCGACGATCCGGGCCTGGAGCTGGCCCTGCACATGGCCACCTACGGCGGCGCGCAGCTCATGGGCGCCCCCCGCTACGGCCTGGCCCTGGGCTCGGACGCCGACCTGGTGCTGGTCGAGGCCGAAACCGCCGCCGAGGCCGTGGCCATGCATCCGCTGCGCCGGCTGGTGCTCAAGCGCGGGCGCGTGGTCGCGCGCGCCGGGCAATGCCTGCTGCCCGACGGCGACTGAGCTTGCCGCGGGCCGCGCTCAGGCCGGCGATCCGAACAGCTTCATCAGATCGACCTGGCTGGCCCCGGTGTCGCGCTTGAGCTGACGTTCGGCATCGTTGAGGTGAGCCGACATCAGCTGGCAGGCCAGCGGCACATTGCCGGCCTCCAGCGCATCGAGGATGGCGTTGTGCTCGTCGAAGGAGCAGGTGCTGCGCTCCGGCGCGCCGTACAGCGCCTTCATCAGCGTGGTGCGCGTGACCAGGCTCTTGAGCATGTGATCGAGATCCTGGTTGCCCAGCAGGGCCGTGAGGCGCAGGTGGTACTCGCCCGACAGGCGCACCCAGCGCGAGCGGTCGCCCTTGCGGTAGGCGTCGTGCTCCTCGCAGACCAGCTGGCGCACCGAGGCCAGGTAAGGCCCCTGGGCCCGCTCGCTGAGCGCCTGCAGCACCGCCCCTTCGATCAGGCGCCTGGCCTCGAAAGCCTGGCGCATCTCCTCCTGGGTGGGCGCCGCGACCACCGCGCCGCGGTTGCGGTGCAGCTCGATCACGCGCTCGCCCGCCAGCTGCACGAACACCCGGCGCAGCAGGGAGCGGTTGACGCCGAAGGCCTGGCACAGCGGGCTCTCGACCAGGCGCGTGCCGGGCGGCAGCTGGTTCGACAGCACGGCCTCGATCAGGGCGTTGCGCACGCGCGCCTCGTCAGCGCTCTCGTCGCTGAGCGGGGCTTCGGCTTCCGGCTCGGCCGGGGCGGGTTGGGCGGCGGAAAGGGTTCGGCGGGCCATGGCGGTACGGATCTGCGAGTACGCCATCATGCCACATGGTTTTTATTGTGACAAAACAGTTTTTTATTGTCACAATACACCCGATCCCATTATCCCGATGCGGCAGGCCGCCCTGCCCTCATGAAAGGAAATTCATGTCCTCCACCCAGCCCTCCAAACGTGGACTCCTGATCCGCGCCTGCGCGCTCACGGCCGCGGCCGTGCTGCCGGCCCTGGGCAGCGGCCTCGCCCAGGCGCAGGAATGGCCGGGCAGGAAGCCCATCACCCTGGTCGTGGGCTTCCCGGCCGGCGGCAGCGCCGACATGATCGCGCGCACCATCGCCGAGCCGCTGGGCCGCAAGCTCGGCACCAACGTGGTGATCGAGAACATCGGCGGCGCAGCCGGCACCATTGCCGGCCAGAAGGTCGTCAACGCGGCGCCGGACGGCTACACGCTGATGATGGCCTCGAGCAGCGAGATCACGCTCGCGCGCATGTTCAACCCGGCCATCAAGTACAACGGCGAGACCGACCTGACCCACATCGGCCTGATCGGCGTGATGCCGATGCTGCTGGTCGCCAGCCCCAAGGCCGGCTTCAAGAGCGTGGAGGACGTGCTGGCCAAGGCCCGGCGCGAGCCCGGCAGCGTGACCTTCGCCTCCTCGGGCATAGGCACGGCCCTGCATGTGGCCGGCGAGCTGCTGAACCAGAAGGCCGGCACGCGCATCCGCCACGTGCCCTATCGCGGTGCGGCGCAGATGACGGTCGACATCGCGGCCGGCAATGTGGACCTCGGTTTCCTGATGCCCCCGTCGGCCCTGGCCCAGTTCGAGTCGGGCAAGCTGCAGCCGGTCGGCGTGACCTCGCTGGGCAGGCTGCGCGTGGCGCCGCAGATCCCGCCGCTGGCCGACTCCACCTCGCTCAAGGGCTTCGAGATCACGGTCTGGAACGGCCTGTTCGGCCCGGCCAAGCTGCCGGCCCAGATCACGGCACGCCTGAACAAGGCGCTGGGCGAGGTGCTGCAGGAACCCGAGGTCTGGCAGAAGCTGCAGAAGGCCGGCGTCAACACCGAGGGCGAGACGCCCCAGGCCTTCAGCCGCCGCATCCGCGAGGACGCGCAGCGCGTGCGCAGCGTGGCCAGCGCGGCCATGGCCGCCGGCGCGGGCGAGTGAGCCTGAGGCGCAGGTCCGGCTGTTTTTCGATTCGGCAAGCGCTGCCGCGTCCGGGCACGGGTGGTCTTGGGCGAGCCCGCGCCTGACCCCGGATGTCCGGGCGACAGGCTCCTGGCGATGGGATAGCATCGCCAGCGCCCAGAAATTTAATGAGTAAATATCTACATAATTGTAGAATTTACGACATGAATTTCTGGATCGCCCTGGTCACCAGCCTGCCCACCGAGAACGCCACCGTTCGGCAACGGATTTGGCGCGCCCTCAAGGCATCCGGCGCAGCGGTGCTGAGGGATGGCGTCTACCTGCTGCCGGAACGTGAGGCTTGCCGCATCACGCTCGACGCGCTGGCGGCCGAGGTGCGCGAAGGCGGCGGCACGGCCCTGGTGCTGCGTGTCGAGGAACCGGAAGGCGCGAACTTCACCGGCTTGTTCGACCGCAGCGGCGATTTCGCCGCCCTGCTGAGCGACGCCACCCAGGCGCGTGCGGCGCTCAGCGCCGAAACGGTGCAGGACAGCATCAGGCTTGCGCGCAAGCTCCGCAAGAGCTTTGCGGCGCTTGGCGAGATCGACTTCTTCCCGGGCGAGGCCCAGCGACAGGCCGAGGCCGCTTTACGCGATCTGGAACTGGCGACTGCACGCACCCTGTCCCCCGATGAGCCGCATGAGGTGGCTGGCGACATTCGGCCCCGCCAGCTCGCGCAGTACCGGGGGCGCGTGTGGGCGACCCGGCGGCGGCCCTGGGTGGACCGGCTCGCCAGCGCCTGGCTGATCCGCCGCTACATCGACCCCCAGGCCCGCATCCTCTGGCTCGCCAGCCCCGCCGACTGTCCGCCGGATGCACTGGGCTTCGACTTCGACGGCGCAGCCTTCAGCCATGTCGGCGGCCGCGTCAGCTTCGAGGTGCTGGCGGCGAGCTTCGGCCTCACGCAACCCGCATTGCTGCAACTCGGACAGCTCGTGCACTACCTCGATGTGGGTGGGGTGCAAGCGCCCGAGGCCGCCGGGGTGGAAAGCGTGCTGGCGGGGCTGCGCGAGGCCATCACCGACGACGATCGACTCCTGGCCTGCGCCGCCAGCGTGTTCGACGGACTGCTCGCGGCTTTCAGCCGACAAGGAAAATCCGAATGAGCGAAGCCACCACGACTCTGAACGGGCAACAGGGCGCGCGCCCCCGGGAAGTCAGCTTCCGGCAGGCATTCGCCTTCTGGCTCAAGCTGGGTTTCATCAGCTTCGGCGGACCGGCCGGGCAGATCGCCATCATGCATAGCGAGCTCGTGGAGCGGCGCCGCTGGATCAGCGAAAAGCGCTTTCTTCACGCGCTCAACTACTGCATGGTGCTGCCCGGGCCCGAAGCACAGCAGCTGGCCACCTACATCGGCTGGCTGATGCACCGCAGCTGGGGCGGCATCGTGGCGGGTGCGCTGTTCGTGCTGCCCTCGCTGTTCATCCTCATTGCGCTGTCCTGGCTCTACATCGCCTTCGGCGACGTGCCGCTGGTCGCCGGGCTGTTCTACGGCATCAAGCCTGCCGTCACCGCCATCGTGGTACAGGCGGCTCACCGCATAGGCTCGCGGGCGCTCAGGAACAACTGGCTCTGGGGCATCGCCGCCGCGTCCTTTGTCGCGATCTTCGCGCTCAATGTGCCATTCCCTGCCATCGTCGCGGCGGCAGCCCTGATCGGCCACATCGGCGGCCGCCTGGCGCCGGACAAGTTCAAGGCGGGCGGCGGCCACGACAAGGTCGACAAGTCCTTTGGCCCGGCGCTGATCGACGACGACACGCCGACGCCGGAGCACGCCCGGTTTCGTTGGGGCAGGCTGGCGCAGATCGCCGGGGTCGGCGCCCTGCTGTGGCTGGTGCCCATGGGCTTGCTGGCGGCCGGCCTGGGCTGGAACCACACGCTCACGCAGATGGGATGGTTCTTCACCAAGGCCGCGTTGCTGACCTTCGGCGGCGCGTATGCGGTGCTGCCCTATGTGTACCAGGGCGCGGTCGGCCACCATGGCTGGCTCACGCCCGGCCAGATGATAGACGGCCTGGCCCTGGGCGAGACCACGCCGGGGCCGCTGATCATGGTGGTGGCCTTCGTCGGCTTCGTCGGCGGCTACGTCAAAGCCCTGTTCGGCCCGGACGCGCTGTTCCTGGCCGGCGCCGTGGCGGCAACGCTGGTGACATGGTTCACCTTCCTGCCCTCCTTCCTGTTCATTCTGGCCGGCGGCCCGCTCGTCGAATCGACCCACGACGACCTCAAGTTCACCGCGCCGCTGACGGCAATCACGGCCGCCGTGGTCGGGGTGATCCTGAACCTGGCGCTGTTCTTCGGCTACCACGTGCTCTGGCCCAGGGGCTTTGCGGGCAGTTTTGACTGGGCCTCCGCCCTGATCGCGCTCGGCGCGGCCATCGCGCTGTTGCGCTTCAAGCGCAACGTCATTCACGTCATCGCGGCCTGCGCGCTGGTCGGCCTGACTTTCAGGATGCTGATGCCCTGAGCCCAGACGGCGAACGGCCTTTAAACCACCACCGGCTCCGGCTCCAGCCGGATGCCGAAGCGCTCGTAGACGCTGGTCTGGATCGCGCGCGCCAGCGTCACCACCTCGCCGCCCGTGGCGCCGCCGCGATTGACCAGCACCAGCGCCTGCTTCTCGTAGACGCCGGCATGGCCCATGGTCTTGCCCTTCCAGCCGCAGGCGTCGATCAGCCAGCCCGCGGCCAGCTTGACGCTGCCGTCGGGCATGGGATAGTGCACCACATGCGGGTCGCGGCCTATGATGTCGGCGCATTGCTCGAGCGTCACCGTGGGGTTCTTGAAGAAGCTGCCGGCGTTGCCGATCTGCCGCGGATCGGGCAGCTTGGCGCGGCGGACGGCGCAGACCCAGTCGTAGATCTGGCGCGCGTCGGGCGCGTCTATGCCGCTCTCGTGCATCTTGCGCTCCAGGTCCAGGTAGCCCAGCACCGGCTTCCAGGGTTTGGGCAGGGCAAAGCGCACGCGCAGGATCAGCGCGCGCCCGGCCAGGCCCAGGCCGTAGGGGGCGCTGCTGGCGTGCTTGAACACCGAGTCGCGGTAACCGAAGCCGCACTGGGCCGCGTCCAGTGTGAACAGCTGGCCCGTCGTGAGGTCGATCGCGTCCAAGGACTCGAAGCGGTCCTGCAGCTCGACGCCGTAGGCGCCTATGTTCTGCACCGGCGAGGCGCCCACGGTGCCGGGAATCAGGGCCAGGTTCTCCAGCCCGGGCCAGCCCTGGTCCAGGGTCCAGGTCACGAAATCGTGCCAGTTCTCGCCGGCGCCGGCCTCGACGACCCAGGCGCGCGGCGTTTCCTCGACCAGGCGGCGCCCCGGCACCTCGACCTTGAGCACCAGGGACTTGACGTCGCCGGTCAGCACGATGTTGCTGCCGCCGCCGAGCACGAACTTCGGTGCCGGCCCCAGCAGCGGATCGGCCAGCACGGCCTGCAGGTCGGCCGCCTCGCGCACGCGCACCAGGGTACGGGCCTTGGCGACGATGCCAAAGCTGTTGCAGGCCTGCAGGGGGACATTTCTCTCGGGGAACATGGGAGAATTGTCGCATCCCAACCCCCAGCCATTTTTTTCGACCATGCCCTCGTTTGATACCGTTTGCGAACCCAACCTGGTGGAAGTGAAGAACGCGGTGGACAACACCGCCAAGGAAATCGCCACGCGCTTCGACTTCAAGGGCAGCTCGGCCGCGATCGAGATCAAGGACAAGGAGATCACGCTGTTCGGCGACGCCGAGTTCCAGCTCTCCCAGGTCGAGGACATCCTGCGCAACAAGCTGACCAAGCGCAACGTGGACGTGCGCTTCCTCGACAAGGGCGAAGTGCAGAAGATCGGCGGCGACAAGGTCAAGCAGCTGGTCAAGGTGCGCAACGGCATCGCCAGCGAGGACGCCAAGAAGATCCAGAAGCTGATCAAGGACAGCAAGCTGAAAGTGCAGGCCGCCATCCAGGGCGAAGCGGTGCGCGTGACCGGTGCCAAGCGCGACGACCTGCAGGCCGCGATGGCCCTGCTGCGCAAGGACATCACCGAGCTGCCGATCAGCTTCAACAACTTCCGCGACTGATGAAAATCCTGCGCAGCCCTGCGCTGGCCACCTGCCTGGTCCTTGCAAGCAGCGTGGCCCTGGCCCAGTCGGTCGCGCTGCAGGGCATGTTCGGCGGCAAGGCGCTGCTGATCGTCGACGGCGGCACGCCCAGGACGCTGGCGCCGGGCGAGAGCCACCAGGGCGTCAAGCTGCTGTCCACCAGCGGCGAGCAGGCGGTGGTGGAGTTCGGCGGGCGGCGCCACACCCTGCGCGTGGGCGATGCGCCGGCCAGCGTGGGCGGCTCCGGCCCGCGCGGCAGCGGCGGCAGGATCGTGCTGAGCGCGGGCAGCGGCGGCCACTTCACCACCCAGGGCGCGATCAACGGGCGCGCCGTGCAGTTCATGGTCGACACCGGCGCCACGGCCGTGGGGTTGAGCGTGGCCGACGCCGAACGCATAGGCCTGGACTACCGTGGCGGCCGGCCGGTGCGCATGAACACGGCCAACGGCGTGACCCAGGGCTGGCAGCTCAAGCTGGCCTCGGTGCGCATCGCCGATGTGGAGGTCTACGAGGTCGATGCCGTGGTCACGCCCCAGGGCATGCCCTATGTGCTGCTGGGCAACAGCTTCCTCAGCCGCTTCCAGATGCGGCGCGACAACGAGCAGATGACGCTGGAGCGGCGCTACTGATACTGAGCGCCTGGGTGTTCAAGCCTGCGCGGCCGTGACCACGATCTCGATCTTCCACTGAGGCTGCGCGAGCGCCGCCTGCACCGTGGCGCGCGGCGGCGCATGGCCAGCCGGCACCCAGGCGTCCCAGACCTCGTTCATGGCGCCGATGTCGGCCATGTCGGCCAGGTAGATCTGGGCGCGCAGGATGCGCGTCTTGTCGCTGCCGGCCTCGGCCAGGCGCTGGTCGACCTGGGCCAGCACATCGGCCGTCTGGCCCCGGATGTCGACCGCGTCGCCCTCGGGCACCATGCCGGCCAGGTAGACCACGCGGTTGAAGATGGCGGCCTCGCTGTAGCGCGCCGCCACGTGCAGGCGTTGCAGTTCGCTCATTTCTTGGCCCCGATCCTGGATTCCTTGCCGGCCAGCAGGCGGTTGATGTTCTCGCGGTGGCGGTAGACCAGCAGCAGGCCCATGACCGAGACCGCGAACAGCACGGCGCCGCTCATGTCCCAGGCCACGCCGTCGCCGAACACGTAATAGACCGGCGCGAACAGCGCCGCCACCAGCGCGGCCAGCGACGAGTAGCGGAAGAAGAAGGCGATGATCAGCCAGCTCAGCGCCGCGGCCAGGCCCAGCCAGCCGCTGATGCCCAGCAGCACGCCCAGCGCCGTGGCCACGCCCTTGCCGCCCTGGAAGCGGAAGAACACCGGGTACAGGTGGCCCAGGAAGGCCGCCAGGCCGGCCATGGCCACCGTACCCTCGCCCAAGCCGTAGGGCTGGCCCAGCCACTTGACCAGCACCACCGGCAGCCAGCCCTTGACCGCGTCGAGCAGCAGCGTGACGGCGGCTGCGGCCTTGCTGCCCGAGCGCAGCACATTGGTGGCGCCTGGGTTCTTGCTGCCGTAGCTGCGCGGGTCCTGCAGGCCCATGACACGGCTGACGATGACGGCGAAGCTCAGCGAGCCGATCAGGTAGGCGGCCAGGGCCGCGAGCACAGGGTAAAGCGAATCCAACGAGGTCTCCCGGGAGCAAGCCCGCTATTCTGCCAGCGCGCACTGCACCGGCCTGGCACCGAGCAGCTGCACGCAGACCTGCGGGTCCAGGCCCACCAGGTAGCCGCGCCGACCGCCGTTGATCGCGATCTTCGGCAGCGCAAGAATGGTCTGCTCGATGTAGACCGGCATGGCGCGCCGCAGGCCGAAGGGCGAGGTGCCGCCCACCAGGTAGCCGCTGTGGCGGTTGGCCACCTCGGGCGCGCAGGGCTCGACCGACTTGGCGCCGATCTGGCGCGCCAGGTTCTTGGTCGAGACCTTCAGGTTGCCGTGCATCAGCACCACCAGGGGCTTGCCGTCCTGGTCCTGCATGATCAGGGTCTTGACCACGGTGTAGGGATCCAGGCCCAGCGCGACGGCGCTGTGCTGGGCGCCGCCATGCTCCAGGTACTCGTAGGGATGCTCGGTGAAAGACACGCCGTGGCTACGCAGCATTTGCGTGGCCGGCGTTTCGGAAACATGCGCCTTCTTTGCCATGCGGCCCTCCTGCCAGCCTGACTCAGATGGCCGGGTCGCGCGATTCCCAGCGGATCGCGTCGATCGCCGCCAGCAGCTCGGGCGTGAGCGTCGTGCCCCAGGCGTCGAGGTCCTCGTCGAGCTGGGCCAGCGAGGTCACGCCGATGATGGTGCTGGCCACGCGCCACTGCGTGTAGCAGAAGGCCAGCGCCATCTGCGTGGGCGTGAGGCCATGCTCGCGCGCGAGCCGGTTGTAGCGCCGCGCGGCGGCCAGCGCATCGGGCCGGCCCCAGCGCTGCTGGCGCACCGACTCGTACCTGGCGATGCGCGCCTGGGCCGGCGCCTCCGGCCCCGAGGTGCCGGAAGCGTCGTACTTGCCGGTCAGCAGGCCGAAGCCCAGCGGCGAATAGGCCAGCAGCGAGACGCCCAGGCGGTGGCAGGTCTCGTCCAGGCCGTTCTCGTAGCTGCGGTTGACCAGGCAGTAGGGGTTCTGCACCGTGGCCACACGCGGCAGGCCGTGCTGCTCGGCCAGGCGCACGAACTCGTGCACGCCGTAGGGCGTTTCGTTGGACAGGCCGATGGCGCGCACCTTGCCGGCCTGGACCAGGCGGCCCAGGGCCTCCAGCTGCTCGTGGAGCGAGGTCTGCGAACGCTCCTTGGCCGGCTCGTAGTACATCGCGCCGAAGGCCGGCACATGGCGCTCGGGCCAGTGGATCTGGTAGAGGTCGATCACCTCGGTCTGCAGGCGGCGCAGGCTGCCCTCGCAGGAGGCCTGGATGTCCGCCGCCGTCAACCCCTGGCCGGCGCGCACCCAGGGCATGCCGCGCGAAGGGCCGGCGACCTTGGTCGCCAGCACGATCTTCTCGCGTGCGCCGGGGCGCTGGCGCAGCCAGCGGCCTATGATGGTCTCCGTGGCGCCAAAGGTCTCGGCGCGCGCCGGCACCGCGTACATCTCGGCCGTGTCGATGAAGTCGACGCCGCGCTCGAGCGAACGGTCGAGGATGGCATGGGCCGTGGCCTCGTCGACCTGCTCGCCGAAGGTCATGGTGCCCAGGCAGATGGGCGTGACGCGGAGATCGCTCTGGCCAAGCGGGATCTTGTTCATGGTGGTCGTGGACGGATTGCGGGATGAAGTGCCGGAGTTTACGGGCGCAGCCCCAGGTCCCGTGCGCGCTCTTCCTCCCACTCGCGCAGCACTCGCCGCTGCACCTTGCCCGTGGTGGTCATGGGCAGCGCGTCGATGAACTCGATCTCCTTCGGATATTCGTAGGGCGCGAGCCGGGCCTTGACCTGCTGCTGCAGCTCGGCGACCAGCCGCGCCTCCCATTCGGTGCGCGAGAAGGGCTCGTCGCCGCGCTCGAGCGCGGCCGCGGGCGTCAGCACCACATAGGCCTTGACCAGGGCGCCACGCTCGCGGTCGGGCTTGGGCACCACGGCGGCGTTGGCCACGGCCGGGTGCCTGACCAGGCAGTTCTCGATCTCGCCCGGCCCGATGCGGTAGCCGGCCGACTTGAACTGGTCATCGGCCCGGCCCCGGTACCAGAGGTAGCCCTCGCTGTCGCGCACCGCGAGGTCGCCGGTGCGGCACCAGTCGCCTGCCCCCTCCTGGCCGTCGAACTTCAGGCGCGTCGCGGCCTCGTTCCTCCAGTAGCCAAGAAAGAACACCGGGTCGGGGAAGCCGTGCCGGTCCAGGCGGTGCACCGCCAGCTCGCCCTGCTCGCCCGCGGCGCATTCGCGGCCCTGCTCGTCGATGACGGCCACGCGGTGGCCCGGATAGGGCTTGCCCATGCTGCCGGGCCTGGCCGGCCAACCGACCGGAGCCCCCACGCTCGCCACTGCGTGTGCTTCGCTGCCCCCCGAGGGGGCCGCGCCTTGCTTGGGGCGGCCCTGCGCTGCGGCGGCATGAACCTGACGGTTCATGGCGCAGTTGCCGACCACGTAGTTGATCTCGGTCTGGCCGAACATCTCGTTGGGTACCACGCCGAGCTGGTCGCGGCAGTAGGCGAACACGGTGTCGCCCAGGGCCTCGCCGGCGCTCATCAGGGCCTGCAGCTTCAGGCTGAAATGCCGGCCCGGCTCGGGGTAGGCCTTCATCATGGCCTTGAGCGCGGTGGGGAACAGAAAGCTGTGCGTCACGCCATGCTGCTGCATCAGGCCGAAAGCCAGCTCGGGGCTGAAGCGGCTCGCGCAGGCCACGATGGGGCGGCCGAAGTACAGCGTAGGCAGTAGCGCGTCCATCAGCCCGCCGGTCCAGGCCCAGTCTGCCGGGGACCAGAACACGCTTTGCGTTTCTGGCTCCGGCAGCCTGGGCTTGGCCCCGGCCGTGCCCGCCCCCGCCCCACCCCGCCCCGGCACGAGGGAGGGAGCCGAGGTGCGGCCAGCGGGGTCGAAGCCGAACCAGTTCTGGCTGCAGACGAAGCCGCTGAGGTTGCCTATCAGGGCGCGGTGCGGGATCAGCGCGCCCTTGGGGCTCCCCGTGGTGCCGCTGGTGTAGATCAGCATGGCCGCGTCGTCGGCCAGCGTGTCGACCGCGTTGAACTGCGGCGCCGCCTGCGCCAGCAGCTGGTCCCAACCCCAGTCGGCCCCGGTGCCTGCAGCGCCCACGCCGACCACCGTGCGCAGCTGCGGGCACTGGGCGCGCACGCCTTGCAGGGTGTCCAGCGCCGCCTCGTCGCACAGCGCCACCACGGCCTCGCTGTCGTGCAGCCGGTACTGCAGCGCCTCGGAGCCGAACAGCATGGACAGCGGCGTCGCCACCGCCCCCAGCTGCAGCACCGCCAGGTAGGCCACGGCGGTCTCGAAGCGCTGCGGCAGCACGATGGCGACCCGGTCGCCGCGCTGCACGCCCAGCCGGGCCAGGGCGTTCGACAGCCGGTCGGCCGCCTGCTGCAGGGCCGCGTAGCTGTGGACGACCGGCCCGCCCTGCGCCGCATGCACGATGATGGCGGGGCGCCGGGCCGCATCGGGCGCCTGGGCCCAGC
This sequence comes from Comamonadaceae bacterium 2FH, assembly GCA_005503335.1. GTDB lineage: Bacteria > Pseudomonadota > Gammaproteobacteria > Burkholderiales > Burkholderiaceae_C > SCMQ01. The sequence continues at coordinate 165,028 of SCMQ01000006.1, forward strand.
GCGCGCCGCAGGCCTGGGCGATGTTGAAATGCGGCGGCACCAGCCAGCGGAACTGCGCGTGCATCGCCGCGTAGCTGTCCTCGAGTTGACCGACGTCCATGCGCTGCCTCCTCAATAATCTGCGAAATGTACCAAGCCCTCCGAGCCTCGCGTAGCGAGCATGTCAAGGTCCGACACCTGAACTACCACGTGCGCCTGTGGGGCGCGCCTGCGGGCGGCACGCCCCCGCTGGTGCTGCTGCACGGCTGGATGGACGTGGGCGCCTCCTACCAGTTCGTCGTCGACGCCTTCTCCGAGGCATTCGCCGGCCAACGCCTGATCCTGGCGCCCGACTGGCGCGGCTTCGGCCTGACCGCGGGGCCCGCGGACGGCGACCACTACGGCTTTCCCGACTACCTGGCCGACCTGGACTTCCTGCTCGACCACTACGCGCCCGGCCAAGCCGTGGACCTGGTGGGCCACAGCATGGGCGGCAACGTGGCCATGCTCTACGCCGGCGTGCGGCCCGGGCGCATCCGCCGCCTGGTCAACCTCGAGGGCTTCGGCCTGCCGCCCACCCGGCCCGCGCAGGCGCCAGCGCGCTATGCGCGCTGGATCGACGAGCTCAAGGCCCTGCACCGCGGCGAGGTCGGGCTGCCGCGCTACCCCGACGCCGCGGGCGTGGCAGGCCGCCTCGTGAAGACCAACCCGCGCCTGCCGCGCGACAAGGCCGAATGGCTGGCCAGGCACTGGGCCCGGCCCGAGGCGGACGGGCAATGGGCCATCCTCGGCGACGCTGCGCACAAGCTCGTCAGCGCCCAGCTCTACCGGCTCGAGGAGGTGCTGGCCATCTACCAGCGCATCGCGGCGCCTACGCTGGCGGTGGAGGCCAGCGACGACAGCCTGGGGACCTGGCACAAGGGCCAGTACACGCTGGCCGACTACCACGAGCGCCTGAAGTGCGTGCCCCAGGTCGAGCGCGCCGTGGTGCAGGACGCGGGCCACATGCTGCACCACGACCAGCCACAGCAGCTGGCGCGGCTGATCGAAAATTTCCTTGCAAACGCCTGACGCTGCGCCTGTTAGTTCTTCAGTCCTGCGCTGAAAAAATTTCAGAGCGCCAAAGCCTCGTGGCGCCGCCTGCCAGACCTAGACTTCGCCGTCCTTAAATCAGACTCGGAGAACAGGAGACAGCCATGGTTTGGCAACAGGTATACGACCCCTTCGGCAGCATGTTCATCTCCACCCTGCTCGGCGCCGTGCCGGTGGTGGTGATGCTGGTGGGCCTGGGCTTTCTGCACTTGAAGGCGCACATCGCCGCCGGCGCCGGCCTGGTCGCGGCCTTGAGCTGTTCGACGTGATCGCTGCCGTGGTGTCCATGGTCTCGCTGGTCGGCTTCCTCAAGGTCTGGCGGCCCAGGACCATCTGGACCTCGGTCTCGCTCAAGGGCCACGAGAAGGACGGCGGCGAGGGCCATGTCGCCACCGCGCCGACCCGCCATTCGCGCGCCGACGTGATCCGCGCCTGGACGCCCTGGGCCATCCTGACGGTGTTCGTCTTCATCTGGGGCCTGCCGCCGGTCAAGGCCTACTGGAACAGCATCTTCGCGCCCGCCTTCCCGATCAGCGGCCTGCACAACCTGATCGAGAAGATGCCGCCCGTGGTGCCCACGCCGCACAAGGAAGCGGCCGTGTACACGCTGAACCTGCTGTCGGCCACCGGCACCGGCATCCTGCTGGCGGCCATCGTCGGCGGCCTGGCCATGAAGTACAACCCGCTGCAGCTGGCCCGCACCTTCGTGCGCACACTCTGGCTGGTGCGCTACTCGCTGCTGACCATCGTGCTGATGCTGGCCCTGGGCACGCTGACGCGCTACTCGGGCACCGACACCACGCTGGGCCTGGCCTTCGCCAACACCGGCGTGTTCTACCCCTTCTTCGGCACCCTGATGGGCTGGCTGGGCGTGGCGCTGACCGGCTCCGACACCGCCTCCAACGTGCTGTTCGGCGGCATGCAGAAGGTGGCAGCCGAGCAGCTTGGCCTGTCGCCCAACCTGATGGGCGCGGCCAACAGCTCGGGCGGCGTGATGGGCAAGATGATCGACGCCCAGTCCATCGTCGTGGCCTCCACCGCGACCCGCTGGTTCGACCACGAGGGCGACATCCTGCGCTACGTGTTCTTCCACTCGATCGCGCTGGCCTGCCTGGTCGGCCTCTAGGTGTCGATGCAGGCCTATGTGTTCCCGTTCACGCTGATGGTGATCCACTGAGCCCCGGCTCGCCCCTCGCAAAAAGACCGCTGCGGCGGTCTTTTTTCATGGGCGCTGCGGTCCGTCCAGGCGCCCCGGTCGCAGTGGGGCCCGGCATGAGAAAATACCCGGTTAGCCCACAGACACACACAGGACAAGCCCCATGGACGCAGAACACATCAACCAGATCGGCGCGCAACTGGCGGACCTCGCCACCCGGACCGAAGACCTACGGAGGTATCTTTGACTACGATGCCAAGGCTGAACGGCTGAGAACCGTCAACGCATCGCTCGAAGATCCCGCGGTCTGGAACGACCCCAAGAAGGCCCAGGAGCTGGGCAAGGAAAAGAAGGCGCTCGACAGCGTGGTCGTCACCCTCAACGAGCTCACGCGCGAGCTGGCCGACAACGGCGAGCTGTTCGAGATGAGCAAGGAGGAAGGCGACGAGACCGGCCTGCGCACCATCGAGGCCGAGGCCGGCAAGCTGGCCGGCCTGGTCGAGCAGCTCGAGTTCCGCCGCATGTTCAACCAGCCGGCGGACCCGAGCAACTGCTTCCTGGACCTGCAGGCCGGCGCCGGCGGCACCGAGGCCTGCGACTGGGCCAGCATGCTGCTGCGCCAGTACCTCAAGTACGCCGAGCGCAAGGGCTTCAAGGCCACGGTGGAAGACGAGACCCCGGGCGACGTGGCCGGCATCAAGAGCGCCACCATCAAGCTCGAGGGCGAGTACGCCTACGGCCTGCTGCGCACCGAGACCGGCGTGCACCGCCTGGTGCGCAAGAGCCCGTTCGACAGCTCGGGCGGGCGCCACACCAGCTTCGCCAGCGTGTTCGTCTATCCCGAGATCGACGACTCGATCGAGATCGACATCAACCCGGCCGACGTGCGCACCGACACCTACCGCGCCAGCGGCGCGGGCGGCCAGCACATCAACAAGACCGACTCGGCCGTGCGCCTGACCCACATCCCCACCGGCATCGTGGTGCAGTGCCAGGACAGCCGCAGCCAGCACAGCAACCGCGACGTCGCCTGGCGCCGCCTGCGCTCGCGCCTGTACGACCACGAGATGCGCAAGCGCATGGAAGCGCAGCAGAAGCTCGAGGACACCAAGACCGACGTGGGCTGGGGCCACCAGATCCGCAGCTACGTGCTGGACCAGAGCCGCATCAAGGACCTGCGCACCAGCGTCGAAATCTCCAACACCCAGAAAGTGCTGGACGGCGACCTCGACGCCTTCATCGAGGCTTCGCTCAAACAAGGCGTCTGACGCCCCCACAGCCTGGAGACCCCTCATGCGAGAAGGACAGACCACGGTGATCCGCCGTGAAGACTACACGGCCCCCGCGTTCTGGATCGACACGGTCGACCTGACGTTCGACCTGGACCCGGCCAAGACCCGGGTGCTGAACCGGATGCGCCTGCGCCGCAACCCCGAGGTGCCGGCCCAGCCGCTGCGCCTCGATGGCGAGGAGCTGAACCTGGCGCGCGTGCTGGTCAACGGCGCGGGCACCTCGTTCAAGCTGGACGACGGCCATCTGGTGCTGGAGCAGTTGCCCGAGGGCGACGCGCCCTTCGACCTGGAGATCTTCACCACCTGCGCGCCGGCCAAGAACAGCAAGCTGATGGGCCTGTACGTCAGCAACGACTCGTTCTTCACGCAATGCGAGGCCGAGGGCTTCCGCCGCATCACCTACTTCCTGGACCGCCCGGACGTGATGGCCAGCTTCAGCGTGACGCTGCGCGCCGACGAGAAGCTCTACCCGGTGCTGCTGTCCAACGGCAACCTGGTCGAGCAGGGCCCGCTCGGCGACGGCCGCCATTACGCCCGCTGGGTCGACCCGCACAAGAAGCCCTGCTACCTGTTCGCGCTGGTGGCCGGCAAGCTGGTGGCGCGCGAGCAGCGCATCGCCTCGCGCTCGGGCAAGGAGCACCTGCTGCAGGTGTTCGTGCGCCCCGGCGACCTGGACAAGACCGAGCACGCCATGAACTCGCTGATGGCCAGCGTGGCCTGGGACGAGGCGCGCTTCGGCCTGCCGCTCGACCTGGAGCGCTTCATGATCGTCGCCACCAGCGACTTCAACATGGGCGCCATGGAGAACAAGGGCCTGAACATCTTCAACACCAAGTACGTGCTGGCCAATCCCGCCACGGCCACCGACACCGACTACGCCAACATCGAGAGCGTGGTCGGCCACGAGTACTTCCACAACTGGACCGGCAACCGCGTCACCTGCCGCGACTGGTTCCAGCTCTCGCTCAAGGAAGGCCTGACGGTGTTCCGCGACCAGGAGTTCAGCCAGGACCTGGCCGGCGAGCCCTCGGCGCGCGCGGTCAAGCGCATCGAGGACGTGCGCGTGCTGCGCACCGCCCAGTTCCCCGAGGACGCCGGCCCCATGGCGCACCCGGTGCGGCCCGACAGCTACATCGAGATCAACAACTTCTACACCGTCACGGTCTACGAAAAAGGCGCCGAGCTGGTGCGCATGATGCAGACCCTGAGCGGAGGCCCCTCCGACCCTCTAGGCCGCGAAGGCTTCGCCAAGGGCATGGCACTGTACTTCCAGCGCCACGACGGCCAGGCCGTGACCTGCGACGACTTCGCCCAGGCCATCGCCGACGCCAACCCGGACTCCGACCTGGCGCGCCTGCTGCCGCAGTTCAAGCGTTGGTACAGCCAGGCCGGTACGCCCCTGCTGCGGGCCGAGGGCCGCTACGACGCCGACGCGCGCCGCTACCAGCTCACGCTGAGCCAGAGCTGCGCGCCCACGCCCGGCCAGACCTTCAAGGAGCCCTTCGTCATCCCGGTGGCGTTGGGCCTGCTGCGCCCCGACGGCAGCGAGATCGCGGCCGCCGCGCGCACCCATGTGCTGTCGCAGGCCAGCGAGACCCTGGTGTTCGAGGACATAGCCGCCGAGCCCGTGCCCTCCATCCTGCGCGGTTTCAGCGCCCCGGTGCTGCTGGAATGCGAGGACAGCGACGAGCAACTGCTGACCCGGCTCGCGCACGACAGCGACCCCTTCAACCGCTGGGAGGCCGGCCAGCGCCTGACGCTCAAGCGCGCCCTGCACTTCATGCGCAGCCACGCCCAGCCGGGCGAATCGCGCGTGCTCGACGCCGCCTGCATCGAGGCGCTGCGCGGCGTGCTGCGCCACCCCCAGCTCGACGCCGCCTTCAAGGAACTGGCGCTGACCCTGCCGGCCGAGACCTACATCGCCGAGCAGCTCGAGGTGGTGGACCCGCAGCGCATCCACGCGGTGCGCGAGGCCATGCGCGAGCAGCTGGCGCTGGAGCTGCAGCACGACTGGCAATGGGCCTACGAGGCGCACAGCGAGAACGGCGCCTACCGCCCCGACCCGGTCTCCGCCGGCCGCCGCGCGCTGGCCGGCATGGCCCTGTCCATGCTGTGCCTGGCCGCACGCCACACCGGCGACATGGTCTGGCCCGGCAAGGCCTACCAGCGCTTCAAGGACGCCGGCAACATGACCGACCGCTTGGGCGCACTGACCGCGCTGGTGGCCAGCGGCCACGAGTTCGCGGCCCCCGCGCTGCAGCGCTTCCACGCCCTGTTCAAGGACGAGCCCCTGGTGCTCGACAAGTGGTTCGCCCTGCAGGCCAGCGCGCCGGACCGCGGCGGCAACGTGCTGCCCGCCGTGCGCCATCTGATGCACCACCCGGACTTCAACCTGCGCAACCCGAACCGCGCGCGCAGTCTGATCTTCAGCTACTGCAGCGCCAACCCGGGCGGCTTTCACCGCCCCGACGCCGCCGGCTACGTGTTCTGGAGCGAGCGCGTGGCCGAGCTCGACGCCATCAACCCCCAGGTGGCGGCGCGCCTGGCGCGCGCCCTGGACCGCTGGTCCAAGCTGGCCGAGCCCTACCGCAGCGCCGCGCGCGAGGCGCTGGCGCGCGTCGCGTCCAAGGCCGACCTGAGCAACGACGTGCGCGAGGTCGTGACCCGCGCACTTTCAGACTGATATGACCCCCACGCTTGTCACTCCGTGTACTGCGCTGCCCCCCGAGGGGGCCGCAGTTGCCTTGGGGCGGCCCGGCGGCAACTGACCTTCACCTTCCTACGAATGGAGACCCCATGAGCCAACGCATCAGTCTCACCCGCTACCTCGTCGAGCAGCAGCGCGTCGACGGCCACATCCCCTCGCAGCTGCGCCTGCTGCTCGAGGTGGTGGCGCGCGCCTGCAAGAGCATCAGCCAGGCCGTCAACAAGGGCGCCCTGGGCGGCGTGCTCGGCTCGGCCGGCAGCGAGAACGTGCAGGGCGAGGTGCAGAAGAAGCTGGACATCATCGCCAACGAGGTGCTGATCGAGGCCAACGAATGGGGCGGCCACCTCGCCGCCATGGCCTCCGAGGAGATGGACGGCATCTACCTCGTGCCCAACCGCTACCCGCAGGGCGAGTACCTGCTGCTGTTCGACCCGCTGGACGGCTCGAGCAACATCGACGTCAACGTCAGCATAGGCACCATCTTCAGCGTGCTGAAGAAACCCGAGGACAACAACGGCGGCGTCGAGGAGAAGGACTTCCTGCAGCCCGGCTCGAATCAGGTCGCGGCCGGCTACTGCATCTACGGCCCGCAGACCACCCTGGTGCTCACGGTGGGCGATGGCGTGGCCATGTTCACGCTGGACCGCGAGCAGGGCAGCTTCGTGCTCACGCAGGAGAACTTGCGCATCCCCGAGGACACCAAGGAATTCGCGATCAACATGAGCAACATGCGCCACTGGGATGCCCCGGTCAAGCGCTACATCGACGAATGCCTGGCCGGCACCGAAGGCCCGCGCGGCAAGGACTTCAACATGCGCTGGATCGCCAGCATGGTGGCCGACGTGCACCGCATCCTCACGCGCGGCGGCATCTTCATGTACCCCTGGGACAAGCGCGAGCCGCACAAGCCCGGCAAGCTGCGCCTGATGTACGAGGCCAACCCCATGGGCTGGCTGGTCGAGCAGGCCGGCGGCGCCGCCACCAACGGCCACCAGCGCATCCTGGACATCCAGCCGACCCAGCTGCACGAGCGCGTGAGCGTGATCCTGGGCTCGAAAAACGAGGTCGAGCGCGTGACGGGCTACCACAGCAAGGTATAATGCTGGGCTAAGCCGGTGTAGCTCAGTTGGTAGAGCAGCTCATTCGTAATGAGAAGGTCGGGGGTTCGACTCCTCTCTCCGGCACCACTCTCAAAAGCCCCTCGCTGTCATGGTGAGGGGCTTTTTCTATGTGGCTGGCGCGTAGCCGCGCCGAAAATTATCAGTTCAAGTCATCTTTTTCAAGCAAGCTTGAACGTACTCCTTGCCTTCAACGTTTGACATGCTCGGTAGAGGTCCACTCGATTGACTAAGCGTAATTCGGCGCGCCGCGATCTCGGACCATGCTTTCCTTAAAGGCATTGATGTCCGCAATGCACTGCCTGATCTCAGCTTCTCCCGGACGGCTGAACATCCGGGCGAACGCTGCCGCGGCATAAAGGACAGATTCAGCACAATGGCAGGAAACTCCGGTCTCAAGATCGGTGTCAGGCGTCTGCAGGCTGAATGCAACTATGTTTCCCGAAACCCACTCGCGAGACGAAGCGCCCTCGCATACATCTGAACGGCATACACATCCAGTTCAGCGAACGTACTCGACTCCCGCTCTAGGACCGCCTTCGCCAAAGCAATGGCATTATCGAGGTGCGCGATCGGATGCATTTCATCCGAGGGTGGACGTGGGCTCATTTCCGTATCACTTCATCTCGATGAATTGCCGGAAGTCTGTATGAACGAGTCTAGCCGTCTGACTGCGAGTTGCAGGCCTTCGGCGCAACCGCGCATAGCGCTCCACCACGAATTGGGTTATCCAGTCGCCCAAGCGCTGCAGCGAGGTCCGGCCTCCCGATGCCATGCGGCGCCAGCCGTCATCCAGACCACCGGCCTTCTGCCGCCGGGGCCTTGAATTTTTCCCCACCCGAGGCCGGCATATTCGCCTTGGCCTGCCAATATCGAGGTGCCTAGCCGGCGGTGGCTGGCCCGGCGACCCCTCGTCATAACCACCGCGCATAAAAAAGAGGGGCCAGGCCCCTCTTTCTTTCGACACCGCCGAGGTGTATCCGGTATTCAAGCGATCGCGAACTGGGCCCGGTCCTGGCCCTCGATCCACTTGGGTGCCTTGCCGCGGCCGGTCCAGGTTTCTCCGGTGGCCGGGTTGCGGTATTTGGGCGCGACCTTGGCGCCGGCCTTGGCCGAGCCGGACTTGGCAGCCTTGCCCGCCGGGAAAACATCCTGCGCGGTCAGGCCGTGCTCGGCGATCAGGGCGCGCACCTGACGGACGGCATCGTTCAGCTCGCGCTGGCGGGCTTCGGCGATCTGCTGCTCCAGGGCTTCGCGCTGCTTCAGAAGTTCTTTGTAGGATGTCATATTCGGTCTTTATGCTTAATTAACGGGTGAGCGCACTATAAATCATCCGAATATGCTTGACCATACTCGGCTTGTCACAAAATCCAAACGGGCTTGATGAGGCTCAATCGGCCAGCGGCGGATTTGGATGGGGCCAGGCCAATACCTTGTCGATGCGCTTGCCGTCCAGATCGACCACCTCGAATATCCAGTCCCCGCATTCGATGCGCTCGCCGGTGGTCGGCAAATGCCCGGCCACGGACAGCAGCAGGCCGGCCACGGTGTTGTAGCGCCCGCGGTCCTCGTCGGGCAATTGCCGTATGTCGAGCCGCGCCTTGAACTCGTTGACCGGCATCAGGCCGTCCAGCAGCCAGGAGCCGTCGTCGCGCGGCGTGGCCCAGGCCTGCACCTGGGCGCCGGGCTTGAGCTCGCCGGTGATGGCCTCGAGCAGGTCGCGCGGCGTCAGCAGGCCCTGCACCACGCCGTATTCGTCGACCACGAACACCATGCGCCCCGACTTGGCGCGCAACTGCTCCAGCAGTTCCATGCCGGTCAGGGTCTCCGGCACGAAGCTGGCGGACTGGGCGTGTGCCTCGATCGGACCGGCGTGGTCCATGCCCAGCTCCAGCAGGCGCACCACGCTGATGATGCCCACCACGTTGTCCAGGCCGCCGCGGCACACGGGGTACCAGGAATGGCGACCCTGGTCGCCGCCCCGCGCTACCAGGCGCAGGCTCTCGGCCACGCTGTCGCTGGCCTCCAGCCAGGCCACGTCGGCGCGCGGCACCATCAGCGAGGTCAGCGGCCGGTCGTCCAGGTGGAACACGTTCTGCACCATCTGGTGCTCATGCTCCTCGATCAGGCCCGCGTCCACGCCCTCCTCCAGGCTGGCGGTGATCTCCTCCTCGGTCACGGCGCGGCTGCCGCTGGTGTCTATGCGCAGCAGCTTCAGCACGCCATGCGTGCTGAGCGAGAGCAGGCGCACGAAGGGTTTGGCGGCGGTGGCCAGCCAGGCCATGGGCTGGGCCACCCAGCGCGCGACGGCTTCCGGGTAGAGCTGGCCGATGCGCTTGGGCACCAGCTCGCCGAAGATGATGGTGGTAAAGGTGATCACGGCCACCACCATGCCAGTGGCCGCGATGCCGGCGCCCTTGGGCGCCATGCCCCAGCCCTGCAGCCACAGGGCCAGGTCGTCGCTGAAGGCGGCCTCGCCGACAATGCCGTTGAGCACGCCTATCGAGGTAATGCCAACCTGGACGGTGGAGAGAAATTGCGTGGGGTCTTCGAGCAGCTTCAGCGAGGCCGCAGCCCCCTTGTCTCCCGACTCGGCCATGGCGCTCAGCCGCGCCTTGCGGCTGGAGGCCAGGGCGAGTTCGGACATGGCGAACACGCCGTTGAGCAGCGTGAGAAACGCGATCAGAAGGAAATCCATGCACGACCGGCGCCAAGCCGGTGGAAAATCGAGACCATGGCAATGTACTTGATTGGTGACGTTCAGGGCTGCGACGAGGCGCTGCAGCGGCTGCTCGACAAGATAGGCTTCTCGGCGAGCCGCGACCGCCTGGTCGTGCTCGGCGACCTGGTCAACCGCGGGCCCAACTCGCTGGCCGTGCTGCGCCGCCTGATGGCCCTGGGCGACGCGGCCTGCAGCCTGCTGGGCAACCACGACCTGCACCTTCTGGCCGTGGCCCATCGCCGCCGCACGCGCCACCACCACGACACGCTGGACGACCTGCTCGATGCCCCCGACGCGCCGGCCCTGCTCGACTGGCTGCGCCACCAGCGCATGGCCTGCTTCGAGCAGGGTTGCCTGATGGTGCATGCCGGCGTGCTGCCATCCTGGACGGCGGCGCAGACCATGGCACTGGCAGGGGAAGTGGAGGCCGTGCTGCGCGGCCCGCACCTGGCCGATTTCCTGCACCACATGTACGGCAACCAGCCCGCGCAATGGAGCGAGGCGCTGAGCGGCCACGCGCGCCTGCGCGTGATCGTCAATGCGCTGACGCGGCTGCGCTTTTGCAGCGCCGAAGGCGTGATGGAGTTCGAGAGCAAGGAGGGGGCGGGCTCGGCGCCACCCGGCTACTGGCCCTGGTTCGACGTGCCGGGCCGGCGCACGGCCGAGGTCACGGTGGCCTTCGGCCACTGGTCCACGCTGGGCTGGCTGAACCGCCCGGACCTGATCTCTCTGGACACGGGCTGTGTCTGGGGCGGCTGCCTGAGCGCCTGCCGGCTCGGCGCCACGCCGGCCGAGCGCGAGCTGATCCAGGTCAAGTGCCCGCAGACCCGCAAGCCCGGGGCCTGAGGCGCCTGCGAGGCCTTACTGCGCCTTGAACAGCGCAGCCACCTTGCGCTTCGGTTTGATGTTGGCCGAGATCCCGCTGCGCACGGGCGACGACTTGGCGGCGGCCTCCCAGGCCGGCGCCTGCTCGGCGCTGCTGGGCTCGTAGGGGCGGTCGAAGAAGGGATCGCGCGGCGCGGGCGCGGGCCGGAAGCCGCGGCGCTCGCGCGGCGGCTCCAGCAGGTCGCGCGGATCGCCCGTCTCGCCGGCCTCGCGCCAGGCGCGGCGGCCGTCGTTGATGCGGCCGCGCGGCCTATCCTCGTCGTATTCCAGGGCCTCGAGCTCGATCTTCTTCTTGATCAGCTTCTCGATGTCGGCCACCAGGCGGCCGTCGCCGCCGGAGACCAGGGTCACGGCCAGGCCCGAGGCGCCGGCGCGGCCGGTGCGGCCGATGCGGTGCACGTAGTCCTCGGCGTTGAACGGCACGTCGAAGTTGAACACCGCCGGCACGTCCTTGATGTCCAGGCCGCGCGCCGCCACGTCGGTGCAGACCAGCAGGTCGACCTCGCCCTTCTTGAAGGCGTCCAGCGCCTTGAGGCGCTCGTCCTGGCTCTTGTCGCCGTGCAGGGCCGTGGTGTTCAGGCCCTCGCGCTCCAGGCTGCGGGCCAGGCGCGCGCAGCCGAGCTTGCTGTTGACGAACACGAAGGCCTGCTTGAGCCCACGCGCCTTGAGCACCTGGCGGACGGCGCGGCGCTTGTCGTCGTCGCTCACGCTGTAGAAGCGCTGCTCGACGGTGGACGCAGTCTCGTTGGGCCGCGCCACCTCGATCGTCACCGGGTCGTTCAGGTAGCTGTTGGCCAGGCGCTTGATCTCGGGCGAGAAGGTGGCCGAGAACAGCAGCGTGGTGCGCTGCTTGGGCAGGTAGCTCAGGATGCGCTGCAGGTCGGGCAGGAAGCCGATGTCCAGCATGCGGTCGGCCTCGTCGAGCACCACGTACTCGACCTGGTTGAGCACCGCGTTCTTGGCCTCGATGTGGTCCAGCAGCCGGCCCGGCGTGGCCACCAGAACCTCAACGCCCTTCTTGAGCTCCAGGGTCTGTGGCTTCATGTCGATGCCGCCGAACACCACGGCGCTGCGCAGCTGGGTGTGCTTGGCGTAGAGCTTGACCTGCTGGGCCACCTGGTCGGCCAGTTCGCGCGTGGGCAGCAGCACCAGGGCGCGCACCGGGTGGCGCGCCGGCGAGGTCGAGCCGTTCTCGTGCTTGAGCAAGCGCTGCAGCAATGGCAGAGAGAAAGCCGCCGTCTTGCCGGTGCCGGTCTGGGCCGCGCCCATCACGTCCTTGCCCGTCAGCACGACCGGAATGGCCTGGGCCTGGATGGGCGTCATCGACTCGTAGCCCATCTCGGCCACGGCGCGCGCCAGCGGCTCGGCCAGCGATAAATTGGAAAAAGATGCAGTCATGAAGCCCGCTATTGTCGCATCCGGCAGCCCGGACCGCAAAAAACCGGTCTTGCCCGCCCGATTCGAGGCCGGGCGGCCACGGCCAGGTTGCTCTTTCCCAGGCTCACAGCTTGCGCCGGCCGAAGGTATCGCAAGCCTTCAGGCTGCCGCTTTGCAGGCCGGTGGAAAACCAGCGCTGGCGCTGGGCGCTCGTACCGTGGGTGAAGCTCTCGGGCACCACGGCGCCGCCGCCGGCGCGCTGCAGGGCGTCGTCGCCGATCCGCGCCGCCGCGTTCATGGCTTCCTCCACGTCGCCCTGCTCGAGGATCTGCCGGGCATTCTGGGCATGGTGCGCCCAGACGCCGGCCAGGCAGTCGGCCTGCAGCTCCAGCCGCACGCTCATGGCGTTGTACTCGTCCTGGCTGACGCGGCCGCGCATCTGCTGCATGCGCTCCGAAATCCCCAGCAGGTTCTGCACATGGTGGCCGACCTCGTGCGCGATCACGTAGGCCTGGGCGAAATCGCCGGGGGCGCCGAGCTGGCGTTTCAGGGTCTCGTAAAAGCCCAGGTCGATGTAGACCTTCTGGTCGGCCGGGCAGTAGAAGGGCCCCATGGCCGCCTGGCCGGTGCCGCAGGCGGTGCGCGTGGCGCCGCGGAACAGCACCAGGCGCGGCTCCTGGTAGGCGCCGCCGCCGCGGTGGAACAGTTCGCGCCAGACGTCCTCGGTGTCGGCCAGCACCGTCGACACGAATTTCGCCATGCGGTCGTCCGCCGGCGGGCGCTGGGCCGGGACCTGGCGGACCTGGGCCGGCGGCTCGGAGCCGCCCCCGAGCAGGCCCAGCATGGTCAGCGGGTTGACGCCGAACAGCCAGCCGCCGAGCAGCGCGACGACCAGCGTGCCTATGCCGATGCTGCGTCCGCCGAACACCGGCCCGCCGCCGCCGAAGCCGCCCTCCTCGCGCCGGTCCTCGACGTTGTCCGACTCACGGTTGCCTTCCCATCTCATCTGCGCACTCGCTCCTTCATAGCCGGCATCCGCCGGGCGCGATGGTAGCGGCCCTGCCGCAGGCGCCTGCAACAGGATGTACGGTGCACCACAACCCGGAGCCCGAGGCCGGCACGGACGCCGGGGGATACAGCGTGGTGCGGTACCGGTTCACGGCACGGGAATAAGATTTCAGGTCTTGGGCAGCGTGACGCCGCGCTGGCCCTGGTACTTGCCGCCGCGGTCCTTGTAGCTGGTCTCGCAGACCTCGTCGCTCTCGAAGAACAGCACCTGGGCGCAGCCCTCGCCAGCATAGATCTTGGCCGGCAGCGGCGTGGTGTTGCTGAACTCCAGCGTCACGTAGCCCTCCCACTCGGGCTCGAAGGGCGTGACGTTGACGATGATGCCGCAGCGCGCGTAGGTGCTCTTGCCCAAGCAAATGGTCAGCACGTTGCGCGGAATGCGGAAATACTCCATGGTGCGCGCCAGCGCGAAGCTGTTGGGCGGGATGATGCAGACGTCGCTCTCGATGTCGACGAAGCTCTTCTCGTCGAAGTTCTTCGGGTCCACCACCGTGCTGTAGATGTTGGTGAAGACCTTGAACTCGGGCGCGCAGCGGATGTCGTAGCCGTAGCTGCTGGTGCCGTAGCTGACGATCTTTTGGCCGGCGGCGTCCTGACGGATCTGACCCGGCTCGAAAGGCTCGATCATGCCGTGCTGCTCGGCCATGCGCCGTATCCATTTGTCGCTCTTGATGCTCATGAAGCTAACCCCTGTGTGGGGGAGCATTTTAGGCCGGGCGCCACTGCGCCCTCCAGAACCGGGCTCAGGCGCCTAGGCGATCACGCTGCGCTCGACCAGCCGGTCGTCGCCGAGCACGATCATGGCGAACAGCAGCTCGGCCAGGTTCTCGGCCTGGGCGGTCTTGCGCGCCAGCAGCGGCGTGGCCTGGGGGTTGAGCACCACGAAGTCGGCCTCGCAGCCGGGCTGCAGGTTGCCGATCACGCCCTCCAGCCCCAGCGCGCGCGCCGCGCCCGCCGTGTGCTGCCACCACAGGCGCTCGGGCGCCAGGCTCACGCCGGGCTTGCCTTCGCCGCCGCCGGTGACCGAGGCGCGGCCCGCATGGTAGGCGGCCAGCATGGTGTGGAAGGGGCTGAAGCTGGTGCCGCCGCCCACGTCGCTGGCCAGGCCGTGCAGGAAGCCCACGCGCTCCGCGCCGGCGAAGTCGAAGAAGCCGCTGCCCAGGAACAGGTTGCTGGTCGGACAGACGGCCGCGGCCGTGCCCGTGTCCTTCATCAGCGCGCGGTCCTCGTCGTGGAAGTGGATGCAGTGCGCGTAGACCGCGCGGCGGCGCATCAGGCCGTGGTCGGCGTAGATCGAGAGGTAGCTGCGCGACTGCGGGAACAGCGCGCGCGCCCAGGCAATCTCGTCCAGGTTCTCGGCCACATGCGACTGGATCCAGACCTCGGGGTAGCGCGCCGCCAGCTCGCCCGCGCCGCGCAGCTGGGCCTCGCTGCAGCTGGGCGCGAAGCGCGGCGTGATGGCGTAGCCGAGCCGGTCCACGCCATGCCACTTGCGGATCAGGGCCTCGGTGTCGGCCAGGCTCTGCTCGGTCTGGTCGCGCACGCCGTCCGGGCTGTGGCTGTCCTGCAGCACCTTGCCGGTGATCAGGCGCAGGCCGCGCGCGCGCGCCTCGCCGAACAGGGCATCGACCGAGGCGGGGTGCGAGGTGGCGAAAGTCAGCGCCGTGGTCACGCCATGGCGCGCCAGCTCGTCGAGGAAGAAGCGCGCCACGCCGGCGGCGTAGTCGCCGTCGGCAAAACGCGCCTCGTGCGGGAAGGTGTAGTGCTCCAGCCAGGGCAGCAGGCCTTCGGCCGGCGAGCCGATCACGTCGGTCTGCGGATAGTGCAGGTGCAGGTCGACGAAGCCGGGGGCGATGATGCGCCCGGGCCAGTGGGTGACGGACAGGCCGGGGAACTGGCCGGCCAGCGTGGCATGGTCGCCCGCCGCCAGCACGACCTGGCGGCCGGCCGCATCGGGGCCGGTGACCAGCAGTCCGTCGCTGTCGTACCGGGCGTGGCCGGCATCGTCGAAACGCAGGAGAGAGGCGCGATAGGCTTGGGCTTGCATACAGCCTATTGTGCCAAGCGCCCCTGCACCCCCGATACGAGAAAATTCATAGTGCGTATCTGCTCGTCCGTCATGACCCGGCCGGCCGGCAGCACCTGGCGCCCCTGGTTGTCGACGATGGGCCCCGCGAAGGGCTGGAGCTGGCCCGCGGCCAGCGCCTTCTGGCGCGCCAGCACCTCGGCCCGCACCGCGGCCGGCACGCGCGGCCCGAAGTCGCCCACGCGCACCATGCCCTCCTTCACGCCGCCCCAGATGTCGCCGCTCTTCCAGCTGCCGTCCAGCACGGCACGGGCGCGTTGCGTGTAGTAGGCACCCCAGTGGTGGGTGACGGCCAGCAGCTGGGCGTCTGGCGCGATGCCGCGCATGTCGGAGTGGTAGGCCACGGCCAGCTTGCCGCGCTCCTGGGCCGCCGACATGACGGCGGTGGAGGCGGTGTGAAAGGCCAGCACCTCCGCACCCTGGTCGAACAGCGCCATGGCGGCCTCGCGCTCGCGCGCCGGGTCGTACCAGGCGTTGAGCCAGACCAGCCGGACCTGGGCCTTGGGGTTGACCGAGCGCATGCCCAGGGTGAAGGCGTTCACGCCCTGCACCACCTCGGGGATGGGAAAGCCCGCCACATAGCCGGCCACGCCGCCGGGGCTCAAGCGCGCGGCCGCGATGCCCGCCAGGTAGCGGCCCTCGTAGTAGCGGGCGTTGGCGGTGGCCACGTTGGGCGCGCGCCGGTAGCCGGTGATGGACTCGAACTTGACTTGAGGGAATTCGTTCGCCACGCGCATGGTGGGCCCCATGTAGCCGAAGCTGGGGGTGATGATCAGCTTGTAGCCCTGCTGAGCCAGATCGCGGATCACGCGCTCGGCGTCCGGCCCTTCGGACACGTTGGCGGCGTAGGTGGTGCGCACGCGACTGCCCAGCGCGGCCTCGACGGCCTGGCGCCCCTCCTCGTGCTGGCGCGTCCAGCCGGTTTCGGTGACCGGCGTCACGTAGACGAAGCCGATGTTGAGCGGCTCGGTCGGGCCTGCCAGCGGCGCGGCGAACAGCAAGAACAGCAGGCCGCAGGCGGCGAGCGCCCGCAGGCCCGCCGACAGGAGGTTTTTGTACATGGTGTTCCTCGACATGGCCCCGGTCAGACGCTTGGACCCGCGGCCGCCGAGGCGGCGGCTCGGGCGCAGGATTTTACCGCCGGGCGGGCTCAGCCGCCCGCGGCGAAGCGCTCGAACACCGCGTCCAGCCGCTCTATCCAGGCGCGCTTGGCCTCGGGACTCGCGAAGCTGGCCTCCAGGCTGTTGCGCGCCAGACGGTAGGCGTGGCCGCAGTCCAGGCCCAGGGCAGCGAAGGTCTGGCTGAAGTTCTCGCCCAGGTAGCCGCCGAAATAGGCCGGGTCGTCCGAGTTCACGGTGGCCATCAGGCCCGCATCGAGCAGCTGGCGCAGGTTGTGCTGGCGCAGGTCCGAGAACACGCAGAGCTTCTGGTTGGACAGCGGGCACACGGTGAGCGGGATGCGGTCCTGCGCCAGGCGCGCCATCAGGGCCGGGTCCTTGGCCGACTGCACGCCGTGGTCTATGCGCTCCACCTTGAGAACGTCGAGCGCGCTCCAGACATAGGCCGGCGGCCCCTCCTCGCCCGCATGGGCGACGCAGTGCAGTCCCAGCTCGCGGCAGCGCGCGAACACGCGCGCGAACTTCTCGGGCGGATGGCCGAGCTCGCTGGAGTCCAGGCCCACGCCGATGAACTTGTCGCGCCACGGCAGTGCCTGCTCCAGGGTCTCGAAGGCCTCTTCCTCGCTCAGGTGGCGCAGGAAGCACAGGATCAGCTCGGCGTCCACACCCAGCTGGGCCCGCGCCGCCTGGCAGGCGCGGTGCAGGCCGGCGATCACGGTGGCCATGGGCACGCCGCGCGCCGTGTGCGTCTGCGGGTCGAAGAAGATCTCGGCGCGCACCACGCCGTCCTGCGCCGCTCGCTGCAGGTAGGCCCAGGCCATGTCGTGGAAGTCCTGTTCCTTCAACAGCACGCTGGCGCCGGCGTAGTAGATGTCCAGGAAGCTCTGCAGGTTGGTGAAGGCGTAGGCGCGGCGCAGCTCCTCCACGCTGGCATAGGGCAGGGCCACGCCGTTGCGCTCGGCCAGCGCGAAGATCAGCTCGGGCTCGAGCGAGCCCTCGATGTGGATGTGCAACTCGGCCTTGGGCATGGCGCGCAACAGCTCGGGCAGGCGCTCTGCAGGAATGGCTGGAATATTCATGTGACTCCCGTAGAAGAAAAAAGGGCGTCCTGCGCGGACGCCCTCTTGGCAGGCAAACCGTAGCTTACTTCTTGTCCGCGCCTGGGACCTTGCCTTCCACGCCCTTGACGTAGAAGTTGATGCCGCCGAGGAACTTGTCGTCGGCCGCGGCGTCCTTGGGCAACACCTC
This sequence comes from Comamonadaceae bacterium 2FH, assembly GCA_005503335.1. GTDB lineage: Bacteria > Pseudomonadota > Gammaproteobacteria > Burkholderiales > Burkholderiaceae_C > SCMQ01. The sequence goes on from SCMQ01000006.1 coordinate 182,876, forward strand.
CTTGCCCGTGTTGTCGGCGATCGGGCCCTTCCAGATCACGTGGCTGCCGTCCTTCAGGCCGGACTTGACCTCGTCGAGCTTCTTCTTGGCGTCCTCGGGCACATCGGCGGCGACCGAGACCAGGTCGATCGCCCCCTCCTTGACGCCCCACCAGGTCTGGCCGGTGGCCCACTTGCCGTCCAGCGCGTCGCGCACGGCCTTGACGTAGTAGGGGCCCCAGTTGATCACGGCCGAGCCCAGGTGGGCCCTGGGACCGTAGGCGGTCATGTCCGAATCCCAGCCGAAGGCGCGCTTGCCCATCTTCTCGGCAGTCTGCAGCACGGCCGAGGAGTCGGTGTTCTGCATCAGCACGTCGGCGCCGCCGTTGATCAGTGCGGTGGCGGCCTCGGTCTCCTTGGGCGGATTGAACCATTCGTTGACCCAGACCACCTTGGTCTTGATCTTGGGATTGACCGACTGCGCGCCCAGCGTGAAGCTGTTGATGTTGCGGATGACTTCCGGAATCGGGATCGAGGCGACCACGCCCAGGGTGTTGGTCTTGGTCATCTTGCCCGCGATAACGCCCGCCATGTAGGCGCCCTCGTAGGTGCGGCTGTCGTAGGTACGCAGGTTGTCGGCGGTCTTGTAGCCGGTGGCATGCTCGAACTTCACGTCCTTGTGGTCGACCGCGACCTTGAGCATGGGCTCCATGTAGCCGAAGGTGGTGCCGAAGACCAGCTTGTTGCCCTGGCCCACCATGTCGCGGATCACGCGCTCGGCGTCGGCGCTCTCGGGCACCTTCTCGACGAAGCTGGTGGCCACCTTGTCGCCGAACTCCTTCTCGACCGCCTTGCGGCCGTTGTCGTGCGCATAGGTCCAGCCGCCGTCGCCCACCGGGCCGACATAAGCGAAGGCGATCTTCAGCGGCTCGGGCTTGGCCGGCGCCGCGGCGGGCGCGGGAGCCGGTGCCGGCTCCTCCTTCTTGCCGCAGGCCACCAGGGCCGCCACGGTCACGGCCGACAGGGCCACGGCCTTGAGCAGCGCACGTTTGTTCAGCTCAGTCATGTCAAATCCTTGTTGAAGTTGCGACAGGGAACGAAAAAAACAGGCATCGATTATGAGCCGGGATAAAACGGTTTCCCCAGCGAAGCCGGCATGTTGATGCGTATCCAGGCCGGGTTGCGCGAGATCAGGGCCAGCACCACGATGGTGGCCAAGTAGGGCAGCATGCTCAGGAACTGGCTGGGCACTTCCACGCCTGCGCCCTGCAGGTGGAACTGCAGCATGGTCACGCCGCCGAACAGGTAGGCCCCGAGCAGCACGCGCGCCGGGCGCCAGGTGGCGAAGGTGGTCAGCGCCAGCGCGATCCAGCCCTTGCCCGCCACCATGCCCTCGACCCACAGCGGCGTGTAGATCACGGCCAGGTAGGCGCCGGCCAGGCCGCACAGCGCGCCGCCGGCCACCACGGCGGCCAGTCGGATGCGCCGCACCGGGTAGCCCAGGGCATGGGCCGACTCGGGCGACTCGCCCACCGAGCGCAGCACCAGGCCGGTGCGCGAGCGATAGAGGAACCACACCAGCCAGGCCACCAGGGCGATCGCCAGGTAGACCATGGGGTGCTGGCGGAACAACGCCGGGCCCAGCAGGGGCAGATCGCCCAGCAGCGGCAGCGAGAACTGTGGCCGCTCGGGCAGCTTCTCCTGCACGTAGGCGATGCCGGCGAAGGCCGAGAAGCCGGCGCCGAACAGGCTCAGCGCCAGGCCGGTCGCGTACTGGTTGGTGTTGAGCCAGATCACCAGCAGCCCGAACATGGCGGCCAGCAGCGCGCCCGCGCCCATGCCGGCGGCGAAGCCCAGCCAGTCGTTGCCGGTGTGGACCACGGTGGCGAAGCCGGCGATGGCGGCGCAGAGCATCATGCCCTCGGCGCCCAGGTTGACCACCCCGGCCTTCTCGTTGATCAAGAGGCCCAGGGCCGCGATGGCCAGGACGGTGCCCGCGTTGAGCGTGGCGGCGAACAGCAATGCGTAGGATTCCATCAGCGGGCTCCCTTCAGGCTAAGCAAAGGCATGAAACGGATGCGGTAGGCGACCAGGGTGTCGCAGGCCAGCAGGGCGAACAGCAGCAGGCCCTGGAACACGCCGGTCAGCGACTTGGGCAGGCCCAGGCGCGACTGGGCCAGCTCGCCGCCGATGTAGAACATGCTCATCAGCACGGCCGAGAACACCATGCCCACCGGATGCAGGCGGCCGACGAAGGCCACGATGATGGCGGCGAAGCCGTAGCCCGCCGGCACATAGGGCGTGAGCTGGCCGATCGGGCCGGCCACCTCGAGCGCGCCGGCCAGGCCGGCCGCGCCGCCCGAGCACAGCAGCGCCAGCCACAGGGCCTTGCGCGAGGAAAAGCCCGCGTAGCGCGCCGCCGCCGGCGCCAGCCCCCCCACCTGCTGGGCGAAGCCGGCACGGGTGCGGAACAGGAAGGCCCAGAGCCCGGCCGCGCCGACCAGCGCGATCAGCAGGCCTATGCTCACGCGCGAACCCTGCAGCAGGCGCGGGATCTGCGTGACCGCCTCGAAGGTCTTGGTCTGCGGGAAGTTGTAGCCCGCCGGGTCCTTCCAGGGGCCGTAGACCAGGAAGCTCAGCACCATGTCGGCCACGTAGACCAGCATCAGGCTGACCAGGATCTCGTTGGCGTTGAAGCGGTCGCGCAGCAGCGCCGTGAGCGCGGCCCAGGCCATGCCGCCGGCCACGCCGGCCAGCAGGATGGCCGGCACGATCCAACGGCCGGTGGTCTTGTCGGCCAGCAGGGCCACGCCGCCGGCCACGATGGCGCCGATCACGAACTGGCCCTCGGCGCCGATGTTCCAGACGTTGGAGCGGAAGCACACCGCCAGGCCCAGCGCGATGATGAGCAGCGGCGTGGCCTTGACCATCAGTTCGCCCAGGGCGTAGGGCGACTTGACCGGCTCCCAGAAGAAAACCTGCAGGCCGCGCACGGGGTCCTTGCCCAGCGCGGCGAACAGCGCCACGCCGATCAGCACGGTGATGACCAGGGCCAGCAGCGGGGAGCCTAGGCTCCAGAAACGCGAGGCCTGGGGACGGGGTTCGAACTTAAGCATGGTGTTGCTCCTCTTGTCCCTCGCCGCGCGAGGCCAGGGTCGTGGCAGGGGTTTCGCGCAAGGGCTGCACCACCCACAGGCCACTCATCCATTCACCGATCTGCGTCACGGTGGCGCGCGCGCGGTCCACCGAGGGCGACATCCGCCCCTTGGCCAGCACATGCAGCCGGTCGCAGATCTCGAACAGCTCGTCGAGCTCTTCGCTGACCACCAGCACCGCGCAGCCCGCGTCGCGCAGGGCCAGGATCTCGCCGCGGATCTGCGCCGCCGCCCCCACGTCCACGCCCCAGGTGGGCTGGGAGACGATGAGCAGCTTCGGTTTCGCGTCGATCTCGCGCCCGACGATGAACTTCTGCAGGTTGCCGCCCGACAGCGACTTGGCCGCCGCGTCGGGCCCGCCGGCCTTGACGTTGAAGCGCTCGATGATGGACTGGGCCTGCCTGCGCAGCGCCTGGGTGCTGATCCAGCCGCCCTTGCCCACGGCATCGGTGCGCGTGAGCAGCAGGTTTTGCGCCAGGCCCAGCGTGGGCACGGCGCCGCGGCCCAGGCGTTCCTCGGGCACGAAGTGCAGTCCGAGGCGACGCCGGTGGGTGGGGCCGAGGCGGCCCACGGGCTGGCCGCCGACCTGGATGGACTCCGGCGCGGCGCGGGTGTCCTCGCCCGACAGCGCGTACAGCAGTTCGCGCTGGCCGTTGCCGGACACGCCGGCAATGCCTACGACCTCGCCCGCGCGCACCTGCATGCTGATGCCGTCCAGGTCCATGCCGAACTGGTCTTCGCGCAGCAGGTTCAGGCCGTTGACGGCCAGCACCACCTCGCCGGCCTGGCGCTCGCGGTGTTCCAGCGCCGGCGGCTCGGCGCCTATCATCAGGCGGCTGAGCGAGGCGTTGCTCTCCTGCTGCGGGTTGCAGACACCGGTGACCTGGCCGCCGCGCAGCACCGTGCAGGCCGAGCAGAGCTCGCGGATCTCGTGCAGCTTGTGGCTGATGTAGAGGATGCTGCAGCCCTCGGACACCAGCTTCTTGAGCACCACGAACAGCTTCTCCACCGCCTGCGGCGTCAGCACCGAGGTCGGCTCGTCCAGGATCAGCAGGCGCGGGTTGGTCAGCAAGGCGCGGATGATCTCCACGCGCTGCATCTCGCCCACCGACAGGGTGTGCACCGGCCGCGAGGGGTCGATGTCCAGGCCGTACTCGGCGGCCTTGGCGCTGATGCTGTGCGTGACCTGGCTCAGGGTGAGGCTCTTGTCCAGGCCCAGCCAGACGTTCTCGGCCACGGTCAGCGTGTCGAACAGGCTGAAATGCTGGAACACCATGCTGATGCCCAGGGCCCTGGCCTCCTGCGGGTTGCGGATGTGGACCGGCTGGCCGTCCCACAGCACGCTGCCTTCGTCGGGCTTGACCGAGCCGTAGATGATTTTCATCAGGGTGGACTTGCCGGCCCCGTTCTCGCCCAGCACGGCATGGGCCTCGCCGGGCTGGACGCTGAGCGACACGTCGTTGTTGGCCACCACGGAGGGGTAGCGTTTTGTGATGTGCGCGAGTTGAAGTCTTGGAATGCTCACTCGGTTGTCTCTCTCTATGTGTCGTCTATCCCCGCCGCGCCGGCCACATCGGAACATGGTCGGCACTGCAGGCCCTGCTGTTCTTCGTTGCGCTCACTCCCTTTTCAGTGCCGCAGCCACGGCCTTGACGCGCTCCCTCAGCCACTTGGCCGAAGCCGAGGTGTGGGTGCGCTCGTGCCAGAGCTGGTAGTACATCAGTTGCGGAAATTCGATCGGACATTCGAGCACCACGACGGGCAGGCTGCCGACGAAACGCTCGCAGTACTGCCGCCCAGTGGTCAGCACCAGCAAGCTCGATGCCACCATGGCCGGGATCAGGCCGAAATGCGGGCAGCGCGCCGTGATGCGGCGCGCCAGCCCCAGGCTTTCCAGGTGCTCGTCGATCACGCCGCGCGCGCCCGGGTGCGTCGCCGTGGGCGCCACATGCTCGGCCTCCAGCCAGCTCTGCGCGGTCCAGCCGCGGCGCACCGCGGGGTGCTCGCGCGAGACCAGGCAGACCACCTCGTCGTCGAACAGCTTGCCCAGGTGCAGGTCCTCGGGCGGCTTGAGCCAGTTGCCCACCACCACGTCCACGTCGCCCTGGGCCAGGTGGGCGTGGTAGTCGAACTCGGCCGACAGCGGGTGGATCTCGATCTGGCACAGCGGCGCCTGGGCCTTCACCTGCGCCACCAACTGGGGCAGGAACAGCGGGTCCAGGTAGTCGCTGGCGGCCACGCGGAAGGTGGTGGTGGTGGTTTGCGGGTCGAAGCCGCGCGCCTCGGTGAACATCACCTCGGCCGCGCGCAGGATGCTGGCGCTGGGCTCGATCATGCGCAGGCCCGCGTCGGTAGGCACCATGCCGGCGCCCGAACGCACCAAAAGCGGGTCGCCCGAGAGTTCACGCAGGCGCTTGAGCGCCGCCGAGACGGCGGGCTGGTACATCCCCAGTCGGATGGCGGCGCGAGAGACACTGCGTTCAGTCAACACGGTATGCAAGACCCTGATCAAGTGGAGGTCTATCTTGTCGAAAAGCACCTGATCTCTCATACCTTTGTCCGCATCTTTTTCATATGCCAGCGCTTATGTCGCGCCCGGGGCGCTGGCCTACCCTCGCACAAACCCTCTGAAATCCACCATACTGAAACGCATGGAAACCAAGACGATCCGATTCCTGCGGCGCGGCGAGCCTATCTCGCTGGCCAATGTACCACCCGACAGAACGCTGCTGGAAGTGCTGCGCGAGGACCTCGCCTGCACCGGCACCAAGGAGGGCTGCGGCGAAGGCGACTGCGGCGCCTGCACCGTGGTGCTGGCCGAACCCGAGGGCGAGGGCCTGCGCTTTCGCGCCATCAACAGCTGCATACGCCTGGCCCATTCGGTCGACGGCATGGCGCTGTGGACCGCCGAGGACCTGGCGGCCGAGGACGGCGCGCTGCACCCGGCGCAGGAGGCCATGGTGCAGTGCCACGGCACGCAATGCGGCTTCTGCACGCCGGGCTTCGTGATGAGCCTGTTCGGCATGTACCAGAACCATGTCTGCAAGGGCGAGGCCGTCACCCGCGAGCTGGCCCAGGCCGAGCTCTCGGGCAACCTGTGCCGCTGCACCGGCTACCGCCCCATCCTCGACGCGGCCCAGGCCATGGCCGGGCTGCCGCCGGTGCGCGTGGACCAGGCGCGCGTCGCCGCCCAGCTGCGCGAGATGAACGAGGCGCCGGCGCCGGGCCAGGGCGCCTACCTCGCGCCAAAAAGCCTCGCCGGGCTGCTGGCCGCGCGCGCCGCCCACCCCCAGGCGCAGATCGTCGCCGGCTGCACCGACGTGGGCCTGTGGGTGACCAAGCAGCACCGGCAGTTTGCCCAGATACTCGATGTCACGCGCGTGGCCGAGCTGCGGCGCGTCGAGCAATACCCCCACCACATCGCGATAGGCGCCGCCGTCACGCTGAGCGACGCCTTCGCGGCCCTGGTGGCCGACCGACCCCAGCTCAAGACCTTCGGCGAGCGCTTCGCCGGCCTGCCGGTGCGCAACTCGGGCACCCTGGGCGGCAACGTGGCCAACGGCTCGCCGATCGGCGACTCCATGCCTGTGCTGATCGCCCTGGGCGCCAACGTGGTGCTGATGAGCCAGCGCGGCCACCGCGAGCTGCCGCTGGAGCAGCTCTACACCGGCTACCGCCAGAATGTGATCGCGGCCGACGAGGTGCTGGCCTGGATCAAGGTGCCCCGGCCCACAAAAGCTGAGCAGCTCAAGGCGTACAAGATCTCCAAACGCTACGACGACGACATCTCGGCCGTCTGCCTGGTCGTCAACCTGACCCTGGACGGCGACCTGGTGCAGCGCGCCTCGATCGGCGCCGGCGGCGTGGCCGCCACCCCGGTGCGTGCGCGGCAGGCGGAAGCCTCGCTCAACGGCCAGCGCTGGACGCAGCAGGCTGCCCAGCGCGCCGCCGCCGCGCTGCGCGCCGAGTTCCAGCCCATCTCCGACATGCGCGCCTCGGCCGCCTACCGCAGCGAGGTGCTGGGCAACCTCATGCAGCGCTTCTGGCTCGAGAGCCAGGGCCTGACGCAGATCAACCTGGAAAGTTTCGAACTCGAGGAGGCCGCATGAACGCGCCCGACCCGCTCTTCAAGTCCGCCACGGCGGCCGGGCTCTCGCACCCGCACGAAAGCGCGCGCGCCCAGGTGGCCGGTGCGGCCCACTACGTCGACGACATCCCCGAGATCAAGGGCACGCTGTACGCCGCCCCCATCCTCTCGCCCGTGGCGCACGGCCGCCTCAAGGGCGTGGACACGCGCGCCGCGCTCGCCATGCCCGGCGTGCGCGACGTGATCCTGGCGCGCGACATCCCGGGCGACCCCATACTCGCCACCTTCTCGCACGACGAGCCCATCTTCGCCATCGACAAAGTGGAACATGTGGGCCAGGTGGTCGGCGTGGTGGTGGCCGAGACCGTGATGCAGGCGCGCCGCGCCGCGCGCAAGGTGGGCCTGGACATCGCGGAGCTGCCCGCCATCCTCAGCGTGCAGCAGGCCATTGCGGCCGAGAGCTTCGTGCTGCCGCCGGTGCACGTGAAGCGCGGCGACGCCGCAGGCGCCCTGGCCCGCGCCCCGCACCGGCTCAAGGGCCGCTTCGAGGTCGGCGGCCAGGAGCATTTCTACCTGGAGGGCCAGGTGGCCTACGCCCTGCCGCTGGAACAGAACCAGTGGTGGGTCTACTCCAGCACCCAGCACCCGGGCGAGATCCAGCACTGGGTGGCCCATGCCCTGGGGCTCGAGAACCACGCCGTGCGCGTCGAATGCCGGCGCATGGGCGGCGGCTTCGGCGGCAAGGAGACGCAGAGCGGCCACATGGCCGTCTGGTCGGCCCTGGCCGCGCACAAGCTCAAGCGCCCGGTCAAGCTGCGCATGGACCGCGACGACGACTTCATGGTCACCGGCAAGCGCCACCCCTTCGCCTACGAGTACGAAGCGGGCTTCGACGACGACGGCCTGCTGTGCGGCCTCAGCCTCATGCTGGCCGCCAACTGCGGCTTCTCGGCCGACCTCTCGGGCCCGGTGGCCGACCGTGCCGTGTTCCACAGCGACAACGCCTACTTCCTCGAGGACGTGGACATCGTCTCCTACCGCTGCAAGACCCACACCCAGAGCCACACGGCCTTCCGCGGCTTCGGCGGCCCGCAGGGCGTGATCGCGATCGAGACCATCCTCGGCGACGTGGCGCGCCAGCTCGGCCTGGACCCGCTCGACGTGCGCAAGCGCAACCTCTACGGCATCGAGGACCGCAACACCACGCACTACCAGATGAAGGTCGAGGACAACATCCTGGACCCATTGCTCTCGCAACTGGAGCACAGCTCGGACTACCGCGCGCGCCGCGCCGCCATCGCCGACTGGAACCGCGCCAGCCCGGTCATCAAGCGCGGCATCGCGCTCACGCCGGTGAAGTTCGGCATCTCGTTCACCGCCACCTTCTTCAACCAGGCCGGCGCCCTGGTCCATGTCTACACCGACGGCAGCGTGCAGGTGAACCACGGCGGCACCGAGATGGGCCAGGGCCTGAACACCAAGGTGGCGCAGATCGTGGCCGACGAGCTCGGCGTGCCGCTGGACCGCGTGCTGGCCACGGCCAGCGACACCAGCAAGGTGCCCAACGCCAGCGCCACCGCCGCATCGAGCGGCACCGACCTCAACGGCCGCGCGGCGCAGTTCGCGGCACGCCAGGTGCGCGAGCGGCTGGCGCGCTTCGTCGCCGATCGCCAGGGCTGCCCGCCCGACAGCGTGGTGTTCGCCGGCGGCCAGGTGGTCACGCCGCAGGGCACGCAGAGCTTCGAGCAGGTGGTGGACGAGGCCTACCACGCGCGGGTGCAGCTGTGGAGCGACGGCTTCTACAAGACGCCCAAGATCCACTACGACAAGCACACGCTCAGCGGCCGCCCCTTCTACTACTTCGCCTACGGCGCGGCCTGCACCGAGGTGGCGATCGACACCCTGACCGGCGAGAGCCGCGTGCTCAAGGTCGACATCCTGCACGACGTGGGCCGCTCGATCAACCCGGCCATAGACCTCGGCCAGGTCGAGGGCGGCTTCGTCCAGGGCATGGGCTGGCTGACCACCGAGCAGCTGGTCTGGAACGCCAAGGGCCACCTGAGCACGCACGCGCCCAGCACCTACAAGATCCCGACCACGGGCGACATTCCGCGCCACTTCAAGGTCGACTTCTGGCACGAGCCCAACCGCGAGGACAACGTGTTCGGCAGCAAGGCGGTGGGCGAGCCGCCCTTCATGCTGGCCATCAGCTGCTGGGAGGCGATCCGCGAGGCGGTCGCATCGACCCGCCCCGACCAGGCCGTCGCCATGGACGCGCCGGCCACGGCCGAGCGGGTGCTGGCGGCGCTGAACGCCTGAGCCGGCGAGCCGCTACAGTGCGGGCATGTTGTCCCGCCCTGTCACCGATCTCGCCAGCGCCCGCGCCCTGTTCGCCGAAGGCCTGGCGCTCGCCCAGACGCAAGGCCTGAGCCTGCGCCCGCCGCCACCCGAGCCCACGACCTGCTGCGGGCGCGGCTGCAACGGCTGCGTGTGGGAGGGCTGGTACGCGGCAGTCGCTTACTGGCGCGACGAGGCGCTGGAGAGGCTGGGGGTGGGTCGCTGAGCGTAGGGCCGAAGGGTCGGTGCCGACCCATTGCTGCTGCCCGTACTCGAAAAGACCGGTCGTCCGCGAACTGGAGATGACGGCCATTATGAGAAGGCCCCAGTTATGAGAAGTTGGGAGTTGGCGAGCGCGCAGACTGCCTCGTACACAGGCCGTCCGACGCGCTTGCTCCCTTCTCATAATCACAGTGTC
>SCMQ01000070.1 GCA_005503335.1 Comamonadaceae bacterium 2FH
CGGCCATTATGAGAAGGCCCCAGTTATGAGAAGTTGGGAGTTGGCGAGCGCGCAGACTGCCTCGTACACAGGCCGTCCGACGCGCTTGCTCCCTTCTCATAATCACAGTGTCTTCAGGAACTCCAGCAGCGAGTCCGAGGCTCGGAAGCGCCTGGCAGCCGTGTCTGGGTCCTGCAGCTTGGCAAGCGCCTGCTCCTTCATGGCAAGGTTGGCCTCCACGTACTGATGCGTTGTGGTCGGGCTCTCGTGACCGAGCCACAAGGCGATCCCCTCGATGGGTTCGCCGGACTGCAGCAGGTGCATCGCTGTCGTGTGGCGAACCGTGTGCGGGGAGATGTGACGGTCCCGCAGGCTCGGCATCGTCGGTATTGCCGTCGCCACAGCCAGCGCGAGCCGCTGCGTGACGTTGGTACGCGTCATTGGATGGCCGTCCCGGTTGGGCAGCAGCGCCGATGTCGGCAGCAGCTCGGGGTTCTGCCTCAACCACGCCCGTATCGCCTTGACCGTCGAACGCCACAGCGGCATCGTTCGCTGCTTGCGTCCCTTGCCGTGCAAGTGGACACACGCGGCACCATCAAGGACGACATCGGCCAAGCGCACACCGACGATCTCCGACACCCGGGCCCCTGTGTTGTAGAGCATGTGCAGCAGCAGGTGATCGCGTTGACTGGTCCAGCTTGCACCGGGCTTGCCGATGATTGCCAGCATCTCCTCGCGCGACAGGAACTCGATCACCGGCCGCTCGAAGCGCTTCATCGGCACGCCCAGGGCCTGCTCGACGACATGCAGCGCGCCGACGTCACGGCGACCCGCGAACTTCAGGAACGCGCGCAGCGCCGCCAGCCGCGCATTGCGGGTGCGCACCGCGTTGCCGCGCTCGTGCTCCAGATGGTCGAGGAACGCCAGGATCAGCGCCGGGGTGATGTCCTCCAGCCGGATCGCCGTGGGCTGCTTGTGCAGGCGACCCACGGCGAAGTCCAGGAACAGCACAAAGGCGTCGCGGTAGGTCGCCACCGTGCGCGGGCTCATCGCCCGCTGCTGGGTCAGGTGCTCGGTGAAGAAGGACTGCACCAGTGCGGCAAAACTCGGCGGCGCTCGTGGTGTAGCCGGCCTACTCATCGTCGTCGTCCCACGGATTGGCGAAGCGCTCAAAGCGCTGGCCGACCAGGCCCATCAACTCTGGTACTCCGGTGAGGTACCAATAGGTGTTGGAGACCTTGGCGTGGCCGAGGTAGGTCGACAACGCCAGCATGCGCTGGCTGATGTCCACCCCTTGCTCATGCCAGAGCACCAGCCGCCTCACGGCGAACGAGTGCCGCAGGTCATGAACGCGAGGCGTGCCGTGGCTGCCGCGATCGACCCAGCCAAGTTGCTTGCGCAGTTGCCCGAAGATGCGGTGGACTTGGCGGTCTCCAACCGGTTCCCCGAGCAACCGCCCGCGCGTGGCAATGAAGAACGGCGCGTCAGGTGTGGCACCCACATGGCGGTTTCGCTGCGTTCGGTAGCGTGCCAGCGCCTCGACCGCGCTCGGGTGCAGCGGCACCAGCCGGGACTTGCCGAACTTGCTCTGCCGGATCGTCAGCACCTGGGCCTTCAGGTCTACGTCGGCATCCTGCAGCTCCAGCGCCTCCGAGATGCGCAGCCCCGTGCAAGCGATCAGGCCGAACAGCGTCTCGATCACCGCCGGCCGCAGGTCGCCCGGTGGCCCAAGCTGCCTGGCAGCGGTCAGCAGTTCGATGATCTCTTGTTCACGGTAGATGTGCGGCGCCATCCGGCCTGGAACCCGGCCGAAGACGGCCTCGTCAGGCACCTCGGTGGCGGGCTCGAACTGCCGCAGCCAAGCCGTGAAGGGGCGCAGCATCTTCAGCCGGCGCGCCGAAGTAGTGCGGTCGCCGTGGCCAGCCTTGGCCTGGCGTGCCCAGGTGGCCATCAGATCGACCGTCAACGGCCCCTGGTGGCCGGCATCGGCGACGTACCGGGCGAAGCGCGCCAGTCCGTAAGCCATGGTTCTGAGCTCGAAGCCGATACGCCGCCGCTCGGCCAGGTACTGCTCGACCCTGGCCTCCAAGGTGACCCGGGCGCTCATTGGGCGCTCCCGGGCCACGGCAGTGCGACGCCGGCCAACGCGCCGTGGTCGAGCTTGGCGTAGATGAGCGAGGTGTTCAGCGACCGGTGCCGCAGCACGTCGGCCACCTCCTTGATCGAACCGCCCTGGTTGACGATCCGGCAGGCCAGCGTGTGACGCAGCGCATGGGTGCGGCCGTGGGGGATGCCCACCCGGCGGAAGGCGTCGCGCACCACGCGGCGGATGGCGTCCACGCCGATGGGCTCGTCGTAGGGCGCTATGTGGCGCACGAACACCGCCCCATCGCTGGTCTTCGGGCGCTCGTGTCGGAGGTAGGCCTCCAGCGCGCGGCCGGTTGCCGCTGGCAACGGCAGGACGTCTTGGCGGCGCGACTTCGTGCGCTTGAGAGTGACGGTGCCCATGCGCCAGTCGATGTCAGCGAGCCGCAGCCGGTTGATCTCGATGCTGCGCAGACCCAGGTCGAGCGCCAGGCGGACGACGGCGTAGCCACGCCGAGGCGACGTCAGCGCGTCCGTGAAGGAATTGAGCAGCCGATCCACTTCCTCGGGCTTGAGGCCCCGCGGCAGTGACGCCAGGCTCCAGTGTGCGGGGGATGCGATGACGGCCAACAGCGGCTGCACCGCGTCGCCGCAAGTGGCGCGGTAGCGCAGGTACGCGCGCAACGTGGACGCGATCGTGATGGCGTTGCTGATGGTGCCGAGCGAATCCAGTTGATCTGCGATGAAGCGCCGCACGTCCTCGGTCTGCAACTCGCCGATGACCACTGGCCGACCTGCGAACTTCGCCACCAGCAGGCGCTCGACGATGCGCAGTCGGCCGCGGCGGGTTCCGGAGGCCAAGCCGCGAGCATCGCGCATGTGCGCGTCATAGTTGTGAAGCTCATCGGCGATCGGGCCTGCCGGTGCTGGCGGCTGTGCGATGACGTGCCCTGCCCGCAGGATTCCCAGCACGGGCATAAGTGCCGCGTGCAGTTCGCGCGGTGTACGAAGCGCACCGCCGGGGCAGTCGCAGCGCGGCAGGTGGTAGCGCAGGAACTGGTCGATGCAGCCTTCGTCGAGCATGTGCACCGGCAGGTGACACATCGACATCCAGTGCGCGAAGTGCGCCACGCCGTTCAGGCAACGACCTGAAGTGTTGGTCGCGTAGCGGCCGCGCCTGAGCCGCGCGACGTATGCCGGAACGTGAGCAGACAGCGGGCCCTCGAGCAACCAGGCCCGAACAGTGGGGTGCAACGCAGGGATCTTGGTCATGACGGTCTCCAGAAGTGGGACCGTCAGTGCTGCCCGATCAGCGGATTTATGTCCAGTGCAACGCGCCGCCACGCCCCAGATCGCAAGCGTTTACGCGGCCTGCCGGCCTACCCCATCCCAGAACTTCTCATAACTGGGGCCTTCTCATAATGGCCG
>SCMQ01000071.1 GCA_005503335.1 Comamonadaceae bacterium 2FH
CGGCCAGGTGAGCCATGTATCGATCGAATTCTTTGGATATGCCCATCGCACCCTCGTCACAGGGAAAAATGACGGGCATATCATGCCTTAATTTTTATGACACAGTAAGACTAACGCGTAAGGAATACCGCTGAAGGACCACTTCGGCGATGAGTCGCTGTCGGCTTCTGGCCGCCAGCCGCCATGATCCTGCAGCTCAGCCCCAAGGAGCTCAGCACGGTCTACCGCGCGCTCAGCTCCGCACCCGCTGCCGCAGCGCCTCGAGGTCGGCCAGCGTGTCCACGTCGATCTGGCAGCCTGGATCGTCGACCGGGACCTCGATGACCTCGGCCTGCCGCAGCAGCGCCGCCGCCCCCTGCGGCCCGCTCAGCTGCATCAGCGCCGGGCCGAAGGCCGCGGGGAAACGCACGGGATGGCCGCGCCGGCCCTCGAAGACGGGGACGGCGATGCGGTCCAGCGGCTCGGCCGCCGCCACGGCCAGCAGGGTTTCAGGTCGGAGCAGCGGCAGGTCGGCCGGCAGGATCAGCCAGCCGTCGGCATCCGCCGTGGCGCGCAGCGCGGCCGCGATCGAATCGCCCATGCCCGGGTGCGGGCCGCGCTCCAGGTGCCAGGACAGGCCGCTGGCGCGCACCGCGTCCAGCAGGTGCTCGAGCAGGGGCTTGCCGTGCAGCTCGGCGGCCAGCTTGTGGACCTGGCCGCCCGAGGCGGTGAAGCGGCTGCCGCTGCCGGCGGCGAGCACGAGGATGGTGGGGGGGCGCATGGGCAGCAGACTACACCATGGGCGACACGCTAGCCGCAGACGGTCAGGCCGGCGCCGGGCCGCTCCAAGCCGACCTGGGCCCCCTCGGGGGGCAGCGAGGACACGTCAGTGCCGAGCGTGGGGGCCCGATCTAATCCGCCTGGATGCCGAAGCTCTTGATCAGCTGGCCGTAGCGCGCGTGGTCGGCGGCGTTGGCCTGGGCCAGGCGCGAGGCCGGGCCGCCGGTGGGCAGGGCGCCGAAGGTCTGCATGCGCCCGGCCACCTCGGGAATGCGGAGGATCTCGTTGAACTCGGTGTTCAGGCGCTTGGCGATCTCGGGCGGCAGGCCGCGCGGGGCCATCAGGCCCTGCCAGGCGCTGACCTCGACGTCCTTGACGCCGAGCTCGGCCAGGGTGGGCACGCCGGGCGCGAGCTTGGAGCGCTGGCGCTCGGCCACGGCCAGGGCCAGCAGCTTGCCGTTGCTCAGGTAGGGCGCGACCGGGCCGTAGGTCATCCAGGCCAGGGGCACATGGCCGCCCAGCAGGTCGTTGACCGCCGGCGCCACGCCGCGGTAGGGCACATGGCTGATCTGCACCTGGGCCGCCTTGTTGAACAGCTCGCCCAGGATGTGCATGGGCGAGCCGCTGCCGGGGCTGGCGTAGGCCAGGGCCTTGCCGCCCTTGGCGGCCGCGACCAGCTGGCGCAGGTCCTTGACGCCCAGGCCAGGGTGCGCAACCAGGAACAGCGGTTGCACGCCGGTCTGCACGATGGGCGTGAAGTCGTTCAGCGGGTCGTAGGCGCTGGCGGCGCCGCTCTTGATCAAAAGCGGCGCGATCGAGAAGGTGCTGGGCGTGAGCAGCAGGGTGTGGCCGTCGGGCGCGGCCTTGGCCACCCAGGCGTTGCCTATGGTGCCGCTGGCGCCGGGGCGGTTGTCCACCACCACGGGCTGGCCCAGGCGGCCCGCGAGCTTTTCCGCGAACAGGCGGGCCATGGCGTCGGTGTCGCCGCCGGCCGGGTAGGACACGACCAGGGTGA
The DNA here is from genome assembly GCA_005503335.1 of Comamonadaceae bacterium 2FH. Lineage (GTDB taxonomy): Bacteria > Pseudomonadota > Gammaproteobacteria > Burkholderiales > Burkholderiaceae_C > SCMQ01. The sequence continues at coordinate 1,775 of SCMQ01000071.1, forward strand.
TGGGCTTGCTGGGGTAGTTCTGCGCCAGGGCGGGGCCGGCGGCCAGGGCGGCGGCCAGGCCTGCGAGCCGCGCGAGGGCATGGCGTCGGTTGGGGTTCATCGTATCTCTCCAGGGGATGGGGCAGACGCCGCGGCCCGCGCGGGGCCGCCGGCGCGGGGGAAATAGGGTCAGAGGTCCAGGACCAGGCGCTCGCTCTTGCAGCCCGAGACGCAGACCATCATGACCTTGTTGCTCGCGTGCTCGGCGGCGCTGAGCACGCAGTCGCGGTGGTCGGGCACGCCTTCGAGCACGCGCGTCTCGCAGGAGCCGCAGACGCCTTCCTCGCAGCTGGTGTTGGGGTCCACGCCGGCGGCGCGCAGCGCGGCCAGCAGCGAGAGCTCGGGCGTCACCGGGATCACTTTGCCCGAGCGCTTGAGCTCGACCGTATAGGCCTTCTTGGCGTCGGGCGCGGCGGCCACCTCGACGGCGGCGAAGCGCTCGATGTGGGCATTGGCGTAGCCGAGCTCGGCGCACAGCTTCTCGAAGCTGTCGAGCATCACGGTGGGGCCGCAGGCGTAGTAATGGGTGTCGCCGCGCGGCGCGCGCTCGGCCAGCAGGGCCTTGAGGTCGGGTGGGCCGCCGGCCTCGCTGTCGAAATGCCACAGCACGGGCGCGCCCAGGGCCTCGATCTCGGCGACGAAGGCCGCGCCAGGGCGCGAGCGCGCGCAGTAGATCAGCTCGAACGAGCGCCCGATCTGCTTGAGGCGCCGGCCCATGCAGAGAATCGGCGTGACGCCTATGCCGCCGGCCACCAGCACGCTGTGCTCGGCCTCCTCGTGCAGGCGGAAGTTGTTGCGCGGCTCGCTGATGCTGATCTTCATGCCCACGCGCAGCTGCTCGTGGATGGCGCGCGAGCCGCCGCGGCTGGCCTTGTCCTTGAGCACGCCGACCACGTAGCGGTGCCGCTCGTCGGGCGCGTTGAGCAGCGAGTAGCTGCGCAGCAGGCCGCCCGGCAGGTGCAGGTCGATGTGCGAGCCGGCCTCGAAGGGCGGGAACGCCGGTCCGTCCACCGGGCGCAGCTCGATGCCGATGATGTCCTCGGCCTCGTAGCGAAGCGTGTGGACCAATGCGTTCAGGAGGTGGATGGACATGGCCGTGGCGTGGGAAGGAATGGAGGGCCCGCGCCCTTCGGGGCGCGGCGTGGCAGTGTTCAGGCCTTGGGCGCCGCCTGGTCGAGCTGCTGCGTGGCCAGGCCCTTGAGGTGGCGGCGCAGGCGCACCAGGCCCATGTCGTGCTGGTAGAGGTGCTCGCGCCGGTTGGCGTCGGGCTCCATGTTCTCCACCG
>SCMQ01000072.1 GCA_005503335.1 Comamonadaceae bacterium 2FH
ACCCAAACCAGCGTCTGATCGTCACGACCCAAGGCAGGAGCCGTATGCGGTAGTTCCGCACGTACGGATCTGTGGAGGGGGTGTTGGGTGACTGGCATTCCTACTCCGACTCTCAATCGACGCGGGCGCCCGAGACGCGGATCACCTCGCGCCACTTGGCGGCCTCGCTGCGCATGGTCACGGCCAGTTGGGCCGGCGTGGTCTGCGGCGGTGGTTCCAGGCCCTGGTCGGCCAGGCGCTGGCGCACCTCGGGTTGCTGCAGCACCTGGGCGAAGGCGGCGTTGAGCCGGGTCACCACCTCCTGCGGCGTGCCCGAGGGCGCGACGATGCCGAAGAACACGCTGGCGTCGAAGTCCTTGAGGCCCTGCTCCATCAGCGTGGGCACGCCGGGCAGGGCGCGCGAGCGGCTGGCCGAGGTCACGCCGAGCACGCGCAGCTTGCCGGCCTGGATATGGGGCAGGGCGGTGAGCACGTCGGTGAAGGACATGGCGACCTGGCCGCCCAGCAGGTCGTTGAGCGCGGGACCCGTGCCCTTGTAGGGGATGTGCTGGATGTCGGTGCCGGCGCGCAGGTTGAACAGCACGCCCGCCAGGTGCGAGGAGGCGCCGCTGCCCGAGGAGGCGAAGCTCAGCTTGCCGGGGTGGGCGCGCGCATGGGCGATCAGCTCCTTGAGGTTCCTGGCCGGCACGCCGGGGTGCACCACCAGCACGTTGGGCAGGTGGCCGATCTGGATCACGGGCGAGAAATGCTTGACCGGGTCGTAGCCGAGCCTGGGGTAGAGGCTGGGGTTGATCGCGAGCGGCGCCGAGGTGCCGAACAGCAGGGTGTGGCCGTCGGCCTCGGCGCGTGCGACGAATTCGGCGCCTATGTTGGCGCCCGCGCCGGCCTTGTTCTCGACGATCATGGTCTGGCCCAGCAGCGGCCGCATCGCGGTGGCGAGGATGCGCGCCATCGCGTCGGTGGGGCCGCCGGGCGCGTAGGGCACGACCAGCGAGACGGTCTTTTGCGGGTAGGGGGCGGGCTGGGCCCATGCCGGGCCCGTGGCCGCAAAGGCCGCGGCCAGGGCGACGATCAGGCAGGTTCTGCGTTGCATGGTGTCTGTCTCCGTTCTGTTGTGGTGTGGGGGGTTCAGGCGCCCAGCAGCAGCTGCTCGGCCTCGGGGTCCGCGGTCTCGGGCGCCAGCGGGTCGGTGGGCAGCAGGCGATGGCGCAGCACCAGGCGCGCGAGCGCCAGGCGCTCGGGGCCGGCGATGCGCGCGGCCTCCCAGGCCATGGCGATGGCCGTGCTCGCGTGGTAGAGGGCCGAGGCCGCGCGGCGCGCCAGCGCCTCGCCGCCCTCGGCCGCCGCGGTCTCGGCCAGCGCCGCGGCGCGGTCCAGGGCCTGCTGCAGCTGGGCGCGCAGGGCCGCGTCGGCCGCGCTCTGCGCGAGCAGGCCCTCGAGGTGGGCGCGCAGCGCGGGCAGCGACTGCTCGCGCCGGATCGCGCGCAGCACGTCCAGCGCGACGATGTTGCTCGTGCCCTCCCAGATCGAGCCCAGGTGGGCGTCGCGCACCAGGCGTGGGTCGGCCCATTCCTCGATGTAGCCGCAGCCGCCGCGCACCTCCATCGCGTCGCCGGTCAGCTTGCGCGCGTCGCGGCAGGCACGGAACTTGATCAGCGGCGTGAGGATGCGCGCCAGGCGGTAGGCTTCGGTCTCGCCGGCGTCGGCGCGGCGCAGCGCTTCGGCGGTCTGGAACACCATGGTGCGCGCCTGCTCGGCCGGCACCAGCAGCTTGAGCAGCTGGCGGCGCATCAGCGGCAGCTCGACCAGCCGGCGGCCGAAGGCCTGGCGGTGCTGGGCGATGTGCAGGGCCTCGGCCACCGCGCGGCGCATCAGGCCGGCCGCACGCACGCCGTTGGACAGGCGCGAGTTGTTGACCATGTCGGCCATCTGCACGAAGCCGCGGCCGAGCTCGCCGACCAGCCAGGCGCGCGCGCCCTCGAGGCGGATCTCGCCACTGGCCATGGAGCGCGTGCCCAGCTTGTCCTTGAGGCGGATGATGCGATAGCGGTTGGGACTGCCGTCCTCCAGGGTGCGCGGCAGCAGGAACAGCGACACCCCCTTGAGGCCGGGCTCGCCGCCCTCCACGCGCGCCAGCACCATGGCCAGGGCCGCGTCGGGATTCGAGCAGAACCACTTGTCGCCGCTCAGCAGCCAGGCGCCGGGGTGCTCGGGGTCGGGGCTGGCCAGGGTCTCGGTGGCCGCGATGTCCGAGCCCGCGCCCTGCTCGGTCATGAACATGGCGCCCTGGGCCAGGCTGTCCAGGTCCAGGCTGGTCAGCGCGGGCAGGTAGCGCTGCACCAGCTCGGGCGCGCCGAATTTTTTCAGCGTGCGCGTCAGCGAGTCGGTCATGGAAACCGGGCAGCACAGGCCGAACTCGGCCTGCACGAACAGATAAGTCAGCGCGTACTTCACCAGACCCGGCAGCTGGCCTTGCCAGCCCAGGACGTCCTGGCGGTGCGAGATCGTGGCCAGTGCGTATTCGCCGAAGGCCAGGCGCTCCATCTCCACATAGGCCGGGTGCTTGAGCACCTTCTGCTCGTCGCGCCCGGTGCGCGAGCGCTGCTGCAGCTCGGGCGGGTTGCGGTCGGCGATGCCCGCGAGCTCGTCGAGCCGCCCGCCGGCCAGGGCGCCGAGCTCGACCAGGCGCGGCCGCAGGTGGGCCAGCAGCTCGGGCGGCAGGTAGACCGAAAGCAGGGCCTCGAGCTGCGGGTCCGTCGTATAGAGGTTGCCGCCGTGGCGGTCGGGCACGGGGTGGGCGGCG
>SCMQ01000073.1 GCA_005503335.1 Comamonadaceae bacterium 2FH
CCCACACCCTCACGAATGTGCACGCATGACTCGGGGCCGCCGTAGCTGGCTAAGCCTTCAACGTATGACTCTTTCATTCACAACACTTTGCCGGTTTTGACCGGCGCACGGAGCCGCCATGCCACAGCCCTCCCCCCTGCCCACCGGCGCCCTGGCCGGCATCCGCGTGATCGACGCCTCGCGCGTGCTCGGCGGCCCCTACTGCGGCCAGATCCTGGCCGACCATGGCGCCGACGTGCTCAAGATCGAGCCGCCCCAGGGCGACGAGACCCGCGCCTGGGGTCCGCCCTTCGAGCATGGCGTGGCCTCCTACTACATGGGCCTGAACCGCAACAAGCGCGGCATGCGCCTGGACCTGGCCAGCCCCGAGGGCCGCGAGGAATTCCTTGACCTGCTCGCCGGCGCCGACGTGCTGCTGGAGAACTTCAAGACCGGCACGCTCGAGAAATGGGGCCTGGGCCACGAGGCCCTGGCCGAGCGCTTCCCGCGCCTGGTGCATTGCCGCGTCAGCGGCTTCGGCGCCGACGGCCCGCTGGGCGGCCTACCCGGCTACGACGCGGCCATCCAGGCCATGGCCGGGCTGATGAGCGTCAACGGCGAGACCGGCGGTGAGCCCCTGCGCGTGGGCCTGCCGGTGGTCGACATGGTGACCGGGCTCAACGCCGTGATCGGCGTGCTGCTGGCGCTGCAGGAGCGCCAGCGCAGCGGCCGCGGCCAGTTCGTCGAGGCCGCGCTGTACGACAGCGGCCTGTCGCTGCTGCACCCGCATGCGGCCAACTGGTTCGGCGACGGCCGCATCCCGGGCCGCACCGGCAATGCCCACCCCAACATCTACCCCTACGACGCCTTCGCCACCGCCAGCACGCCGGTGTTCCTGGCCGTGGGCAACGACCGCCAGTTCGCCCAGCTCTGCGCCGTGCTCGGCCAGCCCGGCCTGGCCAGCGAGCCCGAGTTCGCGAGCGCAGGCGCGCGCTCGGTGCACCGCGCCGCGCTGCGCGAGCGCCTGCTCGAGCTGCTGGCCAGTTGGGACGGTGAGGCCCTGGTCGCGGCGCTGCAGCAAAAGGGCGTGCCCTGCGCCCCCATCCTCGACGTGCCCCAGGCCCTGAACCATCCGCACACCGCGCACCGCGGAATGACGGTGAGCCTGCCCGGAGGCTACCAGGGCCTGGCCTCGCCGATCAAGCTGAGCCGCACCCCGGCCAGCTACCGGATGGCGCCGCCTCACGACTGCTGAGGGGAAGCCGCTTCGCGCCGGGCCGCCTCAGACCGCGACCCTGCCGTGCCCCGCGCGCGCCAGGGCCAGCGCCAGCCGGGCGCCGACCTCGGCGTTGTGCTTGACCAGCGCGATGTTGGCCGCCAGGCTGTGCCCGCCCGTCAGTTCCTTGATGCGCGCGAGCAGGAAGGGCGTGACGGCCTTGCCGCTGATGCCCTGGGCCTGGGCCTCGGCCAGGGCCTGGTCGGTCAGCGCGGCGATCTCCTCCGACGGCAGGGCCGCCGCCTCGGGCACCGGCGTGCTCAGCACCACGCCGCCCGCCAGGCCCAGGTCCCACTTGGTGCGTATGAAGCGCGCCTGGTCGGCCGGGTCGTCGAGCCGGTAGTCGGCGCGAAAGCCGCTGTCGCGCGTGTAGAAGGCCGCGAAGTTGTCCTGCCCGCAACTGAGCACCGGCACGCCATGCGTCTCCAGGTATTCGAGCGTGAGGCCGATGTCCAGGATCGATTTGGCGCCCGCGCAGACCACGGCCACCGAGGTCCGGGCCAGCTCCTGCAGGTCTGCCGAGATGTCGAAGCTCTGCGGCGCGCCGCGGTGCACCCCGCCTATGCCACCGGTCACGAAGACCTCGATGCCGGCCAGCGCGGCGCAGATCATCGTGCCGGCCACCGTGGTCGCGCCCAGCCCGCCGCTGGCCAGCACGGCCGGCAGGTCGCGCCGGCTGACCTTGGCGGCCTGGCCCGAGCGGCCCAGCAGTTCCAGCTCCTCGTCCGACAGGCCGATGTGGATGCGCCCGCCGATCAGCGCGATGGTGGCCGGCTCGGCCCCCAGGTCGCGGATCACGGCCTCCACCTCGCGCGCGGTGCGCAGGTTCTCCGGGTAGGGCATGCCGTGGGTGATGATGGTCGATTCCAGCGCCACCAGTGGCCGCCCCACGGCCCGCGCCGCGGCGACGGGGGCACTGTAGGTCAGCCAGGATTGGGCGAGTTTGGGCTGCATGGGGTGGCACCTCGGAGAACCAGGTGCCTCAGTGTGCCGCAGCGGGCTGGCGTATGGCCAGTGTGTGCAGCTCAGCCTTTGCGCGCGGGACGCGGGCAGCCGACTCGGGGTATTTTGGGGATGGGCCGGACAGCCGCGTCCGGCCATTATGAGAAGGCCCCAGTTATGAGAAGTTCTGGGATGGGGTAGGCCGGCAGGCCGCGTAAACGCTTGCGATCTGGGGCGTGGCGGCGCGTTGCACTGGACATAAAT
>SCMQ01000074.1 GCA_005503335.1 Comamonadaceae bacterium 2FH
GGCCCTCGTCGGGGCTGATCTGGCCCAGCATGCTGTTGAACAGGGTGGTCTTGCCCGAGCCGTTGGGGCCGATGACGCCGAAGATCTCGCCGGGCTGGACTTCGAAGCTGACGCCGCCCACGGCCTGGATGGCGCCATAGGCCTTCTTGAGGCCGGTGACCTTGAGCACGGGCGCGTCCTGGGGACGGTCGTGGTGGTGGGCGTGCTGGGGCAGCACGGTCTCGGGAGTGGGTGCAGCGCTCTGGTTCATGCTTGGGCTCCCAGCTTCTGGTTGGCGGCGGCCTGGGCCGCCTGGGCCGATGCCGCGCGCGCGGCGGAGGCGGCCCTGGCCTGGCGCTTGGCGCGCAGGCGGTCGGGGATGGACAGCAGGCCGTCGGGCAGCCAGATCATCAAGAGCACGACGGCGGCGCCGAAGACGAACAGGTACCAGCCCTGGGCGAAGCGCAGCCACTCGGGCAGGATGACGCCGACGGCGGCGCCGAGCACGGGGCCGAGGAAGTAGCCGGGGCCGCCGACGACGACCATGAGGTACATCATGATGGAGGAGGCGACGGTGAAGGGGGCGGGCTCGATGAAGTTGACCAGGGAGGCGAACAGGGCGCCGGCGATGCCGGCATAGACGGCGCCGATGGCAAAGCTCAGGAGGGTGTAGCTGCGGATGTCGATACCCAGACTCTCGGCACGGATCGGGTTGTCGCGCAGGGCGGTGAAGGCCTTGCCCCAGGGGCTGCGCAAGAGGCCCCACAGCAGGGCGCCCAGGACCACGGCGACGGCCAGCACGAAGTGGTAGTAGGCCAGGTTGCCTTCCAGGCTCAGGCCGGCCAGGCTGGGGCGGGGGATGTTGTTGATGCCGAAGGTGCCGCCGGTCAGCCATTCCTCGTTGCGCATGACCAGCCACACGGCGGTGTTGAAGCCCAGGGTGGCGAAGGCCAGATAAATGGTCTGCACGCGCAGGGCCGGGAAGCCGAGGATGAGGCCGACGGCAAAGCAGATCAGGGCGGCGGCGGGCAGGCCGATCCAGAAGCTGATGCCGGCTTTCATGAGGATGGCGACGGTGTAGGCGCCTATGCCGAAGAAGGCGGCGTGGCCCAGGCTCTTCTGGCCGGCGTAGCCGACGGTGAGGTTCAGCCCCATGGTGGCGACGATGAAGACCAGCCAGTAGGACAGCAGGTACAGGCCGTAGCTCTTGAGGAAATGGGGGGCCAGGAGCAAGAGGGCGGCGGCCAGCAGGATCAACGGGAGGGTGAGTTTTTTCATACCTTGCGCTCCTCTTTGCGACCCAGCAGGCCTTGTGGCTTGAACAGGATCACGACCATGAAGATGACCAGGGCGACGGCGTCCTTGTAGGCGGGGGAGATGTAGGCGGCGGCGAGGTTCTCGCAGACGCCGACGATCAGCCCGCCGAGCAGCGCGCCGCGGCTGTTGTTGAAGCCGCCGATGATGGCGGCGAAGAAGGCCTTGGTGCCCAGGCTCTCGCCCATGTCGAACTTGGCGAGGTAGGTGGGGGTGACCAGCAGGGCCGCGGCGACCGCGAGCACGGCGTTGATGGCGAAGGTGTAGAAGATCATGCGCGGCACGTTGATGCCGAGCACGCTGGCGCTCTCGGTGTTCTGGGCCACGGCCTGCATGGCGCGGCCGGTGACGGTCCTGGCCAGGAAGGCTTGTGTCGCCAGCACCAGGGCCAGGGCGAGCGCCAGGGTGCCGATGTCGGAGAGGGTGACGGTGACGCCGGCGATGTTGTACAGCTTGTCGGCGAACAGGCTGGGGAAGGGGTGGGCCTCGGCGCTGTAGCCGGCGCGCAGGCCGTTCCTCATGGCGATGCTCAGGCCGATGGTGGCCACGACGATGGGCATCATGCCGTACTTGAACAGCGGGTCGACGATGCCCCGCTTGAAGGCCCAGCCGAGCACGAAGACGGCGACGATGCAGGCCAGCAGGAAGCTGGGCAACAGCGGCAGGCCCGCGCCCAGGAAGGCCAGCATCATGAAGGCCGGCAGCATCACGAACTCGCCTTGCGCGAAGTTGATGGTGCCGCTGGCCTGCCACAGCAGCGTGAAGCCCAGCGCCGCCAGCGCGTAGATCGCGCCGGTGGACAGGCCGCTGAAGAACA
>SCMQ01000075.1 GCA_005503335.1 Comamonadaceae bacterium 2FH
ATTGAGTAGGGTGAGGGGTTACCCCCTCAGCCCTCTCACACCACCGTACGTGCGGTTCCGCATACGGCGGTTCAAGCGGAACACTGGAGGTGCTGGTGGATGGACACCAGCGAGACCAGCCCAAGGCTGGTGAAGTATTTCGGCGGCAGTGCAGCAACCATGTGCTTGGCCCCGGCATTCCACCAGGGGCCGCGCCCGTTGACGCTGGAGCGCCATGCGCGCAGGGCATCAAGCCCGTGGCGTCGCATCTGCGCTTCCCGCGTCCGTGGCCGCTTCCACTGCCGCCACACCACGCACCGCAGCCGTCGCCTGATCCACGCGTCCAGTTCTTCGATCGGTCTGCGACTCTGCGTCAGACTGAAGTAGTTCATCCAGCCTCGCAGGATCGGGTTGAGCCGCTCGATGGTGTCAGGCAGCGCCCGACCCCGGCCTTGCGCGCATATCTTCCTGACGGTGTCCCGCAGGCGTTCAATGCTGGACTTGGCGATGCGGACCTTCTTGTCGCGCAGTGTTGTGCTGTAGCCCAGGAACTTGCGCTCCCAGGGTCTGGCGACCGCGCTTTTGGCCGCGTTCACCGTCAGCTTCAGTCGTTCCGTGAGGAACGCCCTCACGCTGTCCATGATGCGCTGGCCAGCCCGCTGACTGCCCACGTAGATGTTGCAGTCGTCCGCGTACCGACAGAACGACAGGTTGCGCCCCTCCAGTTCCCGGTCCAGATCGGTCAACAGGATGTTGGACAGCAGGGGGGACAGGGGGCCGCCTTGCGGTGTTCCCTGTTCCCGGACCGTCTCCACCCCGTCGGCCATCATTCCCGCCTGGAGGTACCGCCTGATCAGGTGCAGCACTTTCGTGTCTTTCACCTGTCGCGCCACCCTGGCCATCAGCACGTCATGGTTCACACGGTCGAAGAATTTCTCCAAGTCCATGTCCACCACCCAGTGCTTACCGGCCCGGATGAACCCTGCCGCCTTGCTTACCGCCTGTTGGGCGCTTCGCCCTGGACGGAAGCCGTAGCTGCTGTCCGAGAACGTCGGCTCAAAGATCGGTTGCAGTGCTTGGTGCAAGGCCTGCTGGATCAGTCGATCCACCACGGTCGGCACGCCCAGTGTCCGCACCCCGCCTTGCGGCTTGGGTATGTCCACCCGGCGTACCGCCTGGGGCCGGTACCGGCCTTCCAACAGCGCCTTCTTCGTGTGCGCCCAGTTTTCCTGCAGCCAGGCCTTGAGGTTCTCGCCGCGCATCCCGTCAACGCCGGGCGCTCCGCGATTCTTCATCACTCGGCTGTAGGCCAGTTGCATGTTCGCACGCTCTACCACTCGGGCCATGAGCCCGTCTCTCTCCGATTTCGGTTGGCCGCTGTACGCCGTGCCAGTCTCAACACCCGCGTGCGCCATCCCCGGATTCCGCCCGGTTCTCTCGCCGCTGGCCCCTCCTGCGAGGGCTTCTGCTTCATCGACCGACATCGAGAACTTCGTTCCTACTCTCGTTTCCACTTGTTCGGGCCTTTGGTGCCGGTTCCTCGTGGCTCAGCGCCTTGACCTGCACCTACTACGCCCTGTGCTGACTTCTGGCTGGGCATCCCGTCACCTCTCGGTACCGGTAGCCCTCTCGGGCACCACAGCCAGATCTCCCCGGGTATGACACACCCACCTTCACGCTTATGCCTGTCGGATCTACGCCGTGCCGTTCCGTGCAAGTTTTGGGCTTTGGAGTTTGCGGCCTCCTCACCCCAGCACGACGCCTCGTATCCGCTTCCTGTTCGTCAGGCCAGCGCTTTGCCATCCGGCTTCCTTCAGACTCGCAGTCGCCCGCGAAACCCTTGCCTTCGGCTAACTCTTCCCCTTGCCGGGCGAGTAGAGGACTTTCACCTCCGAGTGGGTGCGCCCTGCCGGGCGCACC
>SCMQ01000076.1 GCA_005503335.1 Comamonadaceae bacterium 2FH
TTCTGCGCAAATTCGTAGCTGGCAAAGCTCAGCTGCTGGGACGGTTGCGGGCGGTGCTTCATGGCGTTCTATGCATGCAGGATTCGGGCCTAATTGATCAGCGTTTCCCTAGAGCCGGCAAAAACAGCTCAATGGCCCCGTTTTCCCCGGCCCGAGCCCTGATCAATCAGCCTGACCTTGCGCTCCCGCGTACGATTTTGCGCTGTTTTTGCGCTTTCCTGGGGGTGCGCGTCATTGCGTCGCAGTTACCCCCCTTTTACCCCCCTTTTCGGTGCTGCTATGGAACATTGCATTCGTGGCGATTCGTCCTGCCGAACCGGCATCAGCCGCCTACAAGCCTATTCCACAGGGTTGGCCATATAAGCACTCAATTTGCCAACTAGGACAATCGCCAGAGCGAGAACCAGCCTCTCGCATGGTGCGTTTGGAGTGCAACACCCGTGTTTTAGGAGTTCGTATTTGACCGACTGCGAGTTCGGGTAGTCAATGCCAAGAAACGGCCATCTGCTGTCGTTCGCGTCGTGCAGTCGAGGGCTGATGCAGACTGGGAGCGGTCAATCAACGTTGGAGATAACCGTCGGGCAGCGAAGCCAAGCGTAAACTGCCGGATCGAGCGAGAGAGTTACGCTCCTGCGATCTCGCGCATGACGGCTGGCGCCTTTTGGTCCAGTGCTGCGATAGCCGTACGGGTTGCTTGAAACAGAGGCTGCCACTTTGTGATGGCTTCCGTGTGCGCCGCGTTAAGAGCTTCTTGGTTCAGCCCTGCGGCACGTGCTTTTTGGCCGCTTTGTATTATTTCTAATAACGCCTCACGGTGTGCTCGAACGACCGCGTTTAACTCAGGTTGGAGTTCTGGGAAGTACAGCGTCGCAAGAACGTTGATTTTGTCAACTGGACTCGGTTCGTGCTGGTTCTCCGCCTGAAACATCCAAATGGAGCGCTGTCGATCTAGCCACTGCTCAAGTGAATAAACCGTATTCATTAGCTCTTCCAGCTTCTGTCGGCGCGTCGTCTTCCACTCTTTGGAAACCCAGTCCGCATGCGATATCGCAACTCGAACTTGCTCTGTCGCATGAGTCGTGGCACGTACCTGATTAAGCACCTCTTGAAGATCGGCTTTCGTTGCGAAAGTCTCCGCGCGCTTTCGAAAGTAGGGAGAAAGCCAGTTCCCGACTAAGGTGCTGAGAAGACCAATCGCAGAAAGTAGCGCGTACAGTCTCCAGTTTTGCAGGAGCTGTTCGCGCAGGATCTGTTCTGCAATCTCTCGAATCAATTGATCGTTCATTGGAGTCACACTCTATTCCATTGGTTGAATCTGACTGTCCGGAAATGCTGCTTCGCTGTCGTCCGCCGCCGGCGGCTGAAGGACAGCAACGGGCACGTCTCGCGCTTTGACGGTCCGTTCTTCGCCGCAACGTTGTCCGTCGCTTCATGGCCGACACTCCCAGTTCGCGGACGGCCGGTCTTTTCGAGTGCGGGCGGCAGCATCGGGTCGGTCAAGCCCATTGACGGTCCGATCGTCGGCGTAGCGTCGTCCGTCGCCTTCTGGGCCAAAGCGACCTCGTAAGGCCCGTGACCACGGTGCCGGACCGGGTTTCCAAGCCCGCCGGAACCCGCAGGCCAACAAGATTGAGTAGGGTGAGGGGTTACCCCCTCAGCCCTCTCACACCACCGTACGTGCGGTTCCGCATACGGCGGTTCAAGCGGAACACTGGAGGTGCTGGTGGATGGACACCAGCG
>SCMQ01000077.1 GCA_005503335.1 Comamonadaceae bacterium 2FH
AGACACTGTGATTATGAGAAGGGAGCAAGCGCGTCGGACGGCCTGTGTACGAGGCAGTCTGCGCGCTCGCCAACTCCCAACTTCTCATAACTGGGGCCTTCTCATAATGGCCGGAGAGCGACCTCGAGAAGTCGGCGTCCACAGTGCCCGACTTGGTGTCCAAATCCTCCGAAATACACAGTATTGCGAGTGCGGAAAAAGCACGCTGGTGGGCCTGGTTTCATCACGCGATCCACTTGCGCGCACATCCGTACACGCTACGATTTGACGCCAATGGCACCGGATGCCGGAGCCCACATTGCCCGGGAGATCGAGATGCCCACACGAGCAACATCGCGCCTCATACAGACTTGCGCATCCCTGTCCAATGGCAACAGCGCATCCGCGCTCAGCTCGGCGAAGGGTGGGCTCGCAATCCAAGGCCGACGACCTACGCCACGGCCCGAGAGAAAACATCGGTGTCGTTGATCAAGTCCAGGAAGGACGGTGGCCGTGCGCGAAATGTCTCTTGCCTAACACGGCGACCTCCTTGAGCGGCGCTATGCGAGCCCGGTCGAACGGCGCTCCTCCGTGTGCGCCGACAGCCAGGCCTGGGCATCCTCCGGCCTGCCGAGTAAGCCCTGCAGCCAGGGGTGCGCGCAGCGAAGACCTGTTCGGCTGTTCCCAAACTTGGGGACGCCAGCGGCCCGGGCTGGGCGGTTGCTGGGTTGCGTGCAGCTGGGCGCGTGCGCTTGCAGCCTTAACGTGTCGCCGTTGACCAGATTGCTATCATCACGCGGGACACGTAGAGGGCCAGTGATAGCACATGAATGCGGTAGAAATCGAACAGGCCATAGCATGTCGGTTTGATTCCGTGGAATCTTTTGAGAACTGAGGCAAGAATGCAATCAGCCGGTGCGGACACGTTCGACGAGGCCTATTACAAGCGTTTCTACTTCGACAAGAAGACCAAGGTGGTGGACCCGCAGCACGTTGAGCGCCTGGGTGCATTCATCTGCGCGTACCTTCGATACCTGCGCGTGCCCGTGAGGAGAGTGCTCGATGTGGGTTGCGGCATCGGCCTCTGGAAGGACATCGTCGAGCGCCACTTTCCGGGCGCAAGCTACCGCGGCGTAGAACTCAGCGAGTACCTGTGCGGTCGCTACGGATGGGAGCGCGGCTCGGTGGTGGATTACGAGGCGAGGAGCCCGTTCGATTTCGTCATCTGCCAGGGAGTTCTGCCCTATCTTAATCCGGCTGACCTTAAGCGAGCACTGCAGAACTTGGGCCGTCTGAGTCAGGGCGCGCTGTACCTGGAAGCCGTGACGCATGAAGACTTCGAGCGCGACATCGTGGACGAGGACTTGACCGACCCGAACCTGTATCGTCACCGCGCGTCCGTGTACCGACGCGGTCTGGCCCAAAATTTTCGGGAGGTCGGTGGCGGCTTGTGGCTCAGCCGGCAGACGGAGGTTCCGCTGTACTCGCTGGAACTTGCCGCGGAGTAGGTTGAACGTCCGGTCTCGGGCGAATTTGGAGATGTGAGCGAACGACGGGTACTGGCCGTTATGTCGAGCTCTCCATAACGGCCATTATGAGAAGGCCCCAGTTATGAGAAGTTGGGAGTTGGCGAGCGCGCAGACTGCCTCGTACACAGGCCGTCCGACGCGCTT
>SCMQ01000078.1 GCA_005503335.1 Comamonadaceae bacterium 2FH
TTGATGGGTCGGTGCATGCGCCGTCTGAGCTCGATCTTGACCGCCTGCAGCTTGGTTCGCAGGCGTTTGGCACTGGTCAGCCGCAGCACCATGAATTTGCCCTTCCTGGTCTGCCCGCAGCAATGCGTGAAGCCCAGGAAGTCGAAGGTCTGCGGCTTGCCCTGTCCCCGGCGGCCTCGGTTGTTCCGGGCGAAGCGCCCGAACTCGATCAGCCGCGTCTTGTCGGGGTGCAGCTTCAGCCCGAACTGGCCCAGCCGCTCGGCCACCGCGCGCTTGAAACGCTCGGCGTCGTCGCGGAACTGGAATCCGGCCACCCAATCGTCGGCATAGCGCACGACGATCACGTCGCCTCGGGCATGGCGCCCCCTCCACTGCTTGACCCACAGGTCGAACGCGTAGTGCAGGTAGATGTTGGCCAGCAGTGGGCTGATGCTCCCACCCTGAACCGTCCCCAGCTCATTTTGCGTCAGCCTGCCTTCTTCCAGCACGCCCGCGTGCAGCCATTTCTTGATCAGCCGCAGCACGCGCGCGTCGGCCACGCGGTGCTCGATGAATTTCACCAGCCAGTCGTGCTCGATCGTGTCGAAGAACTTGCTGATGTCCGCATCGAGTATCCAGTTCACCTTTCTTGCGCTCACTCCCACCGCCACGGCGTCCAGCGCGTGGTGCGCGCTTCTCGCCGGCCTGAAGCCGTAGCTGAACCCGAGGAAGTCCTGCTCGTAGATGGCGTTCAGGACCTCGACCGCAGCGCGCTGGACGATCTTGTCCTCCAGCGCCGGCACGCCCAGGGGGCGTTTGCTGCCATCGGCCTTGTCGATGTACACCCTCTTGACAGGCTGGGGCCGGTAGCCCCCTCGGGCCAGTCGGTCGGACAGGTCCCGCAGATTGCCCTGCAGGTCCTGCCCGTACGACTGCCAAGTCTGGCCGTCCACCCCGGCAGCCGCATCGCGCTTGAGCGCGTGGTAGGCCGCCTCAAGGCGTTCGACCGCGTAGATGTGATGCAGCAGTCCGGTGAACTTCGCATCGCGACGGCCCTTTGCCGTCCGTCGTATGCCATCGAGCGCGGTTCCCATGTCGTAGGTCCGCATCGATCTGCGGGACATGCGCGCCGCGATGGCATTTCCCTTGGCCTGCCGCCTTCCCTCCACCACCTCCGCCGCCGCAGGAGCTTCCCCCGCGGCCTTGTTCGGCAGCTTCTTCGGTACTACGCAGCAGTCCGACTTCCCGCGCCTGTGGCTCATCGCTGTACGCCCTTGGGCTTTTCGATGCGCTCTGCATTCGTCGCTTCCCAGCGCGATGCAGAAGGACGCGGGATCTCCCGGTTCCCGAGCAAAGTGTTTCCGCGCGTGCGCGGGGTCTGTGACCGCGCGGGGTCCGACGCTGCCTCGCCAATGCGGCAGCGCCGGTGTGGCCTTCGGCATGTCTCCACAGCCTCGGCACCCCGAACCTCCCGCGCCAAACAGCGCGGGGCATGGATTACGCGGCTCAATACCCGGCCTGCGCGTACCCCTGTCAACGCTTCGCCCACACCCTCACGAATGTGCACGCATGACTCGGGGCCGCCGTAGCTGGCTAAGCCTTCAACGTATGACTCTTTCATTCACAACACTTTGCCGGTTTTGACCGGCGCACGGAG
>SCMQ01000079.1 GCA_005503335.1 Comamonadaceae bacterium 2FH
CATGCTTGTCTTATATGGATGCCTCCCGGATAGCAAGAAGAATTTGTGTTGTGCTGCGAAGAAGTCGGCTGCGTCCTTATATCCGGCCTTGATTGCGTGGTTCACCTGGTTGCCCAGGTTGGCCCGCTGGCCCCGATGCATATCCGCTGACAAGCGCCTCATCTCCTATCGCGGACTTTTGACGTCCGTACAAGCATTCAGGTTTAGCTCGCCCCGGTCTGACCTGTTTCACATCACTTCACTCTTTGCTGCCTTGCTAGCCTTCAAAGGCTGACCATATCCTTTCCGTGAGGTTGGTTGATAAATGGACCACCGGTTTGTCACGCCGCTTGCGGCCTGACGCTTTGGTAGCCTCGTTGGTAATCCTGCTGTTTGGCCGCCACGGCCCAGATCGTGCGGGCCATCTTGGCCGCCTGCGCCACGATCACCACACTGGCGGGCCTGCGGCCCTTGAGCCCTTCAAGCCAGGGCCCAGGCTCCTTGGCGTGGCTGAGCACGCTCCTGGCGCCATGAATGAGCAAGGTGCGCAGGTAGGTGTCGCCGCGCTTGGAGATGTTGCCTAGGCGTACCTTGCCGCCCGTGCCGGTTTGCTGGGGCACCAGCCCCAGCCAGGCGCAGAACTCGCGGCCTGATTTGAAGGCGCTGGCCTCTCCCATGGTGGCAATGGCCGCCGTGGCCGTGAGCAAGCCCACGCCGGGAATCTGGGCGATGCGCTGCATTTGCGGGTCCTGGCGCAGCTGCAGCCCCAGCCGTTTTTCGATCCTGACGATGTCTTCGCCCAACGCCTTGATGCGCGCCACTTGCTCGCGCAGGCTGTCGGCCACCATCTGGGGCAGTTGGCCGCTCAAATCGGCCAGCGCCTGCTCGACTTCGCTCAGCATGGCCTTTGTGCCTTTGGCAAAGATGGCTCCAAATTCGTAGAGCAGCCCGCGCAAGGCGTTGGTCTGCATGGCGCGCATCTTCATCATGAGTTCGCGCTGGCGGTGCAGCGTCAGCGTGGCCTGCTGAGTCGCACTCTTGACACCGACGAACTTCACGCCGGGCTGCTGCACGGCCAGCCAGATCGCCCGGGCGTCCGTTGCATCGGTCTTGTTGCCTGAGACGAAGGGGCGCACCGCCTTGGCGTGCAGCAATCGCACGCCGTGGCCCAACGCCTGGAGTTCGCGCGCCCAGTGATGCGCGCCGCCGCAGGCCTCCATGGCGACCAGGCACGGCGCCTTGTTGGCCAAGTGTTCCAGCGCTTTGGCGCGTTTGATCTGCACGTTGATGATCTCGCCCGTGCTCATGTCCACCGTATGTAGCTGAAACACATGCTTGGCAATATCGAGACCCACGACCTGCTGGCCGTTCATGGTGCCGATGATTTGTCCTGCGTTCATACCTGTATTACGATTCATGACGGATCCTCTATGGTGTTTGTGAAGACCTTGGTCTATCACGCCTTGGGCACATTGATGCCGTATCCATCAGAGGATCCACCCCGCCTGCGCGGCGTCTCCTTCCTGACTAACGACTGTTTCATCTCAGCGCTCCAATTTCCTTCCCCTTGGGGAGGGAGGCATCCATAGCATCTCC
>SCMQ01000007.1 GCA_005503335.1 Comamonadaceae bacterium 2FH
TCATGGCACACCACGATCGATCGGACTGGGCGCCGCTCGCATGGGTCTGGTTGGCCGAAGCGCGTATGCTCGCGACTAGACTGGCGACGTAGATCATTTCGTCTACACCCTCTGAGATCGCCGAACACTACTTCGGACAAGCCACCGCCTGAACCCAGGCGCCATTTGCAGAAGGAGACACTACTTGAACACCCCGTCCACCGCGCCCGACAACTGCCCGCCACTGGAGCAGGCCGTGGTGCGCTTCATTCAGGAACTGAAGTACGAACACCTGGACGGCCCCGCCCACGCCGGTGTCAACCGACTGATGCGTGACCAGCTGGCGTTGCAGATCGGCATCTCGCGCATGCCCTGGTCCGAGCAGCTGCTGGACTACGCGACGCATCAGCAACGCCCGGGCAACAGCCGTGTGATGGCCAGCAGCCGGACCATGAGCGCCGCGGACGCGGCCTTCGTGAACGGCTCCTACGGCCACGGTTTCGAATACGACGATGCCCACGGCCCCAGCGCCAGCCATCCCGGCAGTTGTGTCATCCCGGCGGCCCTGGCCATCGGCGAGGAGCTGGGATCCAGCCTCGAGGAGGTGATCACCGCCCTGGTGGCCGGCTACGAGGTCTATACCCGCATCGGCGTGCTGGCCGCGCCCGAGCTGCTGCGGCGTGGTTTTCATCCGCATGCGGTGCTGTCCAACTTCGGCGCCGCCGCCGTGGCCGCCAAGCTGCGCAAGTTCGACGCCGAAACCACCCAACATGCGCTGGCCATTGCGCTCAGCCACGCCTCAGGCACCACGGAATACACCTCCACCGGTGGTTCCATCAAGCGCATCCATGCGGGCATAGGCACACGCAACGGCATGGTGGCGGCCGACATGGCCCGGGCCGGCATCACCGGACCACGCGCCTTCCTGAGTGGCAACAAGGGTTTCTTCCGCACTTTCCTGCAACGTGGGCCTGGCGAAGGCGCCGAACAGCGGTTCGAGATTCACCGCTCGTTCGAGATCAGTACCGTGTGGCTCAAGGCCTATTGCGCCTGTTATTGCACCCATGCCTACATCGATGCGCTGCGGCCCTTCGCCGCGCGTTGCAGCGACATCACCGATATCCATCTGAAGATCGCGCCGCACTTCAACGTCGTGGTCGGCACGGCCAATGCCAATGCCTACGATCCCAAGAACATCGAGCACGTGCAGTTCAGCCTGCCCGTCCAGGCGGCTTTCACGCTGCTGGGCATGGGCAACGGCTACCTGGTCCACCGCGACTACCTGGCGGGCCAGCTTGAGATGGCGCCGGTGGTCGATTTGATGCGCCGGATACGGATCACCGAAGCGCCCGAGCTGGAGCAAAAGTACCCCGGCAAGTTCGTGGCCGATGTGACACTGAGCTTGCGCGACGGCAGCACCGAACAGGTGTTTGTGGAAGACCCGATCGGCACCGACGCGAACCCCATGTCGGAGCACGCGCAGGACGCCAAGTTCATGGAGCTGACCGAGGGCATCCTGGGCACCGAACGGGCACAGACACTGTTGGCGACGCTCAGGCGCCTGGATCCGCGCCTGCCAGCAGCGGACCTGACCGCCCTTTGCACGGCCTGACGCGGCTACGCCAGGTCTGACCGGGGGTCCGGCGCCCCCCAATCACGTTGGAACGCTCCGACAGCGTTGCGCAGAAGCCGGTTGCAGCGAACTTCAGCCGTTGGAGCGCCCGTCGGCTCGCGGCCTCGTCCAGTGACAGGTCACTGCCGAACCAGCAGGCGCATGATCTCGCCGAAGTCCTCCACCTGTTCGAGGTGGAGCACTGCGTCGATCACCCTGTCGATCGTCGGCGCAGGCAGGATGCCATCGACGAACTGGCGGAACTTGCCCACCAGTTCTTCGGTCGTCATGTAGGTCGCAGGATCGGCCGAGGGGGTCCCTTTCGGGAACATCTTCTCGGCGGCGAAGGTTTGTCCACGCGCCCGGATTTCCACGCGTGAGGGACGGCTGGAGATGTCCGCCGAGATCGACTGGAAATACGTCGGGTGGGTTTCCAGCGTGACCTTGTTCATCAGGGCCAGCACCGAGGGATCAAAGACGACCGCCGGGTCCTGCCACTTGCGACCAGGCGGAACGCGGTGGGCCGCAACCGCCAGCCCATGGGCGAAGCAGAACTGCGCATCGTGCACTTGGGTGATCTCGCGGCTGGTGAAACAGGGCAGCACATAGGCCCAGCCCTCGCCATACGAGGTGATGCTCTCGATTTCGTGCACCTGGATGTCGTGTTGCGTCACCAGGTCGATCAGCAGGTCCAGCGGCGCGTGCATCACCCGGCAATGCGGATACGGCTTGAACATCTGGAACGCAGGGAAGCGCCAGTCGTCCCCCAGTCCAGCGGTCACCAGGTCGGGTGACCAGCGCGAGCTGCAGACGAAGCGCGGATAGCCATGCTCGTCATCGTCCAGCATCAGCAGGTCGCCGCGGTGACCCAGTTCGCCCATGTCCGCCGCGGTCAGCGCGGTGTTGGTCAGGCCCCCCGCGAGCTGGTATTTGATGGTCGAGGTCGGTGCGTGCATGAACCACGCGCGCTGCGAGTTCACCGGGGCCGATGCCGCGGCGATGCCGAGCGCGTTGGCGACCTGCTCCGATCCAAGCCGCTTCAGCCTGGCCACCGACGCGGTGGCGCCGAACACCGTGCTGCTGTAGCCCACCACCAACGCCGCCGCGGCCTTGCCATCCTTGGTGTCCCGGTAGCCGCTCATGGCCGCGCCCAGGCGATAGGACATCTCGTGCGAAACCGCAATCGCCGCGATCAGGTCCCGGCCCGGCCGGCGCTGAACCTCTGCCGTCGCGAAGGCACCGGGCAGGACGTACGGACTCACATGGCCGGGCAGCAGCACCGAGTCCGCATCGAGCGCATTGACCAGTTCCGCGTTGGCAAAGGCGGCGCCGTGGGCGCTGGACTTTTCGCCCGCACCGATGATCGTTGCCTGGCCACCGGTGCCCCCGATGCGGCGGCCGACCTCGATGCCGATACGTGAGCGCGGGTGGTCGATGCCCGCCAGGGCACAACCGATGGAATCAAGCACATCGCGCTTGCATTCCTCAACCACCCGGCTGGGCAGCCGGGTCAGGTCCGTACCGACGGTGAAGTCGGCCAATGTCTGAATGATGGTCATGGTCATTTCGTCGCTTTCAAGACCCGAACGATGTCGCCAACGCTCCGCTGCGTCAATGCACTGCCATTCCACGTTCCGTACCCTGGCACGCGCCATCGAGCAAGCATTGGCAGCTTCCCAGGCTCACCCATTCACATCCCCACGTAATTCGGCCCGCCGCCGCCTTCTGGCGTGACCCAGACGATGTTCTGCGTCGGGTCCTTGATGTCGCAGGTCTTGCAGTGCACGCAGTTCTGCGCGTTGATCACCAACTGGTCGGCGCCGTCCTGGTTGACGAACTCGTACACGCCGGCCGGGCAGTAGCGGCTCTCGGTGCCGCCGCACTTGGCCAGGTTGATGGCCACCGGCACGCTGGCGTCTTTCAGCGTCAGGTGCGCCGGCTGCTGCTCCTCGTGGTTGGTGTTGCTGATGAACACGCTGTAGAGGCGGTCGAAGCTGATCCTGCCGTCCGGCTTGGGGTACTCGATCCTGGGCATCTCGGCCGCCGGGCGCAGCTTGACGTGGTCGGGCGTGGTGTTGTGCAGCGTCCAGGGCGGGCTGCTCAGGCCCACCTTGGGCAGCAGCCACTGCTCCACGCCGGTCATCAGCTGGCCTACGGTCTTGCCCTTCTTGAACCAGTTCTTGAAGTTGCGCGTCTGCTGCAGTTCCTCGTTGAGCCAGCTGGCCGCGAAGGCGGCCGGGTAGGCGCTCAGTTCGTCCTGCGCACGGCCGGCGGCCAGGGCCTCGGCCAGCGCGTCGGCGCGTCGGCGCACAGCATGCCGCTCTTGATGGCCGCGTGGCTGCCCTTGATGCGCGCGGCGTTCAGGTAGCCGGCGTCGCAGCCAATCAGCGCGCCGCCGGGGAACACCGTCTTGGGCAGGGCCTGGGGCGTGCCGTTGTTGATGGCCCGCGCGCCGTAGCCCAGGCGCTTGCCGCCCTCGATGTGGGCCTTGATGGCCGGGTGGGTCTTCCAGCGCTGCATTTCCTCGAACGGCGACATCCAGGGGTTCTGGTAGTCCAGACCGATCACGAAGCCCAGCGTGACCTGGTTGTCCTCCAGGTGGTAGAGGAAGCCGCCGCCGAAGCTGTCGTCCTGCATGGGCCAACCGGCGGTGTGCACCACGCGCCCGGGCTGGGCCTGGGTCGAAGGGATTTCCCACAGCTCCTTGATGCCGATGGCAAAGCTCTGGGTGTCCTTGCCTTTGGCCAGGTCGTACCGGGCCAGCAGCTGCTTGCCCAGGTGGCCGCGCGCGCCCTCGGCGAAAACGGTGTATTTGCCCAGCAGCGCCATGCCGAGCTGGAAGCTGTCCATGGGCTGGCCGTCCTTGCCCACACCCAGGTTGCCGGTGGCCACGCCCTTGACGCGGCCTTGCTCGTCGTACAGCACCTCGGCGGCGGCGAAACCGGGGAAGATCTCCACGCCCAGGCGCTCGGCCTGCTGGGCCATCCACTTGACCACGTTGGACAGCGAGATGACGTAGCAGCCGTGGTTGTGGAAGTTGCGCGGCACCAGCCAGTCGGGGGAGCGAGTGCTGCCACTCTCGGACAGGAGCAGCACGTCGTCGCCGGTGACGGGCTGGGCCAGCGGGGCGCCGAGTTCCTTCCAGTCGGGGAAGAGTTCGGTGATGGCGCGCGGGTCCATCACGGCGCCGCTGAGGATGTGGGCACCGGGTTCGGAGCCCTTCTCCAGCACCACGACCGAGATGTCCTGGCCCCTCTGGGCGGCCACCTGCTTGAGGCGGATCGCGGTGGCCAGGCCGGCCGGCCCGCCGCCCACGATCACCACGTCGTATTCCATCGATTCGCGGGGGCCGAACTGCGCCAGCATCTCTTCGGATGTCATTTCGTCATGCTCATGTGGGGGTGACGGGTGCGGCGCGCAGCATGGCTTCGGCCGACCGGATCACGGGCAGGTCGACCATGCGGCCGTCCAGGCTGAAGGCCTGGCCACCGTGCTGGTCGGCCAGGGCCAGCACGCGCCGCGCCCAGTCGAGCTCGGCCGCAGAGGGTGAGAAGGCCTGGTTCACGCCGGCGACCTGGGCCGGGTGGATGCAGAGCTTGCCGCCGAAGCCAAACGCACGCGCGCGGGTGGTGTCGGCCAGCAGGCGTTCGGCGTTGCCGGTGTCGGTGGTCACGCCATCGATGGGCGCGGGCAGGCGGGCGCGCCGCGACGCGGCCACCAGGGCATTGCGGGCAAAGGCCAGCTCGGGCTCCTCGGGCGTGCAGCGCATGCCCAGGTCGAGCTGGAAGTCCAGATGGCCGAACGCCAGGCGCAGCACCTGGGGCTCGCGCGCCAGCGCGTCGGTCTGGTCCAGCCCGGCCAGCGACTCGATCAGGGGCACGACCCGACCCGCGGGCTGCAGACGCCCGGCCACGCTTCGCAGCGCCAGCGGGTCTTCGGACTTGGGCAGCATCACGGCGCCCAGTCCTTGCCCGAACCATGGGGACAGCAGCGCCAGGTCGGCCTCGTGCCAGGGCGTTCCGACGGCGTTGATGCGCACCAGCAGCCGCGCACGTTGCGCCGAATCCAGTTGCGGCAGACGCTCGGCCAGCGCCGCGCGGGCCATGTCCTTGCTGTCGGGGGCGACCGCGTCCTCCAGGTCCACGATGACCGCGTCGGCGCCGGCATCGAAGGCCTTGCCCAGCCGCTCCAGCCGCGTGGCCGGCACGAAAAGCAGGCTGCGTGCGTGTTGCAATGTGCAGCTCATACCACCCCCGCCTGGCGCATCGCCGAAATGTCGGCCGCGCTGCAGCCGAGCTCGCGCAGGATAGCCTCGCTGTGTTCACCCAGCGCGGGCACCGGATCCATGCGGCATTCGTAGTCGTTGCTGGTGGCTGGCGGCAGCAGCGCCTGCAGTGGGCCAGCCGGAGAGCCTATGGTCCGGAAGCGCTGGCGTGCATGCAACTGAGGATGCGCCCACCGGTCGGCCACCTGGTTGACGGCGGCGTTGGCGATCTGCGCCTCGTCCAGCCGGGCCACCACTTCGGCGGCGCTCAGGCTGCCAAAGACCTCGAGGATGATGCGGCGCAACTCAGCGCGGTTTTCGGCACGCCGCACATTGGCATCGAATCGTGGGTCGGCGGCCAATGTGGGCTGGCGCAGCACTTTCTCGCAGAACAGCCTCCACTCGCGTTCGTTCTGCAGGCCCAGCATGACGACGCGGCCATCGCCGGCCTCGAAGGGGCCGTAGGGGTAGATGGTGGCGTGCGCGGCGCCGTTGCGGCCGGGCGCTGACTGACCTTCGTAGGCGTAGTACATGGGGAAGCCCATCCACTCGGCCAGAGCCTCCAGCATGGACACTTCCACATGCGAGCCGCGACCGGTCTGGTGGCGCTGCAGCAGCGCGCTGAGCACGCCGGTGTAGGCGTACATGCCGGCCGCGATGTCGGCGGTGGAGTTGCCGGCCTTGCAGGGCTCCTCCGGCGTGCCGGTGATGTAAAGAAATGCCGCTTCACTCTGGATCAGCAGGTCGTAGGCCTTCTTGTCGCGGTAGGGGCCGTCGGCGCCGTAGCCGGAGATGTCGCACACCACCAGCCGGGGGTGCTGCTGGCTCAGCGCCTCGTAGCTCAGGCCCATGCGGGCGGCGGCGCCGGGCGCCAGATTCTGCACCAGCACGTCGGCCTGGGCGATCAGCTCGCCCAGCACCTGCAGCGCCTGCGGCTGCTTGAGGTCCAGCGTCAGGCTTTCCTTGGAGCGGTTGGTCCAGACGAAATGCGAGGCCAGGCCGTGGGTGCGGTGGTCGTAGGCGCGGGCAAAGTCGCCGCTGCCGGGGCGCTCGACCTTGATGACGCGGGCGCCCAGGTCGGCCAGTTGCCGGGTGCAAAAAGGCGCGGCAATCGCGTGTTCCAGGGTGACGACGGTGATGCCGCTCAAGGGGCGTGCTTGCATAGGAAGAACTTTCTGCCAGACGGCGTCAGACCCATTCGGCGCTGGCCGACATGGCCAGCTGGCCCTGCGGGCCACGGGCCCACAGCCGCGCATCCTGGCCGTCGACACGGCCGGCCACGGTGAAGGGCTCGGTATCGAACAGCGGGCTCACCGCCTTGAATTCAAAGCGGGCGACCTGCCGGCCGGGGTGGGCGCTGCGCAGCGTTTCCATGAGCAGGGTGGCGATCAAGGGACCGTGAACCACCAGCCCCGGATAGCCCTCTTCCGACATGGCGTAGGGCCGGTCGTAGTGGATGCGGTGACCGTTGAAGGTCAGCGCCGAGTAACGCATCAGCAGCACCGGGTCGGGCGTGATGACGCGGGAAAACTGCTCATCGGTGGGGGCGGCGGGTGGCACGGGCGCGGCGGCGCCGGGCGCCGGCGCATCGCGGTAGACGATGTCCTGCTCTTCGCTGATGGCCAGGCCCTGCGCATCGGACAGCTCGTGCAACACGGTGACGAACACCAGCTGACCGCTGCGGCCCGCCTTGGAGGACACCGAGGCAATGCGGGAGACCCGCCGCGCCTGGGCGCCGATCGACAGGGGGCGCAGGAAATGCAGCCGCCCGCCGGCCCACATGTGGCGCGGCAGCGTGACCGGGGGCAGGAAGCCGCCGCGCTGCGGATGGCCATCGGCACCGATGTTGGACTGCCGCTCGCCCGGCAGGAAATACAGCCAGTGCCACAGCGGCGGCAGGGCATCGAGCGCCGCATCCTGGGGGGCTTGGTCCAGGGTTGCCTGCATCAGACGCACAGGCGCGGGCGAAATCAGGTCGTCGAGTGTCTGGGTCCGACCCACCCAGGCGTCGTAGGATGTCTCGTTCATGGCCACCTCAGACCGCCCGGGCCAGCTCGGGCACGGCCGTGAAAAGATCAGCCTCCAGGCCGTAGTCGGCCACACTGAAGATAGGCGCCTCGGGGTCCTTGTTGATCGCCACGATCACCTTGGAATCCTTCATGCCCGCCAGGTGCTGGATGGCACCGCTGATGCCCGCTGCGATGTACAGCTGCGGCGCCACGATCTTGCCGGTCTGGCCGACCTGCAGGTCGTTGGGCGCGTAGCCCGCGTCCACCGCGGCGCGGCTGGCGCCTATGGCCGCGCCCAGCTTGTCGGCCAGCGGGGTGATGACCTCGTTGAACTTCTCGGCCGATCCCAAGGCGCGGCCGCCCGAGACGATGATCTTGGCGGCGGTGAGCTCGGGGCGCTCGCTCTTGACGATCTCGGCGCCGACGAAGCGGCTCTTGCCGCTGGCGGCCGCTGCGGCCACGGTCTCGACGACGGCGCTGCCCCCGGTCGCCGCCGCGGCGTCGAAGCCGGTGGTGCGCACGGTGATGAGCTTGGTGGCGTCGCTGCTCTGCACGGTGGCAATGGCGTTGCCGGCGTAGATGGGGCGCTCGAAGCTGTCGGCGCTGACCACCTTGGTGATCTCGCTGATCTGGGCCACATCCAGCTTGGCGGCCACGCGCGGCGCCACGCTCTTGCCGCCGGCGGTGGCCGGGAACAGGACATGGCTGTAGGCGGGCGCGATGATCAGCACCTGGGCCGCCAGGTTCTCGGCCAGGCCATGGGCCAGGCTGTCGCCCTCGGCGTGGATGACTTTGGACACGCCGGTGATCAGGCTGGCGGCTTCCGCAGCCTCTCTGCTGCCATGCCCCATCACCAGCACATGCACCTGGCCGTCCAGGAACATGCTGATTTCTGCCGCAGCTTTGACGGTATGGAGCGTGGCGCCTTTGATCGAGACGTTGTCGTGTTCGGCAATGACAAGTACGGTCATGATGTCGTTTCCCCTCAGATCACCTTGGCTTCGTTCTTCAATTTGTCGACCAATGTCGCGACGTCCGGCACCTTGATGCCGGCCTTGCGGCCCGCTGGCTCGGCGACCTTGATCGTCTTCAGGCGCGGCTTGACGTCCACACCCAGGTCTTCGGGCTTGACGGTGTCGAGCGGCTTCTTCTTGGCCTTCATGATGTTGGGCAGGGTCACGTAGCGCGGCTCGTTCAGGCGCAGGTCGGTGGTGACCACGGCGGGCAGGGACAGGCTCAGGGTCTCCAGGCCGCCGTCGATCTCGCGAGTAACGCTGAGCTTGTCACCGGCCACCTCGACCTTGCTGGCGAAGGTGGCCTGGGGCAGCTCGGCCAGGGCCGCCAGCATCTGGCCGGTCTGGTTGGCGTCGTCGTCGATGGCCTGCTTGCCCAGGATCACCAGGCCGGGCTGCTCCTTGTCGACCAAGGCCTTGAGCAGCTTGGCCACGGCCAGGGGCTGCAGTTCTTCATTCGTCTCGACCAGGATGGCGCGGTCCGCGCCTATGGCCATGGCGGTGCGCAGGGTTTCCTGGCACTGGGCCACGCCGCAGGAGACGGCTATCACCTCGGTGGCCGCGCCGTTCTCTTTCAGGCGCACCGCCTCTTCGACGGCGATCTCGTCGAACGGGTTCATCGACATCTTGACGTTGCTCAGGTCGACGCCGGAGCCATCGGGCTTGACGCGGGCCTTGACGTTGTAGTCCAGCACACGTTTGACGGGAACGAGTATCTTCATAGGGATATCGGCTTTCTCGGATCGGGTTCAGAACGAGCGGGGAAGACCCAGCACGTGCTCGGCCACGTGGCTCAGGATCATGTTGGTGGAGATGGGCGCGACCTGGTACAGGCGCGTCTCGCGGAACTTGCGCTCGACGTCGTATTCGCAGGCGAAACCGAAGCCGCCATGCGTCTGCAGGCAGGCGTTGGCGGCCTCCCAGCTGGCCTTGGCCGCCAGGTACTTGGCCATGTTGGCCTCGACGCCGGCGTTCTGGCGTGTCGAGAAGGGCGACATCGACATTGCCCTGCTCTACGGCCAGAAGGAGACCCCCGCACTGCAGGTCAAGGCCTTGGTGGAGGAAAGCCTGTGGGTGGTGGCGCCGCCCTCGGCCCGCTTGTCGCACAAACGCCCGCTGGCGCTGGCGCAGGTCGCGCAGCATCCCTTCATCCTGCCCGGCCCGCCCCAGGGCCTGCGCGCGATGATTGAACACGCGGCCACCGAAGCCGGCGTGGCCCTGGACGTGGTGGCCGAAACCAACGCGCTGAGCGTGCAGAAGTCGCTGGTCGCCGAAGGCCAGGGCTGGACCATACTGCCTGCGGTCTGCGTCAAGCAGGAGGTCGAGCGGGGCCAGCTGAGCGCCGCGCCGCTGATCCCCCCCGGCCTGCGCCGCACCATAGTGTTGGCGGCGCCCACCACACGCCAGGCCACTGCGCCGGTGCGCTGCGTGGTGGCGACGCTGCTGGAGCAGGTCAAGATGGCGTTCGACGCCGGACACTGGGGCGTGTTCGCACGCTGGATCGGGCGCTGAGCCCGAACGGCCTGACCTGGGTCAACTGGCGCGGGTGAGCTGGGCGATGCGCTTCCAGTGCGCGTCCTCGCGTGGCAAGTCGGCCTGGAAGGCGCGGTGCTCGACCAGTTCGACATACATGGATTGTCTGTCGCAAAACGCCTTGAACTCTGCCGATTGCGCGATACGCGCCAACTCGTTGGAGATCAGTTGCACCACCGGCGCAGGTGCGGCCGCCGGCGCGAAGGCGGCTATCCAGGAGGCGACTTCGAAACCAGGTATGCCCGCTTCGATTCGTTGCGCCCCACACCAAGCTGGCCACCACGCGCTGGTGGCACACCACGACGCTGGCCGAGGACTTCGCCGTGGCCTCGTGCGACGAGGACGATCTGTACGCGGCCATGGACTGGCTGCTTGAGCGCCAGGACACCATTCAGAAGAAACTCGCGGCACGCCACCTGAGCGAGGGCGCCTTGGTGCTGTACGAACTGTCCTCCAGCTACTTCGAGGGCAGCAGCTGCCCGCTGGCCAAGCTGGACTACAGCCGCGATGGCAAGAAGGGGTTGCCGCAGGTCAACTACGGCCTGCTCACCGATGCGCGTGGCTGCCCGCTGGCCGTCTCGGTGCACGAGGGCAATGTGGCCGACAGCCCGACCTCCATGCCCGAGGTCAAGCGCCTGCGCGAGCAGTTCGGTGTCAAGCAGCTGGTGATGGTGGGCGACCGCGGCATGATCTCCAGCAAAGCCATCGAGGAGATGCGCGAGAGTGAGGGCATCGCCTGGATCACGGCCCTCAAGAGCGTGTCGATCCGCGCGCTGGTGGACCAAGGGCAGTTGCAACTGGATTTTCTCGACGAGCGCAATTTGCTCGAGATGAGCTCGCCGGACTATCCGGGCGAGCGGCTGGTGGCATGCCGTAATCCGGAACTGGCCCGGCTGCGCGCGCACAGGCGTGAAGAACTGCTCGCGGCCACCGAGCGCAACCTTGAGAAGATCAAGGCCCGGGTGGAGGCGGGCAGGCTGATGTTCGCCGACACGGATCAAGCGGCCAAGACCACGCGCGATCCGGTGGCGCCGGCTGCGCGCTCCAAGGCGGCGCTGCGCAAGGTGAGTAGTCGCACGTTGGACGATGACACGCCGGCGCACAGCTTTGCCAGGCTCATGGGTAACCACGACCGACGGGCGCGCTACAGTTGCGACATCCTCCACTCGCGAAAGGCTGAGCCCATGCCCTCCGCCCTGGAACTGGCCGCCGACCATCCGGCGCTCAAACAGGCCGTGCAACGCAGCCGCGCCCTGCTGCACAAGCGCGCCCTGGTCGCTGCAGCCGCCGGCGTCGTGCCCCTGCCCGGCCTGGACTGGGCCGTTGATGCCGCCCTGCTGGCGCGCCTGATCCCGAGGATCAGCGGTGAGTTCGGCCTGCTGCCCGACCAGATCGACCGTCTGGCCCCTTCGCAGCGCGAGCGCGTGCAAAAGGCCGTGGCCATGGTCGGCTCGGTGCTGATAGGCCGCTTCATCACGCGCGACCTGCTGCTGCGTGCAGCCCAGGCCATCGGCTTGCGCCTGAGCGCCGGCCAGGCCGCACGCTTCGTTCCGCTGGCAGGCCAGGCGGTCTCGGCCGCCATCGGCTACACCACCCTGCGCTATCTGGGCGAGCAGCACATCAAGGACTGCGTGCGCGTGGCGCTGGCGGCGCAGATGCGGCTGCCGGGGCCCGGGCCTCAAGATTCAACGCTCACGCCCGGCGCGCCTTAGCACCTGCGTCATCGGCTCCAGCAAGTACTGCAGCGGCGTGCGCGTCTCGCCCTTGATGTAGACCTCGGCCGGCATGCCGGCCAGCAGCTTGACGTCCTCGGCACGCGCCAGAGAGGCAGCATCGGCCTCTATCATCGCCACGTAGTAGGGCTGGTTGCTGACGCGATCCACCAAGCGGTCGGGCGACACATAGAGCAGCCTGCCCTCGACCAGGCGGGTGGTGCGGTACTTGAACGCGGTGAAGCGGATCTCGGCCGCCTGCCCCTGTTGCACGCGGCTCACGTCCTCGGTGCGTATATGCGCCTCGACCAGCAAGCGCGGATCGGCCGGCACGATGTCGGCAATCGGCTCGCGCGGCGACACCACCGAGCCCGGCGAGGTGAACCTGAGGTTCATCACGTCGCCCGCCGCCGGCGCGGCGATGACCTGGCGCTTGGACGCATCGCTGGACTTGCGCCACTCCTGCTCGATTTCCGACAGGCGCGCGCTCGTGACCTTGAGCTGGTCGCTGGCCTGCTGCCGGTACTCGCCTTCGAGCGACTTGATGCGCAGGTCGGTGTCGAGCAGGCGCTGCTCGGCACGCGCCAGGTCGGAGCGCTTTTCCTCGAGCTTGACGCCATAGTCGGCCACCGCGGCCTCCAGCTGCGAAATGCGCGTGGCCGAAATGAAGCCCTCCTTCTGCAGGTTGCGGTGTGTCTCGAGCTCGGACCTCTGGTGGCGCAGCGATTCGGTGGCCTGGGCGATCTGCGCGCGCAGCGCCTCGCGCTCCTGCTGCACCTTGTCACGCTGGGCGCGCAGCAGCGTACTCTGGCTGCCCAGGGCCTCGCGCCGCGCGGCGAACAGCGCCTTTTCCTTGGCGACCTGCTGAGCGAGGCGAGGATCGGTGGCGGCCGCATGCGCGAGGTCTTGCGGCCAGTTGATCGCCGCCGACAGCGCCTGCTCCGCTTCGAGCCGCGCCATACTGGCGCGCTCGGCATTGACGCGGTAGCTGAGGCGGTTCATGTCGGCGTCGACCGACACATCGCCGAGGACCAGCAGGGCCTGGCCCTGCGCGACGCGCTGGCCGTCGCGCACCAGCACCTCGCGCACCGTGCCGCCCTCGGCATGCTGCACCGGCCGGCGATCCAGGTCGACCTTGACGAAGGCGCTGGCCACGACCGCCGACGACAAAGGCGCCCAGGCCAGCCAACCGGCCACGGGGACCAGCCCGAGCACCAGCACCCAACCAGCCCAGCGTGCCAGGCGGCGCGCCTCGGCCTTCTGCTCGAGCAGCGGCGCGTCGGCATTGATGGGCGTCATCGCTGCGGCGATCATGATGCCTCCCCTCGGCCGGCGCCCGAGCGCTGGAGCGTCTGCAGCATGTCGACCACGCGCGCACCCGCCGCGCCATGGGCTTCGGCCTCAGCCGCCGGTGCGGCCTGCTTCTGCGCTTGCTGCGGCCGCTGCTGCATCGCGCGCATGACCTCGGCCGCAGCGCCGTAATGCTGCACGCGGCCGCCGTCGAGCACCAGCATCTTGTCCACATGCTGGATCAGCGTCGAGCGATGCGTCACAACCACCACCGTGACCTGGCCGCGCAGATCGGCCAGGGTGGCCGCCAGCGCGTTCTCGCCCGCGCCGTCGAGGTTGGAATTGGGCTCGTCGAGCAGCAGCAGCCTGGGATCGCCGTAGAGCGCGCGGGCCAGCGCGATGCGCTGGCGCTGGCCGGGCGAGAGCAGGGCGCCGGCAGGATCGACCGGGGTGTCGTAGCCCTCGGGCAGACTCAGGATCAGTTCGTGCACATGGGCGCGCTGCGCCGCCAGCACCACCCGCTCGGCATCCACTTCGCCCAGCCGCGCGATATTCTCCGCCACCGTGCCGGGAAACAGCTCGACGTCCTGCGGCACATAGCCGATATGCGGGCCGAGTTCTTCGCGCGGCCACTGCGAGAGATCGGCCTGGTCGAGCCGCACGCTGCCGGACGTCGGTGCCCAGACCCCCGTCAGCAGCCTCACCAGCGTGCTCTTGCCGGCGGCGCTGGGGCCGATGACGGCCAGCGCCTCGCCCGGCTCGAGCTGCAGCGAGACGCCGGCCAGGATCAGCCGCTCCCCCTGCGGCGCGCGAAATACCAGGTTTTGCGCCTGCAAGCGGCCGGTCGGCGCGGGCAGCGGCATACGCCGTGGTTCGGCGTCCGCCGCGGCCAGCAGATCGCGCAGCCGGCGAAACGCGGCCCGGCCCTCGGCCAGCACACGCCAGCTGCCCACCACCTGCTCCACCGGCGCGAGCGCCCGGCCGAGCAGCACCGTGGTGGCGATCATGATACCGGCCGTGGCCTCGCCGTGGATGACCAACCAGGCGCCCAGGCCGAGCATCAGCACCTGCACGGCCTGGCGCAGGGTGCGCGTGCAGGCGGCCATCAGCACCGACTTGCGCGCCGTCCGGCCCTGCAGCGCCGTGACCTCCTGGTTCTTTTGCCGCCATCGGCCCAGCAGTGCCTCGGTCATGCCCAGCGCCTGCGCAACCTCGGCGTTCTGCAGCGAGGCCTCGAGATAGCGCGTGGCGCCGGCCGCGGCCTTCTGCAGCGACTCGATCTCGCGCCGCGTGATCAGGTCGTTCAGCAGCGCAAGCCCGAGCATCAGCAGCGCCGCCGCGGCCGCCGCCATGCCCAGGGCCGGATGGACCAGCCAGACCACGGCGACATAGACCAGGGCCCAGGGTGCGTCGAACAGCGCGAGCAGGCCTTGGGACGAGAACAGCGCACGCAGCGCCGCCACGTCGCGCATCCCCTCGGCCGGCGCACGCCCGCTGCGCCGCGCGCCCTGCGCCACCGTGATGCGCGCCACCACGGGCGACAGCGCCTCGGCCACCAGGTTGCCCGCCACGCCCTGCAGCCGGCCCCGCAGGTGATCGAGCGCCACCAGCAGCACGAGCGCCATGCCCACGCCGAGCAGCAGCACCAGCAGCGTCTCGCCGCTCTGGCTGGCCAGCACGCGGTCGAACACCTGCAGCATGAAGACCGCGGGGGTCAGCAGCAGCAGGTTGACGAAGAAGGACAGGGCCGCGACATGGAGCAGCGGGCGGCGCAGCAGGATCGGCAGAGCGGTCATGGAAGCTCCCGGGTAGGGATCGCGATAGCGGCAGGTGCCAGCTTCAAGACGTCGGCCCATCACCCGCTACAGCAAGGGGTCCGCATCGATGTGCGCCATCAGCGTCTCGTTGTCCAGGCCCGTGATGCCCTGCAGCACCAGCAAATCCTGCGCGCTGTAGGCCGAGCCCGCGCCGTCGCGGTCTATGCTGACGATGGCGTTCCCGTCGACCTCGCGCATGCCGAAGAACTGCGCCGCGTCGGCCGCCGTGTAGCGGATCAGCAGGTCGCCGACGTTGAGCGTATCGCCGCCGGGGCCCGTGTCGAAATCCGTGATCGTGTCCACGGCATCGGCGTCGGTGCGCAGGAACATGAAGGTATCGCTGCCGGCGCCGCCGGTCAGCATGTCGCTTCCCGTGCGGCCGATGATCAGGTCGTCGCCGTCGCCGCCGACCAGCGTGTCCGCGCCCACCCCGCCCAGAACCGTGCCATTGCTTTGCGAGCCACTGTTGGTCACGACCGTGTTGCCGTCTTCGGCCGACGAGCCCTGGAAATCGGCCGCCGCGTACCGCCCCACGAGGGTGAGCTCGGCCGTATGCGTTCCGTCGCTCACGGTCAGCCTGCCCGCGGTGTTGGCGGCATTTGCCGTGTAGCTGATCTGCGTGCCGCTGCCGAAGACGAGCTCGCCGAACTGCAGGCTGTCGTCGGCGGCGAGGCCGGCGATCGTTCCCGTGAAGCCCGAAGCCTGGTCGAAGCTCAGCGTGCCCGATCCGCCATCGGCGAAGGCAATGGTCGCGTCGGAGGCGGTGCCGAATTCGAGCGTCGCGGTGCCACTGATCGTCGCGCTGCCGCTGCCCGAGACCGCGCCCCGGACGTCCACGTTGCCGCCGTTGGCCCAGAGGTGACCCGCGTTCCACAAGCCACTCTCGATGACCAGGCCTCCGGCGCCGCTGGCCGCGAGCGTCCCTGTGTTGGCCACGGTGTTGGAGCCCGTGTCTATCACCAGCGCGTTGCTTCCGTCGGCGAGAATCGTGCCGCCGTTGACCAGCGTCATCTGGCCCGCGCCGATCTGGCCCGCGCCGGAAATCAGGTTGTCTTCGTTCACCAGCGTCGCGCTCGACACGGCGCCAAAGATCACGTTGTTCGCGTTGTCCGACAGCAGCACCTGCCCGCCACCGCGCAGCGTCATACTCTCGACGAGCACCTGCAGGTCGGTCTCGCTGCCCGTGGAAGCGAGCGCGATCGTGCCGCTGTTCTCGACCAAGCCGCCAAGCGGCAGGATGGCGCCGTCGCTGATCGTCATGGTGCCGGCGTTGACGGTCGTCGGCTCGAAGTTGAACAGGAAGTTGGCGGCGCTCAGGTCGGCCGCGTGAACGCCGAGCACCGTGATCGTCGCGCCCGAAGCCAGCGTGATCACCGCGTTGCCGTCGGCATCGTCGGCGATCGCGAGATCGCCGAACTGCGAGACGCCGGTGAAGCCGATCAGGTCGATCCGGTCCGCCGCCACGTCGAAGTTGTGGATCGTGTCGCGCGCGATCGGTTGGGCGAAGACGAACAGGTCGGCGCCGCTCGAGCCGCTGAGGTGGTCGTCCGACGATACCGCGAAGATCGGCGAGCCGGGGGCGTAGGCTTCGACGTTGTCGAGCACCACCATGCTGCCCGTCGTGCCGTCGGCGTTGGTCCAGGTCATCGTCACCGGGAGCAGCATGGCGCCGGTGAAGTCAGGCGGCGTGGTGATCGTCAATGCGCTGGGGTCGTTCGTTTGAATCGTCCAGGCGCCGTTGCCGAGATCGGTTCCGCCGTCCAGGGTCCAGCCCGATGGAACGCCGGTGAGCGTCACCGTGATCGCGTCGTTCGCATCGGCCGTCGGATCGGTGAGGGCCAAGTTGATCGGAGACCCAGCAACCCCAGCCGGTAGAACACGCGAGCCAATCGCCGTCGACAGATCCGCCAGCGTTACCCCCTCAAGGTCCACCAAAATATCGTTCGCGCTGTCGGGAGTGGCGCCAACCTGCTGATAAACATAAGTGTGGGCTGTTCCGCTGATCGTCGCCGTGAACGCCACTGTCGCGCCGGCGTTGCCAATGTCGTTGGCCTGCAGATACTGCACCACAGCCGCGACATGCGCGGTTGATGTCAGACTTACCGCAGCACTATAGGCATCTGCGTCGTCGAATGTGATGATGCCGTTTGAAATGGTGTGCGATTTCACGGTTTGACCGGCAATGGTCAAGGTGGAGTTCGCGCCATCCACATTCGTGCCGGTTGCAGCCGCAGGCGTGCCCTGCAGATCCAAGGTGTCGGCATTCCCCGTCGTAAATAGGAAGTCGGTAATGACATCGTAGCCGGCAATCGTGCCGGAATCCCCGACGCCGCCGACCGTGACAGAAGACTCCCCGCTATTGATTACAAACGTGTCTTGTTGATTTCCCCCAGTCATCGTGTCCGCGCCCGCTCCGCCTGTAATATTGTCTGCCCCCGCACCGCCAACCAGAGAGTCGCTGCCAGAACCACCCGTGATGCTGTCGGCGCCGGAATCGCCGTTGATCGTGTCGTTCCCAGCCGCGCCGACGATAGTGTCGTTGCCCGCGCCACCGGTGATCGTGTCGTTGCCCGCACCGCCGGTGATGCTGAAGGCGCCATTGGATTCGGCTATACCGTTCCAGGTCAACGTTTGACCACTAGTCAGTGCCGTGCCGTCCACCGTCAGTGTTTGACCCGCAGCAACCAGGGCATTCACCGTGGTGACGTTGGTCGTGGCTGCGCCCAGGGTAATGACTTCGATGCCAGTGACATTGTTCAGATCGTCGCTCGCGCCGTTGCTGTCCGTGAAGCTCAGCGTGTCCGTGCCTGTGCCACCGTTGATGGTGTCCGCACTGGTCAGGTTGCCGGCCAGCACGAAGCTGTCGTTGCCGCTGCCGCCAGCCAGGGAGTCGTTGCCTGCGCCACTGACGATCGTGTCGTTGCCGGAGCCACCCGTGATGGTGTCATTGCCCGCACCCCCTGTGACGCTGAAGGCGCCATCGGTTTCGGCCACGCCGTTCCAGGTCAGGGTCTGCCCTGCGCCCAGCGCCGTGCCGTCCACCGTCAAGGTTTGGCCCGCGGCAACCAGGGCATCCACCGTGGTCACACTCGTGACGGCCGCGCCCAGGGTGATG
Source organism: Comamonadaceae bacterium 2FH (assembly GCA_005503335.1). Lineage (GTDB taxonomy): Bacteria > Pseudomonadota > Gammaproteobacteria > Burkholderiales > Burkholderiaceae_C > SCMQ01. The sequence goes on from SCMQ01000007.1 coordinate 18,345, forward strand.
ATTTCAATATTGGTGACATTGTTCAGGTCATTGGCTGCGCCGTTGCTGTCCGTGAAGCTCAGCGTGTCCGTGCCTGCGCCGCCGTTAATGGTGTCCGCGCTGGTGAGGTTGACGGCCAGAACGAAGCTGTCGTTTCCGCCACCGCCAGCCAGGGAGTCGTTGCCGGCACCACTGGTGATGGTGTCGTTGCCGGAGCCGCCCGTGATCGTATCGTTGCCAGCACCGCCGGTGATGCTGAAGGCGCCATCGGTTTCGGCAGCGCCGTTCCAAGTCAGGGTGGTTGCCGCCGTGCCGTCCACCGTCAAGGTTTGGCCCGCGGCAACCAGAGCATCCACCGTGGTCACACTCGTGACGGCCGCGCCCAGGGTGATGATTTCAATATTGGTGACATTGTTCAGGTCATTGGCTGCGCCGTTGCTGTCCGTGAAGCTCAGCGCGTCCGTGCCTGCGCCGCCGTTAATGGTGTCCGCGCTGGTCAGGTTGACGGCCAGAACGAAGCTGTCGTTTCCGCCACCGCCAGCCAGGGAGTCGTTGCCAGCGCCACTGGTGATGGAGTCATTGCCGTCCCCGCCGCTGATCGTGTCCGCCCCTGCGCCGCCGATGATCGTGTCGTTGCCGGCTCCGCCGGTGATGCTGAAGGCGCCATCGGTTTCGGCAGCGCCGTTCCAAGTCAGGGTGGTTGCCGCCGTGCCGTCCACCGTCAAGGTTTGGCCCGCGGCAACCAGGGCGTCCACCGTGGTCACACTCGTGACGGCCGCGCCCAGGGTGATGATTTCAATATTGGTGACATTGTTCAGGTCATTGGCTGCGCCGTTGCTGTCCGTGAAGCTCAGCGTGTCCGTGCCTGCGCCGCCGTTAATGGTGTCCGCGCTGGTGAGGTTGACGGCCAGAACGAAGCTGTCGTTTTCGCCACCGCCAGCCAGGGAGTCGTTGCCCCCACCCCCGCTGATCGTGTCGCTGCCCGCACCGCCGGTTAGCGTGTCGTTGCCCGCCCCGCCGGTCAGGACGTAGTTCGCCGTGACCTCGCTCTCCGCCGAGGCGTTGACCGTCAGCGTGTTGCCGCCGCCCAGCGCCGAGCCGTCGATCGTGAGCGTTTGGCCCGCCGACAGCGTCGCATCGTGGGTGGTCAGGCTGTAGCTGTTGCCCGCCGCCACCACGATGCTCTCGACGTTGCTCAAGGTGGCGGTGCCGAAGACCACACCGCCCGAGTAGTCGCCGCTGAGGTTGAGGGTGTCGCTCTCGGTGCCACCGTCGATGCTGTCGTTGGCCGTGAAGGCGACGCCGGCATTGATGACGTCATTTCCGCCGCCGCCCGCGACCGAGTCGTTGCCGCCGGCCGCGATGTCGAGGGTGTCGTTGCCAGTACCGCCGGTGAGCGTATCGTTGCCATCACCTCCGTTGAGGCTGTCGTTGCCGTCACCGCCATCGAGCGAATCGTCGCCCGCCCCACCCAGCAGCGTGTCGTCGCTGCCCGTGCCACCGAACAGCGTGTCGTTGCCCTCGCCGCCCTCGAGCCAATCGTCGCCCGCTCCGCCGTCGAGCGAATCGTCGCCCAAGCCGCCGCTCAGGCTGTCGTTGCCCGCGCCACCGTCGAGGCTGTCATTACCTCCACCACCGATCAAGGTGTCGTCGCCCGCACCGCCGATCAAGGTGTCGGCCTGGCCAGAGCCCGTGAAGGTCGTCGCCGCCCCGGTGTTGGTGACCGTGAAGCCGCTCGTTCCCGTCGCCGCAGCGAGATCAACGCTAAACCCGGGGCTGCTGAGGTTGGCCGTGCCGCTGTTGCTGGTCGCCGCCGTGGCCGCGAAGGCTGCCGTCACCGTGGCATTGGCCGTGGCGCCGCCGGCCACGATCAGCACATCGCTGCCCGACAGGTCGGTGATCGCGTCGGTGCCGGCGCCCACGTTGAAGGTGTCGTCGCCCAAGCCGCCACTCAGGCTATCGTTGCCCGCTCCGCCGTCGAGGCTGTCATTGCCTCCACCACCGATCAGGGTGTCGTCGCCCGCACCGCCGATCAAGGTGTCATCCTGACCTGAACCGGTGAAGGTCGTCGCCGCCCCGGTATTGGTGACCGTGAAGCCGTTGGCACCGCCCGCCGCACTCAGGTCAACCGCGAAGCCGTTGCTGCTGAGGTTGGCCGTGCCGGCGTTGCTGGTGCCGCCCGTGGCCGTGAAGTCCGCCGTCACAGTGGCATTGGCCGTGGCACCGCCGCCCACGATCAGCACGTCGCTGCCGGATAGGGCGGTGATCGCGTCGGTGCCGGAGTCCACGTTGAAGGTGTCGTTGCCCAAGCCGCCGGTCAGCGTGTCGTTGCCCGCGCCACCGTCGAGGCTGTCATTACCTCCACCACCGATCAAGGTGTCGTCGCCCGCACCGCCGATCAAGGTGTCGGCCTGGCCAGAGCCCGTGAAGGTCGTCGCCGCCCCGGTGTTGGTGACCGTAAAACCATTGGCACCGCCCGCCAAGCTCAGGTCAACCGCGAAGCCGTTGCTGCTGAGGTTGGCCGTGCCGGCGTTGTTTGTGGACGCCGTGGCCGTGAAGTCCGCCGTCACCGTGGCATTGGCGGTGGCACCGCCGCCCACGATCAGCACGTCGCTGCCCGATAGGTCGGTGATCGCGTCGGTGCCGGAGCCCACGTTGAAGGTGTCGTTGCCCAAGCCGCCGGTCAGCGTGTCGTTGCCGGCTCCGCCGTTGAGGCTGTCCGCACCGCCGCCACCGATCAGGGTGTCGTTGCCTGCGCCGCCGATCAAGGTGTCAGTCTGGGCCGAACCGGTGAAGCTCGTGGCCGCGCCCGTGTTGGTCACCGTGAAGCCGTTGGCACCACCTGCTGCTTCCAGGTCAACCGCGAAGCCGCTGCTGCTGAGGTTGGCCGTGCCCGCGTTGCTGGTGCCGCCCGTAGCCGTGAAGTCCGCCGTCACCGTGGCATTGGCGGTGGCACCGCCGCCCACGATCAGCACATCGCTGCCGGACAGGTCGGTGATCGCGTCGGTACCGGAGCCCACGTTGAAGGTGTCGTCGCCTGTACCGCCGGTCAGCGTGTCGTTGTCCGCGCCGCCATTGAGGGAGTCATTGCCGTCTGCCCCATCGAGCACGTCGTTGCCCGCTCCACCCAGCAGCGTATCGTCGCTGCCGATGCCACCGAACAGCGTGTCGTTGCCGTCACCGCCGTCGAGCGAGTCATCGCCCGCACCGCCATCCAGCGAATCGTCGCCCAAGCCGCCACTCAGGCTGTCATTGCCCGCCCCACCCGCGAGCGTGTCGTTGCCGCTACCGCCGGCCAGGGTATCGTTGCCCTCGCCGCCGCTGATAGAGTCGGCACCCGATCCCCCTGTGAGGGTGTCGGCAAAACCACTGCCCGTGATAGTGAAGCCCTCGCTCTGCGCGCCCAGGTCGATCGCCACGCCGGCGACCGCGCCGGCCGCCGAGACCGCCTCGACGTTGACGATCTGCCCATTCGCCGCGCTGTTCAGGTCCGCCGAGGTGGCGCTCAGCACGATGGTGTCGCTCCCGTCTCCGCCGTCGACCGTATCGGCCCCCACAAAGCCGTTGAGGGTGTCGTCGCCGACACCGGCGCTGATCGAGTCCGCACCCGCACCGCCGGTGATCGTGTCGTTGTTGCCGCTGCCGGTGATCGTGAAGCCCTCGGCCTGCGCGCCCAGGCTGATCGCGACGCCCGCTACCGCGCCGGCCGCCGAGACCGCCTCGATGTTGACGATCTGCCCATTCGCCGCGCTGTTCAGGTCCGCCGAGGTGGCGCTCAGCACGATGGTGTCGCTCCCATCTCCGCCGTCGACCGTGTCGGCCCCCACAAAGCCGTTGAGGGTGTCGTCGCCGACACCGGCGCTGATCGAGTCCGCACCCGCGCCGCCGGTGATCGTGTCGTTGCCCGTACCGCCGGTCAGCGTGTCGTTGCCATCACCGCCATCGAGGGAGTCATTGCCGTCTGCCCCATCGAGCGAATCGTCGCCCGCACCGCCGAGCACCGTATCGTCGCTGCCCGTGCCGCCGAACAGCGTGTCGTTGCCGTCGCCGCCATCGAGCCAATCGTCGCCCGCCCCGCCATCCAGCGAATCGTCGCCCGACCCGCCGTTCAGACTGTCGTTGCCCGCCCCACCACTGATCGTGTCGTTGCCGGCGCCGCCGGTGATGGTGTCGGCACCGCCCAGATTTGTGCCATCAACAACGATGTGATTGCTGCCTGTCAGGCCGGAGGCACCGATCGTCACCCCGTTCGTCATTGCCAGCGCCGCACTGATCTGAAGATCATTCTGCGTGCCGTCTCCATTGGCATCGGCCGTCAAGACCTGGCTGTCCGCCACGGTCAGGTTGAAGCCTGCGGCGTTCTGATTGAACACAATGGCATCGATGTTGCTGATCGTGGTGAATGTGGACAGGTTGTAAGCGCCCGCAGCATCCAGCCGCAACGTGTCTATCGTGCCGGCCTCCGAGCTGCCGTCGATAGTCTCGCCGGCGGCAAGGTCCGCCACGGCATTGATCACGAACGTGTCGGCCCCCGTGCCGCCGATCAGCGTGTCCGCTCCGCCGCCACCGATCAGGGTGTCGTTGCCCGACCCGCCCGTGAGGCTGTTCGCACCGCTGGAGCCGGTCAGGCTCACCGCCGCGGCCGATCCGCTCGCATCGACATTCTCGAAGTCAGTGACGTTCGCCGTGTCGCCCGTGCTCTGGTCCGACAACGACAGATCAATCGTCGCCGCGTCATTGACCACCAGCGTGTCCGTATTCGCACCCCCAGCAATCGAGACGTCTGAACCGTCATAGGCGATGGTGTCGTTGCCGTCGCCGCCGATCAGCGTGTCTGCCCCGCCACCGCTGGCGATCGTGTCGTTGCCCGCTCCACCGATCAGAACGTTGGCACCGCCGTCGCCCGTGAGCGTGTCGTTGCCCGCCCCGCCGGTGACGTTTTCCACGCCGGCGATCGAGCCGCTGAAGCCCGTCGCGGCCCCGCCCAGGGTCACCGACACATCCTGCGTGGTGCCGGCATAGCTCAGCGTGTCGCCCGTGCCGCCCAGGAGATCGGCCGTGACGCTCTCGACGTTGCTGACCGTGCCGCCTTCGAACTGCGTGATCACGCCGCCCACGACCACGACATCGAGCGTGTCGTTGCCGCCGCTCCCGGTGATCGCGAGCGTATCGGTATCGTCGCCGCCATCGACCGTGTCGGCGCCGTCGCCGATCACGTAGTTGAAGGTGTCGTCGCCCACCCCGCCCTGCAGGCTGTCGTCGCCCAGACCGCCGGTCAGCGCGTCGTTGCCGTCACCGCCATCGAGCACGTCGTTGCCCGCCCCGCCCAGCAGCGTATCGTCGCTGCCCGTGCCGCCGAACAGCGTGTCGTTGCCGTCCCCGCCATCGAGCCAATCGTCGCCCGACCCGCCGTTCAGACTGTCGTTGCCCCCACCCCCGCTGATCGTGTCGCTGCCCGCACCGCCCGTCAGCGTGTCGTTGCCGCCACCGCCGCTGAGCGTGTCGTTGCCGCTGCCGCCAGTGACGTTTTCGATGTTGGCCAGCGTGTCGCTGCCGACCTCGGTCCCGCTCGCGGTGCCCAGCGCCAGGTTCACCGTCACCCCGGCCGTGGTGCTGGCGTAGCTCACCGTGTCGCTGTCCGCACCGCCGTCGTAGCTGTCGTCGCCCGTGCCATCGCCGGCGATGATCAGGTCGTCGCCCGCGCCGCCGTCGACCTCGTCGTCGCCCGCCCCACCGGTCAGCGTGTCGTTGCCGTCCCCGCCATCGAGCGTGTCGTTGCCCGCTGCGCCGTCGATCACGTCGGCGCCATCGCCGCCGTCCACAATGTCATCGAGCCCCCCACCGGTGATCGTGTCATTGCCGGCGCCGCCATGGAACGTCTGCGTCGGGTCAAAGCCCGCCGCCGTTGCGGCTGCTGCAGTAGAGGCCAGCGTCACATTGTCGTTGCCCCCGAGAGCGTCGTACTGGGTGCCAGCCAGATAGCTCCCGGAAACAACCGTATTGAAGTCTACGGTGTCGGCGTTCTCGGTGAACAACGGCGGGGACGCATTCTCTACCCCGATAAAATCGCCGGCCGTCAGGGTATGAGGCCCAAGCAGCTTGATGACGAGCTCGGCGGTGTTTTCATTGCCGTCCACGTCGGCATAGACATAGGTGTTGCCACCGGACTGGCCGTACCATACGCCGTTTGCGGTCTTCGCCGTGCCCCCCCATATGAGATTCGTTGCACCAAGCAGGGAAGCGAGGTCGATCTTGTCCTTGTCCGCACCGGCGTCGTTTATCGCGGTGAAGTCGGTAATGACGTCCATCGCCGAGGCGTTCGAATCAGAGGCAGTCGCTGTGGCGTTGTAGACGAAAACATCCTTGCCTGAGCCACCGCTCAGGGTGTCGGCGCCTTGACCTCCTGTCATCGTGTCGTCGCCGCCCTCGCCCCAGACCTGGTCATTGCCATTGCCCGAATAGATGACGTCGTTGCCACCGCCGGTTTCGTTGGTACCGTTGTCGCCGTAGATGATGTCGCTGCCGTTGCCTCCGTAGATCGTGTCGCTGCCCATACTTGTTACGAGGGCACTACTGCTGCCGTAGGCATCGAAGCGGTCACCATAGATCACGTCAGTCCCGGTGTCGCTGACGGGAAGGCTGCCGGCGGGTGCGCCGATCGTGTCGCTACCCGATCCCCCATAGATCGTGTCGGCGCCGGTGCCGCCGACGATCGTGTCGTCGCCGGCACCACCGAACAAGCTGTCCTGCCCATTGCCGCCGTCGATGAAGTCGTTCTCCGATCCAGCATCGACGGTGTCATTGCCGTTGCCAGCGAGAACCGTGTCGCTGCCACTGCCGGCAGAGACAAGGTCGTTGCCGTTGCCTGCATTGATGGTATCGGTGCCGGCCCCGGACAAAATGGTGTCGTTGCCTGCTCCGGACGAAATGCTATCGGCACCGTCGGTGCCCTCTATGCTGTCGTTCCCGCTTCCCGTCGTGATCGTGCTCATGGCCGACACCTCATAAGAATCTTGATTGCGTTAAACCGTCGCCTCAAACTGAGCGGCGCTCGGTCACTGGCGCGCTCTGCCTTTGAAGCGAATGGCCCTGGGGGCGGCTCGACCTCGGGTAGAGAGGGGCTTGAACACGAACTGTGCGAGTCCGACAGATGCCAAGAGGGAAATCATCCCTTTGACCGCAGACGGCCATGTCGTTGGCGCGGGCTGTCGTTGGAACGACATCCAGCGTCTCACCCACAGCAGCGACCGTGCGAGCAGAATCCACGCCGGTCGGACCCAGGTGTTGGAAGTTAGCCGCCATATCGCCTCCACGGGTTTGCAGCCGTCCGTCACGAAATGCGGCCCGCCACCCCGCGGCTTGATCCAGCGCAATGGCTCAAGCTCCAGGACACCATGCCCACCTGAACAGTATGAGAGCCAGCCCCACCTGCCTCAATACCCAGTTCTAGGTAGCCGCAGCAACGGCCACAGGTCTGCACGGTCTCTCGAGATCTCGGCCGTGGTTGTTGCCGATCGGCGTCGGTCGGTGGCCCTGGGCTTGCCGGCGGCAAGGCGAGGAAGGCGGTAAGCCCGGCCAGGCGCGCGCCATGCGAGGCCTGTTACTCGCCGCGATGAACAGCCTCCACCAAGGCCATTTGGCGCGGCAGGCAGAGTGTCTTCAAATCGTAGCGCTCGACGATGGTTCGTCGGGCGTTCGCGCGCAATGCATCGAACGAGGCGGGATCGTCGAGCACGCGCGAGACGGCGGAGGCAAGCTTATCGGCGGCAAAGAAATCGACCAGCAGCCCGTTTTCCCCATCGACGATGACCTCTTCCACTGGCGGCGTGCGCGAGCCTATGACGAGGCAACCTGCGCTCATGGCTTCGAGCATGGACCAGGACAGGACGAAGGGGTAGGTCAAATACACATGCACGGCCGAGACCTGCAGGAGGCGCAGGAACCGGCTGTAGGGCAGATGCCCAAGGAAGTGCACGCGCGCGAGGTCGAGCCGATCCTGCACCTCGGCCAGGAAGCGCTCTTTGTAGCCGCCTTCGGCCGGCTGCGCCCCATAGGACACCCCGCCTCCGCCGACGATCAGCACCTGCAATTTCGGATGACGGTCCAGCAACTGCGGCAGGGCGCGCATGAAGACATGGTAGCCGCGGCTGGGTTCAAGGTTGCGATTGACGAAGGTCAGAACCTGATCGCCCTTGAGCACCCGACTTTCCGTTCCATCTGCGCCACGCCACGCAAAATCGGCCGCGGGGTCCGGCCTCGCCAGAAGGGTGTCGACCCCGTCGTGGATGACCTCGATCGAACCTCGAAACAGCTCGGGAACGGTTGAAAGCTGCCAGCGCGTGGGGCAAATCCCTCTGTCCATGGTCTCGAGATTCAGCAGCGTGTTGGCATTTTTCATCCGGATGCGGCAGCCATCGTCGAAATCGGGCTGGTCGAACTCCGGATCGAAGCCTACGTCCTGCCCAACGGCGGAATAAAAAAACTCCACGTAGTGGAGCTGCCTGGCGGCCGGCCATACTTCCCGCAGGAACAATGCCTCGCCCCAGCCCGGGTGGGCGCAGATCACATCGGGCGTGAATCCCTGCGCCTTCAGCGCCAGCGCCGCTCGCGCACAGGCCTCGCCGCGCAACACCTTGGTTTCGGTTTCCAGGGCCCAGGGATGAATATTCCTTGAACTGCCGCGCGCCACCTTGTACAGATGCAGCTTGACTCCTGGCAGGCCGGGCTGGTGGTTGATCGCCAACGCATGCACCTCGTGGCCTTGCGCAGCAAGGGCCGGGGCCAGGTGCTTGTACTGACCGGGGAAGTTCTGGTGTACGAACAGCAGCCGCATCGAATCAAGCCCGGGTGAATTGCGAAATGCTCGACTTCATCGCTCGCGCCGCCATCGCAGGGCGGGTGGACGAGCCGGCCGCCCCTGCAAGGTCCAGCACGCCGCACAGCGATGGGCCAGTATAAGGATCGAAGCGACATTCCGGGCGCAACGCACGGCGTCTTTAGCCGCTAAAAATTTGCTCGATGGCGAGAGACGTCAGCGGCGACGAACCCTCATGCTTGCCACGGGTTGATCACCGCCGCGCCAGCGGCCTCGAAGGGGCTGGTGTCTCGGGTGGCGACCGCAAAGCCGTTGGCGGCCGCGATGGCCGCGATGTAGCCATCGGCGGTGGCGATGGCGATGCCTGCAGCCCGTGACTTGGCCATCAGTTCCGCATAGGCTCGCGTGCAAGCGAGGTCGAAGGGCAGCACACGGCCTGCGAACAGCGGCAGCACCCGCTTTTCCAGGCTCTCGTGCAAGCCGGCCCGCCGCTTGCCCGCAGGCAGCTGCGCCACGCCGGCGCGCAGTTCAGCGACGGTGACGGCGGACAAGAAGAGCGTTTCCAGCGGCTGGGCGTCGATCCATTCGATCACGCGGGTCTCGGGCGCATGACGCAGCGGCTCCGACACCACATTGGTGTCCAGCAGGATCATTCGAAGCTCACCGGGCGGGCGGGGGTCTTGTCGCGCACCTGCTCAAAAACCGCAAATTCCTCATCGGTCAGCTTGGCTTGGCGGCCGATATCGGCCAGCAGCGAGCCCAACTTCACCCGCCCCTTCGGGCTGACGGCGGACTCCAGAATTTCGCGCACCTCGGCCTCCATGCTGTGGCCGTGTTGGGCGGCCCGCACGCGCAGGGCTCGATGTACCTCCTCAGGGATGCTGCGAACGGTCAACATGGCCATTTTCATCACCTCATCTTGCATTCGATGCATGCATTTTACGTATTCGCATGCAACCGAGTAAGAGCATGATCAACGCCTCGGCCCATGGCGCTGACGTGCCTCCTTGAGCCAGGCCGATACAAATGGCTTCCAGTTCCGCGACCTGCGCGCCAAGACCGCCACCGAGGCCGACGACGCCAGCGGCACGGCCCTGCTAGGCCACACCACAGAGGGCATGACGGCCGACTGCATCGGGCACAAAATGGAAAAGAAAGTGAGGCCGCTGCGGTGAGTTTTGCGGAACAAAAAGCAAAGCCCGCTAGCTTTTCAGTAGCGGGCTTTTCAGTACCCTTGCGGGTGAATTTGGTAGGACGTACAAGATTCGAACTTGTGACCAACGGATTAAAAGTCCGCTGCTCTACCAACTGAGCTAACGTCCCATCAGGGCCTGCCGCAGTTCAATTGCGCTGCGGCAAGCCTCAAATTATAGCGTCATTTTTAACTATCGATCAACGCAACGCGAAAGAAAATCCAACACCCAGCCCGCAGCGCAGAGGCCGAAGCTGGCCGTGACGCTGACCACCGAGCCATAGCCGTGGCAGTTGAGCGTGCCGTCGCCTTCCACGGCGCAGGACGCGTCGGGCGACATCACGGTCTCGCGGCTGAACACGCAGGCCACGCCGATCTTCTTGCCTTCCCGGGGGGCGCCGTGCTGTTTGCGCAGGCGGTAGCGCAGTTGGGCCAGCAACGGGTCGTGCGTGACCCGGGACAGGTCGTCGATGTCGAGCTTGTGCGCCAGGCGCTTGCCGCCCGCCGCGCCCACACTGATGAAGCCGATTTCGCGCTGCAGCCGCGCCCAGGCAGCCATGGCCGTCTTGGCCTGCACCTGGTCGCAGGCGTCGATCACGGCGTCGGGCCGCGCCGGCAGCAGCTGGGGCCAGTTGCCGGGCTCGACGAACTCCTCCACGCAATCCACCTGGCATTCGGGATGGATCAGCGCGATACGCTCGCGCATGGCCTCGACCTTGGCCTGGCCCAGCGTGTTGCTCAGCGCGTGGACCTGCCGGTTGATGTTGGACTCGGCCACATTGTCCAGGTCGACCAGCGTCAGCCGCCCCACCCCGCTGCGCGCCAAGGCCTCGGCCGCCCAGGAGCCCACCCCGCCGATGCCCACCACCACCACATGGGCGGCGCGGATGCGCGCGGCGCCGGCCACGCCGTACAGGCGCTCCAGGCCGCCGAAGCGGCGCTGCAAGTCGGCCTCGTCGAGCGACAGCATGCGCGGCTCAGCGCGGCAGGCGCGCGAGGCGCTCGCGCCCGGCCTGCGCGGCCTCGGACTGCGGGTAAGTCTTGAGCAACTCGTCCAACGTGCGCCGGGCCGTGCGCGTGTCCTTGAGCTCAACCTGGCAGTTGGCGATCGACAACAGGGCCTCGGGCGCACGCAGATGGTCCGGCGCCTGCGCCAGCATGGCGCGGAAGTTGGCGATGGCCTCCTTGTAGTCGCGCGTGGCGTACTGCGCGTTGCCGAGCCAGAACAGGGCCGAGGGGTTGTAGCCGCTCTTGGGATAGCGCCGGATGAAGTCGACCAGGCTGGCTTGCGCGGCCGCAAAGTCGCCCTTGCGAAACACGGCGAGCGCCGCCTCGTAGTCCTGCTTCTCGGCCGGATCGGCCAGGAACTCCCTGCCATCGACCGAAACCTTGGCCGGCTCGAACTTGCGCAGGCGGTCGTCCATGCCCTGCGACAAGTCCTTCTGGCGGCGCTGCAGTTCGCTGACCTCGCGCTGCAGCTGCTCGTCCTGCCCGCGCTGGCGCGCCATGTCGGCGCGCAGGCTGTCGATCTGGGCCTGCAGGTCGAGCAGGCTGCGACGCAGCTGCGCGTTGTCCTCGGCCAGCCGGGCCTGCGCGGCATTGGAGGCCTCCATGGCACGACGCAGCTCGAGGATGGCCGCGCGCGCCTCGTCGTCGCCGAACAGCGCGGCCTGCGCGGCGACGCTGCCCAGCAGGCCGCAGGCCAGCACCGCGGCGCGCAGGGCCTTGATGGCCAGAGGCGTTCTCATCGGTACTTGAACTCGACGCGGCGGTTCTTGGCCCAGGCAGCTTCGTCGGAGCCGGTGGCGGCGGGCTTTTCCTCGCCGAAGCTCACGGCCTCGACCTGGGCGTCACCCACGCCGAGCAGGCCCATGGCACGGCGCACGGCCTCGGCACGCTTCTGGCCCAGCGCCAGGTTGTACTCGCGGCCGCCGCGCTCGTCGGTGTGGCCCTCGAGCATGACCTTGCGCGCCTGGCTGGCGCGCAGGAAGCGGGCGTGGCTCTCGACCACGCTCTGGTACTCGGGCTTGACCACGAAGCTGTCAAAGTCGAAATAGACCACGTTGGCCGTGCCGGCCGGGCCGACGCCGTTCTGAGCCGACTTGGTCAGGTCCACGGGCGCCACGCCGCTCTGGCCTGCACCGCTGCCGCCAGCGCCCTGGGCTCCGGCGCTGCTGCCCGCACGGTCCTCCACCGGCGGCTGATCGAGCTTGACGCTGGAGCCGCAGCCCGCCAGCACGGCGACCATCGCAAAAGCCAGGAAAAAACGCTTCATTTTTCAACTCTCCTTCAAAGTGACTTATTTCTGGAACGGGCCCCAGGCCGGCTCGCGGAGGTCTCCGCCCTGCCCTGCCAGCCTGGCCTTGATCTTGCCGTCGAGCGTGCTGGTCATCAGCGCCTCGCGGCCTTGCTGTTGCGTCGCGTAGACCAGCAGGCGCCCATTGGGCGCGAAGCTCGGGCTCTCGTCTGCGGTGGTGTCGGTGACCGCGCTGACGTTGCCGCTGGCCAGCTCCATGACATGCAGGCGGTACGCCCCACCCACACGCGAGACGTAGGCCAGCCAGCGCCCGTCGGGGCTGATGGCCGGCGAGATGTTGTAGCTGCCGGAGAAGGTCACGCGCTCGGCGTTGCCCCCGCTGGCCGGCATGCGGTAGATCTGGGGCGCGCCGCCACGGTCGCTCACGAAGTAGAGGCTGCGCCCGTCGGGCGAGAACACCGGCTCGGTGTCGATGCTGGAACTCTGGGTCAGGCGGCGCGGCTCGCCGCCGCCCGCGTCCATCAAGTACAGCTGCGAGCCGCCGTCGCGGCTCAGCGTGACGGCCAGGTTGCGGCCGTCGGGCGACCAGGCCGGTGCGCTGTTGGAGCCGCGGAAGTTGGCCAGCAGGCGGCGCCGCCCGGTGGCCACCTCGTGCACGTAGACCACGGGCTTGCGCGACTCGAAGGACACATAGGCCAGCTGGCCACCCGTGGGCGACCAGGCCGGCGAGATGATGGGCTCGGGACTGCTCAGGGCGCTCTGGGCATTCTCGCCGTCGGCGTCGGCGACCCAGAGGTTGAACCGCTGCCCGACCTTGGTCACGTAGGCGATGCGGGTGGAGAACACGCCCTTCTCGCCGGTGAGCTTCTCGTAGATGTAGTCGGCAATGCGGTGCGCCGCCAGGCGAAGGTCGATCTGCGGCACGGCGTAGCTCTGGCCACCCAGGTCCTGGCCGCGCACCACGTCCCAGAGGCGAAAGCGCACGTCGAAGCGGCCATCGGCCAGGCGCGTCACGCTGCCGGCCACCAGCGAGTCCGCGCTGCGCTGGCGCCAGACCGACAGGTCGGGGCGCGAGCCCTCGTCGAGGGACTGCCCCGCGGCGCTCACGGCACGGAACTGGCCGCTGCGCTCCAGGTCGGCCTGGATGATGGCGGCGATCTTCTGCGGCGACTGGTCCTCGCCGCGAAACGGCGCGATGGCAATCGGCAGCTGGGTCAGGCCCACGCCCGAGACCTCGACCCGGAACTGGGCCAGGGCGGACAGCGAGGGGGTGGCAAGAGCCGCCGCCACGAAACTGCGGCGGCCAAGGGAGGAAGGGGAAAAGACGGTCTGATCGGTCTTCATGCAATGCAGGGTTTCGCCATGAGGCGCATGGCGCAGACGTGAATGGTACACACTGGCGCGCCACCCTCATGACAAACTGTATCGGCCGCATCACGGCAAGCTGCGCGATGTACGTAGAATGCCGCCAGATCATGCCGCCGCCCGAGCCCGCCAGCCCCTCCTCCGAACGCCCTCTGCTGCAGCGCCTGGGCCGCCTGGCCGGCCACTTCGGCAGCCAGCGCGTGGCCTGGGGCGCGGCCCTGTTGGCCTCGCTGGGCGCGGCCGTCACCGAGCCCCTGATCCCGGCCCTGCTCAAGCCCTTGCTCGATCGCGGCTTCGCACAGGGCGAGCTGCCTTTGTGGGCCGTGCCGGTCGCGCTGATCGGGCTGTTCGCGCTGCGCGGCCTCGCGCAATTCGTGTCGCAGTACGCGCTGGCGCGCATCGCCAACGAAGGCATGCTGACCCTGCGCCGGGCCATGTTCGCCCGCCTGCTGAGCGCCGAGATGGCCTTGTTCTCGCGGCAGTCGGCCAGCGCCCTGTCAAACACCATCGTCTACGAGGTGCAGAACGGCGCCAACCAGCTGGTCTATGCGCTGCTGGGCCTGTCGCGCGACGGTTTCACCCTGGTGGCGCTGCTGATCTACCTGGTCTACCTGAACTGGAAGCTCACGCTGATCGTGGCCGTGGTGGTGCCGGGCGTGGCCTGGATCATGAAGGCGCTGTCGCGGCGCCTGTACCGGCTCACCAAGGACAGCCAGGCCGCCACCGACGAGCTGGCTTACGTGGTCGAGGAGAACGTGTTGGCCCACCGCATGGTGCGCCTGCACGGCGCGCAAACCGGCCAGGCCAGCCGTTTCAATGCCTTGAGCCAGCGGCTGCGCGGCCTGGCCATCAAGTCGACCATCGCCTCGGCGGCCATGACCCCGCTGACCCAGCTGCTGGCGGCGGCCGCGCTCTCGGCCGTGATCTGCGTGGCCCTGTGGCAGAGCCAGCAAGACGGCAACAGCAGCGTGACGGTGGGTGGCTTCGTGGCCTTTATCACCGCCATGCTGATGCTGATCGCGCCGATCCGGCGCCTGGCCGAGGTGGCCAACCCCATCACGCGTGGGCTGGCGGCACTCGAGCGCGGCCTGCAGCTGATGGAGCAGGTGCCGCCCGAGCGCGAGGGCACGCAGGAAGCGGCCCGCGTGGGCGGTGCGATCGAGTGGCGCCAGGTCAGCGTGGCCTACCGCGAGGACGCGGCTCCGGCGCTCGATATGCTGAGCCTGTCGGTGGCGGCCGGCGAGACCGTAGCCCTGGTCGGCCCCTCGGGCTCGGGCAAGACCACCCTGGTCAACCTGCTGCCGCGCTTCGTGCTGCCCAGCGGCGGCCAGGTCCTGCTCGACGGCCAGGACATCGCCGACTGGCAGCTCGGCGCGCTGCGCGGGCAGTTCGCGATGGTGAGCCAGGACGTGGTGATGCTGAACGACACGGTCGCCGCCAACGTGGCGCTGGGCCAGGCCATGGCCCGCGAACGCGTACAGCGCTGCCTGGAGGCGGCCAACCTGGCCGAGCATGTGGCGGCCCTGCCCCAGGGCATGGACACGGTGGTGGGCCACAACGCCACCCAGTTGTCCGGCGGCCAGCGCCAGCGCCTGGCGATCGCGCGAGCGCTCTACAAGGACGCGCCCATCCTGATCCTGGACGAGGCCACCTCGGCGCTGGACACCGAGTCCGAGCGCCTGGTGCAGGAGGCCCTGCAGCGCCTGATGAAAGGGCGCACCACGCTGATCGTCGCGCACCGCCTGTCGACCATAGAGCATGCGGACCGCGTGGTCGTCATGCAGCAGGGCCGCATCATCGAGCAGGGCAGCCATGCGGCGCTGATGGCGGCCGACGGTCTCTACGCGCGTCTGCAGAGCAAGGGCGCGTTGACGGCCGACATGACCGCGGACAGTCCCACCTCCGAAGCCGCCTGAGCGGCCCTCGCTCAGAGCAGCACGATGTCGTACTGCTCCTGCCCAATGGCGCTCTCGCTCTGCAGCGAGATCGGCTTGCCGATGAAGTCGGACAGGCCCGCCAGGTGCTGGCTTTCCTCATCCAGCAGCAGCTCGATCACCTTGGGCGAGGCGACCACGCGAAACTCGCGCGGGTTGAACTGGCGCGCCTCGCGCAGGATCTCGCGCAGGATGTCGTAGGCCACGCTGCGCGCGGTCTTGACCTGGCCCGAGCCCTGGCAGGCCGCGCAGGGCTCGCACAGCATGTGGGCCAGCGACTCGCGCGTGCGCTTGCGCGTCATCTCCAGCAGGCCCAGCTGCGAGAAACCGCCGGCCATGGTCTTGACCCGGTCGCGCGCGAGCTGCTTGCGGAACTCGTCGAGCACCGCCTGGCGGTGCTCCTCGCGTCCCATGTCGATGAAGTCGACGATGATGATGCCGCCCAGGTTGCGCAGCCGCAGTTGGCGCGCAATGGCCTGGGCCGCCTCGAGGTTGGTCTTGAAGATGGTGTCGTCGAAGTTGCGCAGGCCGACGAAGCCGCCGGTGTTCACGTCTATCGTGGTCAGCGCCTCGGTCTGGTCGACGATCAGGTAGCCGCCGGACTTCAGGTCGACGCGGCGCCCCAGCGCGCGGGCGATCTCCTCGTCGATGGCGAACAGGTCGAAGATCGGCCGCTCGCCCTTGTAGTGCTGCAGCTTGGCGGCGGCAGCGGGCATGAACTCGCGGCCGAAGGCCATCAGCTGGTGGAACTGCTCGCGCGAGTCGATGCGGATCGACTGCGTAGCCTCGCCCACCAGGTCGCGCAGCACGCGCTGCAGCAGGCTCAGGTCCTGGTGCAGCAGCGACTGCGGCGGCAGGCGCAGCGAGGCCTCCTTGATGCGGGCCCAGGTCTTGCGCAAGTAGGCGATGTCCTCGCCGAGCTCGGCGTCGCTGGCGTCCTCGCCGTTGGTGCGCAGGATGAAACCGCCGCCCTGAGGTCCCGCCAGGGCCTGCAGGCGAGCGCGCAGCGCGTCGCGCTGCTCGGTCGGGATCTTCTGAGAGACGCCGATGTGGTCGTCCTGCGGCAGGAACACAAGCAGGCGGCCCGCGATGCTGATCTGGGTGGACAGGCGCGCGCCCTTGGTGCCTATGGGATCCTTGATCACCTGCACCATCAGCGCCTGGCCCTCGAACACCTGCTTCTCGATCGGCACGGGCGGCTGGCTGCCGCGCAGCTGGGCCGGCGGCTCGCCGCCCTCCTGGCGCTGCCAGACATCGCCCACGTGCAGGAAGGCCGCGCGCTCCAGGCCGATGTCGATGAAGGCCGACTGCATGCCCGGCAGCACGCGTGCCACCTTGCCCAGGTAGACGTTGCCGACCAGGCCGCGCTCGAGCGTGCGCTCCACATGCAGCTCCTGCACGGCGCCATGCTCGACCACGGCGACGCGGGTTTCCTGGGGCGACCAGTTGATCAGGATGTCTTGTTGCATGGCGACCTGTTCAGCAGGAAAAACCGAGACGGCGCAGCAGCGCGGCCGTCTCGAACAGCGGCAGGCCCATGATGCCCGAATAACTGCCGGCAATGCGCGCGATGAAGGCCGCGGCGCGCCCCTGCACCGCATAGGCACCGGCCTTGCCCAGCGGCTCGCCGCTGGCCACATAGGCCTTGATCTGCGCCGCCGTGAGTGGCGCGAAACTCACGCGCGACTCGCTGAGCGCCTGCAGGCGCCGGCGCCCATGCTGGACCGCCACCGCCGTGAGCACGCGGTGGGTGCGCCCCGACAGCTCGCGCAGCATGCGCTGCGCGTCACGCTCATCCTCGGGCTTGCCGTAGATGCGGCGGCTCAGCGCCACCGTGGTGTCCGAGCACAGCACCGGCGCCACAGGCGCGCCGCGCCGGCCCAGGCGCTCCAGCGCCGCGTCCAGCTTGTGCTCGGTGACGCGCTGCACGTAGGCCACGGGCGACTCGCCCGGGCGCACCTGCTCCAGCGCCTCGGCGTCTTCGTGGTCGTCGGGCGGCAGCAGCTCGTGGCGTATGCCGATCTGCTCCAGCAGCTGGCGGCGCCGCGGGCTTTGCGAGGCGAGGTAGATGAATTCGGGCGAGGCGGTGCTCATTCGCGGTGGTACGGGTGGTTGGCGTTGATCGACCAGGCGCGATAGAGCTGCTCGATCAGCAGTACCCGCGCCATCGCGTGCGGCAGCGTCATGTCGGACAGGCGGATGCGCTCGTGCGCCGCCTGGCGCAGCGCCGGGTCCAGGCCGTCGGGGCCGCCGATCAGCAGCGCCACGTCGTCGCCGCCGAGCTGCCAGGCCTTGAGCCGCTCGGCCAGTCCCAGCGTGCTCAGCGCCGTACCGCGCTCGTCCAGCGCGACCACGCGCGCGCCCTTCGGGATCGCCGCTTCGATGCGCTGACGCTCGGCCGCATACAGGGTCTGCAGCGTCTTGGAGCCGCGCGGCTCGGTCTTGACCGCCTTGAGTTCGACCCGCAACTCGGGCGGGAAGCGCTTGGCGTAGTCGTCCCAGGCGGTCTGGGCCCAGTCGGGCACACGCTGCCCGACGGCCACGATCAGCAGCTTCATGCCGCGGGCTCAGGCCTTGGCGGCCGCGCTCTTCCTGGCTGGGGCCGCCTTCTTGG
Organism: Comamonadaceae bacterium 2FH; assembly: GCA_005503335.1. Taxonomy (GTDB): domain Bacteria; phylum Pseudomonadota; class Gammaproteobacteria; order Burkholderiales; family Burkholderiaceae_C; genus SCMQ01. Next base: position 36,501 of record SCMQ01000007.1, read on the forward strand.
CCGCAGGCTTGCTGGCCACGGCCTTCTTCGCCACCACCTTCTTGGCCGCCGTCTTGCGGGCCGCGCTGCCATCGCCGCCCTTGCCTGCCGCAGGCGCGGCGGCACTCTTGGCTGCGGCGCCTGCGCGCTTGGCCGGGGCCTTTGCAGCGGGCCTGGCCTGCGCCGATGCCGGCGCCTTCTTCTTGGCTGCGGTCTTCTTGGCCGGCACCTTGGCCGCGGGCTCGGCCGCCGCTTTGGCGACGGGCTTGGGCGCGCCGAGCTTCAGGCGCACGGGCTTGTCACCCCAGATCTCCTCGAGGTTGTAGTACTGGCGGATGGCGGGCTGCATGATGTGCGCCACCGCCGCGCCGCAGTCCACGATGATCCATTCGCCGTTCTCCTCGCCTTCGATGCGCGGCTTGGGAAAGCCGGCCTCGCGCACCTTGTCGCGCACGCTGGCCGCCAGCGCCTTGGTCTGGCGGTTGGAGGTACCCGAGGCCACGATGACGCGCTCGAACAGGGGGGAGAGGTGCTCGGTGTTGAACACCTGGACATGCTGTGCCTTCACGTCCTCCAAGCCATCGACGATGGCACGCTGGAGCTTCTGGGTGTCTTTTTTGGCGCTGGAGTCAGTCATCAGGCAGAAAGATAGAGGTGGTGTTGTTCAATATAGCGTGCAACGCCGGCAGGAACCAGATGGTCGATCCCCAGCCCGGCCTGCACCCGCGCACGGATGTCGGTGGCGCTGTGCGGCATGGCTGCCACCTGCAGACGCTGGAAACGCCCGCCGCCCAGGGGCGGCGCCGGGTGATCGGGGTCGAAGGCGTCGGGATGGTTGGCGTCGTCGTCGCGCGAAGCTACAGAAATTATAGCAATCTGCAGGATCTCCTGCCACCGGTGCCAGCGCGGCAGGGCCAGGGCCTGGTCGCTGCCGAGCAGCAGATGCAGCTGTGCGCCCGGGTATTCGGCCTGCAGCGCGACCAGGGTGTCTATGGTGTAGGTCGGGCCGGCCCGGCGCAGCTCGCGGTCGTCCACCACCACGCCGGCACAGTCCTCGAACGCCTGGCGGGCCATGGCCAGGCGGTGCTCGGCCGCGCTCAGCGTGCGCGCCTTGTGCCAGGCATGGCCGGTGGGCAAGGCATGCAGCCGGTCGAGCTGAAGCTGCGCCAGCGCGGCCCGCGCCAGCGCGACATGCGCCAGGTGCGGCGGGTCGAAGGCCCCGCCGAAGACGCCGATGCGCAGCGCCATGCCCGTCAAACCCAATCCCGGCGCACCAGGAACTGGCTGTACAGCGCGGCCTCGGGCGTGCCGGGCTCCGGCTCGCGCCGGTAGGCCCAGCTGGCCAGCGGCGGCATGGACAGCAGGATGGACTCGGTGCGCCCGCCGGACTGCAGGCCGAAATGCGTGCCCCGGTCCCAGACCAGGTTGAACTCGACGTAGCGGCCCCGGCGGTAGAGCTGGAACTCGCGTTCGCGCTCGCCCCAGGCCAGGGCGCGGCGCCGCTCGACGATGGGCAGGTAGGCCGAGAGAAAGGCGTCGCCCACCGCCTGCACCAGGGCGAAGCCGTTGTCGAAGCCGCCTTCGGCGAAGTCGTCGAAGAACACGCCGCCGACGCCGCGCTGCTCGTCGCGGTGCTTGAGGTAGAAGTACTCGTCGCACCAGGCCTTGAAGCGCGGGTACTTGTCCACGCCGAACGGCGCGAGGGCCTGCTGGCAGACGCGATGGAAATGCACCGCGTCTTCCTCGAAGCCGTAGTAGGGCGTGAGGTCCATGCCGCCGCCGAACCAGCACACCGCAGCCTGGCCCGCCGGCTTGGCCGCGATCATGCGCACGTTCATGTGCACGGTGGGCACATAGGGGTTGCGTGGGTGGAACACCAGCGACACGCCCAGGGCCTCGAACGGCGCGCCCGCGAGCTCGGGACGGTGCTGGGTGGCCGAGGGCGGCAGGCGGGGGCCCTGCACATGGGAGAAGCCGCAACCCGCGCGCTCGAACACCGGCCCGCCCTCGAGGATGCGCGTGATCCCCTCGCCCTGCAGCGGCTCCTGCGCCGCCTTGCGCCAGGCGTCCTCGCGGAAGGGACTGCCGTCGATCGCGCCGATCGCGTCGGCGATGCGCGTCTGCAGCGACTGCAGGTAGGCGCGCACGGTGGCTACGCCGGAAGCTTTCATCTCGCCCTGGACCTGGTTCGTAGGCGCGGGGGTCTGCGGCCAGGCCATCAGGACTTCACGGCCCTGAAGCCGATGTCGCGCCGGTACTGCATGCCGTCGAAATGGATGCCGCGCGCCACGTCGTAGGCGCGCTGCTGGGCCTGCTTCACGGTGTCGGCCAGCACCGTCACGCACAGCACGCGGCCGCCCGAGCTGCGCACCTCGCCGCCCTGGCCTCCCTGGCCACTGGTGCCGGCATGGAACACCATGGCGTCGTCGGCCGGCTTGGGCAGGCCGGTGATCAGGTCGCCCTTGCGCGGGTTCAGCGGGTAGCCGGCCGCGGCCATCACCACGCCCAGGGCGGTGCGGCGGTCCCACTGCAGGTCCACGCTGTCGAGCTGGCCCGCGGTGGCGGCCAGCATCACGTCGACCAGGTCGGACTTCAGGCGCATCATGATGGGCTGGGTCTCGGGGTCGCCCATGCGGCAGTTGAACTCCAGCGTCTTGGGATGGCCCTTGGCGTCGATCATCAGGCCGGCGTAGAGGAAACCGGTGTAGGGGATGCCGTCCTTTTCCATGCCGCGGATGGTGGGCAGGATGATCTCGCGCATGGCGCGCGCATGCACGTCGGCCGTGACCACGGGCGCGGGCGAATAGGCACCCATGCCGCCGGTGTTGGGGCCGGCGTCGCCGTCGAGCAGGCGCTTGTGGTCCTGGCTGGTGGCCAGAGCGACCACGTTCTTGCCATCGCACATCACGATGAAGCTGGCCTCCTCGCCCTGCAGGAATTCCTCGATCACCACGCGCGCGCCGCCCTCGTTGTGGCTCACGCCCAGGGTGTTGTCCAGCAGCATGAAGTCGATCGCCTCGTGCGCCTCGGCGGCCGTCATGGCCACCACCACGCCCTTGCCCGCGGCCAGGCCGTCGGCCTTGACCACGATGGGCGCGCCCTTGCGGTCCACGTAGGCATGTGCGCCGACCGGGTCGATGAAGCTTTCGTACTCGGCCGTGGGAATGCCATGGCGCTTCATGAAGGCCTTGGAGAAGGCCTTGGAGCTCTCCAGTTGCGCGGCCGCCTTGGTCGGGCCGAAGATGCGCAGGCCATGGGCGCGGAACTCGTCGACCACGCCGGCGGCCAGCGGTCCCTCGGGGCCGACCACCGTGAGGGCGATCTTCTCCTTCTGTGCCCATTCGCGCAGGGCCACCACGTCCGTGATGTCCACGTTGACCAGGTTGGGGTCCAGCGCCGTGCCGCCGTTGCCCGGCGCGACGTAGACCTGCTGGACCTTGGGGGAGCGCGAGAGCTTCCAGGCCAGCGCATGTTCGCGGCCGCCGCCGCCGATCACCAGGATTTTCATGCGAGGGCCCTTATTCGGAAATTTCAGCGTTGTGGAACACGTTCTGCACGTCGTCCAGGTCTTCCAGAACGTCGAGCAGCTTCTGCATCCGGGCGGCGTCCTCGCCGCTGAGCGCTATGCTGTTCTCCGGGCGCATGGTGACCTCGGCCACCTCGGGCGTCAGGCCCGCCGCCTCCAGCGCGTTCTTCACCGCCTCGAAGTCGGCCGGCGCGGTCAGCACCTCGATCGCGCCCTCCTCGTCGGCGATCACGTCCTCGGCGCCGGCTTCCAGGGCGACTTCCATGACCTTGTCCTCGCTGGTGCCGGGCGCGAAGATCAGCTGACCCACATTCCTGAACTGGAACGCGACCGAGCCCTCGGTGCCCATGTTGCCGCCGTACTTGCTGAAGGCGTGGCGCACCTCGGCCACGGTGCGCACGCGGTTGTCGGTCATGGTGTCGACGATGATGGCGGCCCCGCCTATGCCGTAGCCCTCGTAGCGGATTTCCTCGTAGTTCACGCCTTCCAGGTTGCCGGTGGCCTTGTCGATGTTGCGCTTGACGGTGTCGGCCGGCATGTTGGCCGCCTTGGCCTTTTCAATGGCCAGGCGCAGGCGGGGGTTGGCCGTCGGATCGCCGCCGCCGGTGCGGGCGGCCACCATGATCTCGCGCACCACGCGCGTCCAGATGCGCTGGCGCTTCTCGTCCTGTCTGCCCTTGCGGTGCTGGATATTTGCCCATTTGCTGTGGCCGGCCATCAGAAATCCTTGCGTGTTGATTTAATCTATGCCCTGGATTTTACTTTTCACTCCCCGGGAGCCCTCTTCATGGCCGAACCGCTGCTGATCGCCAGGCATGGCGCCACCGAATGCCATCTGCTGCCCGGCCTGGCCAACCGCCACGGCCTGATCACCGGCGCCACCGGCACGGGCAAGACCGTGACGCTGCAGACCCTGGCGGAGAACTTCTCGCGCATCGGCGTGCCGGTGTTCATGGCCGACGTCAAGGGCGACCTCACGGGCATCAGTCAGGCCGGCCAGATAGCCGGCAAGCTGGCGGCCGTGCTGCAGGAGCGCGGGCTGGACGCCCCCGAGTCGCGCGCCTGCCCGGCCACCCTGTGGGACGTGTTCGGCGAGCAAGGCCACCCGGTGCGCGCCACGGTTTCCGACATGGGGCCGCTGCTGCTGGGGCGCATGCTGAATCTCAACGAGACCCAGGCCGGCGTGCTCAACCTGGTGTTCAAGATCGCCGACGACAACGGCCTGCTGCTGCTGGACCTGAAGGACTTGCGCGCCATGCTGCAGCATGTGGGCGACAACGCCAGCCAGTTCACCACCGAGTACGGCAACGTCAGCGCCGCCAGCGTCGGCGCCATCCAGCGCGGCCTGCTGCAGATCGAGTCCCAGGGCGGCGACAAGTTCTTCGGCGAGCCCATGCTCAACCTCGAGGACTTCATGCAGACCGACGCCGCGGGCCACGGCGTGGTCAACATCCTGGCGGCCGACAGGCTGCTGAACGCGCCGCGCCTGTATGCCAGCTTCCTGCTGTGGATGCTGTCCGAGCTGTTCGAGCAACTGCCCGAGGTCGGCGACCCGGATCAGCCGAAGCTGGTGTTCTTCTTCGACGAGGCCCACCTGCTGTTCGACGACGCGCCCAAGGTGCTGGTCGAGCGCATCGAGCTGGTGGTCCGCCTGGTGCGCTCCAAGGGCGTCGGCGTGTATTTCGTCACGCAGAACCCGCTCGACATCCCGGACAGCGTGCTGGCCCAGCTCGGCAACCGCGTGCAGCACGCCCTGCGCGCCTTCACGCCGCGCGACCAGAAGGCGGTGAAAGCCACGGCCCAGACCATGCGCCAGAAGCCGGGGCTGGACATAGAGACCGCGATCACCGAGCTCGCGGTGGGCGAGGCCCTGGTCAGCCTGCTCGACGCCAAGGGCCGCCCCGGCGTGACCGAGCGCGTCTACGTGCTGCCACCGGGCAGCCAGATCGGGCCGATCACGCCGGTGCAACGCCAGGCCCTGGTGCAAGGCTCGCTGGTCGCCGGCGTCTACGAGAAGACGGTGGACCGCGAATCGGCCCACGAGATCCTCAAGGGCCGCGCCGCCGCGACCGAGGCGGCTGCGTCTGCCGGCACGGGCGGCAACGGCAAGGCGGCCGAAGGCGGCCTGCTGGGTGGCCTGGGCGACATGCTGTTCGGCTCCACCGGACCGCGCGGCGGCCGACGCGAGGGCCTGGCCGAGGCCATGGCCAAGTCCGCCGTGCGCACCATAGGCACCACGGTGGGCCGGGAGATCATCCGCGGCGTGCTGGGCAGTCTGCTCGGCGGGCGCAGGCGCTGAAGGAGAAAAGCCATGGACCAGGTCCACCTGATCGACCACCCGCTGGTGCAGCACAAGCTCACGCTGATGCGCCAGAAGAACGCCAGCACCAGCAGCTTTCGCCGCCTGCTGGACGAGTTGAGCACGCTGATGGCCTACGAGGTCACGCGCGACATGCCGCTGCACGAGATCGAGATCGAGACGCCGCTGGAGAAGACCACCGGCCGCATGATCGACGGCAAGAAGCTGGTCTTCGTGCCCATACTGCGCGCCGGCCTCGGCATCCTGGACGGCATGCTCAATGTGGTGCCCGGTGCGCGCGTGGGCCATATCGGCCTGTACCGCGACCCAGAGACCCTGCAGGCCGTGCAGTACTACTTCAAGATGCCGTCCAGCATGGAGGAGCGCGATGTGATCGTGGTCGACCCCATGCTCGCCACCGGCAACTCGGCCGTCGCGGCGATCGACAGGATCAAGGCGCTGAACCCGCGCTCGGTAAAGTTCGTCTGCCTGCTGACCTGCCCCGAGGGCATCGCCACCCTGCGCCGGGCCCACCCCGACGTGCCGATCTACACCGCCGCCATCGACCGCGAGCTCAACGATCACGGCTACATCCTGCCCGGCCTGGGCGACGCCGGCGACCGGATCTTCGGCACCAAATAGGGCGCCATCCCAGGACGGCGGAGACCATGCTCGACCTGCTGATCACCCACGCCACCCTGCCGGACGGCCGCAGCGACATGTCCGTGGCCGTGCAGGACGGCCGCATCACCGAAGTGAGCCAGGGCCTGAGCGCCGCGGCCCATGAAGTCGTGGACGCCCAGGGCCTGCTGCTCAGCCCGCCCTTCGTCGACGCACATTTCCACATGGACGCCGCCCTGAGCTACGGCCTGCCGCGCGTCAACCAGAGCGGTACCCTGCTCGAAGGCATCGCGCTGTGGGGCGAGCTCAAGCCGCTGCTCACGCAGGAGGCCCTGGTCGAGCGCGCCCTCGCCTATTGCGACTGGGCCGTGGCCAAGGGCCTGCTGGCCGTGCGCTCGCACGTGGACGTGTGCGATCCGCGCCTGCTGGCCGTGCAGGCCCTGCTGGAGGTCAAGCAGCGCGTGGCGCCCTACCTCGACCTGCAGTTGGTCGCCTTTCCGCAGGACGGCGTGCTGCGCTCCCCGGGCGCGCTCGAGCAGCTCCAGCGTGCGCTGGCCATGGGCGTGGACGTGGTGGGAGGCATTCCGCATTTCGAGCGCACCATGGCCGAAGGCGCGGCCAGCGTGAAGCTGCTGTGCGAGCTCGCCGCCGAGCAGGGCCGCATGGTGGACATGCACTGCGACGAGTCCGACGACCCGCTGTCGCGCCACATCGAGACCCTGGCCTTCGAGACGCAGCGCCTGGGCCTGCAGGGCCGGGTGACGGGCTCGCACCTGACCTCGATGCACTCCATGGACAACTACTACGTGTCCAAGCTGCTGCCGCTGATGGCCGAGGCCCAGGTCCATGCGGTGGCCAACCCGCTGATCAACATCACGCTTCAGGGCCGCCACGACAGCTACCCAAAGCGCCGCGGCATGACGCGCGTGCCCGAGCTGATGGCGCAGGGCGTCACGGTCGCCTTCGGCCATGACTGCGTGATGGATCCCTGGTACTCGCTGGGCTCGGCCGACATGCTCGAGGTGGCCCACATGGGCCTGCATGTGGCGCAGATGACCAGCCAGACAGCGATGCGCCAATGCTTCGACGCCGTCACGGTCAACCCGGCGCGCATTCTGAAGCTGCAAGGCTACGGACTGGAAGCCGGCTGCCATGCCGACTTCGTGCTGCTGCAGGCGCGTGACCCCGTCGAGGCGATACGCCTGCGCGCCACGCGGCTCAAGGTCTTCCGGCGCGGCAAGCTGGTCGCGCAGACGCCGCCCGCCACGGCCACGCTGCATCTGGCCGCGCGCCCCGGCAGCACGGCATTCATGTACCGCTGAGGCGGCTACCGCTGCGGCGCGATCGACTCCGCATAGTCGTAGAGCGCGCCCAGGATGGCCTCGGCGCGCTCGTCGGCCTTCTCCGACAAGGCGTCGATGCGATCGGACAGGGCCTGCAGGGTCAGCGCCCCGCCCTCCCCCTCGAACAGGCGGGCCGCGCGGTGCTCGCTCCAGCGCTGCGCCTCCTCCTGCGTCAGCGTGCCGGGGAAGTTGCGCGCGCGGTAACGGAACAGCAGTTCCTCCAGCCGTTCGTCGTCGAATCCGGTGCGCGCCGCGGCCAGTGCCTCGGGGCCCAGGCTGCGCAGGTGGTTCAGGCGCCGGCGGTCGCCGTTGCCGACGAAGCCGCCGTACAGGTCCTGGTCCACGTCGGGACGCTGCGCGTCAGCGGCCTCGGGCCGCTCGAACACCTGGGCCCAGATCGCGCTCATGTCGGGCAGGTCGCGGGCCACGGCGGCATGGCGCAGGGCCTGCTCCATGTCCATGCCCCAGCGTTCGGCCAGCTCGGGCGAGAGCGTGCGCAGCTTGGCCACCACCATGGGCGACTTGTTCAGGTGCACGGTCTTCACTGGCAGGCGCGTCATGCCCGGCGGCAGCGCGTCGGCCTTGCTGAACAGGCGCAGCCTCAGGGTCGCGACGTCCAGCGTCGCGAGCTCGGACGGGTCGTGGGCCAGGTCCCAGGCGATCAGCTCGTTGCGGTTGCGCGGATGGCTGGCCAGCGGCCACAGCACGGCGAGGCAGCCGCGCTGGACCGGAAACATGCCCGAGACATGCAGGAAAGGCCTGGCGCCGTCGGCCGTGGTCGGCAGACCCAGTTCGGCCATCACGCGCTCCTTCTTGTGCAGTCCCAGGCAGAACTCGAACAGCTTGGGCTGCTGGTCGCGGATCAGGCGCGCCAGCGCGATGGTGGCGCGCACGTCCGACAGCGCGTCGTGCGCGGCCTCGTGCGCCAGGCCGTTGGCGGCGCTCAGGTGCTCCAGCCTGAAGCTGGGCGTTCCGTCGGACTTGCGGGGCCAGGCTATGCCCTCTGGGCGCAGCGCATGGGCCATGCGCACCACGTCGAGCAGGTCCCAGCGGCCGCAGCCGTTCTGCCACTCGCGCGCATAAGGGTCGATCAGGTTGCGCCAGAACAGGAAGCGCGTGAACTCGTCGTCGAAGCGAATCGTGTTGTAGCCCACGCCTATGGTGCCGGGCCGGGCCAGCTCCGCCTCGATGCGCGCGGCGAATTCATGCTCGGCCAACCCTTTCTCCAGGCACAGCTGGGGCGTGATCCCCGTGATCAGGCAAGCCTCAGGATCTGGCAGGTAGTCCGGCGCCGGCCGGCAGTAGAGCATCAGCGGCTCGCCGATCTCGTTGAGCTCGGCGTCGGTGCGGATGGCGGCGAACTGCGCGGGCCGGTCGCGCCGGGGGTCGGCGCCGAAGGTCTCGTAGTCGTGCCAGAGGAAGGTGGACGCGTGCATGCCGGGCAATGTACCCGCAAACCAGCCACGAAAGGCCCGGCGCCCTCATGCGCCTCGCGGGCCGCTCAGGCTTTCACGCAGTCGGCGAAATAGCGTTTCTTGCCGTCCGGCCCGACCTGCTCCACCAGGCCGTGGATGTCGGTCTCGAAGCCCGGGCACTGGGCGTTGAACTCGCGCGAGAACTTCAGGTAGTCGACGATCTTCTTGTTGAACACCTCGCCCGGAACCAGCAGCGGGATGCCCGGCGGGTAAGGCGTGACCAGTCCCACCGTGATGCGGCCCTCAAGCTGATCGATTTCCACGCGCTCGGTCGTGCGGTGGGCGATGTGGGCGTAGGCGTCGGCCGGGGTCATGGCGGGCGCCAGGTCGCTCAGGTACATCTCGGTGGTCAGGCGGGCGATGTCGTACTTGGCGTAGAGCTCATGGATGTGCTGGCACAGGTCGCGCAGGCCCATGCGCTCGTAGCGCGGGTGCTGCTGGCAGAACTCCGGCATGATGCGCCACAGCGGCTGGTTGCGGTCGTAGTCGTCCTTGAACTGCTGAAGCGCCGTCAGCATGGTGTTCCAGCGGCCCTTGGTGATGCCGATGGTGAACATGATGAAGAAGCTGTAGAGGCCGGTCTTCTCGACCACCACGCCATGCTCGGCCAGGAACTTGGTGACGATGGAAGCCGGGATGCCGGTCTGGTCGAACTTGCCGTCCAGGTTGAGGCCGGGCGTGACGATGGTGGACTTGATCGGGTCCAGCATGTTGAAGCCGTCGGCCAGCTGGCCGAAGCCGTGCCACTTGCTGTCGCTCTTGCTGCCCTTGTCGTCGCTGCGAATGATCCAGTCTTCGGCGCGGCCAATGCCCTCCTCGACCAGCTCATCCGGTCCCCAGACCTTGAACCACCAGTCCTGGCCGTACTCCTCGTCCACCTTGCGCATGGCACGGCGGAAATCCAGCGCCTCGGCGATGCTCTCCTCCACCAGGGCCGTGCCGCCGGGCGGCTCCATCATGGCAGCCGCCACGTCGCAGCTGGCGATGATGCTGTATTGCGGCGAGGTGCTGGTGTGCATCAGGTAGGACTCGTTGAACAGATGCCGGTCCAGCTTGGTGTTCTGAGAGTCCTGCACCAGCACGTGGCTGGCCTGGCTGATGCCGGCCAGCAGCTTGTGGATGGACTGGGTGGCATAGACCACCGTGTCCTTGGGCCGGGCGCGCTTCTTGCCCATGGCGTGGTAGGCGCCGTAGAAGGGGTGGAAGGCCGCGTGCGGCAGCCAGGCCTCGTCGAAATGCAGGTTGTCGACGTAGCCGTCCAGCAGGCCCTTGATCGCCTCGGTGTTGTAGAGCACGCCGTCGTAGGTGGACTGGGTCAGGGTCAGCACGCGCGGCTTGACCTTCTGAGCTTGAACGCCCTTGAGCAGCGGGTTGGCCTCGATCTTGGCCTTGATGGCCTCGGGCTCGAACTCGCTCTGCGGAATCGGGCCGATGATGCCGTAGTGGTTGCGCGTGGGCTTGAGGAACACGGGAATGGCGCCCGTCATGATGATGCTGTGCAGGATGGACTTGTGGCAGTTGCGGTCCACCACCACCACGTCGCCCGGCGCCACCGTGTGGTGCCAGACCATCTTGTTGCTGGTGCTGGTGCCGTTGGTGACGAAGAAGCAGTGGTCGGCATTGAAGATGCGCGCCGCATTGCGCTCGCTCGCGCCGATCGCGCCGTCGTGGTCCAGCAGCTGGCCCAGCTCCTCGACCGCGTTGCAGACGTCGGCGCGCAGCATGTTCTCGCCGAAGAACTGGTGGAACATCTGGCCGATCGGGCTCTTGAGGAAGGCGACGCCGCCCGAATGGCCCGGGCAGTGCCAGGAGTAGGAGCCGTCTTCCGCGTAGTCGAGCAGGGCCTTGAAGAACGGCGGCTGGATGCCCTCCAGGTAGCTCTTGGCCTCGCGGATGATGTGGCGCGCCACGAACTCTGGCGTGTCCTCGAACATGTGTATGAAGCCGTGCAGCTCGCGCAGGATGTCGTTGGGCAGGTGGCGGCTGGTCTTGGTCTCGCCGTAGATGTAGATCGGCACGTCGGCGTTCTTGCGGCGCACCTCCTCGATGAAGGCGCGCAGGCTCAGCACCGCCGGGTCGAGGTCCGGCCCGGGCGTGAACTCCTCGTCGTCGATCGACAGGATGAAGGCGCTGGCACGGCTTTGCTGCTGGGCGAACTGCGACAGGTCGCCGTAGCTGGTGACGCCCAGCACCTCGAAGCCCTCGCTCTCGATCGCCTGCGCCAGCGCACGGATGCCCAGGCCCGAGGTGTTCTCGGAGCGGTAGTCTTCGTCGATGATGACAATCGGAAAGCGGAATTTCATGAGGGCTCCAGCCGGGCGGGCGAAAACGCGAAAAAACGGAAATAGGCGCGAAGTGTAAGGAATTCGTGCGACACGCTGCTTGTACCGTCACGCATTTCACCCAAAATGGGGTGCAAACACTAAATCACGAGGGCTCATGTCCGAATCAACCGTCTGGTGGCTGCTCACGGGCGCGGCGGTGGCCGTGGAACTGGTCACCGGCACTTTCTACCTGCTGATGCTGGCCATAGGCCTGGCCGCGGCCGCGCTGGCTGCCCATGCCGGCGCCACGCTCAGCGCCCAGCTGGTGGTGGCGGCCGTGGTCGGTGGCGGCGCCGTGGCCGCCTGTTATTTTTTCAGGCGTCGCCGGCATGGCGAGTTACCGGCCCGGGCCCTGCGCAGCGTCAACCTGGACGTGGGCGAGACCGTGCAGATCGACGCCTGGAACGAGGACGGCACGGCCAGCGTGCGCTACCGCGGCGCCAGCTGGACCGCCATGCACCGTCCCGGCATCACCCCCTCCCCCGGCCCGCACCGCGTGGCCGAACTGGTGGGCAGCCGCCTGCTGGTCGACAAGCTCTGACCCCTCCCCACTCACAAGCAAGAAGAAAGACCATCATGGAAATCGCCATCATCCTGTTCGTCATCGCCGTGATCTTCATCACGCGCTCGGTCAAGGTCGTGCCGCAGCAGCACGCCTGGGTGGTCGAGCGCCTGGGCAAGTACCACGTGACCCTCTCGCCGGGCCTGAACTTCCTGGTGCCCTTCATCGACACCGTGGGCTATAGGCACAGCCTCAAGGAAATTCCGCTCGACGTGCCCAGCCAGGTCTGCATCACGCGCGACAACACCCAGCTGCAGGTGGACGGCATCCTCTACTTCCAGGTGACCGACCCGATGCGTGCCAGCTACGGCTCGTCCAACTACATCGCGGCCGTGACCCAGCTGGCGCAGACCTCGCTGCGCAGCGTGATCGGCAAGCTCGAGCTCGACAAAACCTTCGAGGAGCGCGACATCATCAACGCCCAGGTGGTCGCGGCGATCGACGAGGCCGCGCTCAACTGGGGCGTGAAGGTGCTGCGCTACGAGATCAAGGACCTCACCCCCCCGAAGGAGATCCTGCACGCCATGCAGGCCCAGATCACGGCCGAGCGCGAGAAGCGCGCGCTGATCGCCGCCTCCGAGGGACGTCGCCAGGAGCAGATCAACATCGCCACCGGCGAGCGCGAGGCCTTCATCGCGCGCTCCGAGGGCGAGAAGCAGGCCGTGATCAACAAGGCCCAGGGCGAGGCCGCCTCGATCAAGGCCGTGGCCGAGGCCACGGCCGAGGCCATCGAGCGCGTTGCCGCGGCCATCCGCCTGCCCGGCGGCGAGCAGGCGGTGCAGCTCAAGGTTGCCGAGAAGGCCGTCGAGGCCTACGGCAAGCTGGCCTCGGAAGCCAGCACCACGCTGATCGTGCCGAGCAACATGACCGAGGTCTCGGCCCTGATCAGCTCGGCCATGAAGGTGGTGCAGGCCCAGAAGCTGGCTGCATAGCCGTCCTTGCATCGCGCCTGCGCGAAAACGCACCCCGAGCCCTGCTACAATGGCGGGCTTGCAGGAGAGGTGGATGAGCGGTTTAAGTCGCACGCCTGGAAAGCGTGTGTGGGTTAATAGCCCACCGCGGGTTCGAATCCCGCCCTCTCCGCCAGAACACCGATGGACCAGGGCCTCTGGAACATCGTGCAAAACCCGCCCCAGGCGGGTTTTTTTGTTTCTGCGGACCCATCGCTGCGGGTGCGCTGGCCGAAGAACCACCGCAGTGAATTGCTCAATTTGATCGATTTACTGGAATGTCCTATGTTTCTCTCAACAGAGAGGGTGGCAAAGGGCTCCGATCCATAGGACAGCGGGAACAAAACCGAATCCGTGGAGTCTGTAAATGCTGTGGAGGTGTGTCATGAAAGCTTCTTCCTACGCCGCTGCGATCGCGCTGGCTCTCGCCGCGCTCGGCATGTCCGCTGGCTATGCTGCGGAAAGCCAGCGCAACGGTGACATCGCCGTGGCCGCCAAACAGGCGCTGACCGCCGAGATGGGCGATCGCGCCAAGGACATCAAGGTCACTGTCGACAAGAGAGGCTATGCCACGCTCAGCGGATGGGCACAGGGGCCCAAGGATGTGAGCAAGGCCCGGCTGATCGTCCGCAAGGTTCCCGGCGTCAACAAAGCCTTCAGCAGCCGCGTCCGTATGCTGAATGCAACTGACGAGCATCAGGACAAGTAAGCCCGTCTGTGCTCTTGCGGCAGGGGTCGCCCTGTGGGAAGAAAGCTCAACGGATCGCGGTCAGTTAGCGATTGGTGGGGTGCGCGCCCGTAATGCACCAGTTCCTGCACGGTTAGGCCCTCCGGGGATTCGGCTGCTTGCGGCAGCAAGGCGATGTGGCGCGACAGCGCGCGCGGCGACACCTCGGCCAGGTCCCTGCCCTCGAGCAGGACCCTGCCGGCCCGCGGCGCGAGCAGCCTCAGCAGGCTCCTGAGCAGGGTGGACTTGCCACAGCCATTGGGGCCGACGATGGCCGTGAAAGCGCCGTCTGCGATCCCCAGCGTGATGTCGTCCAGCACGCGCCGCGGGCCGTAATCCAGTGTCAGGCGCTCAATGCGCAGCCTTGCCTTCAAGTCACCACCTCAGGGAGCGCGACAACAGGTACAGGAAATAGGGTGCCCCCAGCACGGCGGTCATGATGCCGGCAAGTACCTCCAGCGGCGGGAACAGGCCACGCCCCAGCGTATCGGCCGCCAGCAGCTGCTCTCGTGACCCCGAACACCGCGGTCAGCCGCTGCGTGTTGCCGATGGCTGCGGCGCACCTTTCCATGACCTCCGCATGGCGCCGCAGGCGCTGCCGCATCCGTTCTTCGCGGCCCAGCGCGTGCGCCACGACCTGCATGGTCTCGAGGTCCTCCTGGTAGCCGGCGCTGCGCAAGTCGACGATCAAGGTGGGGGCGGTCGCGCTGAGCTCTGCGTACACCGTCTGGTGCACCCGCTGGTCGGCGATGATCAAATCGGGCTTGAGCGCGGCAATCGCCTCCAGGCAGGGCTGTAGCGGCTGCCGACCGAGGCGTAGCCTTCGACGGCGGCCCGCAGCGGTGCGATGATGCGCTCAGGCTGCCGGTCGTCGGCGATCCCCACCGGCGCCATGCCGACGGCCACCATGGTGTCGACAAACGAAAACTCGAGCGCGGCCACCCGCCTCGGCGCCTGCGGCAGGACCAGCACGCCCTGCGCGTGCCGGACCCGGATCTCGGCCTGGGCGGGCACCAGCAAGGCCAGGACCCAGAACAGTGCCAACATCAGGTGTCGCAGCCGGTGCGTATTCACGCACGCCCTTGCTTGGACGTGCGCCAGTCGGCAGGAAAACCGGGGGTCGGAACCGGCCCTCGACATGGATCACATCAGCGCGCGGGCACGGCGCAGGCGCAGCCTGGAGGCCGAGATCTCCTCGTCGATGTTGGCGCCGCGCGCCGCATCGGCGTCGTAGCCAGGCTCGGCCTGGGCCCTGCGGTCGGCGCAGTCCGGCACCAGGCTGATGTCGGCCAGAAGGCGCTCGTCACCGTGGACCAGTTCGCGCAGCATGGCCTCGGCGTGCGCCTGCTGCCGCGCGCGGGCCCCGTCGGACAGAGCCGTCAGAATGCCCAGCGCCAAGCGGCGGGCGGGGCCGGCGGCCAGCAGGCTGGCGGCGAAGACCACGGCCCAGATCACCAGCCAGGCTGTGAGCAGGTGGTCGTCGGACCAGCTGTCGACCCAGCGATCGGCCACCACGGCCAGTGCCGCCACGAAGGCGGCCAGCAGCAGCGTCGCCAACGGCCGGGTCAGGCGAGGCAGAGACTCCTTGCCGCTGGCGGGAAGGCGGCGGGTTTCGGCGCGATACAAAGAAGCGGTCGTCATTCGTTCCTCCTAAAATGCTGCACTGCAGCAAACACGGATCTCATCCTAGGGTAAACCCTCATTTTCGTCAAGTTGACGTTCGTGATGCGGTCCATTCACAAAACATATGACCCAGAGGTCACGACCGGCGCACGGCGGGGCCGATCAGGCGCCGGAACCGGGCACAATCGGGCGATTCATTCCCCCTTCGCAACGCCACGAGGAATCGCGCCATGCCTGTTGTCGTCTTCAATCAGAAAGGTGGGGTGGGCAAGTCCACCATCGCCTGCAACCTGGCCGCAATCAGTGCCAGCCAAGGCCATAGAACCCTGGTGATCGACCTGGACGCGCAGGGCAACTCGAGCAGCTACCTGCTCGGCGCCAGGGACAGCCAGGACCTGCCCAGCGTGGCGGGTTTCTTCGAGAACACGCTGAGCTTCAGCCTGCGCCCGGCGACGCCTTCCGAGTTCATCGTGGCCACGCCGCACCAGCGGCTGCACCTGATGCCGTCGAGCACGGCGCTGGACGAGATGCAGGCCAAGCTGGAGTCGCGCCACAAGATCTACAAGCTGCGCGAGGCCCTGCAGCAGCTGGCCGACGACTACGACCGCATCTACATCGACACACCGCCGGCGCTGAACTTCTATACGCGCTCGGCCCTGATCGCCGCGCGCAGCTGCCTGATCCCCTTCGACTGCGACGATTTCTCGCGCAAGGCGCTCTACACGCTGCTGGACAACGTGCAGGAGATCCGCGCCGACCACAACCCCGAGCTGGTGGTGGGCGGCATCGTCGTCAACCAGTTCCAGCCGCGCGCCAACCTGCCGCAGCGCGTGGTCGGCGAGCTGATCGAGGAGGGCCTGCCGGTGCTCAAGCCCTACCTGCCCTCCTCGATCAAGATCCGCGAATCGCACGAGCAGGCCATGCCCATGATCTACCTGGACCCCGGCCACAAGCTGACGCAGGCGTTGGTGGCTCTGCACGACAGCCTGAATGATGCGAGGGCGGATTGAAAAGCCGCTGAAAGCAAAAAAGCCACCTTGCGGTGGCTTTCTGCTTTCCGGGCTTGTGGCTCAGTTCAGCGGGGTCTTCTTGCCGTCCTTGTAGACGTAGAGGGTGATCGCGGGGTTCTTCAGCTCGCCGTTGGGCTCGAAGGCGATGTTGGCCGTGATGCCCTTGACATTGGACTCGATCAGCTTGGCCGTGTAGACCTTGGGGTCGACCGAGTTGGCGCGCTTCATCGCGTCGACCAGCACGAAGGTGGCGTCGTAGGTGTAGGGGCTGTAGACCTGGAACTGGTTCGGGTACTTGGCGTCGTAGCGCGCCTTCCAGGCCGCGCCGCCCGGCATCTTCTGCAGCGAGGCGCCGCCTTCCGCGCAGACCACGTTGGTCAGCGTCTTGGCGCCGGCCGCGAGCTTGGCGATCTCGGAGGTGCAGATGCCGTCGCCGCCGAAGTACTTCACGTTGGACAGGCCCAGCTGTTCCATCTGGCGCAGCATGGGGCCGGCCTGCGGGTCCATGCCGCCGAAGAAGATGGCGTCGGGCGCCTTGGACTTGATGGCCGTGAGGATGGCCATGAAGTCGGTGGCCTTGTCGGTCGTGAACTGCTCGTCGACCACCTGCAGGCCCTTGGCCTGGGCCGTCTTCTTGAACACCTCGGCCACGCCCTGGCCGTAGGCCGTGCGGTCGTCGATGATGGCGACCTTCTTGAGCTTGAGCGCGTCGGCCGCGTAGAAGGCCAGGCCGGCACCCAGGGCGTTGTCGTTGGCGATGATGCGGTAGGTGGTCTTGTAGCCCGGCTTGGTCAGGTTGGGGTTGGTGGCGGCGCCGGTGACATGCGGAATGCCGCAGTCGTTGTAGACCTTGGAGGCCGGAATGGTGGTGCCGGAGTTCAGGTGGCCGACCACGCCCGCGACCTTGGCGTCGCAGAGCTTCTGTGCGGCGGCCGTGCCCTGCTTGGGATCGGCCGCGTCGTCTTCAGCCTGGATTTCAAAGCGGATCTTCTTGCCGCCGATGACGATGTTCTGCGCGTTCAGGTCCTCGATGGCCATGCGCACGCCATTTTCGTTGTCCTTCCCGTAGTGGGCCTGGGCGCCCGAGACGGGTCCCACATGGCCGATCTTGACCGTCTGCACATCCTGCGCGGACGCCAGGCCGGCCATGGCTGCGAGCGCAGCGGCAACGGTCAGTTTCAACTTCATCTGCATAAAAATCCTCCAGGTTGGAAAAGTTGTCGTGTCGACTTGTGATCAACGGCGGCTAAGGTATCGCAATTTCCGGGCCTGAACCATAGGGAACACGCCTAGATCGTGACGCGCAAGCGACATGTTGCGCCAGCGCAAATCGCCTCATGACGCGGAGCTGGCAAACAGGCCTCTAAAGCCCTAGCGATCGGGCAACAGCGCCTGCTGCACGGCCCGCTGCACCGCCGCCTCGACGGCCTGCAGCACATGCCAGTGCAGGTCCTGCATCTGCTCCTGCACCACCTGGGAGACTGCCTCGTTCACCAGACGATCCAGATTGGGGCGCAGCCGGGTCAGCACGCCTTGCACCACGCGCTCGAGCTCGACCGCGGGCTGCTCGGCCGCCGGCTCGGCAGATGGCGCAGCGGGCGCGGCCACCACCTCGGTCAGCGTGGGGACGAAGCGCGGGGGCTGCCGCGGCGCATCGCGCTGGGGATCGGTCATGCTGTTCTGACTCAGGCCTTGAGGTTCAGGTCATGGCGCACGATGGCGTAGCCGCGGTCCACATAGTGCTTCCAGCGCCCGCGCGCCTGCTGCCGGTCGGCCTCGTCCAGGCTCACGACCTCGATCAGGCGCTCGAAGCGCTCGAAACCCTGCGGCACCTGCTCGCCCAGGTTGACCAGCACCTGGCTGTGCGGCAGATCCTCCAGCCGCTCGGACAGCAGCACCGGCGAGGCGGCCACCGCGCGCGCGTCGCCAGAGGCAAGGCTGTGCGGCACGAACTCCAGCGGCGCGAAAGTCCACAAGGCCTGATCCAGGCGGCGCAGCAGCTCGGCTTCGCCCGTCACGACCAGCCTGGCCCCGGCCGCCACGGCCTTGCGCAACAGCCGGCAGGCATAGGCCACCTTGTCGGGTGCGTTGAAGTGAAAGGCGATCTCGGTCATGGCGCAGCCCGCGGGCGGCTCAGCGACGCCGCTTGGCCGCGGGCGCCGGGCTCTCCTGTTGCGCCAGCAGGTATTCAAGCAGCAGCCCCACCGGCCGGCCCGTCGCCCCCTTGGCCGCGCCGCTCTTCCAGGCCGTGCCTGCGATGTCCAGGTGCGCCCAGGGGAACTTGCCGGCAAAGCGCTGCAGGAACTTGGCGGCGGTGACCGCGCCGGCAGCGCGGCCGGCCACGTTGGCGACGTCGGCAAAGCTGGTCTTCAGGCCCTCGGCGTAGTCCTCGTCCAGCGGCATGCGCCAGCACAGGTCCTGGGCCGCGTCGCCGGCCGCCGCCAGCGCCTGCGCCAGCGCCTCGTCCGAGGCGAACAGGCCGCTGCGCACGCCGCCCAGCGCGATCACGCAGGCGCCCGTCAGCGTGGCGATGTCGACCACGGCGCGCGGCTTGAAGCGCTCGGCATAGCTCAGCGCATCGCACAGCACCAGGCGCCCCTCGGCGTCGGTGTTGAGGATCTCTATGGTCTGCCCGCTCAGGCTGGTGACCACGTCGCCGGGCTTGACGGCACGGCCGTCGGGCATGTTCTCGCAGGCCGGGATCAGGCCCACGACGTTGAGCGCGGGCTGCAGATCGGCCAGGGCGCGGAACACGCCGAGCACGCTGGCCGCGCCGCTCATGTCGAACTTCATCTCGTCCATCTCGGCGGCCGGCTTGATCGAGATGCCGCCGGTGTCGAAGGTGATGCCCTTGCCCACCAGCACCACCGGCGCGCTGGCGCGTGCCGCGCCGTTGTAGCGCAGCACGATGAAGCGCAGCGGCTCCTCGGCGCCGCGCGCCACGGCCAGGAAGGCGCCCATGCCGAGCTGCGCCACCTCCTTGGGGCCCAGCACCTCGCATTGCAGCCGGGGCGACTTGGCCAGGGCCTTGGCGGCCGCGGCCAGCTGGGTGGGCGTGGCGTGGTTGGCCGGGCGGTTGGCCCATTCCTTGGCGCATTCGATGCCGGCCACCGTGGCCACGGCGCGCTCGAACGCGGCGCTCAGCGCAGCCTCGTCGGGCACGCCCAGGCGCACGCGCTGCAGCTTGCGGCCTTCGGGCTTGGACTTGGTCGCGGTGTAGACGTAGCTGCCTTCGGCCACCGCCAGCAGCGCGGCGCGCAAGGCCGCATCGTCGCAAGGCGCGGCCAGGCAAAGGCTCAGGCGCTTGACAGGAGTCCCCTTGAGCGCCGACATGGCCGCCGCCACGGCGCTCCTGACCTGGCGCGCCGAACCATCGCCGACGCCGAGCAGCAGCAGGCGCGGCGCCGCGATGCCGGCCACGCGGTAGGCCTGCAGCAGCTTGCCGCCCTTGGGCTCCCAGTCCTGCGCCTTGATGGCCTCGCCCGCCAGGCGCGAGAGCGCGTCCTTGCCCGGCTTGAAGCCCTCGCCCAGCAGCACCAGCAGGGCGTCGGATTTCTCGGCGGGCGCGTCGCCCAGGCTCAGGGTGGCGAGTTCAAAGTTCATAATTCATCTTTTCCTTCCGACCGATGTTATTCCATTCCTCTCTCCGCAAGGAACTGGCGCGCAGCTTCGGCGCGACGCTGGTGGTGCTGGCCACCATCGTCATGACCATCATGCTGATCCGCACGCTGGGCCAGGCTTCGCGCGGCAGCGTCAACCCCTCCGAGGTGATGCTGGTCATGGGCTTCACCATGCTGGGCCACCTGCCGACCCTGCTCACGCTGAGCCTGTTCATCGCCATCGTGGCCACGCTCTCGCGCATGTATGCCGACAGCGAGATGGTGATCTGGTTCTCGGGCGGGCGTGGCCTGACGGCCTTTCTGGTGCCGCTGCTGCGTTTTGCCTGGCCGGTGCTGCTGGCGATCGCGGTGCTGTCCCTGGTGGTCTGGCCCTGGACCCAGCAGCAGACCCTGGAGCTGCGCCAGCGCTACCAGCAGCGCGGCGACATCGAGCGCATCGCGCCGGGGCAGTTCCAGGAATCCTCCGGCGGCAAGCGCGTGTTCTTCATCGACAAGGACACGCCGGACGACAAGTCGGGCAGCAATGTGTTCATCTCGTCCATGGAGCGCGGCAAGGAGTCCATCGTCTCGGCCCGCAGCGGACGCATCGAGAGCGTCAAGGGCGAGCGCTTCCTGATGCTGAACAACGGCCAGCGGCTGGAGAACGACCCCAGCGGCCAGGCCGAGCTCAAGATCAGCGAGTTCGAGGAGTACGGCACCCTGGTCGACAAGGACGTGCTGGCCCCGCGCGACGCGGTGCCGGTGCGGGCCCAGTCGACCCTGACGCTGCTGCGCGAGCGCTCGGCCCCCCAGCTGGGCGAGTTCGCCTGGCGGCTGGGCATCCTGCTGGCGGCCTTCAACTTCGTCGTGATCGCCCTGGCGGTCTCCAGCGTCAACCCGCGCGCCGGACGCAGCGGCAACCTGCTGTTCGCGCTGTTCGCCTTCATGACCTATTACAACCTGCTCAACGTCGCGCAGAGCTGGATCGGCGCCGCACGCGTGTCGCTGGCCGTGCTGGTGCCGGCGTTCCACGGCGCCGTGCTCGCGCTCGCCCTGCTGTGGCTGGCGATGCGGCACAACAACCTCACGCCGGGCCTGCTATGGCGCCGGCGCGCCGGCGCGGAGCGCACCGCATGAGAACCCTGCGCCGCCTCGTTTACGGCGAGATCATCCAGGCCGTGGCCTTCGTCACCCTGGGCTTTCTGGCCCTGTTCTTCTTCTTCGACTTCGTCGACGAACTGCAGGCCGTCGGCCGCCCGGCGCAGCAGGTCTACCAGCTCAGCCATGCCCTGCTCTACGTGCTGCTGCTGGTGCCCAGCCACCTCTACGAACTGCTGCCGATCTCGGTGCTGATCGGCAGCATCTACGTGATGGCGCGCCTGGCCCAGAGCTCCGAATACACCATCCTGCGCACCAGCGGCCTGGGGCCCTGGCGCGCGCTGAAGACCCTGCTCACGCTGGGCTTGGTGTTCGTGGTGCTGACCTTCGCCATGGGCGACTACCTGGCGCCGCTGACCGATCGCACGGCGCAGCTGCTCAAGGCGCGCTTCCAGGGGCGCATCACCGTCGGGCAGACCGGCGCCTGGCTCAAGGAGAAGCAGGCCTACAACAACTACTCGGTCAACGTGCGCTCGCTGTCCGCCGACGGCAGCATGGGCGAGGTGCGCATCTTCGAGTTCGACAACCAGGGCTTCCTGGTCTCCATCACCCAGGCCCCCAAGGCCGGCTTCGGCAACGACGAGTCCTGGCTGCTGGAAGGCGCCGAGCGCCGCGAGTTCCACACGCGCGGCACCGACACCGGCCGCGTCACGCGCACCCAGCTGCCCAGCCTGCGCTGGCCCACCCAGCTCAGCGCCGAAATGGTCTCGGCCGCCCTGCTCAGCCCCGACCGCATGAAGACCGTGGACCTGTTCCAGTACATGCGCCACCTCGAGGCCAACGGCCAGAGCGCGCAGCGCTACGAGATCGAGTTCTGGCGCAAGGTCTTCTACCCGCTGAGCTGCCTGGTGATGGTGGTGCTGGCCCTGCCCTTCGCCTACCTGCATTTCCGCTCGGGCAACATCGCGGGCTATGTGTTCGGCGGCGTCATGGCGGGCATCAGCTTCTTCCTGCTCAACAACGTGTTCGGCTTCATCGGCAACCTGCGCAACTGGGAGCCCTGGCTCACGGCGGCCGCGCCGGGCCTCATCTACTCGATGATTTCGCTGGCCGCCTTCGGCTGGCTGGTGCTCAGGAGATAGGCGATGGCAGACGCCCAGCCCGCCACCGGACATGGCATCGTGCTGTTCGCGCATGGTTCGCGCGATCCGCTGTGGCGCCTGCCGATCGAGGCGGTGGCCCGGCGCATGCTCGAGCTCGCGCCCCAGGTGCCGGTGCGCTGCGCCTACCTGGAGCTCAGCGCGCCGGACCTCGAAACTGCGGTCGGCGAACTGCTGGCGCAGCCGCTCGAGCAGATCACGGTGGTGCCCATGTTCCTGGGCGTCGGCCGCCATGCGCGCGAAGACCTGCCGCTGCTGATGGAGGCCTTGCGCGCGCGCCATCCGGGGGTGCGCTTCAGGCTGCAAGGAGCCATCGGCGAGGATGCGCGACTGACGGACATGATGGCCAGGATCGCGCTTTCCTGAGCGTCCTCCGTCCGATTTCATAGATGTTTTAACGCATAATGGAAGTCGTTTTTATTAACGATCTGTTATGAATCTGCACCAATTCCGTTTTGTCCAGGAGGCGGCACGGCGCAACCTGAACCTGACTGAAGCAGCCAAGGCCCTGCACACCTCGCAGCCCGGCGTCTCCAAGGCCATCATCGAACTCGAGGAAGAGCTGGGTGTGGAGATCTTCGCGCGCCACGGCAAGCGGCTCAAGCGCATCACCGAGCCTGGCCAGCATGTGCTCAAGAGCATAGAGCTGATCATGCGCGAGGTCGGCAACCTGAAGCGCATCGGCGAGCAGTTCAGCGCCCAGGACAGCGGCACGCTGTCCATCGCCACCACCCACACCCAGGCGCGCTACGTGCTGCCCGTGCCGGTGGCCAGGCTGCGCGAGGCCTACCCCAAGGTCAACATCAGCCTGCACCAGGGCGCGCCGGACCAGGTGGCCCGCATGGTGCTCGACGAGGTGGCCGAGATCGGCATCGCCACCGAATCGCTGTCCGCCTACCCCGAGCTCGTCACCCTGCCCTGCTACGAATGGCAGCATGTGCTGGTGCTGCCCGCGGCCCACCCGCTGGCGCAGAAGGAGCGCCTCACGCTCGAGGACATCGCGCACGAGCCCATCATCACCTACCACCCCTCGTTCACCGGGCGCACGCGCATAGACACGGCTTTCGCCCAGCGCAAGCTCGAGCCGCGCATCGCACTCGAGGCCATAGACTCGGACGTGATCAAGACCTATGTGCGCCTGGGCCTGGGCCTGGGCATCGTGGCCGAGATGGCGGTGCGCGACGACCCGGTCGGCGACCTCGTGGTGCGGCCCGTGGGCCAGCTGTTCGGCCACAATGTGGCGCGCGTGGCCTTCAAACGCGGCGCCTACCTGCGCAACTTCGTCTACCGGTTCGCCGAGCTGCTGAGCGACCGGCTGGACCGCAACCTGATCGCCAAGGCCATGAGTGGCCATGTGAACGACTACGAACTCTGAATCCCGGCACCGACCCGCCGACGCCAACCTGCCATGAACACCGTGACCGAGCGCACCCCCGAGATCACCAGCAAGCTGCCCAACGTTGGCACCACCATCTTCACCGTCATGTCGGCCCTGGCCGCCGAAAAGGGCGCGGTCAACCTGGGCCAGGGCTTCCCGGACTTCGACTGCGATCCCCGCCTGGTGCAGGCCGTCACCGACGCCATGACCCAGGGCCTGAACCAGTACCCGCCGATGGCCGGCGTGCCGGCCCTGCGCGAGGCCGTCGCGGCCAAGATCCAGGCCCTGCACGGCCGGGCCTACAGCGCGGCCGACGAGATCACGATCACGGCCGGCGCCACCCAGGCCATACTCACCGCCATCCTGGCCGTGGTGCGGCCCGGCGACGAGGTCATCGTGCTCGAGCCCTGCTACGACAGCTACGTGCCCAACATCGAGCTGGCCGGCGGCACCGTGGTGCGCGTGCCCCTGACCCCGGGCAGCTTCCGCCCCGACTTCGACAAGATCGCCGCCGCCCTGACGCCCAAGACGCGCGCCATCCTGGTCAACAGCCCGCACAACCCCAGCGCCACCATCTGGTCGCGCGAGGACATGCTGCGCCTGCAGGAATTGCTGGAGCCGACCGAGGTGCTGCTGATCAGCGACGAGGTCTACGAGCACATGGTCTACGCGCCGAACGAGCACCAGAGCGCGGCGCGCTTCCCGGGCCTGGCGGCGCGCGCCTTCATCGTCTCGAGCTTCGGCAAGACCTACCACGTGACCGGCTGGAAGGTCGGCTATGTCGCCGCACCGGCCGCGCTGACCACGGAATTCCGCAAGATGCACCAGTTCAACGTGTTCACCGTCAACACGCCGGTGCAGCATGGCCTGGCGCGCTACATGGCCGACCCGCGCCCCTACCTCGAACTGCCGGCCTTCTACGCCGCCAAGCGCGATCTGTTCCGCGAGGGCCTTTCGCGCACCAAGTTCCGCCTGCTGCCGAGCGAGGGCACCTACTTCCAGTGCGTGGACATCTCGGGCCTCTCGGTGCCCGAGCGCGACCTGAACGAGGCCGATTTCTGCCTGTGGCTGACCCGCGAGGTCGGCGTCGCCGCGATCCCGCTGTCGGCCTTCTACGGCAACGGCTTCGACCAGCGCGTGGTGCGCTTTTGCTTCGCCAAGAAGGACGAGACGCTGCGCCAGGCGCTCGACCGCCTGGCGCGGCTGTGAGCGCTGGCGAAGCCGGGCTCAGCTGTTGAGCTGAGACCAGAGCTTGTCCAGGCGCTTCACG
This sequence comes from Comamonadaceae bacterium 2FH, assembly GCA_005503335.1. GTDB lineage: Bacteria > Pseudomonadota > Gammaproteobacteria > Burkholderiales > Burkholderiaceae_C > SCMQ01. The sequence goes on from SCMQ01000007.1 coordinate 61,445, forward strand.
CTGACCGGCTGGGGCGTGCGCAATTCCTGGGCGAAGAAGCTCACGCGCAGCTCCTCGAGCAGCCAGCGCAACTCCTGCATGCGCGCGTCGACCGCGCCCTTGCGCTCGGCCACCAGGCGCCAGTAGCGCTGCTCCTGGGGTCGCAATTCGGCCAGCCGCGCGGCGTCGCGCGCCGGGTCCGCCCGGTACTTGTCCAGGCGCAGCGTGATCGCCTTGAGGTAGCGCGGGAAATGCTGCAGCTGAGGCCAGGGCGTGGCGGCGAGAAACTGCTTGGGCATCAGGCGCTGCAGCTGCTGCTGGCAGTCGGCCGTGGCCTCGGGGGCGTTCTTGGTGTCCTTTAGCTTGCGCGCGGCCGCCGCGTACTCGGCCAGGATGGTGCCTGCCAGGCGCGCGACCTCGTTGGCGATCAGCGTCAGGCGCCCGCGCCCCTCGTCGACGCGGCACTTAAAGTCGGACTCGTTGGCCGGCAGCGGATTGAGCAGGAAGGCGCGCTCCAGCGCCAGATCGAGGATCTGGCCGCGCAGCTCCTCCAGCGTGCCACCGCCCGTTCCGTCGGGCGCTCGCCCGACCTGCATGTAGGCCACGGCCATCTTCTGCAGGTCCGGCAGGTTCTTTTCCAGGTACTTGAGCGCATCGCGCACCTGCAGCGCGCACAGGCGGCGCAAGCCGACGCGGTGTTTCGCCGCGGCCACCTCGGGCTCGTCGAACACCTCGATGGCCACCGCGTCGCCCTGGTCCACCAGGGCCGGGAAGCCGATCAGCGTCTGGCCGCCCTTGCGGATCTCCATCAGCTCGGGCAGCTCGCCGAAGGTCCAGGCCTGGTGGCGCTGCTCGACCGAGGCAGGAGGCGCAGCGGGCTTGGCACCCTCTCCCTTTGGGAGAGGGCCGGGGAGAGGGCTGGCGGGCACCGCAGCCACGCCCTCACCCTGCCCTCTCCCAGAGGGAGAGGGTGAAGACACCTTGAGCGCCGCCAGCGCCTGGAAGGCCCCGCGCGCCTTGGCGCCCCATTCGGCCTTGAGCGCGCCGAGGTTGCGCCCCATGCCGAGCTGGCGGCCATGCTCGTCGGTCACGCGGAAGTTCATGAACAAATGGGGCGAGAGCATGTCGAGCTTGAAGTCGGCGCGCTTGACATCCAGGCTAGTGATCTGCCGCACCTGCTTGAGCAGGGCGTCGGTGAGGCTGCCGTGACCGAAGAGCTCGGGCGCGCCGAGCTGCTCGGCCAGGCGCGCGGCCGATTCGGGCAGCGGCACGAAGCGCGAGCGGGGTCTCTGCGGCAGGCTTTTCAGCAGGGCCTGGAGCTTGTCCTTGAGCATGCCGGGCACCAGCCACTCGCAGCGCTCCTCGCTGACCTGGTTGAGCACGAACAGCGGCACCGTCACCGTGAGGCCGTCGCGGGCGTCGCCCGGCTGGTGCAGGTAGCTGGCCCCGCAGTCCACGCCACCCAGGCGCAAGGTCTTGGGGAAGGCGCTGGTGGTGATGCCGGCCGCCTCGTGGCGCATCAGCTCTTCGCGCGTGAGCTGCAGCAGCCTGGGGTTGCGCCCGGCCTCGTCGCGGAACCAGGCCTCGAACTCGCGCCCGCTGCAGACCTCGGCCGGCAGCTGCTGGTCGTAGAAGGCGTAGATCAGCTCATCGTCGACCAGCACGTCCTGGCGGCGCGACTTGTGCTCCAGCTCCTCGACCTTGGCGATCAGCTTGCGGTTGGCCGCGAGGAAGGGCAGCGTGGTCTCCCATTGCCCGGCCACCAGCGCCTCGCGGATGAAGATCTCGCGCGCGCCCTGCGGGTCGACGCGGCCGAAGTTCACCCGCCGGCCGTTGTAGACCACGATGCCGTAGAGCGTGGCGCGCTCCAGCGCCACGACCTCGGCGGCCTTCTTCTCCCAGTGCGGATCGAGCAGCTGCTTCTTCAGCAGATGCCCGCCCACCTGCTCCAGCCAAGTCGGCTCGATGGCAGCGATGCCGCGGCCGAACAGGCGCGTGGTCTCGACCAGCTCCGCGGCGACGATCCAGCGCCCCGGCTTCTTGCTCAGGTGCGCCCCTGGATGGCGGTGGAACTTGATGCCTCGCGCACCCAGGTAGGCCTCCTCGTCCTCCTGCTTGCAGCCTATGTTGCCGAGCAGGCCCGACAGCATGGACAGGTGGATCTGCTCGTAGGTGGCGGGCGCGGCGTTAAGGCGCCATTTGTGCTCGGTCACCACGGTGAGGAGCTGGGTGTGGATGTCGCGCCATTCGCGCACGCGGCGGATGTTCACGAAGTTCTGGCGCAGCAGACTCTCGTACTGGCGGTTACTGAGCTTATGTTCATTGCCATGGCCGCCGCGGCTGTCATCCAGCCATTTCCAGAGCTTGAGGTAGCCGGTGAACTCGCTTTTTTCGTCGTCGAACTTGGCGTGCTGCTGGTCGGCCTGGGCCTGCGCGTCGAGCGGTCGGTCGCGCACGTCCTGCACCGACAGGGCCGAGGCGATCACCAGCACCTCCTCCAGCGCCTGGCGCTCGCGCGCCTCCACGATCATCCGGCCCACGCGCGGGTCCAGCGGCAGGCGCGACAGCTCGCCTCCAAGCCGCGTGAGCTCGTTGGCTTCGTCGACCGCGCCGAGCTCGGCCAGCAGCTGGTAGCCATCGGCGATGGCGCGGCGCGACGGCGCCTCGATGAAGGGGAAATCCTCCACCACGCCCAGGTGCAGCGACTTCATGCGCAGGATCACGCCGGCCAGCGAGCTGCGCAGGATCTCGGGGTCGGTGAAGCGCGGCCGGCCGGCGAAATCCTTCTCGGCATACAGGCGTATGCAGATGCCGTTGGCCACGCGCCCGCAGCGGCCGGCGCGCTGGTTGGCCGCGGCCTGGCTGATCGGCTCGACCAGCAGCTGCTCGACCTTGCTCCTGAAACTGTAGCGCTTGACGCGTGCCGTACCGACGTCGATCACGTAGCGTATGCCCGGCACGGTGAGCGAGGTCTCGGCCACGTTGGTCGCCAGCACGATGCGACGCCCGCTGTGGCTGTCGAACACGCGGTCCTGCTCGGCCTGCGACAGGCGGGCGAACAGCGGCAGCACCTCGGCGTTGCGCGTGAGCGCGTGGTGCGACAGGTGCTTGCGCAGGTGGTCGGCCGCTTCGCGGATCTCGCGTTCGCCGGGCAGAAAGACCAAGATATCCCCTGCCGCGTTGCCTTGCCAGAGCTCGTCGACCGCATCGGCAATGGCGTCGTTGAGGTCATGCTCGCGCGACTCCTCGAAAGGCCGCCAGCGCTGCTCCACGGGGTACATGCGGCCAGACACCATGATCACGGGCGCTGGCCCCTTGGCGGACGCAAAGTGGTCGGCAAAGCGCTGCGCATCGATGGTGGCCGAGGTCACGACGATCTTCAGGTCGGGCCGGCGCGGCAGGATCTGACGCAGGTAGCCGAGCAGGAAGTCGATGTTGAGGCTACGCTCGTGCGCCTCGTCGATGATCAGGGTGTCGTAGGCCTTGAGCAGCGGGTCGGTCTGCGTCTCGGCCAGCAGGATGCCGTCGGTCATCAGCTTGACCGAGGCCTCGCGGCTGAGCCGGTCCTGGAAGCGCACCTTGTAGCCCACCACCTCGCCCAGCGGGGTCTTGAGCTCCTCGGCGATGCGCTTGGCGACCGAGCTGGCCGCAATGCGGCGTGGCTGGGTGTGGCCTATCAGCTTGCCGCGGGTGCCGGGGGGCTGGTTCAGCCGCCCCCGCCCCATGGCCAGCGCGATCTTGGGCAGCTGGGTGGTCTTGCCCGAGCCGGTTTCGCCGCAGACGATGATGACCTGGTGGCGCTCGAGGGCGGCCATGATCTCCTCGCGCTTGCCCGAGACCGGCAGCGATTCGGGGAACTCGATGGAAAGAGGCGACAGGTCGGCGGACACGGGGGCGGGAACTTCGTGGAGAATCGGCGATTATCCCTGCCAGCGCCCCGCGCTCCCCTGCCTCTCGCCATGTCCACCGTCTTCAACTTCACCTTCGTGCCCTGGTTCCGCTCGGTGGCGCCCTATATCCACATGCACCGCGGCAAGACCTTCGTGGTCGGGGTGGTGGGCGAGGCGATTGCGGCCGGCAAGCTGCAGCACATCGCCCAGGACCTGGCCCTGATCCAGAGCATGGGCGTGAAGATCGTGCTGGTGCACGGCTTTCGCCCCCAGGTCAACGAGCAGCTCAGGGCCAAGGGCCACACGCCCAAGTACTCGCACGGCATGCGCATCACCGACGAGGTGGCGCTGGACTGCGCCCAGGAGGCCGCCGGCCAGCTGCGCTACGAGATCGAGGCGGCCTTCAGCATGGGCCTGCCCAACACGCCCATGGCCGGCTCCACGGTGCGCGTGATCTCGGGCAACTTCATCACCGCGCGCCCGGTCGGCATCGTCGACGGCGTCGACTTCCAGCATTCGGGCGTGGTGCGCAAGGTCGACGTGGCCGGCATCCAGCGCACGCTGGACGCGGGCAGCATGGTGCTGCTCTCGCCGTTCGGCTTCTCGCCCACCGGCGAGGCCTTCAACCTCGGCATGGAGGAAGTCGCCACCTCGGTGGCCATCGCGCTGCAGGCCGACAAGCTGATGTTCGTCACCGAGGTTCCGGGCATACGCATCAAGTCGGACCAGCCCGAGAGCGAGGACAACCCCATCGACACCGAGCTGCCGCTGGCTGCCGCCGAGCAGCTGCTGGCCAGCAAGCCGGCCAGCCTGCGCCCCACCGACACGGGCTTTTACCTGCAGCATTGCGTCAAGGCCTGCAAGGCCGGCGTGGCGCGCAGCCACATCATCCCGTTCGCGGTCGACGGCTCGCTGCTGCTCGAGATCTACGTGCACGACGGCATAGGCACCATGGTGGTCGACGAGAAGCTCGAGGAGCTGCGCGAGGCCACGGCCGACGACGTGGGCGGCATCCTGCAGCTGATCGAGCCGTTCGAGAAGGACGGCACCCTGGTCAAGCGCAGCCGCACCGAGATCGAGCGCGACGCCGACCACTACAGCATCATCGAGCACGACGGCGTGATCTTCGCCTGCGCCGCGCTCTACCCCTACCCCGAGGCCAGGACCGGCGAGATGGCCGCGCTCACGGTCTCGCCCCAGAGCCAGGGCCAGGGCGACGGCGAGAAGATCCTCAAGCGCATCGAGCAGCGCGCGCGTGCCATGGGCCTCGCGAGCATCTTCGTGCTGACCACGCGCACCATGCACTGGTTCATCAAGCGCGGCTTCGTGCCCGCCGACCCCGACTGGCTGCCCGAGGCGCGCAAGCGCAAGTACAACTGGGACCGGCGCAGCCAGGTCCTGGTCAAGAAGCTGGCCTGAGGCGCAACGCCGGCTTCAGCCCGGCCGGCGCAGCTTGCGCGCAAGCAGGCCCAGACCCGCCAGGCCGAAGCCGACGAAGCCGACGAAGGACCAGTTGGCAATCGAGCCGCCGAGGAAGGTCCAGTCGATCTTGGTGCAGTCGCCGCTGCCCTTGAAGATCATGGGGATGGCGCGCTTGAGCGGGAAGGTCTCGATCATGCCGTAGAAGTCGCGCCCGCAGGTCACGATCTCGGGCGGGTACCACTGCAGCCAGCTCTGGCGCGCCGCGACGAAGGCGCCGAAGCCGGCGGCGGCCAGCATCAGCGCTGCGCCCGCGAGGTGCACGCCCCGCTTGCCGCTGCTGGCCGACAGGCCGGCGATCAGCGCGACCGCGATCAGGGCGTAGCGCTGCACGATGCACATTGGGCAGGGCTCCAGCCCCACCACATGCTGCAGGTACAGGCCGAAGGCCAGCATGGCCACGCAGGCCAGGGCGATGGCGGCGAACACGCGCCGCGGGTGGGTGTCAAACCAGTCGAGCAAAATCCTCATCCTTCCACGAACACGCGGGCGCGCCTGGGCGTCAGCACCAGGGTCTCGCCCTCGCGCAGCGCAAGCTCCCGGAACTGGGCCGCGGGCATCTGCGCCTCGATGACCTCGGGGTCCACCGACTGATTCGCGTCCACGCGGTTTAGTTCCAGCCGCGCGATCGGGCCGACCACGATGGCGCGCGCGAGCCGGGCCACGATGCCCGTGGCCCCGGGCGTGTAGCGCCGAACCTCGAGGTCGTGCGGCCGCACGTAGGCGAAGGCCTTGGCGTCCTGCGCGTCGAGGTGCTCGGGCGAATCGAGACGGATCGCGTGGTGGTCGGCGCCGATCAGCACCTCGCCCTCATGGGCGCGGCCATGAAACAGGTTCACGTCGCCCAGGAAGCCGTAGACGAAGGGGCTGGCCGGATGGTCCCAGACCTCCTGGGGCGAGCCGATCTGCTCGACCTGGCCGGCATTCATCAGCACCACGCGGTCGGCCACCTCCAGCGCTTCCTCCTGGTCGTGCGTGACGAAGATGCTGGTGACGTGCAGGTCGTCGTGCAGGCGGCGCAGCCAGCGCCGCAGCTCCTTGCGCACCTTGGCGTCGAGCGCGCCGAAGGGCTCGTCCAGCAGCAGCACCTTGGGCTCCACCGCCAGGGCGCGCGCCAGGGCGATGCGCTGGCGCTGGCCGCCCGAGAGCTGGGCCGGGTAGCGCTCGGCCAGCCAGTCCAGTTGCACCAGGCCCAGCAGCTCGTGCACCTTGGCCTTGATCTGCGCCTCCGAAGGACGCTGGCCGCGCGGCTTGACGCGCAGGCCGAAGGCCACGTTCTCGAACACCGTCATGTGGCGGAACAGCGCGTAGTGCTGGAACACGAAGCCGACCTGGCGCTCGCGCACATGCACGTCGGTCGTGTCCTCGCCGGCGAACAGGATGCTGCCGGCATCGGCCGTCTCCAGCCCGGCGATGATGCGCAGCAGCGTGGTCTTGCCGCAGCCCGAGGGGCCCAGCAGGGCCACCAGCTCGCCGGAACCTATGTCCAGAGAGACGTCGCGCAGCGCGTGAAAGTCGCCAAACTGCTTGCTGACGTTGCGGATTTCGATGCTCATCTTGTATTCCTTCAGCGGGCGGCGCCCGGAACCGGCGGCGCAGACAGCGGCCGTTCGGGCGGCAGCTCGGCCGCCGCCTTCCATTCGCGCTCTTGCCGCCACTCGACCACCGACTTGATCACCAGGGTGACCAGGGCCAGCAGCGCCAGCAGCGAGGCCACGGCGAAGGCTGCCACCGACTGGTACTCGTTGTAGAGGATCTCCACGTGCAGCGGCATGGTGTTGGTCTGGCCGCGGATATGACCCGAGACCACGGACACCGCGCCGAACTCGCCCATGGCGCGCGCGTTGCAGAGGATCACGCCGTAGATCAGGCCCCACTTGATGTTGGGCAGGGTCACATGCCGGAAGGTCTGCCAGCCGCTGGCCCCGAGCACGATGGCGGCCTGTTCCTCCTCGCTGCCCTGGGCCTGCATCAGCGGGATCAGCTCGCGCGCCACGAACGGGAAGGTGACGAACACCGTGGCCAGCACGATGCCGGGCACGGCGAACAGGATCTTGATGTCGTGCGCCGCCAGCCAGGGCCCGAACCAGCCCTGGGCGCCGAACAGCAGCACGTAGACCAGACCCGCCACCACCGGCGAGACCGAGAACGGCAGGTCGACCAGGGTGGTCAGGAAGGCCTTGCCGCGGAACTCGTACTTGGCGATGGCCCAGGCGGCTGCCACGCCGAACACCAGGTTCAGCGGCACGGCGATGGCAGCGGTGAGCAGCGTGAGGCGGATCGCCGACCAGGCATCGGGCTCCTTCAGCGCCTCCAGGTAGGCGGCCAGGCCCTTGCGCAGCGCCTCGGTGAACACGGCCGCCAGCGGCAGCACCAGGAACAGCCCCATGAAGCCCAGGGCCAGGGCGATCAGGCTCCAGCGCACCCAGGGCGCCTCGGTGGTGCTGAGCCGCTTCTTCGTCAGATTGCTCATGCCGCCCCCGATCGCCGGCGCTGCCAGGCCTGCAGGGCGTTGATGACCAGCAGCAGCAGGAAGGAGATCACCAGCATCACGACGGCCACCGCGGTGGCGCCGGCGTAGTCGTACTGCTCGAGCTTGGCCGTAATGATCAGCGGCGTGATCTCGGACACCATGGGCATGTTGCCGGCGATGAAGATCACCGAACCGTACTCGCCGATGGCGCGCGCGAAGGCCATGGCAAAGCCGGTCAGCAGGGCAGGCGCGATCGAGGGGAAGATCACCCGCGTGAAAGTCTGCCAGCGCGTGGCGCCCAGGCAGGTGGCGGCTTCCTCGAGCTCCTTCTCGGCATCCTCGAGCACCGGCTGCACAGTGCGCACCACGAAGGGCAGACCGATGAAGATCAGCGCAATCACCACGCCGGCTGGCGTGAAGGCCAGCTTGATGCCCATGGGTTCCAGGTACTGGCCCAGCCAGCCGTTGCCGGCCAGCAGCGCAGTGAGCGAGATGCCGGCCACGGCCGTCGGCAACGCGAACGGCAGGTCCACCAGCGCGTCGACGATTTTCTTGCCCGGAAAGCTGTAGCGCACCAGCACCCAGGCCACCAGCAGGCCGAACACCACGTTGACCAGGGCCGCGATCAGCGAGGCGCCGAAGGTCAAGCGGTACGAGGCCAGCACGCGCGGCCCGGTGATGGCCACCCAGAACGCGTCCCAGCTCATCGTGAAGGTCTTGAGGATCAGCGCCGACAGCGGGATCAGCACGATCAGGCTTAGGTACAGCAGGGTGTAGCCCAGCGTGAGGTGAAAACCCGGCAGCACGCGCCGCGCCCCGCGCGGGCGCGAACCTCCGCCGGCCGCGCTTGCGGGCGCGGGAAACGTCGCAGCCGTCATTTACTTGACCGTGTACAGCTTGTCGAACTGGCCACCGTCGTTGAAGTGCAGCTTCTGCGCCTCGCTCAGGCTGCCGAAATACTTGGCCACGGTGAACTGCTTGAGCGGCTTGAAGGTGGCGGCGTGCTTCTTGAGCACGGCCTCCGAGCGTGGGCGCATGGCGTGCTTGGCCGCGATCTCCTGCGCCTCCTCGGAATACAGGTAGTCGAGGTAGGCCTTGGCGAGCTCGCCCGTGCCTTTCTTGGCCACGGTGCGCTCGACCACAGCCACGGGGTTCTCGGCCACGATGCTGATCGAGGGATGGATGGCGTCGACCTTGCCGGTGCCGAACTCGCGGTCCACCGAGACCACCTCGGACTCGAAGGTCACCAGCACGTCGCCGATGTTGCGCTGCAGGAAAATGGTGGTGGCGTCGCGCCCGCCCTTGGCCAGCACCGGCACGTTCTTGAACAGCTTGCCGACGAACTCGGCGGCCTGGGCCTCGCTGCCGCCCTTCTCGCGCACATAGCCCCAGGCGGCCAGGTAGGCGTAACGGCCATTGCCGCCGGTCTTGGGATTCACCACGATGACCTGGATGCCGGGCTTGATGAGGTCGTCCCAGTCCTTGATGCCCTTGGGATTGCCGTTGCGCACCAGAAACAGCATGGTCGAGGTGGTCGGCGAGGCATCGTGCGGGAAGCGCTTGGCCCAGTCCTTGGCCACCACGCCGCGGCTGGCCAGGAACTCGATGTCGGTCGTGGTGTTCATGGTCACCACGTCGGCGTCCAGGCCGTCGGCCACCGCACGCGCCTGGGCGCTGGAGCCGCCATGTGCCTGGTCGATCTTGACGTCCTTGCCGGTGGTTTTCTTGTAATGCGCGACGAAGGCCGCGTTGTAATCCTTGTAGAACTCGCGCGCCACGTCGTACGAGACATTGAGCAGGGTCTGGGCCGGCGCCAGCGCGCTGGCGGACAGGGCCAGGGCGGCCAGGGTCAGTTGAAGCGTCTTCTTCATAGCGTTTCCAATGTGTTGTTCGAATGCGATGGAATGGGCTGTGTCGCCGCAACTGGAGACTGTAACAAGGCCAGGCCCGGCGGCCATGCCCCCTGCCCGGGCCCCGAGCCGCGCCAGCCCGGGGCGATCGATGTCCGGGGAAGCTGTTTCACGGCGAGCCATTGTGGGCAATCCACTTTAAGACTCCAACGAATAAATACTTGTTTGTTAATAACCAAATCTAGAGGACTCGGCACGTGATTCGCCTGGACGGGGTCGCCCGCGCCGCGGCGGGCTCAGAGCCGGTTGCCGGCCATCGGCGGTTGCCGCACGCGGTCACCGGCCATGTGCTCGCCCAGGTAGTCCAGGAAATGCCGCACCGCCGGCACCAGGCCTCGCCGCGAGGCATAGACCGCATGCACCAGGCCCGGCGTCGGCGCCCAGCCCGGCAGCACCTCCACCAGGCGCCCGTCGGCGAGCTCGTGCTCGCACAGGTAGTCGGGCAGCACGCAGATGCCCACCCCCGAGAGCACGGAAAACTTGAGCGTGAGCAGGTCGTCGGCCACGTAGCGCGGCCGGTGGCTGAGCAGGTGCTCGGCGCCCTCGGGCCCACGCAGCCGCCAGTTGGCGCGGCCGTCTATGCCCGACATGGCCACCGTGTCGAGCCGGTCCAGTTCCTGCGGACCCCTGGGCTGGCCCTGGCGCTGCAACTGCGCGGGGCTCGCGACCAGCAGAGCCTGGCTGCTGCCCAGCGGCTTGACGATCAGGCTGCCGCTGTCCTCCAGCGTGGGCCGCACGCGCAGGGCCACGTCCACCCCCTCCTCCACCAGGTCCACCACGCGGTTGCTCACGCGCATGTCCACGCGCAGCAAGGGGTGGCGCAGCAGGAATTGCGGCAGCAGCTCGCCGACCACGGTCTGGGCCAGCGTCACGGGGCAGCTCACGCGCAGCACGCCGCGCGGCTCGGTCTGCACCTGGGCCACGGCCTCGGCCGCCGCCTCGGCCTCGTCGCGCACGGCGGTGCAATGGCGCAGATAGAGCTCGCCCACCGGGGTCAGCGAGAGCTTGCGCGTGGTGCGATGCAGCAGCCGCACGCCCAGCCGCGCTTCCAGCTCGGCCAGGCGGCGCGACAGGCGCGACTTGGGCAGGCCCAGGGCACGCCCGGCCGCGGCAAAGCCGCCCTGCTCCGCCACCTCGGCGAAGAACAGCATGTCGTTGAGGTCCTGCATTTGCTTGCTCGCCCATATTGTCCTACCAGAAGAACAATCTATCGCAATTTCGACGACTTATCAAAGATTCACCTCACCCGCACAATCTGTCCATGGCCGCTGAATGTGGCTCCACCCACCCCGAAAGGAAGAGACCATGAAACTGCTTCACATCGACTCCAGCGTCCTGGCCGCCAACTCCGTGTCGCGCCAGCTCACCGCCAGCATCGTCGCCCAGTGGGTGGCCAGCCATCCAGGCACCAGCGTGGACTACCTGGACCTGGCCGTCGACGCACCCAGCCACCTGGATGCCGACTCGCTGGGCTTCCGCGTCGCCCCGGGGACCGAGCTGTCCGAGACCCAGCAGCGCGAAAACGCGGTCTCCGAAGCCCTGGTGTCGCAGTTCCTGGCGGCCGACGTCATCGTGGTCGGCGCCCCGCTGTACAACTTCTCCGTGCCCAGCCAGCTCAAGGCCTGGATCGACCGCGTGGCCCAGGTCGGCCGCACCTTCAAGTACACCGACAAGGGCCCGGTGGGCCTGGCCGGCGGCAAGACGGTGATCGTCGCCTCCACCCGCGGCGGCATGTACTCGACCAGCGACGCCGGCCGCGCCATGGAGCACCAGGAGAGCTACCTGCAGACCGTGTTCGGCTTCTTCGGCATCACCGACGTGCGCTTCGTGCGCGCCGAAGGCCTGGCCATGGGCGATGCAGCCAGGACCCAGGCGCTGAGCGCCGCCGACCTGGAGATCAAGGCCCTGACGGCAGTCGCCGCCAACCAGGCGCAGGCCGCCCAGGCCGCCTGAGTCCGGAACTCCGGAAACGAGAAACCCGGCCGCGGCCGGGTTTTTTCATGGGCAAAGCCCGCGGCGCATGGCCCGGGCCGCGCTGCTTGCCGGTCAGCTTTCGGCGAAGGCGCGCTCGATCACGAAGTCGCCCGGGTGATGGGTGTTGCCTTCCTTGAAGCCATGGCTTTCGGCCATGTGCTTGAGGTCGCGCAGCATCTCGGGGCTGCCGCAGATCATGATGCGGTCCTCTTCGCGGTTCAGCACGGTCGGCAGGCCCAGGTCCTCCTGGATCCTGCCATCCTCGAGCAGCGTGGTGACGCGGCCCATGTTGACGAACTCCTCGCGCGTGACCGTGGGGTAGTAGAGGAACTGCTGCTTCACCAGCTCGCCCAGGAACTCGTCGTGCGGCAATTGCTCGGTGATGAACTCGCGGTAGGCCAGCTCGTCGACCTGGCGCACGCCGTGCACCAGGACCACCTTCTCGAAGCGCTCGTAGGTGGCGGGATCGCGGATCACGCTCATGAAGGGCGCCAGGCCGGTGCCGGTGGACAGCAGGTACAGGCGCTTGCCGGGCAGCAGGTAGTCGATCAGCAGCGTGCCGGTGGGCTTGCGGCCGATGATGATGGTGTCACCGGGCTGGATGTGCTGCAGGCGCGAGGTCAGCGGGCCGTCGGGTACCTTGATGCTCAGGAACTCCAGGTGGTCCGCGTAGTTCGGGCTGGCGATGCTGTAGGCGCGCAGCAGCGGACGGCCCTCGCCGGGCAGGCCGATCATGGTGAAGTGGCCGTTGCTGAAGCGCATGGCCTGGTCACGGGTGGTGGTGAAGCTGAACAGACGGTCGGTCCAGTGATGGACGTTCAGCACGCGTTCTTCGAAAAATGCGCTCATGGTGCTTGGGGGCCGCGGAATGGGACTGAAACGAGGTTCTGGCCCGTCAATGCAAGTCCGCGTCGACAGGAGACTGGCGGCTGCGCGCTGCGCGGGCCGCGCCTGGGCCAAAGAAAGACAAAACGAAAATTATAAAGCTGCCCGCATGCCGGAACCGCTCGGCAGCCTGCGCCGGGCCAGGAAGCGACGGAGCTGGGCCAGCACACACAACCCTGCCATGGCGGCGGCCAATGAAAGATTGATACAGTCCTGAGCTTGCAGCATGGTCGGCTTCCCGATGTTCGGATAATGCGTTCGCAAGGATTGTGGAAGCCTTCCATCAAAACTGGAAATAATTATTTTTCAGACAATCATTTCCAAACCTTATAAAGATTCTTTCAGAAAGCGCTCGACATGGCACGCATGGTCCACTGCATCAAGCTCGGCAAGGAAGCCGAAGGTCTAGACTTCCCGCCCTACCCCGGCGAACTCGGCAAGCGCATCTGGGAGAACGTGAGCAAGGAGGCCTGGGCCCAATGGCTCCAGCACCAGACCATGCTGGTCAATGAGAACCGCCTGAACCTGGCCGACGCACGCGCGCGCCAGTACCTGGCGCGCCAGATGGAAAAGCATTTCTTCGGCGAAGGCGCCGACGCGGCCCAGGGCTACGTGCCGCCGGCGGCCTGAGCGCCTCCTCCTTCTACCGGGCCATGCCCCACGAGGCGCCCGACTGGGCGGGCCAGCCCGTCTGGCGCGTGCTCGATACCGACTGGGCCCTGGGCCAGCGCTTTCTGGCCACCTGGCAGGCCTGGCGCCAGGATCCGCAGCGCCCGTCCCTGCTGCACTACGTCGCCTTCACCGAAGTTCCCACCGACACCGAGCAGCTCACTGCCGACGCGCAAACGGGGTCGGACGCGCCTGCGCTCCTGGAAGCACTGCGCGCCCAATGGCGCGGCCTGCTGCCCGGCTTTCACCGCCTGGTGCTGGAAGGCGGCCAGGTCCAGCTGACGCTGTGCGTCGCCGAGCTCCGGTCTGCCTTGCGCGAGCAGGCGTTCCAGGCCGACACGGTCTACCTCGGGCCCTTGCCGGGCGGCCCCACCGAGGAGCGGCGTCACCTGTTCAAGGCCCTGAGCCTGTGCTGCCGGCGCGGTACGCGCCTGAGCGCGGCGATCCAGGACGCGGCCAGCCGCGCCGAACTGGAGGCTGGCCTCGCGCAACGCGGCTTCCTGTTGCCGCCCTCTGAGCAGGCCAGCGATCCCGCGCACCTGGAGGGCGAGTTCCAGCCGCGCTGGCAGCTGCGCAGGCCCGCCGCCACAGCCCCGGCCTTGGCCAGCCCGGGCCGCTGCGTGGTGATCGGCGGCGGCCTCTCGGGTGCCAGCGTGGCCTACAGCCTGGCACTGCGCGGCTGGCAGGTGGAGGTGCTGGACCGCGCAGCCGAACCTGCCGCCGGCGCCTCCGGCCTGCCGGCCGGCCTGGTGGCACCGCATGTCTCGCCCGACGACCGCGCGCTCTCGCGCCTGTCGCGCTGCGGGGTGCGCGCCACGCTGCAGCGGGCGCGCCAGCTGCTGCGCGAGGGGCTGGACTGGGCGCCCTCGGGCGTGCTCGAGCACCGCGTGGAGGGCAAGCGCGCCCTGCCCGAGGCCTGGGCCCAGGCCGCGGCCCAAGGGCGCCCGCATCCGGGACTGGAATGGTCCGCGCCGGCCCCCGCGGCGCGGCTGCGCGAGGCCCGCTTGCCCGAGACCGCGTCCGCGCTCTGGCATGCCCAGGCCGGCTGGATCAGGCCGGCCCAGCTGGTGCGCGCCATGCTGGCCCAGCCCGGCATCCGGTGGCGCGGCAACCAAGCCGTGGCGCGCCTGCGGCGCGACGGCACCGAATGGCAGCTGCTCGACGACCAGGGCCGTCTGCTGGCCGCGGCCAGCCTGGTGGTGGTCGCGGCCGGCTACGACACGCGCGACCTGCTAAGCGGGCCGGCCGATGCGCAGCCGCTGCCGCTGAACCCGCTGCGCGGCCAGATCGCCTGGGGCCCCATGCCCGAGCGGCCCGCCGCCCGGCAGGTCCTGCCGCCCTTCCCGGTCAACGGCCATGGCAGCCTGGTGGCCGGCGTGGCGGGGCCGCAGGGCCTGGCTTGGTTCACCGGCTCCACCTTTGAGCGCAGCAACCCCGTCGCCGAGGTGCGCGCCGAGGACCAGCAGGCCAACCTCGAGCGCCTGGGTGTCCTGTTGCCCGAGGCCGCGAAGGCCCTGGCCCCGGCCTTCGCGGCCGGGCAGGTTCAGGCCTGGGCGGGGGTGCGCTGCACCCTGCCCGACCGCTTGCCGGCCGTCGGGCCGATCGACCCCGAGGCCCTGCCGGGCTTGTGGGCCTGCACCGCCATGGGGGCACGCGGGCTGACGCTGGCCGTGCTGTGCGGCGAGCTCACGGCCGCCTGGCTGCACGGCGAGCCGCTGCCGCTGGAGCAGAGCCTGGCGCGCGGCCTGCTGGCCCGGCGCTGGCACCGGGCGCAACGCCCCGCAGATTGAGCCGTGCCCGGCCGGTTCCGAGCTCAGGCCAGGCGCCTTCCGTCCGCCCCGTCGAACACATGGGCGCTTTCGGCCTGCCATTGCAGGTGCACGGCATCGCCGACCGCGCCGCGCAGCGCCCCGGGGACGCGGGCCGTCAGCGGGCCGATCGCCGTGTCCACAGTGGCGTAGGTCTCGGGCCCGGTGGGCTCGATCATGGACAGCGTGCCGGGCAGGCCGCTGGCGCCGAAGGACAGGCTCTCGGGCCGCAGGCCGTAGACGAATTCACCGCCGGCCCAGCCCTGAAGCGCGGCCTGCTGCGCCCCGCTGGTCGCGAGTTCGATGCCGTGGGCACTGAGGCCGGCGGCGCCGCGCCGGGCCTCGACCATGTTCATGGCCGGCGAGCCTATGAACTCGGCCACGAAGCGGTTGGCCGGGCGGCTGTAGATGTCGTCGGGCGTTCCGAACTGCTGGACCATGCCGTCCTTCATCACCGCGATGCGGTCGCCCAGCGTCATGGCTTCGACCTGGTCGTGCGTCACGTAGACCGTGGTGGTGCGGGTGCGCTGGTGCAGCAGCTTGATCTCGGCACGCATCTCCACGCGCAGCTTGGCGTCGAGGTTGGACAGCGGCTCGTCGAACAGGAACAGCTTGGGGTTGCGCGCCAGCGCCCGCCCCATGGCCACGCGCTGGCGCTGGCCGCCCGACAGCTGGGCCGGCCGGCGGTCCAGCAGGTGGCCAAGCTGCAGCATCTGGGCCACGCGCGCCACCGTGGCCTCGCGCTCGGCCTTGGGCACCTTGCGGATCTCGAGGCCGAAGGCGATGTTCTGCGCCACCGTCATGTTCGGATAGAGCGCGTAGCTCTGGAACACCATGGCGATGTCGCGGTCCTTGGACGGCAGATGCGTCACGTCGCGCTCGCCGATGTGGACCGTCCCCGAGGTGGGTGTATCCAGTCCCGCGATGATGCCCAGCAGCGTGGACTTGCCGCAGCCCGAGGGCCCGACCAGGATCAGGAACTCGCCGGGATCGATCTCTATGTCTATGCCCTTGAGGATGTGGGTGTTGCCCGCATAGGTCTTGCGGACCTGCTTGATGCTCAGTGCGCCCATGTTCAATCCTTTCAACCCTTGACGGCGCCGGCGGTGAGGCCGCGCACGAAGTATTTGCCTGCGACGATGTAAACGAACAGCGTAGGCAGGGCCGCGATCAGCGCCGCCGCCATGTCCACGTTGTATTCCTTGACGCTGCTCGAGGTGTTGGCCAGGTTGTTCAGGCCCACGGTGATCGGCTTGCTGTCCGCGCCCGAGAACACCACGCCGTAGAGGAAGTCGTTCCAGATCGCGGTGAACTGCCAGATCAGGGTGACCACCAGGATGGGGGTGGACAGCGGCAGCACGATGCGCCAGAAGATCTGCCAGAAGCTGGCGCCGTCGAGCATGGCGGCCTTGATCAGCTCGTCAGGCAGGCCCACGTAGTAGTTGCGGAAGAACAGCGTGGTCGAGGGGATGCCCGCGAGCACGTGGATCAGGATCAGGCCCCAGATCGAGCTCGCGATGCCCAGCCAGCCCAGCACCTGGCTCATGGGCAGCAGCACCACCTGCATGGGCATGAACACGCCGAACAGCATCAGCGCGAACATGGTCTCGCTGCCACGGAACTTCCACTTGCTCAGCACGTAGCCGTTGAGCGCGCCCAGCAGGGTCGACACCGCCACGGCCGGCACCACCATCAGGACCGAATTCATGAAGAAGGGCTGGAGCCCGCTGCAGTCGGTGCCGGTGCAGGCGCTGCCCCAGGCCTTGGCCCAGGCGGCGAAGCCAGGGTCGGTCGGCAGCGACAGCAGGCTGCCTTCGCGCACCTGGTCCATGTCCTTGAGCGAGGTCGCCACCATCACGTACAGGGGCGTGAGGAACCAGGCCGCGAACAGCAGCAGCGCGGCTCCCAGGATCAGCCGGTGCAGGGTCTGGCGCTTCATCGCTTGCTCCTGAGTTCGGAATAGAGGTAGGGCACGACGATGGCCGCCACGGTGGCCAGCATCACCGTGGCGCTGGCCGCGCCCAGGCCGATCTGGCCGCGCGAGAAGGCCATGGCGTACATGAAGGTGGCCGGCAGGTCGGTCGCGAAGCCCGGGCCGCCGGCGGTCAGTGCCATCACCAGGTCGAAGCTCTTGATCGCGAGGTGGCTGACCACCATCAGCGTGCTGAAGAACACCGGCCGCAGGCTGGGGATGATGATGCGCCAGTAGATGCGCGGCAGGCTGGCGCCGTCGACCTGGGCGGCCTTGATGATGGCGTCGTCGATGCCGCGCAGCGCGGCCAGGAACAGGGCCATCACGAAGCCCGCGCTCTGCCACACGCCCGCGATCGCGACGCAGTAGATGGCCTTGTCGGGATTGACCAGCCAGTCGAACGTGAAGCCCGCGAAGCCCCATTGCTGGACCACGCGCTCCAGGCCCAGGCCGGGGTTGAGCATCCACTTCCAGGCCGTGCCGGTGACGATGAAGGAGATCGCCATCGGGTACAGGTAGACGGTGCGCAGCGCGCCCTCGGCGCGCACCTTCTGGTCCAGCAGCACGGCCAGCAGCAGGCCCAGGCCCATGGCGCCGGCGATGAAGAGGAAGCCGAAGATCGCCATGTTGGTCAGCGCCACGTAGAAGCGCTCGTTCTCGAACAGCGCCAGGTACTGGTCGAAGCCGGCGAATTCGTAGTTGGGCAGCAGGCGCGAGGCCGACACCGAGAGGTAGCCGTTCCAGGCGATCAGGCCGTAGATGAACAGGAAGCTCAGCAAGAAGCTCGGCGCGACGACGAGCTTGGGCAGCCAGGGCGTTCGCAGGGCGGTAGGCGCGGACATGGCGGGGCCTTGGGGAAGCGCTTCAGCGCGTCTTGGCCGCCTGGGCGATGCGGGTCATCGCGTCCTTGGCGCTCATCTTGTCGCTGTTCCAGAACTGGCTCACCACGTCCTTGATCGCGCCCTCGGTCGCGGAAGGAACGGCCATGCCGTGCGCGATGCTGGGCACCAGGCCGCCGCTCTTGGCGCTGGCGACGAAGTCCTTGCCGGACGCCTTGGCGCAGTCGTCGAACTTGTCCATCTTCATGTTCAGGCGCACGGGAATAGAGCCCTTGTTGAGGCTGAAGGTCTCCTGGAACTCCGGCGACATGATGGCCGCCGCCAGGTTCTTCTGCGCCTTGACCTTGTCGTCACCCTTGAGCTTGAACATCGCGAACGAGTCGATGTTGAAGGTATAGGCAGCGGCCGTGCCGGGCGCGGCGACGCAGACGAAGTCCTTGCCGGGCTGCTTGCCGGCAGCGACGAACTCGCCCTTGGCCCAGTCGCCCATCAGCTGCATGCCCGCCTCGCCCTTGATCACCATGGCGGTGGCGAGGTTCCAGTCGCGCCCCGGCGCGTTCTTGTCGGTGTAGTCCTTGACCTTCTTGAACGTGGCCAGCACCTTCTCCATGGTCGGGCTGGCCAGCGTGGCCGGGTCCAGCTGCACCAGGGCCTTCTTGTAGAAATCGACGCCGCCCACGCCCAGGGCCACGCTCTCGAAGGTAGTGAAGTCCTGCCAGTTCTGGCCGCCGTGTGCGACCGGGGTCAGGCCGGCCTTCTTGAGCGCCTCGGCGGCGACGAAGAACTCGTCCCAGCTGGCCGGCACCTTGGCGCCCGCCTTCTTGAACGCCTCGGGATTGATCCACAGCCAGTTGACGCGGTGCACGTTGACCGGGGCCGCCACGTAGCTGCCCTTGTACTTCATGATGTCGCTGACCACCTTGGGCAGGGCCTCGTCCCACTTCTCGGCCTTGGCCACGTCGTCGATGTTGGCCAGCACGCCCTCGCGCGCCCACTCCTGGATCGACGGGCCCTTGATCTGCGCGGCCGCCGGCGCGTTGCCCGAGACCACGCGCGATTTCAGCACCGTCATGGCCGAGTCGCCGCCGCCGCCCGCCACGGCGAAATCCTTCCAGCTGTCGCCCTTGGCCTGCAGCGTGGCCTTCAGTGACGCGGCCGCCTTGGCCTCGCCGCCGCTGGTCCAGTAGTGCAGGACCTCGACTTCGCCAGCCTGGGCGAGTCCGGTCAGGGCCAGGACCAGGGCGCCGGCCAGGCGGGTGGATTGCAATTTGATCTGCTGCATGGGGTGTTCTCCGTTCGGGTCTCCATCCTGGGGTCCCGCCGGCTGCGGCCGGCGAGGTCTTGCAGCACCACCTTGTTCCGGTGTGCTGGCCGATGAATATTAAAAATAAATTAATTTATTAATACTAGGTTAAACCCTAGCAGCGAATTAGCCGGAAACCTGGGAAGAGCGACAAGAAACCATTAAGCTTGGCAACCATGAACCTCCTTCTTGCCGAAGACGACGCCCTGTTGGCCGATGCCCTCAGCGCCCAGCTGCGCGGCGCGGGCTTCACGGTGGAGCACGCGCCCAACGGCGCGGTCGCCGAATACCTGCTGCTCAAGCAGCCCTTCGACATCGCCGTACTCGACATCGGCCTGCCCATGCTCGACGGCCTGTCCGTGCTCAGAAAGGTGCGCCAGGCCAAACCCACCCTGCCGGTGCTGCTGCTCACGGCGCTGGACGCGCTGGACGACCGTGTCGCCGGGTTGCAGGCGGGCGCCGACGATTACGTCACCAAGCCCTTCGACTTTCCCGAACTGGAGGCCAGGCTGCACGCCCTGCTGCGCCGCAGCCAGCCGCCCACCGCCGCCTTGCAGCTGGGCCAGCTGCTGCTGGACCGCGAGGCCCGGCGTGCCAGCGTGGCGGGCCAGGCCATCGAGCTCAGCGGGCGCGAGTGGTCGCTGCTGGAGCTGCTGGCAAACCAGCGCGACAAGGTCGTCACCAAGGAGCAGATCAACCAGGCCTGGAGCGGCGAAGGGGCCGAGCCCGCTGCCGGCAACGCCATCGAGGTCTACATCCACCGCCTGCGCCGCAAGCTCGAAGGCTCGGCCCTGGTGATCCGCACCGTACGCGGCCTGGGCTACCTGCTCGAGACCGAGGGCGCGTCGGGCCGCACAGGCGCCTGAACATGGGCCCTTCGCTGCACCGCCAGCTCATGCTGTGGCTGCTGCTGCCGCAGCTGGTGCTGTGGCTGGCCGGCGGCTTCGCGGCTTACAAGCTGGCCGAGCGCTACACCAACGCCGCCATCGACACCAGCCTGTCCCAGGCCTCGCGCGCCCTGGCCCGGCAGGTCAAGCCTATCGGCAACGGCCTGCTGATCGACTTCCCGCGCGCTGCGCAGGACGTGCTCGAGGCCGACCCGGCCGACCGCCTGCTCTACATGGTCAGCACGCCGCCGGGCCAGTTCATCCTCGGCAACCGCAGGCTGCCGTCCCCGCCGCAGTTGGACGCGCCGCGTCTGAACAGCCCCTACTTCTACGACGGCCAGATGGCGCCCGAGGGCGCCGCTGAGACGGCGGCACGCCAGCGCGTGCGCGTGGCGGCGCTCTACCTGGACTGGGGCGACGAAGGCGCGCCGCGCCAGACCATGCTGGTGCAGGTGGCGCGCAGCAGCGCCAACCGCGAGGAGCTGGCGCGCAGCATCCTGTTCGACATGCTGCTGCCCCTGTCCATCCTGGTGCTGCTGATGAGCCTGATCGTCTGGGCCGGCATACGCGCGGGCCTGGCGCCGCTGGCGCGCCTGCGGCGCGAGGTCGAAGGCCGCGCGACCACCGACCTGGCGCCGGTGCAGCTCGAGTCCGCACCGCGCGAGCTGCGCTCGCTGGCGGCCGCGCTCAATGCCCTGCTGGCCGCCGTGCAGCGGAACGTCGCCACCCAGAAGCGATTCATCAGCGACGCCGCGCACCAGCTGCGCACGCCGCTGGCCGGTCTCAAGAGCCAGACCGAGCTGGCCCTGCAGGCCACGACCGACCCCGAGCAGCGCGAGCGCCTCATGCGCGTGCAGCAAAGCGCCGCGCGCAGCGCTCACCTGATCAGCCAGCTGCTGACGCTGGCGCGCGCCGAACCCGAATCGGCCGCCGCCCAGGGGCGCGGCCGGGTCGAGCTGCGGCGACTGGCCCGCGAGCTCACCGCCGAATGCGTGCCGCGCGCCTTGCGCGCCGGCGTCGACCTGGGCCTGGGCAGCGCGCCGCAGGGCGACGAGGCCGCCGAGCCCGAGCTCGTGGTGCTGGGCAACGCCCTGCTGCTGCGCGAGGCCCTGGGCAACCTGATAGACAACGCCATACGCTACGCAGGCCAAGGCGCCGCGGTCACGGTGGCCCTGCGCCGCGAGGACGACCAGGCCGTGATCGAGGTGACCGACAGCGGCCCGGGCTTGGCGCCCGAGCAGCGCGAGCAGGTGTTCGAGCGCTTCGTGCGCGCCACTGACCGGGGCGAAGGCTGCGGCCTGGGCCTGGCCATCGTCAAGGAGATCGTGGAGCGCCACGCCGGCCGGGTGTCGCTAGAGGAGGCCCTGCCCCACGGTCTGCGGGCCGTGATCCGGCTGCCGCTGGCCGGGCCCGCCAGCAGCGCTTCGCCCCCCGACACCGCCTCTGCCAGCTGATGCGGCCGGCCTCCGAATCACCCTGTTCCCCATGCCAGAGACCCACACCATGTCCAGTTCTACCTCCACCGATACCGCCGACGCGGTCGCGCTCGTTGGCGATGTGGGCGGCACCAACGCCCGCTTCGCCCTCGTCCGCACCCCGGGTGGGCGGCCCGAGGCCCCGCTCACGCTGGCGACCGCCGACTACCCCGATCTGGCGGCCGCGCTACAGGCTTACCTCGCTCAGGCCGGCCACCCTGCCGTGCGCGAAGCGGCGGTGGCCATCGCCAACCCCATAGCCGGCGACGCGGTCCGCATGACCAACAACCACTGGACCTTCTCCATCGAAGCCACGCGGCGCCAGCTCGGCCTCACGCGGCTGGTCCTGCTCAACGACTGGGAAGCCCTGGCGCTGGCGGCCCCGGCCCTGCCGGCCGAGGCGTTGTCCGCGGTCGGCGGCGGCCAGGCCGTGGCCGATGCGCCGCGCGCGCTGATCGGCCCCGGCACCGGGCTGGGCGTGGCCTCGCTGGTGCGCTCGCGCCGCGGCGAATGGGTGGCGATCCCGGGCGAAGGCGGCCATGTCACGCTGGCCCCCACCTGCGATCGCGAAGCCCGCATCATCGAGCGGCTGTGGCGGCGCTGGGACCATGTGTCGGCCGAGCGCCTGGTCTCGGGCATGGGCCTGGAAAACCTCTACGCCGCCATTGCCGCGCTGGACGGCGTGCCGGTCCAGGCCTGGAACGCGGCCGAGGTCTGCCGCCAGGGCCTGGCCGGCAGCGACCCGCAGAGCGCCGAGGCCCTGGCCCGCTTCTGCGGCCTGCTGGGCAGCGTGGCCGGCAACCTGGCGCTGACCCTGGGCGCGCGCGGCGGCGTCTACATCGGCGGCGGCATCGTGCCGCGCCTGGGCAACTATTTCGCACGCTCGCCGTTTCGCGCGCAGTTCGAGGCCAAGGGCCGCTTCAGGGATTACCTGGCCCGCATCCCAACCTGGGTCATCCTCGACCCGCATCCGGCCTTGACCGGCGCCGCGCTGGCCCTGCATGACAGCCCCCAGGCCTGACGGGAACAGGGAACGCCTGCGGCCAGGCCGCAAGGGCTTTATGCGCAGAAAGAATATATCAACAACTAAAAAATCGTTTGTTTCCGCATAAAGAAACCCTAAAGTCGTGCCCATGCATGAATTCGGCTTCGTCTTTGCAGGGTTTTTCGTTGGCCTGGTGGTCGGCCTGACCGGCGTGGGAGGCGGCTCGCTGATGACGCCGCTGCTGATCTTCTTCTTCGGCATCAAACCCTACCTGGCGGTCGGCACCGACCTGTTGTTCGCCGCCTTCACTAAGTCGGGCGGCACCCTGAGCCTGGCGCGCCAGCGTCTGGTGCCCTGGCGCGTGGTCGGCCTGCTCTGCGCCGGCAGCATTCCGGCCTCGCTGCTCACCCTCACGGTGCTGCACCGCATCGGCCCGGCCAGCCCCTCGGCCCAGGCCCTGATGACAAACACCCTCGGCGTCGCCCTGCTGCTGACGGCCGCCGCCATGTTCTACAAGGCGGTGCGCGGCAAGCAGGCGCCGCGCAGCCTGGCCCAGGCCGACCTCGCCCAGGCCACGCGCGCGCGCCACTGGAGCCTGCCGGTGCTGTTCGGCGCCCTGCTCGGCACCCTGGTCACGCTGACCTCGGTGGGTGCCGGCGCCGTCGGCGTCACCGTGCTGCTGATCCTGTTCCCGCGCCTGCCGCTGCCGCGCATCGTGGCGGCCGACATCGCCTATGCCGTGCCGCTGACCCTGGTGGCGGGCCTGGGCCATGCCTCTCTGGGATCGGTAGACTGGCCCCTGCTGGCCAAACTGCTGGTCGGCTCGCTGCCTGGCATCTGGATCGGTTCGCGCCTGGTGAACCGCACGCCGGAGCGCCTGATCCGTTCGATTCTCTCCGTGCTGCTCGCCTGGGCCGGCACCAAACTGGTCTTGATTTAGGGCCTGTTCACACTGTTTTTACCAGATGCGTTGCGGATCAAAAAGACCATGCGCAAGGCGCGAAACGCAGCCGGGGTCGGGCCCCGGCGATGTTTCGCAACGCGGCGCATGGCCTTTTTGGC
This sequence comes from Comamonadaceae bacterium 2FH, assembly GCA_005503335.1. Taxonomy (GTDB): domain Bacteria; phylum Pseudomonadota; class Gammaproteobacteria; order Burkholderiales; family Burkholderiaceae_C; genus SCMQ01. Next base: position 85,035 of record SCMQ01000007.1, read on the forward strand.
CGCAACCCGAAGGGAACGTGGTAAAAACCGCGCCACTCGTTGTTGCACTCCTAGCCCAGGCAGCCAGCCTGGGCGTCGTCGCGCGCCTAGATTGGCGCGGTTTTAACCACGTTCGCACTGGCAAAAACAGTGTGAGCAGGCCCTAGTTTTCGCCATGTACCAATACACCGACTTCGACAAACAGTTCGTCCGCCTGCGCGCGGCCCAGCACCGCGACCAGCTCGAGCGCTGGCAGGCCGGCCAGCTCGGCGACGACGAGTTCCGTCCGCTGCGCCTGCAGAACGGCTGGTACGTGCAGCGCTACGCGCCCATGCTGCGCGTGGCCGTGCCCTACGGCGAGATCTCCAGCGCCCAGTTGCGCGTGCTGGCCCGCATCGCGCGCGAGTACGACCAGCCCGAGCCCGCCCTCTACGCCGAGGCCCAGGCCAAGCAGGACCAGATCAGCCGCGTGCCCGCGCCGCGCCTGGCCAAGGGCTACGCCCACTTCACCACGCGCCAGAACGTGCAGTACAACTGGATTCCGCTGGCCAAGTCGGCCGACGTGATGGACCTGCTGGCCAGCGTCAACATGCACGGCATCCAGACCAGCGGCAACTGCATACGCAACATCACCAGCGACGAGCTGGCCGGCATTGCCGTGGACGAGGTCGCCGACCCACGCCCCTTCGCCGAGATCATGCGCCAGTGGAGCACGCTGCACCCCGAGTTCGCCTTCCTGCCGCGCAAGTTCAAGATCGCCATCACCGGCGCCGCCGAGGACCGCGCGGCCATCGCCTGGCACGACGTGGGCCTGCAGCTGGTCAGGAACGAGGCTGGGGAGCTGGGCTTCAAGGTGCTGGTGGGCGGCGGCATGGGCCGCACGCCGGTCATCGCCACCGTGATCCGCGAGTTCCTGCCCTGGAATCAGATCATGAACTACCTGGAAGCCGTGGTGCGCGTCTACAACCGCTGGGGCCGGCGCGACAACATCTACAAGGCGCGCATCAAGATCCTGGTCAAGGCCGAGGGCCAGCGCTACATCGACGAGGTCGAGGCCGAGTACCGCCAGATCATGGAGCACGATGGCGCGCCGCACACCATCCCCCAGGCCGAGCTCGACCGCGTGGCGGCCTGCTTCGTGCCGCCCGCCCTGCCGGCTGCCCAGCCCGAGGGCGAGAAGAAGATCACCGAGCTGCTGCGCGCCGCCGGCGACGACAAGGCCTTTGGCCGCTGGCTGGAGCGCAACGTCGCCCCGCACAGGAACCCCGAGCTGCGCGCCGTGACCCTGTCGTTCAAGCGGCTGGGCCAGGCCCCCGGCGATGCCACGGCCGAACAGCTCGAGCGCGCGGCCCAGCTGGCCGACCAGTTCTCGGCCGGCGAGGCCCGCGTGACGCACGACCAGAACCTGCTGCTGCCCTGGGTACGCCACGACCAGCTGCCCGAGCTCTGGCGCGCCGCGCGCGAGGCCGGCTTCGCCAGCCCCAACATCGGCCTGCTGACCGACATGATCTCCTGCCCCGGCGGCGACTTCTGCGCCCTGGCCAACGCACGCGCCATTCCCGTGGCCGCGGCCATCACCGAGCGCTACCAGGACCTGGACGAGCTCTACGACCTGGGCGAGATCGATCTGCACATCAGCGGCTGCATCAACTCCTGCGGCCACCACCACAGCGGCCACATCGGCATCCTGGGCGTGGACAAGGACGGCAAGGAGTGGTACCAGGTCACGCTCGGCGGCTCGGACGGCTCCGACCTGTCGGGCCCGGCCACGCCGGGCAAGGTGGTCGGCCCCTCGTTCTCGGCGGCCGAGGTGCCCGACGTGATCGAGGCCGTGCTCGACACCTACCGAGCCCAGCGCCAGGGCGGCGAGACCTTCGCCGCCACCCTGCGCCGCGTCGGCGCCGATCCCTTCAAGCAGGCCGCCAACGGCGCCCGCCATCCCGAGGAAGCCGTCGCCTGAGCCGCACCGACGATAGAGAATTCACCATGAAACTGCTTGCCGCTCACGAACACAGCGCCGAAGTCGCCGGCCGGAACATCCTGCAACTGGCCAACGACGTCGACCCCCGCACGGTTTCGCTCGAAGGCGTGGACCGCATCGACCTGAACTTCCCCAAGTTCACCGACGGCCGCGCCTACAGCCAGGCCTTCCTGCTGCGCCGCCGCCTGGGCTTCACCGGCGAGATCCGCGCCACCGGCGACGTGCTGATCGACCAGCTGGTGCAGATGCAGCGCACCGGCTTCGACGTGGCCGTGCTGCGCGAGGGCCTGGACGCCAGTGCCGCCCAGCGCCAGTTCGACCGCTACCGCGCCTTCTACCAGGGCGACGCCGTCACCACCGAGCCGCTGTTCTCACGAAAGGCCGCCTGATGAGCAACGTCTCCAGCCTGCTGCCGCCCGCCGGCGGTACCGCGCCGACCGCCATCGAGCTCTACGCCCGCCCCTCCGAGGACTTCGAGGCCAAGCTGGCCGAGGCCCAGGCCGTGCTGCGCGAGGCGGCCCAGCATGCGCCAGCCACCCAGGCCTCCAGCCTGGGCGCCGAGGACATGGTGATCACGCACCTGATCAACACTCTCGAGCTTCCGATCAGCGTCTTCGTGCTCGAGACCGGCCGCCTGCACGCCGAAACCCTGGCCGTGCTGGAGCGGCTCCAGGCCACGTCGAAAGCGCCGGTCCATGTCTATCGCCCGGTGAACGAGGCCGTGGTCCAGTTCGTGAACCGCGAAGGCCTGGACGCGATGTACAAGAGCATAGAGCTGCGCAAGGCCTGCTGCCACATCCGCAAGATCGAGCCGCTCGAGCGCGCCCTGGCCGGCCACAAGGCCTGGATCACCGGCCTGCGCCGCGAGCAGTCGGGCGCGCGCGCCGAGGTGCCGCTGCGCGACGAGAGCGAGCTCGCCGCCAAGGGCCGGCTCAAGTACAACCCGCTGGCCAACTGGACCTGGGGCGATGTCTGGCACTACATCCAGACCTACGACGTGGCCTACAACCCGCTGCACGACCGCTTCTACCCCAGCATAGGCTGCGAGCCCTGCACGCGCGCCATCAGCCTGGGCGAGGACTTCCGCGCCGGCCGCTGGTGGTGGGAGGACGAGGCCGCCAAGGAATGCGGCCTGCACGTCAAGAAGGACGACAAGGCCGCCGCATGAACGCCCGAACCCTAACCGAAGAACTGCTGAAAAGCACAGCCATGAGCAACGAACACCATCTGAGCAACGCGCACCTCGACGCTTTGGAAGAAGAGACCATCTTCATCCTGCGCGAGGTCGCCGCCACTTTCGAGCGCCCCGCCCTGCTGTTCTCCGGCGGCAAGGACTCGCTGGTGCTGCTCAAGTGCGCCGAGAAGGCCTTCGGCGCCGGCCGCATCCCCTATCCGCTGCTGATGATAGACACCGGCCACAACTTCCCCGAGGTGACCGACTTCCGCGATTTCCGCGCCAAGGAGCTGCAGGCCGAGCTCATCGTGCGCAGCGTCGAGGACTCGATGGCGCGCGGCACGGTGCGCCTGGCCCATCCGGGCGAGAGCCGCAACGTGCACCAGTCGGTCACGCTGCTCGAGTCGATCGAGGAGTTCCGCTTCGACGCGCTGATCGGCGGCGCGCGCCGCGACGAGGAAAAGGCGCGCGCCAAGGAGCGCATCTTCTCGCACCGCGACAGCTTCGGCCAATGGCAGCCCAAGGCCCAGCGCCCCGAGCTCTGGACCCTGTTCAACACCCGGCTGCAGCCCGGCGAGCATTTCCGCGTGTTCCCGATCAGCAACTGGACCGAGCTCGACGTCTGGCAGTACATCGAGCGCGAGCAGATCGCCCTGCCCTCGATCTACTACACGCACAAGCGCGAGGTGGTGGACCGCCGCGGCCTGCTGGTGCCGGTGACCGAGCTCACGCCGCCGCGCGAGGACGAGCAGGTGCAGCTGCGCGACGTGCGCTTTCGCACCGTCGGCGACATCACCTGCACCTGCCCGGTGGAGAGCCTGGCCGCCACGGCCGGCGACATCGTGATCGAGACGCTGGCCGCCGACGTCAGCGAGCGCGGCGCCACGCGCATGGACGACAAGACTTCGGACGCTTCCATGGAGAAGCGCAAGAAAGACGGGTATTTCTGATGAGCCAGACCAATTCGACCGCCCCCAACGACACGCAGACCGCACTCAAGTTCATCACCTGCGGCTCGGTCGACGACGGCAAGAGCACGCTGATCGGCCGCCTGCTGGTGGACAGCAAGGCCGTGCTGCAGGACCACCTGGCCGGCGTGCAGCGCCAGGGCGAGACCGACCTGGCCCTGCTGACCGACGGCCTGTCGGCCGAGCGCGAGCAGGGCATCACCATCGACGTGGCCTACCGCTACTTCAGCACCGAGGACCGCAAGTTCATCATCGGCGACGCGCCGGGCCATGAGCAGTACACGCGCAACATGGTCACGGCCGCCTCCAGCGCCGACGCCGCCGTGGTGCTGGTCGACGCAACCAAGCTGCAATGGCAGGACCCGGCCCTGGCCCTGCTGCCGCAGACGCGCCGCCACTCGCTGCTGGTCAACCTGCTGCGCGTACCCTCCATCGTGTTCGCGGTCAACAAGCTCGACGCCGTGGAAGACAGCGCCGTCGCCTTCAAGCACATCGCCGCGGCGCTCAGCGCCTTCGCGGCCGAGGCCGGCATTCCGGTCAAGGCCACCGTGCCGGTGTCGGCGCTCAAGGGCTGGAACGTGGTCGATACCGCGGCCGAGGCCGGCTGGTGCGGCTACCAGGGCCCTACCCTGCTGCAGATCCTGGAAAAGCTGCCGGTCACGGCCGCCGACACCTCGCTGCCCTTCGCCTTCCCGGTGCAGTGGGTCGAGAAGTTCTCGTCCTCCGCCGACACCTCCCAGGGCCGCCGCGTGTTCTGGGGCCGCGTCGCCACCGGCCTGGCCCAGCCCGGCCAGCGCGTCAAGGTGCTGCCCAGCGGCCAGAGCGCCGTGATCGCCCAGGTGCTGAGCCATGTGCGCCAGCCCAAGGACGTTCCGGCCGGCCACGGCGCGGGCATAGCGCTGGACCGCGAGGTCGACGTCTCGCGCGGCGACTGGCTGCTCGCGGTGCAGGACGACGGCTCCAGCCTCGAGCCCAGCCGCGAGATCCGCGCCACCGTGGCCTGGCTGGACGACGAGACCCTGGTCGCCGGCCGCGTCTACTGGGCGCTGCATGGCCACCGCTGGGTCAAGGCCAAGGTCAAGCGCATCGTGCACCGGCTGAACATCAACACCCTGGCCGAAGAGGACGCGAACCAGCTCGAACCGAACGCCATCGGCCACATCGAGCTGGCCCTGCAGGAGCCCCTGGCCACCCTGCCCTACGGCGTGTCGCGCGCCCTCGGATCGCTGGTGCTGGTGGACACGGCCACGCACAAGACCTCCGGGGCCGTGCTGGTCGGCTGAGCCAGGTCAAGCAACCCCTGTGCCGACGCGGCCAGGCCCTGTCCGCCGCGTCGAAATTCCCTAGAATCAAGGGTTTCCTCCCATTTCAGACAGTACAACATGACCCACGTCGTCACCGAAGCCTGCATCCGCTGCAAATACACCGATTGCGTCGACGTCTGCCCCGTGGACTGCTTCCGCGAAGGCCCTAACTTCCTCACCATCGACCCCGACGAGTGCATCGACTGCGCGGTCTGCATCCCCGAGTGCCCGGTCAACGCGATCTACGCCGAGGAAGACGTACCGGCCGACCAGCAGCACATGACCGTGCTCAACGCCGAGCTGGCCAAGCTGCCGGAATGGAAGAGCATCACCAAGCGCAAGCCGGCCCTGCCCGACGCCGAGGAGTGGAAGGACAAGACCGGCAAGCTCGGCGAACTGCAGCGCTGAGCCCTTGGCCATGGATGTCCGGCTCGACCAGGAAGTGATCCACACCGCCCAGGCCCATGAAGGCCCGATCGAGACCGATGCCGTCATCGTGGGCGCCGGCCCGGTGGGCCTGTTCCAGGTGTTCGAGCTCGGCCTGCTGGAGATCAAGGCCCATGTGATCGACGCGCTGCCCTACCCCGGCGGCCAGCCGGTAGAGCTCTATCCCGACAAGCCGATCTACGACATTCCCGCGGTCCCGGTCTGCACCGGCCGCGAGCTCGCCGACGCCCTGCTCAAGCAGATCGAGCCCTTCGGCGCGAGCTTCCACCTGGGCCAGGAAGTGAGCGCCGTGGAGAAGCAGCCCGACGGCCGCTTTCACGTCGCGACCTCCAAGGGCATGCGCTTTCTCACCAAGACCCTGTTCATCGCCGCCGGCGTGGGCGCCTTCCAGCCGCGCCAGCTCAAAGTGGAGGGCCTGGAGAAGTTCGAAGACTCGCAGCTGTTCTACCGCGTGAAGAACCCGGCCGAGTTTGCCGGCAAGAACCTGATCATCGTCGGCGGCGGCGATTCGGCGCTGGACTGGGCGCTGAACTTCGCCGCCGAGGGCCCGAACCGGGCCGAAAACGTGATCCTGATCCACCGCCGCGACGGCTTCCAGGCCGCGCCCGCCAGCGTCGCCAGGATGCGAGAGCTCTGCGAGCGCCTGGAGATGCAGTTCATCGTCGGCCAGATCACGGGTTGCGAGGAAAAGGACGGCCGGCTCAGCGCCGTCAAGGTCACCGGCCCGGACGCTGTGACGCGCGTGGTGCCGCTGGACCTGCTGCTGGTGTTCTTCGGCCTGAGCCCCAAGCTGGGCCCGATCGCCGAATGGGGCCTTCAGATCGAGCGCAAGCAGCTCGTGGTCGACACCGAGAAGTTCTCCACCAGCGTGCCCGGCATCTTCGCCGTGGGCGACATCAATACCTATCCCGGCAAGAAGAAGCTCATTCTCTGCGGCTTCCACGAATGCGCCCTCGCCGCCTTCGGCGCCGTGCCCTTCGTCTTCCCGGAAAAGCGCGTGCAACTGCAGTACACGACCACCAGCACCAAGCTGCACAAGGTGCTGGGGGTCGAGTCGCCGGTGTTCGACTGAGCGGCGCCGCGCCACGACAAGGCGAACCAAGCCCGGCACGCATGGGCTGCTTCAGTTTCGACGGGTCTACTTAGCGAGTATCAGTGCGGCCGTCGGGACGGCGGGCAACAGGACCAGAATCAGCGCCGCGACGAAGTGACGTCGAAGCCGAAGCCCCGGTTGACCTGCGTTCGCCCAAAGCGTGGCGAGAACACCCGTCAACAAGCCAAACGGCACACAGATCATGAATATCAGCGGCACCAGCATATCGCCGTCGTTCTCATACAGCCGCCCGTCCCCCACCATGTCGGTCAGCATGGGCACGATCAGCCACGCCAAGGGTCCCAGAGCGGCCAAGCCGCAACGACCGAGGCCTGTGCTCAGGAACCGTGATGCCCCGCCCGTCGCACCCATGGTCAAGCTGGTTCTCGCGTGGCGTTGGAAGACCTTCGGCCGGAACAGGAAGACGATGAGGGACAGCACGGCCGCGACCAGGATCAGGCTCAGCCAGGACAGGGGGAGCCTTTGCGCGAGGCCGCTCACGGCATCCCATGCCAGCACCATGGGCATGAAGATGAAGATCATCAGCAACGGGAAAAGAATCACCGGACAGGTCAGCAGGAACGTCGCGCCCCATACCACGATCAGCCCCCCCTCGTTGTCGTAATCCAGCCGGCGAACGCCTGCCGTGACCAGGGAGGCGCCGAGCACCCCGTTGAACAACGACAGTCCCAGGCGCACGGGGCCGTCCTGCGCAAACAGACCCAGGCCAAAGATCTGCGTCCACATGCCGAGCAGCAGGAACGCCACGCCGGCCGCGACAAACAGCCTACCGATGAGTTTGTGACTGAACATGTAAGCACCTCCAGAAATCGCGAATCGCATCACGGCCTCTTGATCTCCCACAGCGCCACGATGCCGTCTCGCGTGCAAGTGGCCAGGGTCTTACCGTCACGAGCAAGGGCCAGGGCCACGATGGGGGCGGCATGGGCCAGAAACCTGTCGTGCAACTGGCCGGTGGAGAGATCGAAGAAGGCCACGCTGCCGTCCCTGCTGCCGATGACGACCTCCGCGCCAATGAAGGCCAGCGGAACTGGCAGTTCCGTGGTCGCTGAGAACCTCAGGCGCACTCGGTGAGCTCCGACATCCCACAGAGTCACCTCGCCCGCGCCACCCGCGATAGCCAGCGTTCGGCCGTCGGGTGCGAAAGCGGCCTTAGGATAAGACGTAGCGCTCGGGAGCCTGCCATGCACCCGACGCTTGGCCATGTCCCACAGCGTGACCTCGCTTTCGTCGCTCGCAATCGCCACCGTGCGGCCGTCGGGCGAAAAGGCGACGCCCGTAACCCAACGCCAACGCGGGGACCCGCTGAGGGTGGCTTGCAGTTTCCCACTCGCCAGGTCCCACAGCTTGGCGGTCTTGTCGTCGCTCACCGTGGCGAGCGTGCGACCGTCCGGCGCCATCGCCATGACATGGGTCTGACCAGTGCGCAGCGTCGCACGCAACTGCCCTGTCGAGACGTCCCAAAGCTTCACGTCCTGATCGTAGGCCCCGACCACCAGGGCTCTCCCGTCGGGGCTGAAAACCAGAGACGATACGCTTCCGATGCGGTCCAGCGTGCGGCGAAGCTGACCTGTGGCGGGATCCCATAGTCTTACCGCTCCGCCACAGGTGGATGCGAGCGTCCCGCCGTCCGGCGCAAAGGTCATGGCGTGGCCACCTGAGCCTTGGGTGACATCGCGATGCCCCGCGAAGCGCACGCGTGGGATGGCCAGGGCGCCTTCCTCGTGGTGCATGGGCTGCGGCCCGGCGGCGTAGACCTGGGCAGATTCAGCCCATGCGGGCCACTGGCTTGCATCCCACAGCTTCACATCCGTGTCTGTCGAGCCCGAAGCCAGGGTCCGTCCGTCGGGCGAGAACGCGACTGCGATGACCGCCCGCCCGTGTCCGCGCAAGGCCTGGATCTCCTTGCCGGAGGCGACATGCCACAACCTCACACTGCGGTCGGCTCCCGCCGAAGCGAGGATCTTGCCGTCGGGTGCGAAGGCCACCGACAGCACAGCATCGGTGTGGCCACGCAGAACCGCCAACTGCTTCCCGGATCTCGCGTCCCACAATCTCACGGTCTTGTCCCGACCGCCGGCCGTCGCCAGGATCCTGCCGTCCGGGGCGAAGGCGACACCATCGACGCCGCTCACATGCCCCTCAAGAATCAGGTGCACCCGATTGGCCGCGAGGTCCCATACCCATACGGTACGGTCCTCCTGGCTTGCAGTCGCAAGCATTCTGCCGTCCGACGAGAGCGACAGGGCGTGAACCGATGCGCGCGCTTTGACACCTACCAAATTGCCGGTCAGGGTTGCGCGGACTCGACGGCTGGCGACGTCCCAGAGTTCGACGGGGCGGTCATGACCCGCCACGACCAAGATCTTGCCATCCGGCGCAAAGGCGACAGCGCTGATCGTCCCCCCGTGTTCTCGCAAAGCGGCAAGCTCCCGCCCGCCGACTGCGTCCCAGAGCCTCACGGTGCCATCCCAGCTTCCCGTCGCCAGGACGCTCGCGTGCGGCGCGAACGCCAGGCTCGAAACGCCACGAGTGTGACCGCTTAGCGAGGTAACGAGGCGGCCAGTGACGGGGTCCCACAAGTGCACGCTGCCGTCGTAGCTCCCAGCAGCCAAGGTCCTTCCGTCTTGTGCGAAGGCCAGCGCGTCGACCGGCCCCAAGGGTCCGGACAGCGTCATGCTGGCTTGGCTAGCAGGGTCGAATCGCTCCTTGCCTTCGCTGGCATCCCACAAGCGCAGGCCGCCGCTGTCGTGGACAGTGACGAGCGCCCTGCCATCGGGAGACAGCGCCATGGACCCCACGTCCTCCTCGGATATGGTGCCGATGCTCAGGAGGTTGCTCAACTGCCAGATCTTGACGTCTTGGCGCCCCGCAACGTACAGGGCGCGCCCGTCGGGGGAAAACAGCAGCGACCTGGGAGAGCTGCAGGGTAAAGCCGCGCGCTCCCGACCGCTGGCGAGATCCCAGAGCCGTACGGTCCCGTCGTAGGCCCCCGTGGCCAGCGTCTTGCCGTCCGGGGAGAACCCAAGAGCGTGAACCTCTCCGCGGTGCCCCTTGAGGGCCATCCGCTTTATCCCGCTGGCCACGTCCCAGAGCGTCACCTCCCTGTCCAGACCTGCAGAGGCCAGGGTCCGGCCATCAGGCGCGAATGCCACCGCGTACACATAGCCCGGGTGTGCTGCCAGGCTCGTCCGGATCCGGCGCTGGGCCAGGTCCCAGAGCTTGACGGTACCGTCTCTACTGGCCGAGGCCAGGAGGCGGCCGTCGGGAGAGAACGCGACCGCATGAATCGAATCTCTGTGTCCCTCGAGGGTCGCCCGCGCCTCCCGCGCTACGGGATCCCAGAGCTTGAGCGCCCCATCCCGCCCCCCTGAGACCAGAGTCTTTCCATCGGGCGAAAACGCAACGGCGTACACCATGTCGGAATGCTTGCCCAAGGTCATCCATGGCAGCAAACTCGCCGCATGCCATAGGCGTACGGTCCCATCGCCGCCACCTGTAGCGACCATCGTGCCGTCAGGGGCGTATGCCACACCGAACAAGGCATCCGATCGCGTCGGCGGTGGAACCCTGGCCTGTCTCTGGAAGGAGGTCCGCGCCTCCTGGTCCTGGAAGTACGTCAACCACAAGCCGTTCGCCACGGCGGCCAGGACAGCCAGCACAAGCAGAAGGCCGCCCATGCGCCGCCACAACGGCGACGGGCAGGCCGAACTTTTTCCATGCAACGAAGTCATGAAATCACCTCGCTACTCGAGTTGCCAACTTGACCCTTGGCCGTCTGCTCTCCGAAGAGCAGGCAGGCATTCGGCCATCCCACGCCAATCAGGCTCTAAGCCCTGCGATGCAAAACGCTTTGCTTTCTTGAGCGCATTCGCAGCGTTCTCAGTACCTGATAGACAGCACAGGCCGCACAAAGGTGTTTGAGACTGTGCCCAGAGACCAGCCCGCCCCATGTAAACACCAGAGAATCGAAGCTCTCGAAGACCTTGGCCAAGAGATACCAGAGGGCCGCGACATAAATATCGTTCTCCCGCGTGTAGGGCGAGGGAAACAGGGCTGTGGCCAGGAGAACCAGCGTGATGCAGCCGTATTGCACGACAAGATAAGGAGTCAGGTTCTCGATGCCCAAGGAGGCGCTGATCTGCCAGTAGCCCGCATTCGCCACGCCCCAGGCAATCAGAGGGAGCAGCAGGCGCAGGCCAGCAGAAGGGCCCACGCGCTCAGTGAGCGTCGCCGCCAGCAGCGACATGAAGGCCAAGGTCATCGGCAGGCGGTCCCATAGCAGGCGCGCGTTGTCCGGGGCTAGGTGGTAGTAGGACGAGCCTGCGCCCGTCAGCGCCACGCCCAGGAAGAACAGCAGATAAGGCCAGCGCTCTGTCTGGTTGCGAAAAGCGGATCTGCAGCGCCCATCAGCCGACAGAAAAACCAGTCCGCTCACCCCGATGGCCACGAAGGGCAAATTGCTCATCACGTCGAGGAAATTCGCCATGCCGAACAGCGATCGCTGGTCTGAAAAATCATGGTAGCTGGTGGACTGGGTTGATGTGGGCAACAGGAACGGCAGGACCAGGAGTCCGGCTGCGGTCGCCATCAGCGTGCCCAGGCGGGCGACATATGGGACGGTGATCATGCTCACGCTCCTTCAAACATAACGGCGGTACTTGAGCACAGCGTCCGCATAAGGCGTGCCATGCCGACTCCACGCGCCAAGCTATTGAAAACATTGGATTATTCAAATCCGCGAGTGCGAAAGCTCAGGAGATGACATACATTGAATGATCACGAGACGTACAGAGGATGCCCACATGAAGCGCGCCCTGGCATTGACCCCAGCCGACCGCGATTTCTTTCATCGCTTCGACAACTTCGTTTTCAGCAATCCCTTCAGCGAGCAGCGCGCGCAGTTGCTCGACACCCTCGTCCCGTCCATGAGCACCGCGGCGTTGCAGAAGGACCGTCACGCGCTCAGCGCTGTCGTCGCGCGAAGGCTGGAAGCGTTCGACCGCGATCAGCCCTCACGCTTGACCGATTTCTCGGGCGAAGACAGGCAACTCGTGGAGGCGGCTCATCTGTACCTGACCTACCACCGTTTTCTGGACGACCTGGACCGCTTGCTCGAGCGGCAACTCGAATCCGATACTTCCGTCGAGCTCTGGTTCGCCGAGGATGTCTACGCCTGCATGGGGCAGCGCGGATTCTCGGACGATGCCATTGCGCGCTACCTCTCGTTTTTCTACCAACTGCGCCGCGCCTTCCACTTCATCGATCGCTCCCTTCCCGGCGACAGTCCGTCGATGCGACGCCTGAGGCTTTCATTGTGGGACAACACCTTCACCCACGACATGCACAACTTCAATCAGTGTCTCTGGAATCGCATGGAGGACTTCTCTACACTTCTCATCGGAGAAACAGGGACCGGCAAGGGCAGTGCAGCCATGGCCATAGGACGCTCCTCGTACATCCCCTACGCACCGGCACGCCGATGCTTTGCCGAGAACTTCACAAAAACCTTCATCGCCATCAATCTGTCTCAGTTTCCCGAAACCCTGATCGAGTCGGAACTCTTCGGACACAGGAAGGGCGCCTTTACCGGAGCCATCCAGGACCATAAGGGCGTGTTCGAGCGATGCAGCGCGCACGGAGCGCTGTTTCTCGATGAGATCGGCGAGGTGAGCGCACCGGTTCAAATCAAGCTGCTGCAGGTGCTGCAGGAGCGGACCTTCTCCTCACTCGGCAGCCACGCGCCGAATCGATTCAAAGGTAGGGTGATCGGCGCCACCAACCGGTCGCTGGCCGAGCTTCGCGCCGCAGGTCGGTTTCGCGATGACCTCTTCTACCGCTTGTGCTCCGACGTCATCATTGTTCCGCCACTGCGCATCCGCTTGCAGGAGAGGCCGGGAGAGCTCGAGCAGCTGGTCAGCATTCTTGTCGAGCGCATGCTGGGTGAGCCGAGCCCGACGCTCACCGATCAAGCCGTGTCGGCGCTCGAGCGCGATCTCCCCAAGCCGTATACATGGCCCGGCAACGTTCGGGAGCTAGAGCAGGCCGTACGCCAGATCCTGCTGACCGGCAGGTTCCACGCGAGCCCGGGAAAGCACGTGTCGACGCCTGACGACGATTTCCTGGCGGCCGTGCAAGCAGGCACACTGAGCGCCGATGAGCTGGTCTCTCGCTACTGCGCCCTGCTGCACCGGCGTTATCCGACCTATGTCGATGTGGCGAAGCGAACCGGCCTGGACCGCAGGACAGTCCGCAAGCACCTGTCGCCTCTTGGCTCCTGAGCATTCACTCGAGTTGATCGCCGGGTCGGCACCCGACCATGCCGTACTTCGAGGCAAGGCTCGGGTGCGGCAGAGCCGGCAGCGGCAGAGTCTGGGCATCGGCCCGCCCTGCCGCCAGGGCCTGCTGCAGCGTAGGCACCGTGGCGGACGGGTCGTCCCCCAGCACGCGCACCGCGCAGACCCCGCTGGCGCCGCTGCGCGCGGCCAGGGTCATCTGCTCGGCGCTCAGGATGCCGCCGATCGCCACCACCGGCACGCCGGCCATGGCGCACCACCAAGCCAGGTTGTCCAGGCCCTGCGCGCGCCAGGGCATGGCCTTGGTCAGCGTGGGCCAGACCGGGCCGCAGGCCACATAAGACGGAGCCAGAGTGCGGGCGCGCGCGAGCTCCCAGAGGCTGTGCGAGCTGATGCCCAGCTGCAGGCCGCTGGCGCGCAGTTCCTCACGCCCTGCCGGGCCCAGGGCCTGCAGGTCTTCCTGGCCCAGGTGCACGGCCGCAGCGCCGAGCTCGCGCGCCAGGCGCCAGTGGTCGTTGACGAACAGTCGCGCGCCATGCGCCTGGGCAGCGGCGACGCTGGCGCGGATCTCCTCGGACAGCAGGGCGCGCCAGGCCGCGTCGGGCTGGATCGGGGTCTTGATGCGCAGCTGCACGGTGCGCACGCCGGCCTGCAGCGCCTGGGCCAGGCGCGCTGCGCTGTCGACGATGGCGTAGAGGCCGAGGTCGGGCGCCGCGGACTCAGCGGCGCTGGGCTGCCAACGCGAGAAATCGGGGGCCTCGTCCCAGGACAGGCCGGGCAGCAGGGCCGGGTCGCTGGCGAAGCCGGTGGCCGCGGCGACCGGGCCGCGCCCCTGCCCCGCCGCATAGCCGCGCCGCAGGGCCAGCGTGGTCGCCATCTTGGCCAGCACCAGGGCGTCGGCCGGCACGAAGCCCAGGGCCAGGGCGGCAGCGGCGCTGCTGGCGAAGGTGCAGCCCGTGCCATGGCTGTGCTCGGTGGGCACGCGCGGCAGGGCCAGCCAGCCGGCAGCCTCAGCCGAGGCCATCCAATCGAGCGCCAGGCCATCGTGGTCGGTACTGTCGCCGCCGGTGATGCAGACGGCCTCGGTCCCGGCACGAAGCAATTCGCGCGCGAGTGCCGGCAGGTCCCGAGCTTCGGCGGCCGGCAGACCGAGCAGGCGCGCCGCCTCGGCGCGGTTGGGCGTGATCAGGGTGGTGCGCGGCAGCAGCTCGGCGCGGTAGGCCGCCAGGGTCTCGGCACTGGCGAAGTCGGCGCCGGTGCTGGCGCCGAGCACGGGGTCCACGACCAGGGCCAGCGGGCTCCGCGCGCGCAGCCGGTCCACCCAGCGCGCCACCACGGCCACCTGCTCGGGCCCACCGAGCAGGCCGGTCTTGATGGCCAGCGGCGGCAGGTCCTCGGCCAGGGCGGCGAGCTGCGCGTCGAGCAGCTCGGGAGCGACGGGTTGCACCCGCGTGACCGCCACCGAGTTCTGCGCCGTGACCGCGGCCACCACCGGGCACAGGTGCAGGCCGAAGGCCTCGGCTGCGCGCTGGTCGGCGGACAAGCCCGCGCCGCCGCCTGAGTCGGTGCCGGCGATGCTCCAAATCACCGGGCGGGCAACCCCCGTCATGGCGCGCCGCCAATCAGGAAGGGGTGGCCGGTGACGGGCGTGCTGGCCACGGCGTAGTCCTGCTTGGCCATCACGCCGGCCAGGCGGGCAGTGCGGCCGGCCTCGACGGCGAGGCGGAAGGCGCGCGCCATGGCGACCGGGTCGCTGGCTTGCGAAACGGCGGAATTCAGCAGCACCGCGTCGAAACCCATCTCCAAGGCCTGCGCCGCATGCGAGGGCGCGCCTATGCCGGCGTCGATGATCAGCGTGGTGTCGGGCAGGCGCTCGCGCAGCGTGCGCAGCGCGAAGGGGTTGAGCAGGCCCTGGCCGGAGCCGATCGGCGCGCCCCAGGGCATCAGCAGCGGGCAGCCCACGTCGAGCAGGCGGCGGCAGGTGACAAGGTCGTCGGTGCAGTAGGGAAACACCACGAAACCATCGCGCGCCAGCTGCTCGGCGGCCACCAGCAGCTCGAAGGGATCGGGCTGCAGGGTGTGCTCGTCGCCCACCACCTCGAGCTTGACCCAGGGCGTGTCGTAGAGCTCGCGCGCCATCTGGGCCAGCTGTACGGCCTCGCGCGCGCTGCGGCAGCCGGCGGTATTGGGCAGCAGGCGCGCGCCGGTCTCGCGCAGGGCCTCGCGGATCATGGCGACGAAACCGTTGTCGCCGGCCACGGCCAGCTGGCGCTTGAGGCCCACGGTGACCACGCCGGTGCCCGAGGCCAGGATGGCCTCGCGCAACACCTGGGGCGAGGGGTAGCCGGCCGTGCCGAGCAGGAAGCGGCTGGTCAGGAGCACGTCGCCCACCTGCCAGTGGTCGGAGGGCGCAGGGGTGGAAACAGGCGCAGGCATGAGCGTCCTCGCTAAGGAATTGAAGGTGGACGGCTCAGCCGCCCACGATGGGCTGGAACAGCAGCACGGCGTCGCCGACGACCAGCTGCCGCTCGCGCTGCGCGCGCGGCACGAAGTCGCCGTTGACGGCGGTGCTCACGGCGGCCGGCTCGTGACCCAGCGAGGCCACCAGGGCCGCCAGCGTGCTGCCGGCCGCCACGACCCTGGGCCGGCCGTCGAGCAGGATCTCGACACTGGCTTCGGTGGAAACAACAGGGGCGTTCATGCGCTCACCGCCTCGCGCTCGAGGATGGTGACGGGGCCGGACAGGCCGGCCGTGCTGAGGCCGCTGCCGCGCAGCGCGTCGTCGACCAGTGCCGGCGCCAGCAACCAGCCGTGGCGGAACAGGCCGTTGATGCGCAGGCAACGGCCGCGCCATTCGCTGCGCGGGGCGTTGTCGGGCAAGGCTGGACGCAGGTTGGCGTCCAGCCGAAGGATGCGCGCCTCGGCCAGGGCCGGCACCACGCTGTGGGCCGCGGCCATGAGCTCGACCGCGCTGCGCAACGACACCGGCGAGCGGTCTTCGCTTTCGATCTCGCTGGCGCCGACCAGCACCAGGTCGCCGGGGCGCGGCACCAGGTAGACGCGGTGGCGCGGATGCAGCAGCCGCACCGGGCGCTGCAGGCCATGGCCGGGCGCGTGCAGCCAGACCACCTCGCCGCGCACGCCGCGCAGCGGCCAGTGCGGCGCGGCGCCGGTACCGCGCACGTCGACCACCCAGTCGAAGGCGGCCTGGCTGCCGTCGTCGAACTGCATCCGGCCGTCCTCGCGCAACTCGCGCACCGTGCGGCTCCAGTGCCACTGGACCGCCGGCGCCGCGGCTTGCAGAGCCATCAGCGTGGCCACGGTGTCGATCTGCCCCTCACCGGGCAGCAGCCATGCATGGGCCGGGCCCTGGACCGCAGGTTCGAGCGCGGCGAGCTGGGCCGGGGTCAGAGGCTGGACCGCCCCGCCCGGCTGGCTGGCTTGCCAGACGGGCGACTGCGTCGCCTGCGCCAGGCGCGCGAGCACGCGCTGCGCCGCACCCAGGTCGGGCCGGTGGGCCAGCAGCAGGCTGCCGCGCTCGGCCATGAACGGCCGCTGCGGCAGGGCCGCGACGATGCCGCGCCACAGGGCGATCGAGCGCCAGCCCAGGGCCGCCACCGCAGGCTCGGCGTTGTCGAGCTCGGCCAGGGGACTCAGCATGCCGGCGGCGGTGAAGCCCGCCGCCTGCAGGCTGGCGCCCTCCGGCAGCTCGGCGCGAAAACGCGGCTGCGGCCCGGGTGCCGGATCGAACACGCTGACGCTGTGCCCCAGCGCCGACAGGCGCCAGGCCAGCAGGCGGCCCAGCAGCCCGGCGCCGGCGATGCCAATAGCCAAGGCTTTCATGGCAGCGGACTCAGGCGGCCGGCTGGATCGGGATGTAGAACTCGCCGCCTGCGGCCTTGAACTCGGCCGACTTGGCCGCCATGCCCTCGGCCAGCGCCGCCTCCTCCGACATGCCCTGCTGCGCGGCGAATTCGCGCACCTCCTGCGTGATCTTCATGGAGCAGAACTTGGGACCGCACATGGAGCAGAAATGCGCCTCCTTGCTCGAGTCCTTGGGCAGGGTTTCGTCGTGGAAATCGCGCGCCGTGTCGGGGTCCAGGCTGAGGTTGAACTGGTCGTGCCAGCGGAACTCGAAGCGCGCCTTGGAAATCGCGTCGTCGCGCCCGCGCGCGCCCGGGTGGCCCTTGGCGACGTCGGCCGCGTGCGCGGCGATCTTGTAGGCGATGATGCCCTGCTTGACGTCGTCGCGGTCCGGCAGGCCCAGGTGCTCCTTGGGCGTCACGTAGCACAGCATGGCCGTGCCCATCCAGCCGATCATGGCGGCGCCTATGGCCGAGGCGATGTGGTCGTAGCCCGGCGCGACGTCGATGGTCAGCGGGCCCAGGGTGTAGAACGGCGCCTCGTGGCAATGCTTGAGCTGCTCGTCCATGTTGGCCTGGATCAGGTGCATGGGCACATGGCCGGGGCCTTCGATCATGGTCTGCACGTCGTGCTTCCAGGCGATCTGCGTGAGCTCGCCCAGGGTGCGCAGCTCGGCGAACTGGGCCTCGTCGTTGGCGTCGGCGCCCGAGCCGGGACGCAGGCCGTCGCCGAGCGAGAAGCTCACGTCGTACTGCTTCATGATGTCGCAGATGTCCTCGAAGTGCTCGTACAGGAAGCTCTCCTTGTGGTGGGCGATGCACCACTTGGCCATGATGGAGCCGCCGCGCGAGACGATGCCGGTGCGGCGGTTGGCCGTGAGGTGGATGAAGGGCAGGCGCAGGCCGGCGTGGATGGTGAAGTAGTCCACGCCCTGCTCGGCCTGCTCGATCAGGGTGTCGCGGAAGATTTCCCAGGTCAGGTCCTCGGCCACGCCGCCGACCTTTTCCAGTGCCTGGTAGATCGGCACCGTGCCGATCGGCACCGGGCTGTTGCGCACGATCCAGTCGCGCGTGGTGTGGATGTTCTTGCCGGTCGACAGGTCCATCACGTTGTCGGCGCCCCAGCGGATCGCCCAGACCAGCTTCTCCACTTCTTCCTCGATGCTCGAGGTCACGGCCGAGTTGCCAATGTTGGCGTTGATCTTGACCAGGAAGTTGCGGCCGATCGCCATCGGCTCGACTTCGGTGTGGTTGATGTTGGCCGGAATGATGGCGCGGCCGCGCGCCACTTCGTCGCGCACGAACTCGGGCGTGATGATTTCGGGGATGCGCGCACCCATGGGGTTGCCGCGCAGGCGCTGCTCGCGCGAGGCATCGCCCAGGTACTCGCGCAGCCACTCGCGCTTGCCGTTCTCGCGCAGCGCCACGTACTCCATCTCGGGCGTGATCAGCCCCTTGCGCGCGTAGTGCATCTGCGAGACGTTCATGCCGGATTTGGCGCGGCGCGGCTGGCGCTGCAGCGCTGCGGCCTCGGCGCGCAGCTGGGCGATGCGCTCGGCGTCGCGGTCCTCGTGCTTGGCGCCGTCGTCCAGCGCCACGCGCTGGCGGCCCTGGTAGGTTTCGGTGTCGGCGCGGTCGGCGATCCAGGCGGCGCGCACCTCGGGCAGACCGCGACGCACGTCGATGCTGGCCTGGGGATCGGTGTAGGGACCGGAGGTGTCGTAGAGCGACACCGTCTCGCCATTGGTCAGGAGCACGTCCCGCACCGGCACGCGCAAGTCTTCGCGCGAGCCCTGGATGAAGGATTTGGTGGAGGCGGGGAAGGGTTCGCGGGTGAGCGTCAGCAGCTGCTGGAACTTGTCAGGGGCGTTCATGGGGTCTCCTGGTGAATGGAAACTCCGGCGTTCACCCCTTGCCTGCGTTGGGCACGCGGGCCAGGCCATGACACTGTCTCATCCTTACGCCGGTACTAGCCGGATCAAGTTGGCGGGTTCGGAATTACCGTCTCAGCGCGCCTGTAGCGTGCACCCCGGAGCAGGCTGCATGATAACCGCTTCAGCGCGCTGCGCAAGCGGCGCGAACCCTTCCCCCGGGAATGCGCGTCAGGCACAAAAATTTCGAGGCCAGCCCGGAAAAGGGGTTTTTTAACTTCTATAATGGAAGGCTATTCCCCGATAGCTCAGTCGGTAGAGCGCCGGACTGTTAATCCGTAGGTCCCTGGTTCGAGCCCAGGTCGGGGAGCCAAATCTCATCATCGTCGATACCGAACATTCCCCGATAGCTCAGTCGGTAGAGCGCCGGACTGTTAATCCGTAGGTCCCTGGTTCGAGCCCAGGTCGGGGAGCCAGCCAAAAGGCCTCGCGCAACAGCGCGAGGCCTTTGTTTCTTTCAGACACCAACCCGTCATTGAATTGACACGCCGGACGCGTATTCTTGAGTATGTTGGTTCGGGAAAATGGGAGACAAATTGTGACATCTAACGAGTACCGCATCGAAAGCCGGCATCCAATCATGAATCGGCTGCTGCCGCGCTGCGCACCAGCGCACGCCTACAAGAACCTCTCGATGGCCGTCGCGATCGCTGCCAAATGCGTGCCCAACAGCTTCGGCGACGAAGTCCGCGTGGTGCATGTGCCCAGCGGCGACATCGTGTTCCGCATCCAAAGCCCGCAGGCCAGCGACATCGACGGCGCCTGAAAGCCCGACGCGCCTCAGGCCTCGGACAATTCGATGTCGACGGTCTGGGGTCGCACCCAGCGCGGCGACTCACGCGTCGCATCCATGCAGCCCCCACCGGCATAGACACCACCCGGGTCGCGCAGGCGGAACATGCGCTCGAACACCCTCTCGCGTGCGGCCGGATCCTGAAGGGTCTGCGCCACCAGCTGATCCACGCGTTCCTCGTCCATCTGCAACTCGCCCGCGGCGTCGCGGTAAGTGCCATGGCGCCAGTGGTAGACCTCCACGCACTTTGCCAGCAGGCTGTAAGGCCGCTCGCGCCGCCAGAAATTCGGAAACTGGCCTGCGCCCAGATACACCACCCAGGAGCCCTCGAACCCGGCCACATCGGCTGAATCGCTGTCCGGGTTGCGGAACCAGACCCGGTCCCCCGGGATGTAATAGGTGATGGGCAGCGGCGCTTCCAGCGAACCGTGCTCGCGCAGGAACACCTCGTGAAAGCGCCGCGACATGATGGCGCGGCTCTCCCACTGTCGCTGCAGCCGGGAC
Source organism: Comamonadaceae bacterium 2FH (assembly GCA_005503335.1). GTDB lineage: Bacteria > Pseudomonadota > Gammaproteobacteria > Burkholderiales > Burkholderiaceae_C > SCMQ01. The sequence continues at coordinate 105,389 of SCMQ01000007.1, forward strand.
AGCAGGCCTGGGTTCACCAGCTGGGCCTCCTGGGCAATGGCCAGCAGGATCACGTACTCGGTCGCCCGGTAGCAGGAAAAAGAATAGGCCTGCGTCGCAAGCGCCGGCTGCGTGGCCCTCTGCAGGGCCGGGATCAACGGCCGGCCGGCACGCAGGGTGAAGCCGGACGCCGCCGCGTAGCGCCAGTCCTCGGCCGGGCGCTCGATCTGCGTTGTATGAAAATTCATCGCCGTCCTGCGCGCCGCCTGCACGATGGCCTGGCGCATGCGCACGGCCGATTCGAGCTCCTCCCAACTCGGGAAGACCAGCGGCGACGGGCTCAGCAGCATGGCCAGCAGGATTTCGCGCGCCAAGTCGTCCGCGCAGGCTCGGGTGTCGAGCCGCAGACGGGCGCACAGTTGCAGGGTGTCCGAACCAGGCGCCCAGCAGCGCGCCTCGGCCTCCTGCAGCGCAAAAGCCACTGCATGGGGCGCGTTCGGCTCCGCGGGGCGCAGACGCAGATGCTGCCGCAAGCCCAGCGCGACCATCCGGGCCATGAATGCTTCGACGGCGCGCACCGCCTCCTGGGGGGTGGTGGCCTTCACCACGATGCCGCCGCTCACGGGCAGAGCCCTTTGCTACACCTCATGCCTCGTCTCTCTCCACATGTTGTATTTGCTCACAATATAAGGCCAAGCGCGGCCAGGGCCCACGCCCGCCATGTGCGGCGGATTCCCCAAAGCGGCGATAATATCCCCGCGTACTCTGCCCACAGGTCGCCGTGCACGCCCCCGCCCCGCTCATCTGGCTTGCCCCCCGCGAGCCCTTTCCGCCGATCACCCAAGCCTGGGATGCCGGCAGCCCGGCGCCAGGCCTGTTGGCGGGCGGTGGCAGCCTGGACGTGCCCACCCTGCTCAAGGCCTATGCCCAAGGCATCTTCCCCTGGTTCAGCACCGGCCAACCCATCCTGTGGTGGAGCCCCGATCCGCGCATGGTGCTCGACGTCGCGCGCTTTCGACTGCACCGTTCGCTGCGCAAGACGCTGGAGCGCTTCAAGGCCGACCCGCGCTGCGAGATCCGCTTCGACACCGCCTTCGGCAAGGTCATACGCGCCTGCGCGGCCAGCCCGCGCCTGGGCCAGTCGGGCACCTGGATCCTGCCCGAGATGGCGCACGCCTACGAGGACCTGCATGCCGCCGGCTTCGCCCACAGCGTGGAAACCTGGGTGGATGGTCGCTTGCTCGCGGGGCTCTACGCCGTCGCCATAGGCCGCGCGGTGTTCGGCGAATCCATGTTCACGAGCGTGGACGACGGCTCCAAGCTGGCCTTGGCGGCCCTGGTCGCCTTCTGCCGCCACCACGGCCTGCAGCGCATCGACTGCCAGCAGAACACCAGGCACCTGGCCTCGCTGGGGGCCGCGGAGATGCCGCGCGCGGAGTTCGTGGCCCATGTGGCCCGGCAGAGCCGCCTGGCCGGGCCGGCGTGGCGCTTCGACCCCGTATACTGGAACGAACTCCTGCCCCCGCCGACCGCCGCCAAGTGACGCACCTCAAGGACCTTCCACTCCAGGCGCTGCAGTTCTATGCCACGGCGCCCTACCCCTGCAGCTATCTGCCGGGCCGGCAGGCGCGCTCGCAGGTGGCCACGCCCAGCCACCTGATCCACAACGACACCTATTCCAGGCTGGTGACCCAGGGCTTCCGGCGCAGCGGCATGTTCACTTACCGCCCCTACTGCGACGGCTGCCGAGCGTGCGTGCCGCTGCGGGTCAAGGTCGCCGAGTTCCAGCCCGATCGCAGCCAGCGCCGGGCGCTGGTCCGCCACCAGCAGTTGCAGGCGCGCGTGCTCAAACTCTGCTTCGTGCCCGAACACTACCAGCTCTACCTGCGCTACCAGACGGGACGCCATGCCGGAGGCGGCATGGACCACGACAGCATCGACCAGTACACGCAATTCCTGCTGCAAAGCCGCGTGAACTCGCGCCTGGTCGAGTTCCGCGAACCGGCTGGGGACGGACGCGCCGGCGCATTGCGCATGGTCAGCATCCTCGACGTGCTCGACGACGGCATCTCGGCCGTCTACACCTTCTACGAACCCGACGCCCGGGCCAGTTACGGCACCTACAGCGTGCTGTGGCAGATCGAGCAGGCCCGGCAACTGGGCCTGCCCCACCTGTACCTGGGTTATTGGATCGCCGAGAGCGACAAGATGCGCTACAAGCAGCATTTCCAGCCCTTCGAGACACTGAGCGATGGGCGCTGGATTCCTGGCCCCAAGGTGGGCAGACGCTGACGGCCGGCATGCGCTGGGGCCAGCGATGGCACCAATCGATTTCACAAGATAAAATCTAGTGAAACCAGACAAAATCGGAACATGCGCAAGTCAGACCCCAATCTCCCGGCAACGCCCACCATCCAGGTCATCGAGCGCATGTTCGCGCTGATCGACGTGCTGGCCTCGCGCGAGGAGGCCATCTCGCTGAAGGAGATCAGCGAGAAGACCGGCCTGCATCCGTCGACCACGCACCGCATCCTGAACGACCTGGCCACCGGCCGCTTCGTCGACCGCCCCGAGGCGGGCAGCTACCGCCTGGGCATGCGCCTGCTGGAACTGGGCAACCTGGTCAAGGGGCGGCTGAACGTGCGCGATGCCGCGCTGGCGCCGATGCGCGAGTTGCACAAGCTCACCCAGCAACCGGTCAACCTCAGCATGCGCCAGGGAGACGAGATCGTCTACATCGAGCGCGCCTACAGCGAGCGTTCGGGCATGCAGGTGGTGCGCGCCATCGGCGGACGCGCCCCCCTGCACCTGACCTCGGTGGGCAAGCTCTTCCTCGCGGCCGACGACCCGCAACGGGTGCGCGCCTACGCGACGCGCACCGGCCTGAGCGGCCACACGCGCAACAGCATCACGCAACTGCCGGTGCTCGAGCGGGAATTGGCCAAGGCCCGGCAGTACGGCATCGCGCGCGACAACGAGGAACTGGAGCTCGGCGTGCGCTGCATGGCTGCCGGCATCTACGACGATCAAGGGAAGCTAGTCGCCGGCCTGTCGATTTCGGCGCCGGCAGACCGGCTCGACGAGAGCTGGCTGCCCAAGCTGCAGACGACCGCGAACGAGATCTCGGCCGCCCTGGGCTGCAAAGCCACGGCACCTTCCTCGGCGCAACAGCACCGGGACGCCGCATGAAGCGCGGGAGGATCAGCCGCTGACGCGCGCGGCGGCTGAGACCGAAGAACTGGTTTCGACCCAGCGTCGCACGCGCTCGGCATCGCCGAGGCGGCTGAACTTGCCGGCCGAGTCGAGGAACACCATGATGAGCTTGCGCCCCGCCACCCTGGCCTGCATGACCAGGCACTGGCCGGCCTCGGAGATGTAGCCGGTCTTCTGCAGGCCGATGTCCCACTGCGGGCTCTTGACGAGGCGGTTGGTGTTGTTGAACTGCAGCGTGCGGTTGCCCACCTCGACCTCGTGACCCGGCGAGGTGGACAGCTCGCGCAGCATGGAATCGTTGTAGGCCGCGGCCACCAGCGTCGCCAGATCGCTGGCGCTGGACTGGTTCTGGCTCGACAGGCCGGTCGGCTCCACGTAGCGCGTGTCCTTCATGCCCAGGGCCTTGGCGCGCACGTTCATTTGCGCCACGAAGGTGGACAGGCCACCCGGGTAGGTGCGGCCCAGGGCATGGGCCGCCCGGTTCTCGCTGGACATCAGCGCCAGATGCAGCAGCTCGCCGCGGCTGAGCGAGGAGCCGACCCGCAGGCGGGAGCTGCTGCCTTTTTCGGTGTCCACGTCGTCCTGGGTGATGGTGATCATTTCGTCCAGCGGCAGCTTGGCCTCGCTGACGATCAGGCCCGTCATGAGCTTGGTGAGCGAGGCGATCGGCAGCACCGCATGGTCGTTCTTGCTCAGCAACACCTCGCGGGTATCCTGGTCGATCACCAGGGCGACGCTGGACTTGAGGTCGAGCGGGTCCTGGGTCGCGTGCAGGCCGGCGAGCTGGCCATACGACAGCCGCGCGGGTTCGGCACGCGAGGCGGAGACGGCATTGCGGACCCGCCGCGTCACGGGCACGGCCTTGCGCACGCTCTTGGCGGATGCGGTGGCCACGGGCTTCTTCACGCTCACCCGCTTGCGCTGGGCCGCCTCGGCGTTGAAAGCCAGCAGGGTCGAGCAGACGGCCGACACCACCATGAATTGAAGCAAGCGACGGACAGCGAGATGTTTCACAAGAACCATATTAGTTAACATTTGCTGACCTCGGTAGGCGAATGACACAAGCGAAGTGTATCCAAACTAAAAAAACCGCGCAATATCAATCACTTGCGCGGTTTTTCTAATTGCAGCCCGTAATTATAGGTGTTAACCCTAGCCTTGTGCAGCCACTCTGTCAGCTTTGCTCTGTAACTTGTTGAGCGCACTCAGATAAGCCTTGGCCGAGGCCACCACGATGTCGGGGTCGGCACCCACGCCGTTGACCACCCGGCCGCTGTTTTGCAGGCGCACGGTCACCTCGCCCTGGCTTTCCGTCGACCCGCTGATCGCGTTCACCGAGTACAGCACCATCTCGGCCCCGCTTTGCACATGCGACTCGATGGCCTTGAGCGAGGCATCGACCGGCCCGTTGCCGTCGGATTCGCCGCGCACCTCCTTGCCGTCCACGGTGAAGACGATGGCCGCGTGAGGCCGCTCCCCCGTCTCGCTGTGCTGGGCCAGGGACACGAAGCCGTAGCTCTCGTCCTCGCCGGCCGAATGCTCCTCGCTGACCAGGGCCAGGATGTCCTCGTCGAAGATCTCGCTCTTGCGGTCGGCCAGCTCCTTGAACTTGGCGAACGCGTGGTTGACGTCGCTCTCGCTCTCGAGCTGCACGCCCAACTCCTGCAGGCGCTGCTTGAAGGCATTGCGGCCGCTGAGCTTGCCCAGCACGATCTTGTTGGCTGACCAGCCCACATCCTCGGCACGCATGATCTCGTAGGTGTCGCGCGCCTTGAGCACGCCATCCTGGTGGATGCCCGAGGCATGGGCGAAGGCGTTGGCGCCGACCACGGCCTTGTTGGGCTGGACCACGAAGCCGGTGGTCTGGCTGACCATGCGGCTGGCCGCCACGATGTGCCGGGTGTCGATGCCCACCTCCAGGCCGAAGTAGTCCTTGCGCGTCTTCACCGCCATGACCACTTCCTCGAGCGAGCAATTGCCAGCCCGCTCGCCCAGGCCGTTGATCGTGCATTCGACCTGGCGCGCACCACCGATCTTGACGCCGGCCAGCGAATTGGCCACGGCCATGCCCAGATCGTTGTGGCAGTGCACCGACCAGATGGCCTTGTCCGAGTTGGGGATGCGCTCGCGGAGCTGCTTGATGAAGTTGCCGTAGAGCTCCGGAACGGCGTAGCCCACGGTGTCGGGCACGTTGATGGTAGTGGCGCCCTCGGCGATCACCGCCTCCAGCACGCGGCACAGGAAATCCGGGTCGCTGCGGTAGCCGTCCTCGGGACTGAACTCCACGTCCGCCACCAGGTTGCGCGCAAAGCGCACCGACTGTTTGGCCTGCTCAAACACCTGCTCGGGCGTCATGCGCAGCTTCTTCTCCATATGCAGCGGCGAGGTCGCGATGAAGGTGTGAATGCGCGCGCTGTTGGCCCCCTTGAGGGCCTCGGCCGCCCGCGAAATGTCACGGTCGTTGGCGCGCGACAGCGAGCAGATGGTGGAGTCCTTGATGGCGTGGGCGATGGCCTGCACCGCCTCGAAATCACCGTTGGAGCTGGCCGCGAAGCCGGCCTCGATCACGTCCACGCGCAGGCGCTCGAGCTGGCGGGCGATGCGCAGCTTCTCGTCGCGGGTCATGGACGCGCCCGGAGACTGCTCGCCGTCACGCAAGGTGGTGTCGAAAATGATCAATTTGTCAGCCATGTGATTTCTCCTGTTTCATCGAATCCCGCAACCTGGAAACCAGCCCTGCAAAACAAAAGGCCCGCTGCGGGTGCATACGGGCCTTTGTGGAAATGGTGCGCGCGCGCTACTGTCTCCGCCCGTGTGGCGATAGCAGGAGTAGGGCCAGCGAAATCTTTTCCATGAAAATAAATGTAGCACAGTTCCCGGCCAGCCGGGCATCGCACCTCGAGAGCCCGGCCATCACTTGTGGAGGCCCCGCTCGTCGGGCTCCTCGGTCGAGGTGCTGATCACGCTGGTCTGCAGCCCCTTGGTCTTGCGCCAGCCGTAGACCACGTAGCCGCTCAGGCCATAGACCACGAACAGGCCGAACAGCACGGTGGGCGGGTGGATGTTGATCACGGCGATGCCCAGCGCAATCAGCACGATGACGGCGAACGGCACGCTCTTTTTCATGTGCACGTCCTTGAAGCTGTAGAACGGCACGTTGGTCACCATGGTCAGGCCTGCATACAGGGCCAGCGCGAACGTCGGCCAAGCCACCTCCGGGCCGCGGATCTCGGCCTCGGTCATGATCCAGATGAACCCCGTCACCAGGGCCGCCGCCGCCGGCGAAGGCAGGCCCTGGAACCAGCGCTTGTCGACCACGGCAGTGTTGACGTTGAAGCGCGCCAGACGCAGCGCCGCGCAGGCGCAGTAGACGAAGGCCGCGATCCAACCCCAGCGCCCCAGGCCCTTGAGCGCCCATTCGTAGGCAATCAGGGCCGGCGCGGCGCCGAACGACACCATGTCGGACAGCGAGTCCATCTGCTCGCCGAAGGCACTTTGCGTGTTGGTCATGCGCGCGACCCGGCCGTCCAGGCTGTCGAGCACCATGGCGCTGAACACGCCCACCGCGGCCATGTCGAAACGGCCGTTCATGGCCATCACGACGGCGTAGAAACCGCCGAACAGCGCCGCCAGCGTGAACAGGTTGGGCAGGATGTAGATGCCCTTGCGGCGCTTGCGCACCGCAATGCCCTCCTGGGCTTCGTGATCGGACTCGGTCCCGTCGTGCATAAGAAAAACCTGTTCGTCGATATGGCTTGTGCCGCCGAGGCGACGACTCGCGAGGCGGGGAGCAGCAGTGTAAGCGAGTCGCGCTGCCGACCCAAAAGACAAAGGCCACCGAAGTGGCCTTTGCGACTGCCTGGGGCAGGATCAGTTGCGGGTCTGGTCGACCAGCTTGTTCTTGGCGATCCAGGGCATCATGGCGCGCAGCTTGGCGCCGACCACCTCGATCTGGTGCTCGGCGTTCAGGCGGCGGCGGCTGATCAGCGTGGGCGCGCCGGCGGCGTTCTCCAGCACGAAGCTCTTGGCGTATTCACCGGTCTGGATGTCCTTGAGGCACTGGCGCATCGCGTCCTTGGTGGCCTCGGTCACCACGCGCGGGCCGGTCACGTACTCGCCGTATTCCGCGTTGTTGGAGATCGAGTAGTTCATGTTGGCGATGCCGCCTTCATAGATCAGGTCGACGATGAGCTTGAGCTCGTGCAGGCACTCGAAGTAGGCCATCTCGGGCGCATAGCCGGCCTCGACCAGGGTCTCGAAGCCCGCCTTGATCAGCTCGACGGTGCCGCCGCACAGCACGGCCTGCTCGCCGAACAGGTCGGTCTCGGTCTCTTCGCGGAAGTTGGTCTCGATGATGCCGGCCTTGCCGCCGCCGTTGGCCATGGCGTAGGACAGGGCCAAGTCACGCGCCTTGCCCGACTTGTCCTGGTGCACGGCCACGAGGTGGGGCACGCCGCCGCCCTGGGCGTAGGTGCTGCGCACGGTGTGGCCAGGGGCCTTGGGCGCGACCATCCAGACGTCGAGGTCGGCACGCGGCTGCACGAAGCCGTAGTGCACGTTGAAGCCGTGGGCGAAGGCCAGCGAGGCGCCTTGCTTGATGTTGGGCGCCACGTCGTTCTTGTAGACATTGGCGATCTGCTCGTCGGGCAGCAGGATCATGACCACGTCGGCGGCCTTCACGGCGTCGGCGACCTCGGCGACCTGCAGGCCGGCCTTCTCGACCTTGGGCCAGGAGGCGCCGCCCTTGCGCAGGCCGACCACCACCTTGACGCCGCTGTCGTTCAGGTTCTGGGCGTGGGCGTGGCCTTGCGAACCGTAGCCGATGATGGCCACGGTCTTGCCCTTGATCAGGCTCAGGTCACAATCTTTGTCGTAAAAAACCTTCATGCTGTTCTCCGATGAATGGGGTTGGCGAAATCGCCCTTCGACAGGCTCAGGGCGAACGCTTGTCAACAATCGCCATGCAAAGGTTCGGTCGCGTCGAGCCCGCCAAAACGCGCCCGAACCGTGAAAATCAAACGCGCAGTATTCTCTCACCGCGGCCGACGCCGCTGGAGCCGGTGCGCACGGTCTCCAGGATCGCGCTGCGGTCGATCGCTTCCAGGAAAGCGTCGTTCTTGGACTGGTCGCCCGTCAGCTCGATGGTGTAGCTCTTCTCGGTCACGTCGATGACGCGGCCGCGGAAGATGTCCGCCATGCGCTTCATCTCCTCGCGCTCCTTGCCGACGGCGCGCACCTTGACCATCATGAGCTCGCGCTCGATGTAGGCGCCCTCGGTCAGGTCCACCACCTTCACGACTTCGATCAGCCGGTTCAGGTGCTTGGTGATCTGCTCGATCACGTCGTCCGAGCCGGTGGTCTGTATCGTCATACGGGAGAGGCTGGGATCCTCGGTCGGCGCCACGGTCAGCGACTCGATGTTGTAGCCGCGCGCAGAGAACAGGCCGACCACTCGGGACAATGCGCCTGCCTCGTTCTCGAGCAGGACGGCGATGATGTGTTTCATGTGAGATTCCTCTTTTCGCTGCCCTCCCCCGCACACGGTAATGCGCGGGCTCGGCAGGCAATAGATTCGTCAGGTGTTGAGGTGAAAATCAGGCCCGATCCCCGGACCTGGTCCGGGTGTCTTACAGGTCCTCGGCGCCGAGCAGCATCTCGGTGATGCCCTTGCCGGCCTGCACCATCGGGAACACGTTCTCGGTGGGGTCGGTACGGAAGTCCATGAACACCGTGCGGTCCTTGAGCCGGCGCGCCTCGCGCAGCGCGGGCTCGACGTCCTGCGGACGCTCGATCAGCATGCCGACATGGCCATAGGCCTCGGCCAGCTTCACGAAATTGGGCAGCGCGTCCATGTAGCTGTGGCTGTAGCGGCCGGAGTACTCGATCTCCTGCCACTGGCGCACCATGCCCAGGTAGCGGTTGTTGAGCGACAGGATCTTGATCGGCGTGTTGTACTGCAGGCAGGTCGATAGCTCCTGGATGCACATCTGCACCGAGCCTTCGCCGGTCACGCAGTAGACCTCGCTGTCCGGCTTGGCCAGCTTGATGCCCATGGCGTAGGGAATGCCCACGCCCATGGTGCCCAGGCCGCCCGAGTTGATCCAGCGGCGCGGCTCGTTGAACTTGTAGTACTGCGCGGCCCACATCTGGTGCTGACCCACGTCGGAGGTAACGTAGGTATCGGCGTCGCGGGTCATGTTCCACAGCGTCTCGATCACGTACTGCGGCTTGATGACATCCTGGTTGGCGCGGTCGTACTTGAGGCAGTCGCGCTTGCGCCAGCCCTCGATCGCTTCCCACCAGCCCGCCAGCGCGTTCGCATCGGGCTTGGCGCCGGACTCCTTGATCATCGAGATCAGCTCGGAAAGCACGTCCTTGACGTCGCCGACAATGGGGATGTCGACCTTGACGCGCTTGGAGATGCTCGAGGGGTCGATGTCGACGTGGATGATCTTGCGCTCGTTCTGCGCGAAGTGCTTGGGGTTGCCGATCACCCGGTCGTCGAAGCGCGCCCCCACGGCCAGCAGCACGTCGCAGTTCTGCATGGCGTTGTTGGCTTCGATGGTGCCGTGCATGCCCAGCATGCCGAGGAATCTGCGGTCGGTCGCCGGATAGGCGCCCAGGCCCATCAGCGTGTTGGTCACCGGGTAGCCCAGCAGGTCCACCAGGGTGCGCAGCTCCTGCGTGGCGTTGCCCAGCAGCACGCCGCCGCCGGTGTAGATGTAGGGCCGCTTGGCCGACATCAGCAGCTGCAGCGCCTTGCGAATCTGGCCACCATGGCCCTTGCGCACCGGGTTGTAGGAGCGCATGGTGACCGACTCGGGGTAGCCGGCGTAGGCGGTCTTGTGGAAGGACACGTCCTTGGGAATGTCCACCACCACGGGGCCAGGACGGCCGCTGCGGGCGATGTGGAAGGCCTTCTTCATCACCTCGGCGAGCTGGCGCACGTCCTTGACCAGGAAGTTGTGCTTCACGATGGGGCGCGTGATGCCCACGGTGTCGCACTCCTGGAAGGCGTCCAGGCCGATCGCCGGCGTCGGCACCTGCCCGGTGATGATGACCATAGGGATGCTGTCCATGAACGCCGTGGCGATGCCGGTCACCGCGTTGGTGACGCCGGGGCCCGAGGTCACCAGGGCCACGCCCACGTCGCCCGTGGCACGCGCATAGCCGTCGGCGGCGTGCACGGCCGCCTGCTCGTGGCGCACCAGCACGTGCTGGATAGTGTCCTGCTTGTAGAAAGCGTCGTAGATGTGGAGCACCGCTCCGCCGGGGTAGCCCCAGACGAACTTGACGTTCTCGGCCTGCAGGGCCTTGACGAGGATTTCCGCGCCACGAAGCTCCTGCGAGGCGTGAGCTGCGGAGGCGGCTGCGGCGGATGCCACTTCGGCTTTGGAGATTTCCATGTTCAACCTTTGCGAATTTCTCTGACGAAAAACCTTGGGTGCCCCTTCGCCTGACTCTTGTGAAGTTGCGTCGGGACTTGAGGCCAAGGCCATGGGCGTGCTGCTTGCTCCGCCGGACCGTGACCCGTTTGCTTTTAGATTTGCAGCGCGCATTATCGCACTGCGGCATGCCAAATGATCAAAGCCCGCGGAAAGCGGGCCCGAAATGCCATAATCCGCGACCAAAAATCCCTTCCCGGCACCGGCTTGTCCACCGCCGCCCCGAGTGGCAGACCATTTCCGCCCACCACAAGGCCTCACACGCACTTGGCAACCGAACAAGAACTCTCCGACTTCCTCAAGAGTGTCGAGAAACGGGCCTACAAGCGATGCGTGTACCACGTTCGCGAGGAAGAAGCCGCCCTGGACATCGTGCAGGACAGCATGATGAAGCTCGCCGAGCATTACGGCGACAAGCCCGCCGCCGAACTGCCCATGCTGTTCCAGCGCATCCTGTCCAACTGCATCCTGGACTGGTTTCGGCGCCAGAAGACGCGCAACGCGCTTTTTTCCAACCTGAGCGACTTCGAATCGGCGTCGGATGACGGAGAATTCGACTTGCTGGAAACTTTTGCGGGCGCAGACGACTCAGAGCGCGTGGAAAGCGCGGAAGACAGCACAAGGCGCCAGCAGACTCTGCGGGAGATCGAGGCGCAGATCCAGGAGTTGCCAGCACGTCAACGGGAAGCCTTTCTGATGCGTTACTGGGAGGAAATGGACGTTGCCGAAACAGCGGCGGCGATGGGCTGCTCGGAAGGGAGCGTCAAAACGCACTGTTCGCGGGCAGTCCAGGCCCTCAGCAAAGCACTGAAGGCCAAGGGAATACAGCCATGACGAATCGACACCCCGCTGAATCGCAGCAAGACCGCTACGCACTGAGACTGGCCGCCCGCCTGAGCGAAGGCAGCCAGAACCTGCCCTACGAGATCTCCGAACGCCTGCGTGCGGCCCGCATGCAGGCGCTGGCCCGCCGCAAGCTGATGAAGACCAGGACGGCCTCCGAAGTCGCTCTCTCCGGTGGCGGCGCCACGCTGACCCTGGGTGACGAGGGCCTCAATCTGTGGAGCCGGCTCGGCGCCCTGCTGCCATTGATCGCCCTGGCCGCCGGCCTGTTTGCCATCAACCTGGTCCAGGACGACGACCGCGCCCGCGAAATGGCGGATGTCGATGCCGCCCTGCTGACCGACGACTTGCCCCCAGACGCCTATACCGACCCCGGCTTCCTGCAGTTCATCAAGGTCGCCGGCCCGGCCGCACAAGCCCGCACGGAGCCCTGAGGCCCATGCCTGCGCCGCTGCTCGCCTGTCTGGCTGCCCTGGCGCTGGCCTCGGGCCTGGCCGCGGCCCAGCCCGTGCCGCCGGCCAAACCCGCCTCGGCCGCAGCGGGGCCCGGCGCATCGGTCAAGCCGGCGCCGGGGTGGAATGCGCTGAGCGCCGGACAGAAGCAGGCCCTCAGGCCGCTCGCCGGCACCTGGAACAGCCTGAGCGACCAGCAGCAGCGCAAGTGGCTGGCCCTGTCCAGGAACTTCGCCGCCATGTCACCGGCCGAGCAGGACACGCTGCACAGCCGCATGACCGAGTGGGCCGCGCTGAGCCCCCTGCAGCGCAGCCAGGCGCGGCTGAACTTTGCCGAGACCCGCAAGTTGCCGGCGGACGAGAAGAAGGCCAAATGGGAGGCCTACCAAGCCCTGAGCCCCGAGGAAAGGCACAAGCTGGCCTCGCGCACGGCCAAGCCGGCCGGCGCCGCCCTGGCGGTCAGGCCCGTGCCGCCGCAAAAGCTGGCGCTGCCGCCCGAGGCCAGGTCTGCTGCACGCAGGAACGAGACCCCCGGCACTGCCATCCCGCCCCAGCTGGTGCACCAGAACACCTTGCTGCCGCGCCTGCCGCCCCCCGCCACACCTCCCCCGGCGCCTCAATCGCCCGACCGCAAGCCCTGACCGCGCGCCCTCGCATCCCTCCCGAGGGCGACCTTCTCACCCCGTTGCCGATGAACGCCCTGCCTGCCGCTTCCAGCGCTGCCCTGCCCCGCCCCCTCGACCTGACGGCGCCCAGCCTGCGCCGCCGCATGGCCTGCTGGCTGTACGAGGGCCTGCTGCTGTTCGGCGTGGTCTTCATCGCCGGCTACCTGTTCGGCACGCTGACCCAGACCCGGCATGCCCTGGACAACCGCCATGGCCTGCAGGCCTTCGTGTTCGTGGTGTTCGGCATCTATTTCACCTGGTTCTGGGCCAAGGGCCAGACCCTGGCGATGAAGACCTGGCATATCCGGGTCGTCACCTGCGAAGGCAAGCCGCTGAGCCAGGGACGGGCACTGTTGCGCTACCTGGCCAGCTGGCTCTGGTTCCTGCCCCCGCTGGCGGCGCAGGCGCCGTTCGACCTGCCGGCCGCCGAGATCCTGGTGTTGCTGGCCGGTTGGGTCCTGGTCTGGGCGCTGCTGAGCCGCTTCCACCCGCAGCGCCAGTTCTGGCACGACGCCCTGGCCGGCACGCGGCTGGTCCACGCCACGCCACGCTAAGCCTGGCGTCAGCCGACGCCTCGCCGCTAGGCGACAATCACGGCATGTCCATTCCCGATCCTGCCGCCGCCCGCCACGGCCAAGTGAACGCACAGAAATACCGCACCGGCCTCAACCGCGTCTGGCATGCCGCGGGCTACTCGCTGGAGGGCCTGCGCGCCGGCTGGGGCGAGACGGCGTTCCGCCAGGAAGCCATTGCGGCCGTGGCGCTGCTGCCGCTGGCCTTCTGGCTGGGGCGCAGCTGGGTCGAGACCGCCTTGCTGGCGGGTTCGGTCCTGCTGGTCATGATCGTCGAGCTGCTCAACACCGGCATAGAGACCGCGATCGACCGCATCGGCCCCGAATGGCACGATCTGTCCAAACGCGCCAAGGACATGGGCAGCGCCGCCGTTCTGCTGAGCCTGCTGCTGTCCGGCGGCATCTGGATCGCCGCCCTGCTACAGAGGTTTTCTGCATGACCCCCGCTTTTTCCGTTTGCGTGTACTGCGGCTCCAAGCCCGGAGCCAGCCCTGAATTCGCCCGCACCGCGCGCGCCGTGGGCCGCTGGATCGGCGAACACGGCGGCCAGCTGGTCTACGGTGGCGGCAAGAACGGCCTGATGGGCATTCTTGCCGACGCCACGCTGGACGCCGGCGGCCGGGTGGTCGGCATCATCCCGACCGCGCTGGTCGAGAAGGAATGGGCCCACCACGAATGCACCGAGCTGCACGTGGTCGAGACCATGCACGAGCGCAAGCGCCTGATGGCGGAGCAGGCGGACGCCTTCCTGGCGCTGCCGGGCGGGATCGGCACCTTCGAGGAGTTCTTCGAGGTCTGGACCTGGCGCCAGCTCGGCTACCACGACAAGCCGGTCGGCCTGCTCAACCTGGCGGGCTACTACGACCCGCTGGTGTCCTTCCTGCAATCGACCGTGCGCCAGGGCTTCATGGGCGACTGGCAGATGGACTTGATCCGGATTGAAAGCGACCCCGAGGGCCTGTTGCGCGAACTCGTGCAGGCCGCCGGCCTGGCGCCGGCAGCGCGCGTGGAACAGATCTGAACAGGAACAGCGCTCCGCGCTGACCGGTCAGACCGCCGTTTCGTCGAGCTCGCCGGTGCGGATGCGCACCACGCGCTCCACGGCGGTCACGAAGATCTTGCCGTCGCCGATCTTGCCGGTGCGCGCGGCGCGCACGATGGCGTCCACGCAGCGCTCGACGTCGATGTCCTTGACCACCACCTCCACCTTCACCTTGGGCAGGAAGTCCACCACGTACTCGGCGCCGCGGTACAGCTCGGTATGGCCCTTCTGGCGGCCAAAGCCCTTGACCTCGGTGACCGTGAGGCCGGTGACGCCGCATTCCGCCAGGGCTTCGCGCACTTCCTCGAGCTTGAAAGGTTTGACGATGGCGGTGATCTGCTTCATGTTTTCCTGCTTGCGGGTAACGGGTTATGCGCGAAATTTGCTCGTAATAGGATAACGCCAATCCTTGCCGAACCCGCGGTGCGTGACGCGTATCCCCAGGGGGGCCTGGCGGCGCTTGTACTCGTTGACCTTGATGAGGCGGGTGACGCGCTCGACATCGGCACGCGGCAGGCCGTCCGCGATCATCTGCTCGATGCTCTCGTCGTTCTCCATGTAGCGCTCGATGATCGCGTCCAGCACCTCGTAGGGCGGCAGGCTGTCCTGGTCGGTCTGGCCGGCCCGCAGTTCGGCGCTGGGCGGGCGCGTGATGATGCGCTCGGGAATGGGGCTGGCGCCCGTGCCACAGGGGTCATGGGCGTTGCGCCAGCGCGCCAGGCGGAACACCGTGGTCTTGGCCAGGTCCTTGATGACGGCAAAGCCGCCCGCCATGTCGCCGTACAGCGTGCAGTAGCCGGTCGCCATCTCGCTCTTGTTGCCGGTGGTCAGCACCACGGCGCCGAACTTGTTGGACAGGGCCATCAGCAGCGTGCCGCGGATGCGCGCCTGGATGTTCTCTTCGGTCGTGTCCTCGGCGCGCCCCCGGAACTGCTCGGCCAGCGCGGTCTTGAAGCCCTCGAACAGCGGCGCGATCGAGATCTCCTCGTAGCGCACGCCGAGCCGGGACGCCATTTCGCGCGCGTCGATCCAGCTGATGTCGGCCGTGTAGGGCGAAGGCATCATCACGGTGCGCACCTTGTCGCGGCCCAGGGCGTCGACCGCGACCGCCAGCACCAGCGCCGAATCGATGCCGCCCGACAGGCCCAGGATCACCTCCGGGAAGCCATTCTTGCCGATGTAGTCGCGCACGCCCAGCACCAGGGCGTCCCACAGGTCGGCGTCCGGGCTGCGCTCGGGCTCGACCTCGCCGCGCAGGCGCAACGCTCCGTGCGTGCCCTCCACTTGCAGGGAGTAAAGCTTCTCGACGAAGCTGGGCGCCCGGCCCGCCAGGCTGCCGTCGGCCTGCAGCGCGAACGAATGCCCCTCGAACACCACCTCGTCCTGCCCCCCGATCAGGTGGGCATAGACCAGGGGCAGGCCACAGGCCTGGCTGCGCTGGCGCATCATGGCCTCGCGCTCGTAGCCCTTGCCGACATGGAAGGGCGAGGCATTGATCACGGCCAGCATTTCGGCGCCGGCCTCCAGCGCCAGGCGGGCCGGCTCCTCGAACCAGGCGTCCTCGCAGATCAGCAGGCCGATGCGGATGCCCGCCACCTCGAACACGCAGACGCCCTGCCCGGGCGCGAAATAACGCCGCTCGTCGAACACCTGGTAGTTCGGCAGCTCGCGCTTGGCATAGCGCGCCACCACCTCGCCGCCGCGCAGCACGCTGGCCGAGTTGTGGCACTGCTGCACCGACACGCTGCGCGTTCGGCTGCTGCTGCCGCTCGGGTGGCCGACCACCACCGTGAGGTGCTTCAACCCCGCGAGCTCGCGGGCCACGGTTTTCACGGCATCATCGCAGGCGGCGATGAAGGCCGGGCGCAGCAGCAGGTCTTCGGCCGGGTAGCCGCAGATCGAGAGTTCCGGCGTGAGCAGCAGCCGCGCACCGTCCGCGTAGGCGGCCTTCGCCGCCTCGATGATCTTGCGGGCGTTACCCGGCATGTCCCCCACCTCGAAGTTGAGTTGGGCCACGCAGATTTTGAGAGTCATACAGGTGCTGAAGAACGAGGCTAAAGATTATGTCACCCGCGTGAACGCCTCACCGCAGGCGCTGCCCGCCGAGGCCTGGAACGCGCTGCTGGCCGCACAGCCGCATCCCACGCCGTTCATGCGCCATGAATACCTGGCCGCGCTGCACGCCAGCGGCAGCGCCACACCCGCCACCGGCTGGACGCCCCGCTTCACCAGCCTCTGGCAGGCGGGGCAGCTGGTGGCCGCCTGCGCGGTCTACCTCAAGAGCCATTCCTGGGGTGAGTATGTGTTCGACCAGGCCTGGGCCGGCGCCTACGAGCAGCATGGCCTAACCTACTACCCCAAGGCCCTGGTGGCCGTGCCCTTCACGCCCGTGCCCGGCACAAGGCTGCTGGCGCGCGACGCCGCGGCACGCGAAACCCTGCTGAGGGCCCTGGTCGAGGACTGCCGCGAACAAGGCCTGTCCTCTCTGCATCTGCTGTTCGCCACCGAAGAGGATCTGGCAGCCTGCGCGCGTGCCGGCCTGATGCTGCGCCACAACGTGCAGTTCCACTGGAAAAATTCGACGCCCGGATTCCAGGACTTCGAAGATTTCCTGGCCAGCCTGAGCCAGGACAAGCGCAAGAAAATCCGCCAGGAGCGCCGCAAGGTGCGCGAGGCCGGCGTGGCCTTTCGCTGGGCCCGGGGCGCCGACATCACGGCCGCCGACTGGGATTTCTTCTACCGCTGCTACGAGCGCACCTACCTCGAGCATGGCAACCCGCCCTACCTGAGCCGGGACTTCTTCCGCCGCATGGCCGCCCACATGCCCGAGAACTGGCTGCTGTTCGTCGCCGAGCGCGCCGGCCGCCCCATCGCCAGCAGCCTGATCGCGCTCGACGCGGGCGGGCGCCCGGCCGTGGCCTACGGCCGCTACTGGGGCGCGCTCGAGCGCGTGGACTGCCTGCATTTCGAGGCCTGCTACTACCAGCCGCTGCAGTGGTGCATCGCGCACGGCGTGCAGCGCTTCGAGGGCGGCGCCCAGGGCGAGCACAAGATGGCGCGTGCCCTGTTGCCGGTGCAGGCCAGCAGTGCCCACTGGCTGGCCCACCCGGCCTTCGCCGACGCGGTCGAGCGCTTTCTGGCGCGCGAGGGGCAGGGCGTGGCCGGCTACCTGGAGCAGCTCGAGCGGCGCAGCCCGCTGCGCCAAACAAAAAGCGCCTGACCGGTTCCGCCGGTCAGGCGCCCTGTATCGGGCACTGGCCGCCGAAGATCAGGCCTTGGCCTGGTTGTAGTTGGCGATGCCGTCCATGATTTCCTTGCGGGCGGCTTCCGGGCCTTCCCAGCCCAGCACCTTGACCCACTTGCCTTCCTCGAGGTCCTTGTAGTGCTCGAAGAAATGGGCGATGGTCTTCAGGCGCAGCGGGTTCAGGTCCTCGGGCTTCTGCCACTGGGTGTAGATCGACAGGATCTTGTCGACCGGCACGGCCAGCACCTTGCCGTCCTCGCCCGCCTCGTCCTCCATCTTCAGGATGCCGATCGCGCGGCAGGGCACGACCACGCCAGGAATCAGGGGCACGGGGGTGATCACCAGCACGTCCACCGGGTCGCCGTCGCCGCTGATGGTCTTGGGCACATAGCCGTAGTTGGTCGGGTAGTGCATGGCCGTGCTCATGAAACGGTCCACGAAGATGGCGCCGGTTTCCTTGTCCACCTCGTACTTGACGGGGTCGGCGTTCATCGGAATCTCGATGATCACGTTGAAGGCGTCGGGAACTTTGCTGCCGGGGGTGACGTTGTCGAGGGACATGAAAGAAGTCTCTGGAAGTTGCGTTGAATCAGGAAAGACACTGGGATTAACCCGGATTTTACTTTCACCGACCTTGCGCCCCGGGCCACTGTCACATTTTTCAAGTTAAATTGCGCGAGTTGGCCAATCGACTCCTCTTGCTGGGAGCGAGGAAGCAACGCCGCGGGGGTTCCTCCAAAGCGTTGAACCTCCTCCAAGAGAAACAACACACTGAGAGGGGTAAGCAAATGACTGGCAACGCAGTGCCGATTCTGGCGCTTGTCTGCGGGCTCATTGCCGTGATCTACGGCATCTGGGCGCGCGGCTGGATTCTTTCCCAGGACGCGGGCAACGCCCGCATGCAGGAAATCGCCTCGGCCATCCAGGCCGGCGCGGCGGCCTATCTGGCGCGCCAATACCGCACCATCGCCTTGGCTGGCGTGGTACTGGCCCTGCTGATAGCCGTGTTCCTGGACGGAAAGACCGCCGTCGGCTTCGTGGTCGGCGCCCTCCTCTCGGGCGCCTGCGGTTTCATCGGCATGAACGTCTCGGTGCGCGCCAACGTGCGCACCGCCCAGGCCGCCACGCGCGGCATAGGCCCGGCACTCGACGTCGCGTTCCGCGGCGGCGCCATCACCGGCATGCTGGTGGTGGGCCTGGGCCTGCTCGGCGTGACGGCCTTCTACTGGTTCCTGGTCGGCAACGGCGTGCTCACGCCGGACAAGAATCTCGCCACCCTGCTGAACCCGCTGATCGGCTTTGCCTTCGGCGCCTCGCTGATCTCGATCTTCGCGCGTCTGGGCGGCGGCATCTTCACCAAGGGCGCCGACGTGGGCGCCGACCTGGTCGGCAAGGTGGAGGCCGGCATCCCCGAGGACGACCCGCGCAACCCGGCCGTGATCGCCGACAACGTGGGCGACAACGTGGGCGACTGCGCCGGCATGGCAGCCGACCTGTTCGAAACCTATGCCGTGACCCTGATCGCCACCATGGTGCTGGGCGCGCTGCTGGTGGCCGCGGCCCCGGTGCAGGCGGTGCTCTATCCGCTGGCGCTGGGCGCGGTATCCATCGTCGCCTCCATCATCGGCTGTTTCTTCGTCAAGGCCTCCCCGGACATGCGCAACGTGATGCCGGCGCTCTACAAGGGCCTGGCCATCGCCGGCGTGCTGTCCCTGATCGCCTTCTACTTCGTCACCACCTGGATCATGCCCGACAACGCCGTCACCGCCAGCGGCAGCCAGCTGCGCCTGTTCGGCGCCTGCGTGGTCGGCCTGGCCCTGACCGCCGCCCTGGTCTGGATCACCGAGTTCTACACCGGCACGCAGTACGCGCCGGTGCGCCACATCGCCCAGGCCTCGACCACCGGCCACGGCACCAACATCATCGCCGGCCTTGGCGTGTCCATGCGCTCCACCGCCTGGCCCGTGATCTGCGTCTGCATCGCCATCATCGTGGCCTACGCGCTGGCGGGGCTGTACGGCATCGCGGTCGCCGCCATGTCCATGCTGTCCATGGCCGGCATCATCGTGGCGCTGGACGCCTACGGCCCGATCACCGACAACGCCGGCGGCATCGCCGAAATGGCCGAGATGCCGAGCAGCGTGCGCGACATCACCGACCCGCTGGACGCCGTGGGCAACACCACCAAGGCCGTGACCAAGGGCTATGCCATCGGCTCGGCCGGCCTCGCCGCCCTGGTGCTGTTCGCCGACTACACGCACAAGCTCGAGAGCAGCGGCCAGGCGATCCGCTTCGACCTGTCCGACCCGATGGTGATCGTGGGCCTGTTCATCGGCGGCCTGATCCCCTACCTGTTCGGCGCCATGGCCATGGAGGCCGTGGGCCGCGCCGCCGGTGCCGTGGTGGTGGAGGTGCGCCGCCAGTTTCGCGACATCAAGGGCATCATGGAAGGCACGGCCAAGCCCGAGTACGGCACGGCCGTGGACATGCTGACGGCGGCCGCCATCAAGGAGATGGTCATCCCCAGCCTGTTGCCGGTGGCCGTGCCCATCCTGGTCGGCCTGGTCCTCGGCCCCAAGGCCCTGGGCGGCCTGCTGATGGGCACCATCGTGACCGGCCTGTTCGTCGCCATTTCCATGTGCACCGGCGGCGGCGCCTGGGACAACGCCAAGAAGTACATCGAGGACGGCCACCACGGCGGCAAGGGCTCCGAAGCCCACAAGGCCGCGGTGACCGGCGACACCGTGGGCGACCCCTACAAGGACACGGCCGGCCCGGCCGTCAACCCGCTGATCAAGATCATCAACATCGTGGCGCTGCTGATCGTGCCCCTGGTGGTGAAATTCCACGGCGGCTGAGCGCCGCAGCTGCTCCGGCGTTCACATGGGCCCGCTTCGGCGGGCCTTTTTCATTCGGGCGCCGTCAGGCCTGAGCCGTCGCCAGCCGCAGGCCGCGCCAGGCCAGCCCGCCCATGGCCAGCAGGCAGAACAGCCCGCCGGCACCGAAGGTCCAGGCCGGCCCGAGCGTCTGCCACAGCAGGCCGGCCACCACACTGGCCACCAGCATGGCCAGGCCGCTGACCAGGTTGAAGAAGCCGTAGGCCGTGCCGCGCAGGTCGGCCGGCGCCACGTCAGCCACCATGGCAGCCAGCAAGCCCTGGGTCATGCCCATGTGGATGCCCCACAGCGCCACCCCGGCCAGCAGCCCGCTCCAGTGGCCGGACAGCGCGATCACCGCATCGGCGGCCACCAGCACCGCCAGGCCCCACAGCAGCAAGCGGCTGTGCGACATGCGGTCCGACAGGTGGCCAAACGGGTAGGCGCTGGCGGCATAGACCACGTTCATCGCGACCATGACCAGCGGCACCAGGGCCGTGGCCACGCCGGTCTGCTCGGCGCGCAGTACCAGAAAGGCCTCGGAAAAGCGCGCCAGCGTGAACACCGCCCCTATGCCCACCACCCACCAGTAGGCGGCGGACAGGCGCTTGAGGTTGGCACGCGAGACCGGGTTGACGCGCTGCTGGCGCGGCGCGCCGTCCGGGTCACGCACCCCGAACACCAGCAGCGCCACCGCCAATACGCCTGGAACCACGGCCACGGCGAACACCGCGCGGAAATTGTTGGCCCACAGCAGCATCAGGCCCACGGCCAGCAGCGGCCCGATGAAGGCGCCCACGGTGTCCAGCGACTGGCGCAGGCCGAACGCCGCGCCGCGCATCTCGGGCGGCGCGATGTCGGCCACCAGCGCGTCGCGCGGCGCGCCGCGTATGCCCTTGCCCACGCGGTCGAGCAGGCGTGCCGTGAACACCAGTCCGGCGCCCGGCGCCAGAGCGAACAGCGGCTTGGTCAGCGCGCCCAGGCCGTAACCCAGTACCGCCAGGGGCTTGCGCTTGCCGACCCAGTCGCTAATGACGCCGGAGAACACCTTGACGATCAAGGCCGTGGCCTCGGCCAGGCCCTCGATGAGACCGACCACGGCCACGCTCACGCCCAGCGTGCCGACCATGAACAAGGGCAGCAGGCTGTGGATCATCTCGGAGGAAATGTCCATCAGCAGACTGACGAAGCCCAGCACCCAGATGCCAGTCGGCAATCGGCGCAGGGCGCCGAAATGGCTGGAAGAGGACGTGGGTGTCGAATTCATGCTCATGCGTCGGTCGAAGGCAGGCGCCAATTACATCAGTTTCCAAGGGGCAGTCCTTGCCCCAGCGTACTCGCGCTCAGAAATCGCCCGCCAGCCAGGCGATGCCGGCCGCACTCACGACGGATTGGGCCAGCAAGCCCGGCGCGAGGCGCAGCGCATAGCCGCCGCCGCCGCTGAGCCAGGCCGTGGTGCCCTTGCTAACGCCGTGCAACAGCAGCGCGGTCATCAGGGCCTCGCGCAGCTGCGCGGCCTGCGCCCCCTCGGGGCCCCCCTGCACCAGCACGGCCGCGGTGACGGCATGCAAGTCGGCCAGCGCCCCCAGCAGCGTGCCGGCCAGCAAGCCCGCGTCACCGAGCCAGCTCTGCAGCGCGTAGACGAGCACCTGGATGCCGGTCAGCAGCGCCGCCACCAGCGCGGCGCCGCGCAGGCTGAACATGCGCCCACCGTCCGCCACCGCGCCTCCCTTGCGCGCCGCCTTGGCGGGCAATGCGGCGGCGGCCACCAGCCAGCCGCCCCAGAGCGCGGCCAACGCGGCGCCCGCCAGGCAGGGCAACCACATCAGGCGCAGCCAGGCCGGCTGCACCGCGGCCGCCACCACCAGCAGCTGCAGCATGGTGGCCACGCAGCTGAGCAGGGCCGCGCCGGCCATGGGGCGGGCCAGGGCACGGCCTTCCCGCACTTCCATGCCGAGGCTGGCGATGGTCGCGGTGCTGGAGACGAAGCCCGAGGCCAGGGCCGACAGCGCCATGGCCTGGCGCGCCTGAAACAGGCGGCGGCTCAGGTGGGCCAGCGCCTGGATGGCCAACAGCAGGGCCAGCAGCTGGGTGATCAGGTGCGGGTTGAGCACCGGCCCCCAGAACGGCCGGTTCGGCATCAGCGGCAGCGCGATCAGCGCCAGCGCCGCCAGCACGATGCCGTCGCGCACCTCGGCCGGGTGCAGCCAGTCGCGCGCCACCTGGTGCATGCGCTCGCGCCCCGCCAGCAGCGCCGTCAGGCCCACCGCCATGCCTGCGGCCAGCGCCAGGCTCCAGGCGCACAGCGCGCCGATCAGGTAGGTCAGCAACAGGGCGATCTCGGTGGTGGTGCCGGGGTCGCCGGACTTGTCGCGCGCGTAGCCCACCACGCCCAGGGCCGCCACGAAGGCCGCGCCCACGGCCACCAGCCAGGGCTGGTTCATGAGCATGGCCGCGGCACCCAGCACGCTGACCAGCGCGAACGAGCGAACACCGGCCAGCGCGCGCGTCGGCCCCGTGCCCTTGCGCCGCTCGCGCTCGATGCCGATCAGCAGCCCGCAACCCAGGGCGGCGGTGAGCACGGTGACAGCGTCGGCCACCCGCAGCGAGGGACCGGGAAGGACGGCATCCAACATGGGCCAATGCTAGCGCGGACCTGCAGTGCCGGCCATGAGGATGCGGACGGTGGACAATAGCGCCATGCCGTACCTGCCGCCCTTCACCGCCCCCGCCCGCTTCACCGACCCCGATGCCGCCCTGGCCCAGGTCAAGGCCATCTACCTGGCCGGCACCACCCACCTGCGCGAGGCCATGCAGCGCTTCGTGTCCGGCCAGCCGCAGCCGGGCCACACCGACCCCGACGCGCCGCTGCGCGTGCGCGCCTTCTACCCCTTCGTGCGCGTGCACACCGAGACCGTGGCGCGCAGCGACTCGCGCCTGAGCTACGGCTTCGTGGCCGGCCCGGGCCGTTTCGAGACCACGCTGACCCGGCCCGACCTGTACGCCGACTACTACCGCGAGCAGTTCCGCCTGCTGCTGGCCAACCACCATGTGGCGCTGGAAGTCGGCACCAGCAGCCAGCCCATCCCGGTGCATTTCAGCTTCGCCGAGCAGGACCATGTGGAGGGCTCGCTGAGCCCCGAGCGCCGCTGGCTGATGCGCGACATGTTCGACCTGCCCGACCTCAACGCCATGGATGACGGCATCGCCAACGGCACCTTCGAGGCCGGCCCGGGGGAGGCGCAGCCGCTGGCGCTGTTCACCGCGCCGCGCGTCGACTACTCGCTGCACCGGCTGCGCCACTACACCGGCACGGCGCCCGAATGGTTCCAGAACTTCGTGCTGTTCACCAACTACCAGTTCTACATCGACGAGTTCATCGCGCTGGGGCGCGCCGCCATGGCCGACCCGCAAAGCGAGTACATCGCCTTCGTCGAGCCGGGCAACGTGGTGACGCGGCGCGCCGGTCTGTCCGAGGGCGACACCGACGCCCTGGGCGTGCCGCTCAAGGGCCTGCCCGGCGTGCCGCCGCCGCGCCTGCCGCAGATGCCGGCCTACCACCTGGTGCGCGCCGACCGCAGCGGCATCACCATGGTCAACATCGGCGTCGGGCCCAGCAACGCCCGCACCATCACCGACCACATCGCGGTGCTGCGCCCGCACGCCTGGATCATGCTGGGCCACTGCGCTGGCCTGCGCAACAGCCAGCAGCTGGGCGACTACGTGCTGGCGCACGGCTATGTGCGCGAGGACCATGTGCTGGACGAGGAGCTGCCGCTGTGGGTACCGATCCCGGCACTGGCCGAGGTACAGGTGGCGCTGGAGGCGGCCGTGGCCGAGATCACCCAGCTGCAGGGCTACGAGCTCAAGCGCGTGATGCGCACCGGCACCGTGGCCAGCACCGACAACCGCAACTGGGAGCTGCTGCCCTCGCAGAACG
Source organism: Comamonadaceae bacterium 2FH (assembly GCA_005503335.1). GTDB lineage: Bacteria > Pseudomonadota > Gammaproteobacteria > Burkholderiales > Burkholderiaceae_C > SCMQ01. The sequence continues at coordinate 129,660 of SCMQ01000007.1, forward strand.
TGGCCTCCACGCCCGAGCGGCGCTTCAGCCAGAGCCGCGCCGTCGCCCTGGACATGGAAAGCGCGACCATCGCGGCCAACGGCTTTCGCTTCCGCGTGCCCTACGGCACCCTGCTGTGCGTGAGCGACAAGCCGCTGCACGGCGAGATCAAGCTGCCCGGCATGGCCAACCAGTTCTACCGCGACCGGGTCAACCAGCACCTGCAGATCGGCATCCGCGCCATGGAGCGCCTGCGCGCCGGCGGCGTGGACCAGCTGCACAGCCGCAAGCTGCGCAGCTTCGCCGAGGTGGCCTTCCAGTAAGTCGCTCAGGCCCGGCGCGGCCGAACGCGCGCCGCGGCCTGCTTGGCGCGCTGGCGCGCCGTCTCCACGTCCGCGTCGTGGGCCAGCGCCACGCCCATGCGGCGCCGGGCGAAGCTCTCGGGCTTGCCGAACAGGCGCAGCTCGGTGTTCGGCACGCGCAGCGCCTCGTCCACGCCATCGAACACGATGCCCGCCGCGTCCACGCCGCCGTAGATCACGGCGCTGGCGCCGGGGCTCCGGAGCGCGGTGCTGACCGGCAGGCCCAGGATGGCGCGTGCGTGCAGCTCGAACTCGCTCTGCCACTGGGTGACCAGGGTCACCAGGCCGGTGTCGTGCGGGCGCGGGCTGACCTCGCTGAACCAGACTTGCTCGCCCTTGACGAACAGCTCGACGCCGAACAGTCCCTGGCCGCCCAGGTCGTCGGTGACGGACTTGGCGATCTGGCGCGCCCTGTCCAGCGCCGCCGGGTGCATGGGATGCGGCTGCCAGCTCTCCACATAGTCGCCGCCGACCTGCACATGGCCGATCGGATCGCAGAAATGCGTCTCGACCTGGCCGCCCTCCCCCGGCGCGCGCACCGTCAGCAGGGTGATCTCATAGTCGAAGTCCACGAAGCCCTCGACGATCACGCGGCCGTGGCTGACGCGGCCGCCGGCCATGGCGACCTCCCAGGCCTTTTGCACCTCGGCCGGGCCGTCGATCTTGCTCTGACCCTTGCCCGAGCTGCTCATCACCGGCTTGACGATGCAGGGGTAGCCTATTCCTGCATCGATCGCGGCCTGCAGTTCGGCCAGCGAGTCGCAGAACCTGTAGGGGCTGGTCGGCAGGCCCAGGGTCTCGGCGGCCAGCCGGCGTATGCCCTCGCGGTCCATGGTCAGGCGCGCGGCGCGCGCCGTAGGAATGACGCGCACCACGCCGGCGGCTTCGAGCTCCTCCAGCATGGGCGTGGCGATGGCCTCGATCTCGGGCACCACGAGCTGCGGCCGCTCCAGCTCGACCAGCGCCTTGAGCTGGGCCGGGTCGCTCATGGCGATGGTGCGCGCGTGGTGCGCCACCTGCTGGCCGGGAGCATGGTCGTAGCGGTCCACCGCGATGGTCTCCACGCCCAGGCGCTGCAGCGCGATCAGCACCTCCTTGCCGAGCTCGCCGGAACCGAGCAGCATGACCTTGGTGGCCGAGGGGGACAGAGGGGTGCCTAGGGTGGTCATGGAGAGGCCTGAAAAGTGAGATGGTGAAAAGGATCAGGCCGAGGCCATGGCCTCGCCCATGCGGATGGCACGGGCCGGCGTCCAGTCGGGGCTGAAGCGCAGCGTGTCCTTGGGGAACAGCAGGACCACGGTCGAGCCGAGCAGGAAGCGCCCCATTTCTTCCCCGCGCTGCAGCACGATGGCCTGGTCCTCGTAGCGCCATTCGCGCAGCCGTCCCGGTCGCGGCGGATTGACCACCCCGTGCCAGACCGTGGCCATGCTGCCGACGATGGTCGCGCCCACCAGCACCAGGGCAAAGGGCCCGCGCGCCGTTTCGAACACGCAGACCACGCGCTCGTTGCGCGCGAACAGGCCGGGCACGCCGCGCGCCGTGGCGGGGTTGACCGAGAACAGCGTGCCCGGCACGTAGACCATGCGCGTGAGGCGCCCCTCGCAGGGCATGTGGACACGGTGGTAGTCCCTGGGGCTCAGGTACAGCGTGGCAAACTGGCCGTCGTCGAAATGGGCCGCCAGTTCGGCGTCGCCGCCGAGCAGCGCGCGCGTGCTGTAGCTGTGGCCCTTGGCCTGGAAGATCTGGTCGCGCTCGATGGCGCCGCACTGGCTGATGGCACCGTCCACCGGGCTGAGGAAATCGGCGGCCGCCAGCGGGCGCGCGCCCTCGCGCAGCGGGCGCGTGAAGAACTCGTTGAAGCTGGCGTAGCTCGCGATGTCGGGATCGGCCGCCTCGCTCATGTCCACGCCATAACGGGCCACGAAGCGGCGGATCAGCGCATGGGTGCGAACGCCACCGCGCGCGCCGGCGATGCGGCCCGCAACGCGCGTCAGCGCCCGCTTGGGAATCAAGTACTGCGGCAGCACCGCGAGACGGTCGGACACGATACGGCCACCTGGAGTCTATGGAGGGCGGAATTTTAGCCGGCCGGCCAAGGCTGTCGGGTCCCGGCATGCGGGCGGACGCACCAAGGGGTAAACCCTAGGTTCGAAGGTAACATTACTAAGTACACTTATCAAAAGCATACATACTATTAGCTCCAACCGTTTCACGAGGTGACCCATGCGTGTTGAGACCACAGAATTGCCGGTGCTGGTCGCCGGCGGCGGCATCGGCGGCCTGGCCGCCGCCCTGGCCCTGGTGCGCCAGGGCTTTCGTGTCAAGGTGCTGGAGCAGGCGCCCCAGATCGGCGAGATCGGCGCCGGCATCCAGCTCGGCCCCAATGCCTTCCACGCCTTCGACGCCCTGGGCGTGGGCGAAAAGGCGCGCGGCCGCGCCGTCTACACCGACTACATGGTGATGCACGACGCGATCGACGAGTACCAGGTCGGCAAGATACCGACCGGCGAGGCCTTCCGCAAGCGCTTCGGCAACCCCTACGCCGTGATCCACCGGGTCGACGTGCACCTGTCCCTGCTCGAGGGCGCGCAGGAGACCGGCCAGGTCGAGTTCCTGACCTCCACCCGCGTCGAGCGCATCGAGCAGGACGAGCACAGCATCACCGTCTACGACCAGAACGGCCAGGCGCACCGCGGCGTGGCGCTGATCGGCGCCGACGGCGTCAAATCCGTGGTGCGACAGCAGCTCGTGGGCGACCCGGCCCGCGTGACCGGCCATGTGGTGTACCGCGCCGTGGTCGACAAGAAGGACTTTCCCGAGGACCTGCAGTGGAACGCTGCCAGCATCTGGGTCGGCCCCAACTGCCACCTGGTGCACTACCCGCTGCGCGGCGGCGAGCAGTACAACGTGGTCGTGACCTTCCACAGCCGGCAGCAGGAGGAATGGGGCGTCACCGAGGGCAGCAAGGAGGAGGTGCAGAGCTACTTCCAGGGCATCTGCCCCAGGGCGCGCCAGCTGATCGACCTGCCCAAGAGCTGGAAGCGCTGGGCCACGGCCGACCGCGAGCCGATCGCCCAGTGGAGCTACGGCCGCGTCACCCTGCTGGGCGACGCCGCCCACCCGACCACCCAGTACATGGCCCAGGGCGCCTGCATGGCGCTCGAGGACGCCGTGACGCTGGGCGAGGCGCTGCGCGTGCACGGCAACGACTGGGCCAAGGCCCTGGACCTGTACCAGCGCTCGCGCGTCGCCCGCACCGCGCGCATCGTGCTGTCTTCGCGCGAGATGGGCCGCATCTACCACGCCAAGGGCGTCGAGCGCCTGGTGCGCAACGAGCTGTGGAAGGGCCGCACCCCCGAGCGCTTCTACGACGCCATGGAATGGCTGTATGGCTGGAACGTGGCCAACTGCCTGGCCGAGCACTGATCCCTACCCCTCTAGAGGAACGACCATGCAAGAACTCGGACGCCTGGAAGACCTGCCGCAGGACTACCGCGATGCGCTGACGAAGCTCAACCTGGTGCCGCTGTGGCCCAGCCTGCGCGCCGTGCTGCCGCCGGGCAAGCCGCGGCCCAACACCCGCGCCACGCACTGGCCCTACGAGACGATCAAGCCGCTGCTGCTCAAGGCCGGCGAGCTCACGCCGATCGAGAAGGCCGAGCGCCGCGTGCTGGTGCTGGCCAACCCCGGCCACGGCCTGGAGAAGATGCAGGCCAGCGCCGCCATGTACCTGGGCATGCAGCTGCTGCTGCCCGGCGAATGGGCGCCCTCGCACCGCCACACGCCCAACGCGGTGCGCATGGTCGTCGAAGGCGAAGGCGCCTGGACCACGGTGGACGGCGAGAAATGCCCGATGAGCCGCGGCGACCTGATCCTCACGCCCACCGGCCTGTGGCACGAGCACGGCCACGACGGCGACCAGCCGGTGGTCTGGCTCGACGTCCTGGACCTGCCCCTGGTCTACTACATGGAGGCCAGCTACCACATCGACGGCCCGCGCCAGGAGGTCAAGCCCGGCCGCGGCGACCGCGCCTATGCGCGCGGCGGCGTGGTGCCCACGCCCGTGTTCGAGCGCTCGAGCAAGGCCTACCCCATGCTGCGCTACCCCTGGGTCGAGGCGCGTGCCGCGCTCGAGGCCCTGGCCGCCGACCAGCCCGAGCTCGAAGCGGTGCAGGTCAGCTACGTCAACCCGGAGACCGGCGGCGACGCCCAGAACATCCTCGGCTTCTACGCCCTGATGCTGCGCCCGGGCCAGACCCTGCAGCTGCCCGTGCGCTCGCCGGCCATGGTGTTCCACCTGATCGAAGGCGGCGTCGACGTCAAGGTCGAGGACCAGGCCTTCACGCTGGCCGAGGCCGACACCTGCTGCGCGCCGGGCTACAGCGCCGTCACGCTGAAGAACCGCCAGTCCGACCGCCCGTCCTTCGTCTTCGTCGCCGACGAGTCGCCCCTGCACCGCAAGCTCGGCGTCTACGAGAACCGCGGCTGACCTCCCCGCCCACCCGAGGGGCCGCCCCAGGGCGGTCCCGTGCTTTGTCAAAACAGGAACCCGACATGACCGCCTACCTCTGGAACCCGCCCGCCGTTCAGTCCCTGCCCGTGCGCGGCAAGGCCGAGCGCCTCCCCATCAACCGCCTGTTCTTCGTCGGCCGCAACTACCACGCCCATGCCGTCGAGATGGGCCGTCCGGTCGACAAGTCGATCGAGCGCCCGTTCTACTTCACCAAGGCCCCGCAGACCCTGGTGGCAAGCGGTGCCACCGTGGCCTACCCGCCCGAGACCAGTAACTACCACTTCGAGATGGAGCTGGTGGTCGCCATCGGCGCGCCAGCCTTCCGCGTGACGCGGGAAGACGCGCACCAGGTCATCTACGGCTATGCCTGCGGCCTGGACATGACACGCCGCGACCTGCAGCTGGTGGCGCGCGACAAGGGCCGTCCCTGGGATCTGGGCAAGGACGTGGAGCAGTCCTCGGTCTGCACCGAGATCGTGCCCATGCCCGGCATGGTGATCGAGCGCGGCGAGATCGCCCTGAGCGTCAACGGTCAAACGAAGCAGCAGTCCAACGTGGACAAGCTGATCTGGAACATCCGCGAAATCATCGCCGACCTGTCGCTGTTCTACCACCTGCAACCCGGCGACCTGATCTACACCGGCACGCCCGAAGGCGTGGGCGCGGTCGTGCCGGGCGACCTGATCCAGGGCCGTGTGGAAGGCGTGGGCGAGATCGAGCTGCGCGTCGGGCCGGCCGAGTGAGCGCGGCGCCGAGGACCCGCAAAGGAGACGCGATGACACCAACAGAAAATGCCCAAAGGGAGGCCAGGCGCCGCAGGACGCTGGCCTGGGTCGTGGCCCTGGCCACCGTGGGACTGATCTTCGACGGCTATGACCTGGTGGTCTATGGCGCGGTCGTTTCGACCTTGCTGCGCGACCCCTCGCAGATCGGCACCGTGACCCCGGCGATCGCCGGCATGCTGGGCAGCTATGCCCTGGTCGGCGTGATGGTCGGCGCCCTGCTCGCCGGTTCCGTGGGCGACCTCCTGGGCCGGCGCAAGCTGATGCTGCTGTCCTACGCCTGGTTCTCGGTCGGCATGGGGCTCACGGCCCTGGCCACGAGCACAACGGCCTTCGGCTGGCTGCGACTGTTCACCGGCCTGGGCGTCGGCTCGCTGGTGGCCACGACGGCGGCCCTGGTCGCCGAGTACGCGCCCAAGGGCAGGAAGAACCAGATCAACGCGATCACCAACGGCGGCATTCCGCTGGGCAGCCTGCTGGCCGCCCTGCTCGCGATCCTGCTGATGGAGCATATCGGCTGGCGTGGCCTGTTCTGGGTCGGCGCCCTGCCACTGGTCACGCTGCTGCCGCTCGCGTACTTCAAGATGCCCGAGTCGGTGGCCTGGCTGGCCTCGCGCGGGCGCATGGAGGAGGCACGAGCCCTGGCCGAGCGCACCGGCATCGACTTGCCCGAGTTGCTCGCGCCCCAGGCCACGGCGGCCGCGCCGGCCGGCGCCGGCAAGCTCGGCTTCGCCGGGCTGTTCAGCCGCTACTACCTGTTCCCGACCCTGGTGCTGGGCCTGATGAGCGCCACCGGCCTGGTGCTGGTGTACTCGCTCAACACCTGGCTGCCCGAGATGATGCTGCGCGCCGGCTTCAACGCCAAGGGCTCGCTGTCCTTCCTGCTGGTGCTCAACGGCGGCTCGCTGTTCGGCGCGCTGGCGGCCTCGCGGGCGGCCGACCGCTTCGGACCCAAGCCCGTGGTCGCCAGCTGCTTCGCCACGGGCGCGCTGGCCTTGCTGCTGCTCACTCTCGGCTTCCCGCTCGGCTTGCTGCTGGCCATCGTCGCGGTCGTCGGCCTGGGGACCAGCGGCACGCAGACGCTGATCTACGGCTTCGTCGCCAACTACTACCGCACCAATGTCCGCGCCGCCGGCGTGGCCTGGTGCGCGGGCTTCGGCCGGCTCGGCGGCATCGGTGGCCCTATGCTGGGCAGCACGCTGATCGGCTCGGGCTTGGAGCTGAACGCGATCTTCTACGTGCTGGCCGGCCTGGGCCTGCTGGCTGCGCTGCTGACCCTGCTGGTGCCCCTGACCCGCGCCCAGGCCGAGCCGCGCGCCTCGCGCGCCGAGCCCGCGCCGCAGGCGGCGCCCATGGAGGCTGCGCTGCCCGCGCTGCGCTGACAACAAACCGCCTCATGGCACACCAAGACACCCCAACACGCATGAAGCTCTACAACTTCTTTCGCAGCGGCACTTCACACCGGCTGCGCATCGCCCTGAACCTCAAGGGCCTCCAGGCCGAGTACATCCCGGTGGACCTGCGCAGCGAAGAGCACCTGAGCCCGGCCTACAAGGCGCTCAACCCGCAGGGCCTGGTGCCGGCGCTGGAACAAGAGGGCAAGGTGCTGATCCAGTCGCCCGCCATCATCGAGTGGCTCGAAGAGCGCCACCCCACGCCGCCCCTGCTGCCCGCCGACCCCGAGGCGCGTGCGCAGGTGCGTGCCCTCGCGGCCATCGTCGGCTGCGACATCCACCCGATCAACAACCGCCGCGTGCTGGAGTACCTGCGCCATCAGTTCGGCGCCGACGAAGACGCGGTGAACTCCTGGTGCGCGACCTGGATCACGGCCGGCTTCGACGCCATCGAGGCCCTGCTGGCCGCAGACAGCCAGCGCGGCGCGTTCTGCCACGGCAAGGGCCCGACCCTGGCCGACTGCTATCTGGTGCCGCAGGTCGAGGGCGCGCGCCGCTTCAAGGTGGACCTGGGCCCCTGGCCGAATATCCGCGCCGTGGACCAGGCCTGCAGCGCTCTGGAGGCCTTCGCCCTGGCCGCGCCGTCCCGCCAGCCCGACGCCGCCTGACGCCCCCCGGCGCCAGCCTCGCAGGACAGCGACAATGGCGGCATGACAGCTCCCCTGCTTGATGTACATCACCTGAGCAAGCGCTACGGCGCCGCCACGGTGGTGGACGACGTCTCGTTCGACATCATGCCCGGCGAATGCCTGGGCGTGATCGGCCCCAACGGCGCCGGCAAGACCACCACCATACGCATGTGCCTGGGCCTGACCGCTCCGGACGCGGGCGAGATCCACGCGCTGGGCCTGCGGATGCCCCAGGACGCCCTGGCCATCAAGGCCCAGCTGGGCGTGGTGAGCCAGTTCGACACCCTGGACCCGGACTTCAGCTGCGCGGAGAACCTGCTGGTCTACGGCCGCTACTTCGGGCTCAAGGACGCGCTGATCCACACCCGCATCCCGCGCCTGCTGGAGTTCGCGGCCCTGGCGCACAAGGCCGACAGCCGCCCCGGCGAGCTCTCGGGCGGGATGCGGCGCCGCCTGTCGCTGGCGCGTGCCCTGGTCAACGACCCGCGCCTGCTGATGCTCGACGAGCCGACCACCGGGCTGGACCCGCAGGCGCGCCACCTGATGTGGGAGCGGCTGCAGTTGCTGCTGCAGCAGGGCAAGTCCATCCTGCTGACCACCCATTTCATGGACGAGGCCGAGCGCCTGTGCTCGCGCCTGCTGGTGCTGGACCATGGCCACAAGATCGCCGAGGGCCGGCCGCGCGAGCTGATCGCCCAGCACCTGGAGCCCGACGTGGTCGAGGTCTACGGCAATGGCGCCCTCGCGCTGGCCGACTCGCCGCTCAAGGCCCATGCCGCGCGGGTCGAGGTCAGCGGCGAAACCGTGTTCTTCTACACCGCCAACGCGCGCCCGCTGCTCGACGATCTGGCCAACCTGCCGCACCTGCGCACGCTGCACCGGCCGGCCAACCTGGAGGACCTGTTCCTCAAGCTCACGGGACGCAAGATCAGGGAGGATGCATGAACGAAGACACCGCATCCGCGGCGGTCCGCGCCGAGCGCTGGGCCCTCTATGCGCCTCCACGCCTGTCCATGCGGTGGTGGCCGGTGTTCCTGCGCAACCTGCTGGTCTGGCGCAAGCTGGCCGTACCCAGCCTGGTCGGCAACATCGCCGAGCCGCTGATCTGGCTGGTGGCCTTCGGCTACGGCCTGGGCGCGCTGGTGGGCGAGGTCCGGCTGGGCGAGGCGCGCGTGCCCTACATCCTGTTCCTGGCCAGCGGCAGCATCTGCATGAGCGCGATGAACGCCGCCAGTTTCGAGGCCCTGTACTCGGCCTTCTCGCGCATGCATGTGCAAAAGACCTGGGACGGCATCATGAACGCGCCGGTGAGCCTGGACGACGTGGTGCTGGCCGAGATGCTGTGGGCCGCCTTCAAGGCCCTGTTCTCGGTCACGGCCATCCTGGGCGTGATGCTGGCCCTGGGCATCAGCCACAGCCCCAAGCTGCTGGTGGCCTGGCCGGTGCTGCTGGGCGTGGGCGTCACGTTCAGCTGCATCGCACTGATCTTCAATGCCCTGGCCAAGGGCTACGACTTCTTCACCTACTACTTCACGCTGTTCCTCACGCCGATGATGTTCCTCAGCGGCATCTTCTTCCCGCGCGATCAGCTGCCCGGCGTGGTGCGCGCGGTGGCCGACTGGCTGCCCCTGTCGGCCGCCGTCGAGCTGGTGCGCCCGCTGTTCCTGGACCAGTGGCCGGCCCAGCCCTGGCGCCACGCCGCCGTGCTGCTGGTCTGCAGCGTGGCGGCGTTCTGGGTGGCACTGGCGCTCACGCGGCGGCGCTTCCAGGGTTGAAGCCCCGGGGTGCTCAGGCCGCGGCCTGACCGAAGTGGAACACGCCGGGCTCGCGCACCGGGTCGACCTCGACCGGGATCACGGACTTGGGCGGGTAGCGGCCTTCGAGCAGCAGCTTGGACAGCGGGTTCTCGATGCGCTGCTGGATTGCGCGCTTGAGCGGCCGGGCGCCGAACACCGGGTCGAAGCCGACCTTGGCCAGCTCGGCCAGCGCCGCCGGCGACACCTCCAGCTGCAGCTCGAGCTTGGCCAGGCGCGCCTGCAGGGCCTTGAGCTGGATCTTGGCGATCGCCTCGATGTGTGCGGCGTCCAGGCCGTGGAACACCACGGTCTCGTCGATGCGGTTCAGGAACTCGGGCCGGAAATGGTTCTTGAGCTCGCCCCAGACCGCGTCCTTGATGTCCTCGTAATCCTGACCCACCATGGCCTGGATCATGTGCGAGCCGATGTTGGAAGTCATCACGATCACCGTGTTCTTGAAGTCCACGGTGCGGCCCTGGCCGTCGGTCAGACGCCCGTCGTCCAGCACCTGCAGCAGCACGTTGAACACGTCGTGGTGCGCCTTCTCGACCTCGTCGAGCAGCAGCACCGAGTAGGGCTTGCGGCGCACCGCCTCGGTCAGGTAGCCGCCCTCCTCGTAGCCCACGTAGCCCGGGGGGGCGCCGATCAGGCGCGCCACCGAGTGCTTCTCCATGAACTCGCTCATGTCGATGCGCACCATGTGCTCTTCGCTGTCGAACAGGAAGCCGGCCAGCGCCTTGCACAGCTCGGTCTTGCCCACCCCCGTGGGGCCGAGGAACAGGAAGGAGCCGGTGGGGCGGTTCGGGTCGGACAGGCCCGAGCGCGAGCGGCGGATGGCGTTGGCCACGGCGAGAATAGCCTCGTCCTGGCCCACCACGCGCTCGTGCAGCCTGTCCTCCATCTGCAGCAGCTTCTCGCGCTCGCCCTGCATCATCTTGGCCACCGGGATGCCGGTGGCGCGCGAGACCACCTCGGCGATCTCCTCGGCGCCGACCTGGGTGCGCAGCAGGCGCGGCGCCGCGCCCTCCCCGCCCTTGGCGGCTTCCTTGGCCTGGGCCTCCTTGAGCTGGCGCTCGAGCTCGGGCAGCTTGCCATACTGCAGCTCGGCGACCTTGTTGAAGTCGCCCTTGCGCGTGAACTCCTCGATCTGCTGGCGCAGCTGGTCGATCTGCTCGCGCACCTGCTGGCTGCCCTGGGCCTGGGCCTTCTCGGCCTTCCAGACCTCCTCCAGGTCGGCAATCTCCTTCTGCAGCTTGCCGATCTCTTCCTCGAGCAGGGCCAGGCGCTTGCGCGAGGCCTCGTCGGTCTCCTTGCGCATGGCCTCGCGTTCGATCTGCAGCTGGATCAGGCGGCGGTCGAGCTTGTCTATGGCCTCGGGCTTGGAGTCGATCTCGATCTTGATCTTGGCCGCGGCCTCGTCGATCAGGTCGATCGCCTTGTCGGGCAGGAAGCGGTCGGTGATGTAGCGGTGGCTGAGCTCGGCCGCGGCCACGATGGCCGGGTCGGTGATGTCCACGCCGTGGTGCACCTCGTACTTCTCCTGCAGGCCGCGCAGGATGGCGATGGTGGCTTCGACCGAGGGCTCGTCGACCAGGATCTTCTGGAAGCGGCGCTCCAGCGCGGCGTCCTTCTCGATGTACTTGCGGTACTCGTCCAGCGTGGTCGCTCCCACGCAGTGCAGCTCGCCGCGCGCCAGCGCCGGCTTGAGCATGTTGCCCGCGTCGATCGCGCCCTCGGCCTTGCCGGCGCCGACCATGGTGTGCAGCTCGTCGATGAAGACGATGGTCTGCCCCTCGTCCTTGGCCAGCTCGTTGAGCACGGTCTTCAGCCGCTCCTCGAACTCGCCGCGGTACTTGGCGCCGGCCAGCAGGGCCGCCATGTCCAGCGAGAGCACGCGCTTGCCCTTGAGCGAGTCGGGCACTTCGCCGGCGACGATGCGCTGGGCCAGGCCCTCGACGATGGCGGTCTTGCCCACGCCGGGCTCGCCGATCAGCACCGGGTTGTTCTTGGTGCGCCGCTGCAGCACCTGGATGGCGCGGCGGATCTCGTCGTCGCGTCCGATCACGGGGTCGAGCTTGCCCTGGCGGGCGCGCTCGGTCAGGTCCAGGCAGTATTTCTTGAGCGCCTCGCGCTGGCCCTCGGCTTCGGCGCTGTCGACGTTCTGGCCGCCGCGCACCGCATCGATGGCCGCCTCCAGGCTCTTGCGCGTCAGGCCTTGCTCCTGGGCCAGGCGGCCCGCCTCGCCCTTGTTGTCGGCCAGGGCCAGCAGGAACAGCTCGCTGGCGACGAACTGGTCGCCGCGCTTGATCGCCTCCTTCTCGGCCGCCTGCATCAGCGACACCATGTCGCGGCCGATCTGCACGTGTTCCTGGCCCTGCACCTGGGGCAGGCGCTTGACGGCGGCCTCGGCGGCCGCCAGCAGCCCGCCTACGTTGACGCCGGCGCGCTGCAGCAGCGAGCCGGGCCCGCCCTCCTGGCGCAGCATGGCGGCCAGCACGTGGACCGGCTCGATGTAGGCATGGTCGTGGCCAAGCGCCAGGGTCTGGGCCTCGGCCAGCGCTTCCTGGAACTTGGTGGTGAGTTTGTCAAGACGCATGGCTTTCTCCTTCTTGCACACCAACTAGGGCTGGCTCCGGGTTTTTTCAAGCCTGGGGGCCGGGCAGCGTTCGTCCGCATCCTGCATACTGCCCCGTCTTTTCCTTCGCCGCAACGGAGTTCGTCATGGATTTGCATCTCACCGACAAGGTCGTTCTGATCACCGGGGGCAGCAAGGGCATAGGTCTGGCCTGCGCCCGGGCCTTCGCCGCCGAGGGCGCCCGCGTGGCCATCGTGGCGCGCCAGACGGCCCCCCTGGAGGCGGCTGCCGTCGAGCTGCGGCGCGGCGGCGCAAGCGTGCTGGCGCTGGCGGCCGACCTGGTCGAGGCCGTGCAGGCCGAGCAGCTGGTGCGCGAGGTGGAGCAGGCGCTGGGCCCGGTCGACGTGCTGGTCAACGCCGCCGGCGCGGCGCGCCGCACCCCGGCCCAGGCCCTGCAGGCCGCCGACTGGCATGCCGCCATGGACGCCAAGTACTTCACCTACATCCACGCCATGCAGGCCGTGCTGCCCGGCATGGCCGCGCGCCGCTCGGGGGCGATCGTCAACGTGATCGGCGCCGGCGGCAAGCTCGCCTCGCCCACCCACCTGCCCGGCGGCGCGGCCAACGCGGCGCTTATGCTGGCGAGCGCGGGACTGGCCAACGCCTACGCGCCGAGCGGCGTGCGCGTCAATGCCGTCAACCCCGGCCCCACGCTGACCGAGCGGCTGCAGCAGGGCCTGGAGGCCGAAGCGGCCCAGGCGGGTATCTCGGTCGACGAGGCACTGGCGCGCACCGTTCAGCGCCTGCCGCTGGGGCGCCTGGCCCGGCCCGAGGAGATCGCCGACATGGTGCTGTTCCTGGCCTCGCAGCGTGCCAGCTACGTGACGGGCGCCATCGTCGCCATGGACGGCGCGAGCATCCCGACCGTGCTGTGATCGCTCAGGCGTTGCGGCTGGCGATGCCCCAGCGCGCCAGGGCGGCGTCGTCGCTGACGCGCGCATCGACCCAGCGCGCGCCCTCGGGCGTCTGCTCCTTCTTCCAGAACGGCGCCTGGGTCTTGAGGTAGTCCATCAGGAACTCGCAGGCCTGGAAGCTCTCGCCGCGGTGCGCCGAGGTCACGGCCACGAGCACGATCTGGTCCAGCGGCTCAAGCAGGCCCACGCGGTGGATCACGCGCACGCCGTAGAGGTCGAAGCGCCGCAGCGCCTCGTCGACCATGTCCTCGATGGCCTTCTCGGTCATGCCGGGATAGTGCTCGAGCTCCATGCTGCTGATGGACTGGCCGTCGCTGCGTTCGCGCACCGTGCCGACGAAGGCGCAAACGGCGCCGACGCGCCGGTCCCGGGCGCGCAGCGCCGCGACCTCGGTCGAGAGATCGAAGTCCTGGGTCTGTATGGACACGCGCGCGCTCATACCCTCAACCTCCTGTGACCGGCGGGAAGAAAGCCACCTCGGCCCCATCGGCCAGCGCGGCCGACTCCTCGCTCATGGCCTGGTTCAGCGCCACGCGCACGGCCCGGCCGCGCGCCAGGCTCTCGGCGTAGGCGCCGCCGCGGGCGATCAGCTCCTCGCGCAGGACCGCCAGCGTGGCGGCGGCCGTTTCGACGGTCTCCGCGCCCTGCCCCAGGGACTCGCGGATCGAGGCGAAATACCGGATGTGGACCTTCACGCCAGCAGCTCCGAAAAAGGGATGAAGGACACCGGGTCTCCCTGCGCGATCGTGCGCCCGGCCGGGTTGTCCACCAGGCCGTCACCCCAGACCGCCGAGGTCAGCACGCCCGAGCTCTGGTTGGAGAACAGCTCCAGGCCGCCCGCCGCGTTGCGCCGCACGCGCAGGAACTCGCGCCGCTTGTCGGCGCGCGGCAGATCGAAATGCGCGGGCAGGGTCAGTGGCCGCGGGGCCAGCTCACGCGCGCCCTGCAGCTTCAGCAGGAAGGGCCGCACCAGCAGCAGGAAGGTGACGAAGCTGGACACCGGGTTGCCCGGCAGGCCGATGAAATGGGCGTGACCGGCATCGCCGTCGCGCCGCACGCGGCCGTAAGCAAAGGGCTTGCCGGGCTTCATCGCGATCTGCCAGAGCGCCAGGTGGCCGAGCTGCTCGACCGCGGGCTTGATATGGTCTTCCTCGCCGACCGAGACACCGCCGCTGGTGAGGATCAGGTCGTGGTGGTCGGCCGCGGTCTTGAGCGCGGCCAGCGTGGCCGCGCGCCGGTCGGGCACTACCCCTAAGTCGCTGACCTCGCAGCCCAGGCGGTGCAGCAGGGCGCGCAGGAAGAAGCGGTTGGAGTTGTAGATGGCGCCGGGCGGCATCTGCTCGGGCGGCAGCTCGCCCGGCATGACCAGCTCGTCGCCGGTGGAGAACAGTGCCACGCGCGGCCGCGGCGCCACGGCCAGCTGGGCCAGGCCTATGCTGGCCGCCAGGCCCAGGCTGGCGGGCGACAGGCGCTCGCCCCGCGCCAGCACCACCGCGCCGCGCGTCACGTCCTCGCCGGCACGTCGCACCCATTGCCCGGGCTGGGGCAGGGCCAGGATGCGCACGCTGCCGAGCTCGCCCGCCCCGGCCGGCGCCAGCATCTCGGCATCTTCCTGCATGACCACGGCGTCGGCACCGGGCGGCATGGGCGCGCCGGTGAAGATGCGCGCTGCCGTACCAGGCGCGAGCGGCTCGCCGGCATGGCCGGCCGCGATGCGCTGGCTCACGCGCAGCACGCTGCCGGCCGCGGCCAGGTCGGCGCAGCGCAGCGCGTAGCCGTCCATCGAGGAATTGTCCTGCGGCGGCACCTGCAGGGCCGACACCAGGTCGGCCGCCAGCACCCGGCCGTCGGCCTCGAAGCTGGGCAGGGTCTCATGGCCGGCCAGCGGCTCGGCGTGGGCCAGCAACTCGTCAAGGGCCTGGTCGAGCGCCATCAGCGGGGGCTTGGATGAAGAAGTCATGCAAACATCTCGGGCTGGTATTCGAAGCGTGGGCCATTGTCGATCAACCAGGCCGCCACGGCGCCGGCGTCGTTCAAATCCAGCACCGGGCGCAGGGTGGGTTCGGGCAGCTGCTGGGGGCTGTCGGTGGCGACCGCCGCGATGAAGGCGTCCTGCGGGTAGCGCGCCGGCTGGCCGGCCGTGGCGCGCCAGACCTCGATCTTGGGCAGGTCGCTGTGCTTGAAGCCCTCCACCAGCACCCAGTCCACGCCGGGGTCGAGTTCGGCAATCAGCTGGTGCACCGACAGCTCGAGCTCGCGCCCGAACTCGCGCACCAGGGCCAGGCGCCGGCTCGAGGCCACCACCACCTCGTGGGCCCCGGCCTCGCGGTGGCGCCAGCTGTCCTTGCCGGCATGGTCGATGTCGAAGCTGTGGTGCGCGTGCTTGACGACCGAGGCGCGCAGGCCCTGGCCGGCCAGGGCCGGGATCAGCCGCTCGACCAGCGTGGTCTTGCCCGAGCCGGAATAGCCGGCAAAGCCGACGACCTTCATGCCGGCGGCCTGGCTCAGCCGCAGTGCCGGGCGATGAAGGCCTTGACGGCCTCGGCGTCGGCCGGCATCAGCTGCACGCGGCGCGGCAACGCCTCGATGCCCTCGAACTTGGCCGGGCGGTCGGGTTCGCGGCCCAGCGCCTGGACGATGGTGGCAGCGAACTTGATCGGCAGCGCCGTCTCGAGCACGATCATGGGCACGCCGGGCAAGCACTGCTCGCGCGCCACCTTGACGCCGTCGGCCGTGTGCGTGTCTATCATCACGCCGAAGCGCGCGAAGGTGTCGCGTATGGTCGCCAGGCGGTCGGCATGCGTGCTCTTGCCGCTCACGAAGCCGTAGCGCGCCGCGGCCTGGCCGAAGGCCGGGTCGGCGCTGAGGTCGAAGCGGCCCTCCCTGGCCAGCGCCTCGCCGAACAGTGCCTGGGTGCGGGCAGCGTCGCGGCCCAGCAGGTCGAACACGAAGCGCTCGAAGTTGCTGGCCTTGGAGATATCCATCGAGGGGCTGGAGGTCTCGTGCGTGTCGGCCGCGCCGCGCACGCGGTAAACGCCGCTGCGGAAGAACTCGTCGAGCACGTCGTTCTCGTTGGTCGCGACGACCAGGCGCGCGATCGGCAGGCCCATCATGCGCGCCACATGGCCGGCGCAGACGTTGCCGAAGTTGCCGCTGGGCACGGTGAAGCAGACCTGCTCGGCGTTGCTTGCCGTGGCCTCGAAGTAGCCGGCGAAGTAATAGACCACCTGGGCCAGCAGGCGTGCCCAGTTGATCGAGTTGACGGTGCCGATCTTGTAGCGGCGCTTGAACTCGAGGTCGTTCGAGACCGCCTTGACGATGTCCTGGCAGTCGTCGAACACGCCCTCGATGGCGATGTTATGGATGTTCTCGTCCATCAGGCTGAACATCTGCGCCTGCTGGAACGGGCTCATGCGGCCATGCGGGCTGGTCATGAACACGCGCACACCCTGCTTGCCGCGCATCGCGTACTCGGCCGCGCTGCCGGTGTCGCCGCTGGTGGCGCCCAGGATGTTGAGCTGCTCGCCGCGGCGGGCCAGCTCGTACTCGAACAGGTTGCCCAGCAGCTGCATGGCCATGTCCTTGAAGGCCAGGGTCGGGCCGTTGGACAGGGCTTCGAGCCACAGGCCGTCCTCGAGGGCCTTGAGCGGCACGATCTCGGGCGTGCCGAACACCTCGGCCGTGTAGGTCTTGGCGCACAGCGCCTTCAGGTCGGCGGCCGGGATGTCGTCGATGTAGAGCGACAGCACCTCGAAGGCCAGCGCGGCGTAGCCCTGCTCGCGCCAGACGCCACGCCAGCGCTCGAGCTGGGCCGCATCGACCTGCGGATAGCTTTCGGGCAGGTACAGGCCGCCGTCGGGCGCCAGGCCTTCGAGCAGGATTTCGCAGAAGCGCTTGCGGTCCGCATGGCCGCGCGTGGACAGGTAGCGCATCAGTTGAGCTCCTCCTTGCGGATGCGCGTGATCGGCGCCAGCACCGTGGGCAGTCCCTGCAGCTGCGCCATGGCGTCGTTCATCGTGCCCTCGCGCGTCTCGTGCGTGAGGATGATCAGGTCGGTCTGGGTCGAGCCCTCGCCGCCGACCTCGTCGGCCTCGCGCTGCAGCACCGCGTCGATGCTGATGCCGGCGTTGGCGACGATGCCCGTCACCTGCGCCAGCACGCCGGCCTCGTCGGCCACGCGCAGGCGCAGGTAGTAGCTGGTCACCACCTCGCTCATCGGCAGCACCGGCAGGTCGCTCATCCGGTCGGGCTGGAAGGCCAGGTGCGGCACGCGGTTGAGCGGGTCCACGGTGTGCAGCCGGGTGATGTCGACCAGGTCGGCGATCACGGCGCTGGCCGTGGGCTCGGAGCCCGCGCCCTTGCCGTAGTAGAGCGTGGTGCCCACGGCGTCGCCGTGCACCACCACCGCGTTCATCGCGCCCTCGACGTTGGCGATCAGGCGCTTGGTCGGCACCAGGCTGGGGTGCACGCGCAGCTCGATGCCCTTGTGGTTGCGCTTGGTGATGCCCAGCAGCTTGATGCGGTAGCCCAGCTGCTCGGCATAGCGGATGTCGGCCGCCGCGAGCTGGGTGATGCCCTCGACATGGGCCTTGTCGAACTGCACCGGGATGCCGAAGGCGATGGCGCACATGATGGTGGCCTTGTGCGCCGCGTCCACGCCCTCGATGTCGAAGGTGGGGTCGGCCTCGGCATAGCCCAGGCGCTGGGCCTCCTTGAGCACCACGTCGAAGTCCAGGCCCTTGTCGCGCATCTCGGACAGGATGAAGTTGGTCGTGCCGTTGATGATGCCGGCGATCCACTCAATGCGGTTGGCGGTCAGGCCCTCGCGCAGCGCCTTGATGATGGGGATGCCGCCGGCGACGGCCGCCTCGAAGGCCACCATCACGCCCTTGGCCGAGGCCGCGGCGAAGATCTCGGTACCGTGCACCGCCAGCAGGGCCTTGTTGGCCGTGACCACATGCTTGCCCGCGGCGATGGCCTCCAGCACCAGGGCCTTGGCGATGCCGTAGCCGCCGATAAGCTCGACCACGATGTCGATCTCGGGGTTCTGGATCACGGCGCGCGCGTCGTCGACCACCTGGACATCCGGGCCGACGACGGCGCGCGCACGCGCCACGTCGAGGTCGGCCACCATGCTGATCTCGATGCCGCGGCCGGCACGGCGCTTGATTTCTTCCTGGTTGCGCTTGAGCACGTTGAAGGTGCCGCTGCCCACGGTGCCAATGCCCAGCAGGCCTACTTGTATCGGTTTCATGATGTCTTCAGAAGTATGGAGTCGGTTGCTCGCCCCGGCCAGCGGGGCATGGGGTGCCAGTGCCTGTGCTCAAGTCCCGTGGCGCTTGCGGTAGCCCTCGAGGAACCTCGCCACGCGGCCCACGGCCTCGCGCAGGTCGTCCTCGTGCGGCAGGAACACGATGCGGAAATGGTCGGGGTGCGGCCAGTTGAAGCCGGTGCCCTGCACCAGCATCACCTTGGTCTCCTGCAACACTTCCAGGAAGAACTGCTGGTCGTCCTCGATCGGGTAGAGCTTGGGGTCCAGGCGCGGGAACATGTAGAGCGCGGCCTGCGGCCTGGCGCAGCTCACGCCCGGGATGGCCGTGATGAGCTCGTAGGCCAGGTCGCGCTGCTTGCGCAGGCGCCCCCCGTCCCCCACCAGCTCGTTGATGCTCTGGTGGCCGCCCAGCGCGGTCTGGATCGCCCACTGGCCCGGCACGTTGGCGCACAGGCGCATGTTGGAGAGCATGTTCAGGCCCTCGATGTAGTCGCGCGCGGGCTTCTTGTCGCCCGAGACCACCAGCCAGCCGGCGCGGTAACCGCAGGAGCGGTAGCTCTTGGACAGGGAATTGAAGGTCAGCGTCAGCACGTCCTCGCTGAGGCTGCCCAGGGCGGTATGGCGCACGCCGTCGTAGAGCACCTTGTCGTAGACCTCGTCGGCGAAGATCACCAGCTGGTGCTCGCGCGCGACCTGCACGATGGCGCGCAGCAGCTCCTCGGAGTACAGGGCGCCCGTGGGGTTGTTCGGGTTGATCACCACGATACCCTTGGTGCGCGGCGTGATCTTGGCGCGGATATCGGCCAGGTCCGGCATCCAGCCATTCCCCTCGTCGCACATGTAGTGCACCGGGGTGCCGCCGGACAGGCTGGCCGCCGCCGTCCACAGCGGGTAATCGGGCGCCGGCAGCAGCAACTCGTCGCCGTTGTCGAGCAGGGCGTTGGTCGCCATCACGATCAGCTCGCTGGCGCCGTTGCCGAGGTAGATGTCGTCCAGCGTCACGCCCTTGATGCCCTGCTTCTGGGTCTCGTGCATGACGGCCTTGCGCGCCGCGAAAATGCCCTTGCTGTCGGTGTAGCCGGCCGAGTTGGGCAGGTTGCGGATCATGTCCTGCTGGATTTCCTCTGGCGCATCGAAGCCGAACACGGCCAGGTTGCCGATGTTGAGCTTGATGATCTTGTGACCGTCCTCCTCCATCTGCCGGGCGGCGTCCATGATCGGGCCGCGGATGTCGTAGCAGACGTTGGCAAGCTTGGCGGATTTGTGGATGGTCTTCAAAGTCCCTCCAGAGGGCGGTTTTTACAGGGGAAACTTATAATTTGACCACAGTTCTCGGGAAGTCCCCCGGGACAGCCCTTCTCCGCACACCATGAAACTGCAGCCCGACAAGTTCAACGACGTGCCCGCGATCAGCGGCTACGGCCCGGGCTGGATCGCCATCGACGGCGAGCGCCTGACCGCCAGCACCGTGGTCGGCTCGCGCGGCCAGCGCCTGGCCTGGTCGTGCGACGGCTACGAGGCTCTCAGCGCCGAGCATTTCGCCCTGCTGGCCGAGCATGGCCCCGAACTGGTCATCTTCGGCAGCGGCGCGCGCCTGCGCTTTCCACGCCCGCAGTGGCTGCGGCCGCTGATCGAGCGCCGCATCGGCTTCGAGACCATGGACACCCAGGCCGCCTGCCGCACCTACAACATCCTGGCCGGCGAAGGCCGCCATGTGGTCGCGGCCCTGTTGATCGAAAGCCTGAGCTGAAAAGGCCTTTTCAAGGTAAAATCAAAGGTTGTCGGACAAGAAGCACGGCCCCACCTCCCGGCGGAGCGTCGAACTGCCCTCCAACGACTACATCCTGTCACACAAGATTGAAGCTCTATGGCGATCGTTGTCAACAAGCCCATCCCCGAATTTGAAGCGAATGCCACCGGCGGCACCAAGGTGTCCAACACCTCGCACGCGGGGCAGACCGTGGTGCTGTATTTCTACCCCAAGGACAACACGCCCGGCTGCACCACCGAGGCCATGCAGTTCCGCGACAAGTACAAGGATTTCGAGAAGGCCGGCGCGACGGTGTTCGGCGTGTCGCGCGACAACATGAAGTCGCACGACGACTTCAAGGCCAAGCTGGAGCTGCCCTTCGAGCTGATCGCCGACACCGAGGAAAAGATGTGCCACATGTTCGGCGTGGTCAAGAACAAGATCATGTACGGCAAGAAGGTCAAGGGCATCGAGCGCAGCACCTTCCTGATCGGCCCCGACGGCGTGCTGCTGCAGGAGTGGCGCGGCCTCAAGGTGCCCGGCCATGTGGAGGACGTGCTCAAGGCCGTGAAGGCCCTCAAGAAGCCCGCCTGACGCCTGCCCGCAACAAGGGCCCGGTGCCCGCGTTGGCCGTCATCGGGCTCATGCATAATGGGCTCATGCCGCTGGACAGCAGCCACACGCTCCCCGAACAAGCCGCCTCGGCCTCCAGGCGGCTTTTTCTTTTGTCCGGCGCTGACTATTCTTCATCTGAGAGAGGCTGAGTTCCATGCCACTGCCCCCCGCCCCCACCAAACGCGCCACCCTGCTCACGCCCGAGGCCTTCGACGCCCCGGCACGGCCGAGCCCCCGCGCCGCACGCAAATCCGCCGGGGACGAAGCCGCCGCCTCGCAGGCGGGCAAGCCGCAGGCGCTGGACCTGTTCGACCGCACCGGCGGCGGCGCGGAAGTGGAAACCGCGCCGACCATCCAGGCCCCGCCCGCACCCTCCCCCCCAGGCACCACAAGCGTGCGCCGGCGCCGTCCCACGGCCGCACTCGAGGCCCCTGCCCCGACCCCCGAGGCCGCGCCGGCCAGCCGCGCCCGCAAGGCTCGCCCCAACGGCCCCACCAAGCTGTTCGTGCTCGACACCAACGTGCCCATGCACGACCCCATGTGCCTGTTCCGCTTCGAGGAGCACGACATCTTCCTGCCGATGATCGTGCTGGAGGAGCTCGACGGCCACAAGAAGGGCATGACCGAGGTGGCGCGCAACGCGCGGCAGACCAGCCGCTCGCTCGACGCGCTGGCCGCAGCGAAGGGGGCCGACATGGGCCAGGGCCTGCAGCTCGACTGCACCGGCCACCCCGAGGCCGGCGGCAAGCTGTTCTTCCAGACCCAGGTGCTGAACTACACCCTGCCGTCCAGCCTGCCCCAGGGCAAGGCCGACAACCAGATCCTCGGCGTGGTCGAGGCGCTGCGCCAGCAGCATGCGCCGCGCGAGGTGGTGCTGGTGTCCAAGGACATCAACATGCGCGTCAAGGCGCGTGCGCTGGGCTTGGCGGCCGAGGACTACCAGAACGACAAGGCCCTGGACGACGATGACCTGCTCTACGCCGGTGCGCTGGCCCTGCCGACCGACTTCTGGTCCCGCCACAGCAAGACGGTGGAGAGCTGGCAGGAGGGCAGCCACACCTTCTACCGCATCAGCGGCCCCATCGTGCCCAGCCTGCTGATCAACCAGTTCGTCTACTTCGAAGCGCCCGGCGAGCCCAGCCTGTACGCACGCGTGACCGAAATCCGCGGCAAGACCGCCGTGCTCAAGACGCTCAAGGACTTCAACCACCTCAAGAACGCCGTCTGGGGCGTGACCACGCGCAACCGCGAGCAGAACTTCGCGATGAACCTGCTGATGGACCCCGAGGTCGACTTCGTCACCCTGACCGGCACGGCCGGCACCGGCAAGACGCTGATGGCGCTGGCCGCCGGCCTGACCCAGGTGCTGGACGAGCGGCGCTACACCGAGATCATCATGACCCGCGCCACCGTCAGTGTGGGCGAGGACATCGGCTTCCTGCCCGGCACCGAGGAGGAAAAAATGGGCCCCTGGATGGGCGCCCTGGACGACAACCTCGAGTTCCTGGCCAAAGGCGACGGCGGCGGGGCCGGCGAATGGGGGCGCGCCGCCACCAACGAGCTGATCCGCAGCCGCATCAAGATCAAGAGCATGAACTTCATGCGTGGCCGCACCTTCCTCAACAAGTACGTCATCATCGACGAGGCGCAGAACCTCACGCCCAAGCAGATGAAGACGCTGATCACGCGCGCCGGCCCGGGCACCAAGATCATCTGCATGGGCAACCTGGCGCAGATCGACACGCCCTACCTGACCGAGGGCTCCTCGGGCCTGACCTTCGCGGTGGACAAGTTCAAGGGCTGGCCGCACAGCGGCCACATCACGCTGGCGCGCGGCGAGCGCTCGCGCCTGGCGGATTTCGCCAGCGAAGTGCTGTAAGCCCGAGGGCTACCGTGGGCGCCCAAGGGTGCCCGTGCGCCATCATGAGATCGGCACGGCCGCGCCGGCGTCAGAAGTCGTCGCCGCCGACGCCCGCTGCCAGGTTCTCGAACTTGGTGAGCGGCTTGAGGAAGGCCAGCTTGACGGTGCCCGTGGGGCCGTTGCGGTGCTTGCTGATGATCACCTCGGCCACCCCGGGTTCCTTGCTGTCTTTGTTGTAGTAGTCGTCGCGGTAGATGAACATGATCAGGTCCGCGTCCTGCTCGATGGCGCCGGACTCGCGCAGGTCGCTCATCATGGGGCGCTTGTCGGTGCGCGATTCCACGCCACGGCTGAGCTGCGACAGGGCGATCACCGGGCACTTGAGCTCCTTGGCCAGCATCTTGAGGCCGCGCGAGATCTCGCCGACGGCGGTCGCGCGGTTCTCGTCGCTCATGCTGCTGGACACGCTCATCAGCTGCAGGTAGTCGACCACGATCAGGCCCAGCCGGCCGTACTGGCGCGCCAGGCGGCGCGCGTTGGCGCGCAGCTCGCTGGAAGTCAGGCCCGGCGTCTCGTCGATGTGCAGCGACACGTTGCGCAGCTTCTCGATGGCCTCGGTCAGGCGCGGCCACTCGTCGTCGGTCAGCTTGCCGGTGCGCAGATGGCCCTGGTCGATGCGCCCGATCGAGCCCACGATACGCACGGCGAGCTGGGCCGCGCCCATTTCCATGGAGAACACGGCCACCGGCAGGCCCTCGTTCAGCGCCACATGCTCGGCGATGTTGATCGCCAGCGAGGTCTTGCCCATGGACGGCCGCGCGGCCAGCACGATCATGTCCCCGGGCTGCAGGCCCGAGGTCATCTTGTCGAACTCGTAGAAGCCGGTGCGCACGCCCGTGATGTCGTTGGGGTTCTCCGCCATCTCGCTGACGCGGTCTAGCAGTTCGACCACCAGGGACTCCATGCTGTGGAAGCCCTGCTTCATGCGCGAGCCTTCCTCGCCGATGTTGAAGATCTTCTGCTCGGCCTCGTCCAGGATCTTGTCCACCGCCTTGCCCTGCGGGTTGAAGGCATTGGTGGCGATCTCGTCGCTGGCGCTGACCAGCTTGCGCAGGATGGAGCGCTCGCGCACGATCTCGGCGTAGCGGCGGATGTTGCTCGCGCTGGGCACGTACTGCGCCAGCGAGTTCAGGTAGACCAGGCCGCCCATCTCCTCGGCCTTGCCCTGGTTCTGCAGGTGCTCGAACACCGTGATCACGTCGGCCGGCTTGGACGCGTTGATCAGCGCACCCATCGCCGCGTAGATCAGCTTGTGCTCGTGCCGGTAGAAGTCGCCATCGACCAGCAGGTCGCCGACGCGGTCCCAGGCGTTGTTGTCCAGCAGCAGGCCGCCCAGCACGCTCGATTCGGCCTCGATCGAGTGCGGCGGCACGCGCAGCTGTGCCACTTGGCGGTCCAGCGGCAGATCGTCGTGCTCATCGGGAAACGGAGAGGAAAGTACGGCCGACATGGGGAATCCTTGAAGCTGCTGATGCTACGCGCCGCGGGCAGCCGCGTCACGGGATAAGTCTGTTGATAAGCGGTGCAATGCCGGTGACTTGGTCGCTGATCGCTGTGGACAATCGGCCGCCCCAATGAAAAAGGCCGCCTGGCTGAGCCCGGCGGCCTTGATCGGAAAAGGCAGATCAGGCGGTTTCGCCGTACACCGTCACGGTGATGTCCACCAGCACGTCGGTGTGCAGGGAGACGCCCACGGCGCTGTCGCCCACGACTTTGATCGGGCCGCTGGGCATGCGGATCTGCGACTTGACGACCTGGTAGCCCTGCTTGCCCAGCTCTTCGGCGATGTCGTGGTTGGTCACGGAGCCGAACAGGCGGCCATCCACGCCGGCCTTCTGGGTCAGCTTGATGGTGCTGCCGGCGAGCTTCTCGCCCTGGGCCTGGGCTTCGGCCAGCTTGGCGGCGGCGGCCTTTTCCAGTTCGGCACGGCGGGCTTCGAACTCGGCCTTGTTGGCCGCGGTCGCGCGGCGGGCACGGCCGGTCGGGATCAGGAAGTTGCGGGCGTAGCCGTCCTTGACCTTGACGATTTCGCCGAGGTTGCCGAGGTTCACGACCTTGTCGAGCAGAATGATTTGCATGGTCGGTCTCCTTAGACTTTGTGCTGGTCGCTGTACGGCAGCATGGCCAGGAAGCGGGCGCGCTTGATGGCAGTGTTGAGCTGGCGCTGGTAGATCGCGCGCGTGCCGGTCAGGCGCGCGGGGATGATCTTGCCGTTCTCGGCGATGAAGTCACGCAGCGTGTCGATGTCCTTGTAGTCGATTTCCTCGACACCGGTCACCGTGAAGCGGCAAAAGCGCTTGCGCTTGAACAGCAGGGACTGGGTGTTGCGCTTGGGGCGCTTGTCTTTGTTGAACTTTTTGAACGTGGCCATGGGGCCTCCTGAAATTAATCTTGCTGAAACTCTTGGATGTGCAACACGACGTGCTTGCCATTGCGGGGCGTGGCCAGAAAGCCGGTGAAGCGCCAGACGCTACCGACCGCCTGGCGGCCGATGCGCTCAGCCATGGCCCCCAGGGCCACGGCCTTGAGCGCCGCCTTGACCTGCCTGGCCTGCCCCGCCTCCTCGGTGCTGGACTCGTGCTCGAGCCTCAGATCCAGGGCGGGCAGACCGGCCGGTGTGTAGCGCAGGGCATTCAGCTCCGCGATACAGGCAGTCAGCTCGACGCGATTCACGCTCCGCGGGCAAAGCGCCCGTCAGGCGGCGAACTCGGCCTGGCTGGCCTTGCGGGCCTCTTCGCGCTCGACCGTCTTCATCATCGAGGAAGGACCGGTATCGGCCTTCTTCTTCTGCACCGTCAGGTGGCGCAGCACGGCGTCGTTGAACTTGAACGCATGCTCGAGCTCGGCCATCACGTCCTGGTTGGCCTCGATGTTCACGCACAGGTAGTGGGCCTTGCCCAGCTTGTTGATCTGGTAGGCCAGCTGGCGGCGGCCCCAGTCTTCCACGCGGTGCACCTGACCACCGCCGGCGGTGATCATGCCCTTGTAGCGCTCCAGCATGGCCGGAACCTGTTCGCTTTGATCCGGATGGATCAGCAGAATGATTTCATAATGACGCATTGAGACTCCTTGTGGGTCACCCGAAAGGGATTTAGGTAAGAGCTGCCCCCAGCGTCTGTTTGGGGTGCAGCAAGGCGGAACCCGGCATTATAGCCGAATCCGACATCGCCTCGGCCGGCACCCAGGTGCGTCAATCGGCGCTGGCGAGCAAGGCCGCCGCGGGACGGGCACGCCGGTCCAGCAGGCTGCCGCCCCAGGCCACGGCGAAGCCGAACGGCACGCCGAACACGCCCGCCGACACGGGCTGTATGCCGAGCCAAAGCCCCCCGCCGGGCTCCAGCCCCCACCAGGCACGCAGCGCCGGGGCATTGACCAGCATGTAGTACACGGTCAGCCCCAGCCCGCACAGCATGCCGGCCACCACGCCCCGGCGGGTGGTGCCCGGCCAGAAGATGCCCAGCACCATGGCGGGAAAGAAGGCCGCGGCCGCCAGCGAGAACGAGGCCGACACCAGGGCCAGGATTTCCGCGGGCTTCCAGGCGGCCACCAGGGCTGCCACCATGGCCACCGCGAGCAGCGCGAACTTGGACAGGATCACATGGCTTTCGGGGGTGCGGCGGCGCGGCCCGGCGTCTGCCGACATGTCGTGCACCAGCGCGTTGCTGATGGTCAGCAGCAGCCCGTCCGCCGTGGATAGCGCCGCCGCCAGGCCGCCGGCTGCCACCAGGCCGGACACCACGAAGGGCAGCCCGCCCAGCTCCGGCGTGGCCAGCATGATCATGTCGGCGCCGAGCCGGATCTCGCCGAACTGCAGCACGCGGTCGCCGTTGACGTCGGCGACCGAGATCAGCGAGGGGTCGACCCGGGCCCACTGCGCCATCCAGTTCGGCAAGGCGTCGAAGCTGCTGCCGACCAGGCCCTGCATGATCTCGTACTTGACCAGCACCGCCAGCGCCGGCGCGCTCAGGTAGAGCAGCGCGATGAAGAACAGCGACCAGGCCACCGAAGAGCGCGCCTCGCCGACCGAGGGCGTGGTGTAGTAGCGCGTGAGCAGGTGCGGCAGCCCCGCCGTACCCACCATGAGGCAGAACATCAGCGCCAGGAAATTCAGCCGCGAGGTCTGGAAGGCCTTCTGCTCGGCCGGCGTGCCCTGCGGGTCGCCGGCGAAGGCCTGGCTGTGCGGCGGCAGCCCGCCCAGCGGCTTGGCGCGCTCGTAGCTGTCCTGCATGGCACGGGTCCAGAGCTCGCGCGCCGACGCGGCGTCCCTGGGCAGCGCCGCCAGTTCGCGGCGCGCGGCCAGGATCAGCGAGAAATCCGCCCCCTCGGCCCTGAGCATGCGGATCTGCTCCTCCATGCCGGCGCGCTCCTGCTGCATGGCCTGCGTCACGTTCTGCAGCCTGGCCTCGTACATGCGCGCGCGCCGCAGGTACTCGGCGCGCACCTGCTGCTCGGCCGGGGACTCGATCAGCTTCCGCTCCAGGGCGGCGATCTTGGGGATCTGCGAGCCATAGACCAGCGGCGCCAGGGGCGTGCCCAGCTGCTTGTAAGCCAGCCAGGACACCGGGATCAGGAAGGCCAGCAGCAGGATGATGTACTGCGCCACCTGGGTCCAGGTGATGGCGCGCATGCCGCCCAGGAAGGAGCACAGCAGCACGCCGCCCAGGCCCAGCAGGATGCCGATCTCGAACTGCACGCCGGTCAGCCGCGAGGCGATCAGGCCGATGCCGTAGATCTGCGCCACCACATAGGTGAACGAGCACAGCACGGCGGCCAGCGCGGCCAGTCGGCGCGGCCAGCGGCCCCCGAAGCGAAGCCCGAAATAGTCGGGCACGGTATAGAGGCGCAACCGGCGCAGGTGCGGCGCGATCAGCAGCGCCACCAGGCAGAAGCCCCCGGTCCAGCCCATGACGTAGGCCAGGCCGCCAGGCTGCGACTCGGTGCCCGAAAAGCCCTGCAGGTACAAAGCGCCGGCCAGGCTGATGAAGGAGGCGGCGCTCATCCAGTCGGCCGCCGCCGCCATGCCGTTGTAGACCGCCGGGATGCGGCGCCCTGCCACGTAATACTCGTCGGCGTCGGTGGTGCGGCCATAGATGCCGATCACCGCATAGATCATCACGGTGGAAAACAGGAAGATGGGGCCGATCCAGTTGCGCGACAGCCCGCGCTGCTCGGCCCAGGCCATGAGTGCCAGAAACACCAACAGACCCGCCACGAAGCACAGCAGGTTGCGATGCAGGCGCCGCCGGTAGGCGGCATAGGTCAGCACCGGGCCGGGCTCAGCCATGGTCCTCGAGGTCGGGCATGTCCGCTTCCAGCCGGTTCATGAACCAGGCGTAAAGGGCAACCACGCCAATGAACACCAGCACCGCCCCCTGCGCCGCGATCCAGTAGTTGACCGGCCAGCCGGCCAGGTCGAACTGGAGGTCGCGCGCGAAGAAGCAGACTCCGAAGGAGACGGCCGCCCAGGCCAGCAACAGCACGGCCTTGAGCGCCAGGGCGGCGGATGAATGGGGCCGCTGCTCCGGAGCGGTCGTGGTCATCCGCGGATCATCGCACGGCCGCACCGCGGCGGCCGTAGGTGTTTGCGATCACTGGCCGAGCTGGGTCCAGGTCTCGATCACGCTGTCGGGGTTCAGCGAGATCGAGCTGATGCCCTGCTCCATCAGCCAGCGCGCGAAGTCCGGGTGGTCGCTGGGGCCCTGGCCGCAGATGCCGATGTACTTGCCCTGGGCGCGGCAGGCCCGGATGGCCTGGCCGACCAGGGCCGAGACCGCGGGATCGCGCTCGTCGAAGTCGGCCGCCAGCAGCTCCAGGCCGGAATCGCGGTCCAGGCCCAGGGTGAGCTGGGTCAGGTCGTTCGAGCCGATCGAGAAGCCGTCGAAGAACTCGAGGAAGCGCTCGGCCAGGATGGCATTGCTCGGCACCTCGCACATCATGATCAGCTTGAGCGCGCCGGAGCCGGAGGCGTCCCCGCCTTGGCCGCGCTTGAGCCCGTGCTGGGCCAGCAGCTGGGTCACGCGCTCGGCCTGGCCCAGGGTGCGCACGAAGGGCACCATCACCTGCACGTTGGTCAGGCCCATGTCGTTGCGCACGCGCTTGAGCGCCTCGCACTCCATGGCGAAGGCCTCGCCGAAGTCCTGGCTGATGTAGCGCGCCGCGCCGCGGAAGCCCAGCATGGGGTTCTCTTCCTCGGGCTCGTAGCGGCTGCCGCCGATCAGCTTGCGGTACTCGTTGCTCTTGAAGTCCGACAGGCGCACGATCACTGGCTTGGGCCAGAAGGCCGCGGCGATGGTGGCCACGCCCTCGGCGACCTTGTCCACGTAGAAGGCGCGCGGCGAGGCATGGCCGCGCGCCACCGACTCGACGGCCTTCTTGAGGTCGGCGTCGATGTTCGGGTAGTCCAGGATGGCCTTGGGGTGCACGCCTATGTTGTTGTTGATGATGAACTCCAGGCGCGCCAGGCCCACGCCGGCGTTGGGCAGCTGGGCGAAGTCGAAGGCCAGCTGCGGGTTGCCCACGTTCATCATGATCTTGGTGGCTATGGCGGGCATCTCGCCGCGCTGCACCTCGCTGACCTCGGTCTCCAGCAGGCCATCGTAGATGTAGCCGGTGTCGCCCTCGGCGCAGCTCACCGTGACCAGGGTGCCGTCCTTGAGCTGCTCGGTGGCGTGGCCGCAGCCGACCACGGCCGGGATGCCGAGCTCGCGCGCGATGATGGCGGCGTGGCAGGTGCGGCCGCCACGGTTGGTCACGATGGCGCTGGCGCGCTTCATCACCGGCTCCCAGTTCGGGTCGGTCATGTCGGTGACCAGCACGTCGCCGGGCTGGACCTGGTCCATCTCGGCGATGCTGTGCACCAGGCGCACCGGGCCGGTGCCGATCTTCTGGCCAATGGCGCGGCCCTCGGCCAGCACCGCGCCCTTGCCCTTGAGCTTGTAGCGCAGCTCGGCCTTGCCCTGCTGCTGGCTCTTCACGGTCTCGGGGCGCGCCTGCAGGATGTAGAGCTGGCCGTCGCTGCCGTCCTTGCCCCATTCGATGTCCATGGGGCGGCCGTAGTGCCGCTCGATCACCACGGCGTAGCGCGCCAGCTGCTCGACGTCGGCGTCGCTCAGCGAGTAGCGGTTGCGCTGCTCGGTCGGCACGTCCACCGTCTTGACCAGCTTGCCGCTCGCGGCTTTTTCCTCCGGCGTGGCGAACACCATCTCGATCAGCTTGGAGCCCAGGCTGCGGCGGATCACGGCCTTCTTGCCGGCCTCGAGCATGGGCTTGTGCACGTAGAACTCGTCGGGGTTCACGGCGCCCTGCACCACGGTCTCGCCCAGGCCATAGCTGGAAGTGATGAACACCACGTCCTCGAAACCGGATTCGGTGTCGATGGTGAACATCACGCCGGCGGCGCCCAGGTCGGAGCGCACCATGCGTTGCACGCCGGCCGACAGGGCCACGTCGGCATGGGCGAAGCCCTTGTGCACGCGGTAGCTGATCGCGCGGTCGTTGTACAGGGAGGCGAACACCTCCTTCATCTTGTGCAGCACCTGCTCGATGCCCACCACGTTGAGGAAGGTTTCCTGCTGGCCGGCGAACGAGGCGTCGGGCAGGTCCTCGGCCGTGGCCGAGGAGCGCACGGCGAACGAGGCCTGCGCGTTGCCCTCGCTGAGCTTGGCGAAGGCCTCGCGGATGGCTTTCTCCAGATCGGCCGGGAAGGGCTGGGCCTCGACCATGGCCCGGATCTCGGCGCCGGCCGCCGCCAGCGCGCGCACGTCCTCCGTGTCCAGCACGTCGAGCCGGGCGTTGATGCGCTCGCTCAGGCCGTCGTATTTGAGGAACTCGCGGAAGGCATGGGCCGTGGTCGCGAAGCCGGTGGGCACGCGCACGCCCTGGGGCAGCTGCGAGATCATCTCGCCGAGGCTGGCGTTCTTGCCGCCAACGACCTCGACGTCGCTCATTCTCAGGTTCTCAAACGGTACGACCAAGGCGGTCGCGCTGTAGAGTGCAGACATGGGAAAGCTCCAGAAGTTGAAACTGGGTCTGCGCGCCGCCTCACGCGGGCGACGCTCATGCCGGCCATTCGACTTTGGTGTTCTTGTAATGGGTCGGGGCGCTGCATGACAGAATTCGTTGCTTGCGCGTGATTGTAGGGGCTGTCACCACAGGCCCGCCAAAACGTTCGAGGCGCCCTTTTGCTTTTGTATATCCAGCCAGCCATGCACAACCGCACCGTCTTCTTCGTCTCCGACGGCACCGGCATCACGGCCGAAACCTTCGGCAACGCCATCCTGGCCCAGTTCGAGATGAAGCCGCGCCATGTGCGCCTGCCCTTCATCGACACGGTCGACAAGGCCCACCAGGCGGTGCGCCAGATCAACCACACCGGTGAGGTCGAAGGCCGCAAACCCATCGTGTTCACCACCCTGGTCAACATGGAGGTGCTCAAGGTGATCC
Source organism: Comamonadaceae bacterium 2FH (assembly GCA_005503335.1). Taxonomy (GTDB): domain Bacteria; phylum Pseudomonadota; class Gammaproteobacteria; order Burkholderiales; family Burkholderiaceae_C; genus SCMQ01. Next base: position 160,724 of record SCMQ01000007.1, read on the forward strand.
AGGACGGCTGCCAGGGCATGCTGCTGGACATGTTCGGCACCTTCGTGCACCCGCTGGAGCAGGAGCTGGGCATCAAGTCCCACCACCGCGTGGGCCGCTTCAGCGACGTGAGCAAGAGCAAGGAATACCACGACCGCATCGAGGCCATCAACTTCAGCCTGGCACACGACGACGGCCAGTCCAACCGCGACCTGCAGGCGGCCGACGTGATCCTGGTCGGCGTGAGCCGCAGCGGCAAGACCCCGACCAGCCTCTACCTGGCCATGCAGCACGGCCTCAAGGCCGCCAACTACCCGCTGATCCCCGAGGATTTCGAGCGCCGCCAGCTGCCGGCGGCCCTGGTGCCGCACCGCGGCAAGATCTTCGGCCTGACCATCCATCCCGATCGCCTGTCCGAGATCCGCAACGAGCGCCGCCCCAACTCGCGCTACGCCAGCCTGGCCAACTGCCGCATGGAGGTCTCCGAGGCCGAGGCCATGATGCGCCGCGCCGGCATACGCTGGCTGTCGACCACCACCAAATCGATCGAGGAAATCGCCACCACCATCCTGCAGGAGCTGCGACCGGAGCGGCTCACCTACTAGAAATCGGCCTGCGCGATGCGGATCGAGAACGCGTCTCAGACGCACCCTCAGCCCGCAGGCCCCGACAGGGTCTTGCCCTTGCAGGCGAGCGGGCTTGCCCCGACAATCGCCGCGACCACAACACCAAGGAAGCGACCATGAAAGGCGACGCCCAAGTCATTGCCCATCTGCAGGCCCAGCTCAAGAACGAGCTGACCGCCATCAACCAGTACTTCGTCCACTACCGCATGCTCAAGCACTGGGGGCTGGACAAGCTGGCCAAGAAGGAATACGAGGAGTCGATCGGCGAGATGAAGCACGCCGACAAGCTGATGGACCGCATCTTCGTGCTCGACGGCCTGCCCAACCTGCAGGACCTGGGCAAGCTGGCCATAGGCGAGGACGTGCCCGAGATCCTGCGCTGCGACCTGGGTTCCGAGCAAGGCGCCCAGGCCACGATCAAGGAAGGCATCGCCTACTGCGAGAGCGTGCGCGACTATGTCTCGCGCGACCTGCTGCAGGACATCCTGGACGACACCGAGGAGCACATCGACTTCCTGGAGACCCAGATCGGGCTGGTCGACCAGGTCGGGCTGCAGAACTACCTGCAAAGCCTGATGGGCGATCCGAGCTGAGGCGGGCCGCCGCTGACGACAGCCCGTGACCCCGGGCCCGACCGGGCCAGTCACGGGCATTTTTTTACAAACATAACGAGAATGATTCGCATTCGTTTACAATGCCGCGATTCATTCTCCCGCCAGCCATGCCGCGCGGGCCCGGCCCGGGCCCCGGTTGTAGCCAGCCGTTCACCCAAAACCCAAGGCTACGACCATGTCCAGACCCCATCGCGCCAAGCGCCGCCCGCAGGCCTCCCGGCCCGCCCCCGCCTCCACTCCCGTCTCGGCTCCCCTGCTGCCACTGGGCGCGATGCTGCTCGCCGGATCGATGAGCGCACTGGCGCAGCCGGCGCCCGCCGATGAGGCGCAGACACTGAAGACCGTGGTGGTCAAGGAGCGCGCCGAGGGCAAGGAGGCGCTGCGCGCGACCACCACCGGCATAGGCAAGGGCGAGCAGCAGCTGCGCGACATCCCGCAGTCGGTCACCGTGGTGACCGAGAAGCTGATCGACGACCGCAACCTCGACACGCTCAAGGAAGCGCTGAAGAACACCGCCGGCATCAGCTTCCTGGCCGCCGAGGGCGGCGAGGAGGACATACGCCTGCGCGGCTTCTCGCTCGCCACCTCGGGCGACATCTTCGTCGACGGCCTGCGCGACCCGGCCTTCTACGAGCGCGACACCTTCAACAACGACCGCATCGAGCTACTGCGCGGCTCCGCCTCCATGCTGTTCGGGCGCGGCTCCACCGGCGGCGCGGTGAACCAGGTCAACAAGCAGCCGCGCCTGCTCGACACCCACGAGGTCTCGGCCACCGTGGGCAGCCATGGCTACCGCCGCGTCACGGGCGACTTCAACCTGCACACCGGCGAGAACGCCGCCCTGCGCATCAATGCCATGGGCACCCAGGCCGACAACAACGGCGCGGGCAGCAGCCTCGACAAGCGGGGCATCGCCGGCACCTACCGCTGGGGCATAGGCACGGCGGACGAGTTCTCGGCAGGCCTCTACCACCTGGACAACCGCAACGGCATCAACTACGGCCTGCCCTGGATCCGCCCCACGGCCAGCGCCAGCGTGGCCGAGACCACCCTGCTGCCGCTGGACCCCAAGGCCTACTACGGCATGGCCAGCGACCGCAACAACGGCGCGGCGACCTACGGTACGCTGAGCCACCTGCACCGCTTCCAGGACGGCAGCGCCCTCAAGACCACGCTGCGCAAGGGCCACTACGACCGCGACCAGCGCGCCAGCGCCATCCGCTTCGTCAACCCCACCTACCTGAGCAACTTCGGCGACGCCACCGTGCTGCGCCGGGGCACGAACAACAAGATCCAGGACCTCGACACCGTGATGCTGCAAAGCGATTTCAGCACCAGGTTCACGGGCCTGGGCGTGCAGCACGAGCTGCTGGCCGGCGTCGACTACTCGCGCGAGAGCTTCGTCAACTACAACGCCACCACGCCCACCGGCGTGACCTTGACCAAGCCCAACACCACGGTCGGCAAGCCCAACGACGGCGCCTGGATCGACGAGAGCCGGCGTGTGCTCAGCCCCGGCCGGACCTTCGAGGCGCGCGCCGCCGGCATCTACGCGCAGGACATGGTGCAGATCGCTCCGACCTGGAAGCTGCTGGGCGGGCTGCGCTACGACCGCTTGCGCGGCGACTACTGGCAGGCCGCCACAGCCACGGCCGCCGCAGCCGCGCGCAGCCGCAGCGACGGCGTGTGGAGCAAGCGCGTCGGCCTGCTCTACCAGCCCGATGAGCTGAGCTCCTACCACATCTCCTACGGCACCTCGTTCAACACCTCGGGCGACACCTACCAGTACGACGCCCTGGGCGCCAACACGCCGCCCGAAGGCAGCCAGAACATCGAGCTCGGCGCCAAGCTCGACTCGGCCGACAAGCGCTACACCACCCGCCTCGCACTGTTCCACGCCACCAAGACCAACGAGCGCAACCGCGACCCGGACAGCGCCGCCTCGGCCTACCTGCTGTCGGGCAAGCGCCACACGGCGGGCTTCGAGATCGACCTCACCGGCCGCCTGACGCCCAGCTGGGAGATCTACGGCTCCTACGCCTGGACGCCGATCGCCAAGATCGACGTGGGCGCGCCCACCACGGCCCTGGCCCTGGCCGGCGAGCTGCAGGGCCAGCGCCCCTCGCTCACCCCGCGCCACAGCGGCACGATCTGGAGCACCTACCAGCTGACGCCGAAGTGGCGCGTGGGCGGCGGCCTGAATTTCCGCAGCTCGCAGACGCCCAACCGCAACCCCGGCTGGGCCGCGCCCAGCTTCGTGACAGCGGACCTGATGGCCGAGTACCTGCACAGCGAGCAGCTCGCGTTCAAGGCCAACCTGAACAACGTCACCAACAAGCTGTATGCCGACGCGCTGTACTCCGGCCACTACATTCCCGGCGCCGGGCGCCTGTTCCAGCTGCAGGCGACCATGAAGTTCTGAACGCGCACCGCCGCCTCGCATTGCCGCCCCGCCTGCCGGGGCGGCTTTCGCTTTTCAACCTCTGCCAATTCCCACCATGCTGCTCACCCTCCCCGACATACTCAGCCCGCAGGAGGTGGCGAGCGCCCGCCAGTGGCTGGCCGACGCGCCCTGGACCGACGGCCGGGACAGCGCCGGCCCGCAGGCGCGCCAGGTCAAGAACAACGAGCAGCTACCGCACGACTGCGAGGCCGCGAACCGCATCCGCGCCATGGTGCTGCGCGGCCTGGACCGCAGTCCCCTGTTCTTCTCGGCCGCCCTGCCCAAGAAGGTCTTCACCCCGCGCCTGAACCGCTACAGCGGCAGCAGCAACGCCTACGGCCCCCACATCGACAACGCGGTGCGCGCCGTCGCCGGCAGCGGCGAGCGGGTACGCACCGACCTGTCCTGCACGGTGTTCCTGTCCGACCCGTCGGCGTATGAAGGCGGCGAACTCGCCATCACCGACACTTACGGCGAACACGCGGTGAAGCTGCCCGCGGGCCACGCCGTGCTCTACCCCGGCACCAGCCTGCACCAGGTCAAGCCCGTCACCCGCGGCCAGCGCCTGGCCTGCTTCTTCTGGATCGAGAGCATGGTGCGCAGCGACGAGCAGCGCCGCCTGCTGCACGAGCTCGACATGAACCTGCTGCGCCTGCGCCAGCAGCACGGTGAAACGGCCGAGACCACGGCCCTGACCGGCACCTACCACAACCTGCTGCGCATGTGGGCCGACACATGAGCTCCCCCGCCGCACGGCCCCTGCCGCCCGGCCTGGTCTCGCTGGCCGATCACGAGGCCCATGCCCGCCGCGTGCTGGACGACAACGCCTGGGCCTATTTCAGCGGAGGCGCCGCCGACGAGCTCACGCTGCGCGCCAACCGCGGCGCCTGGGACCGCCTCGAACTGCTGCCGCGCGTGCTGCGGCCCTTGGCCGGCGGCCACACCCGCGTGCCGCTGCTCGGCCGCACGCTGGCCCACCCCATCCTGCTGGCGCCGGTGGCCTACCAGCGCATGGCCCACCCCGACGGCGAGCTGGCCACCGCCCATGCGGCCGCCGCGCTGGGCGCCGGCCTGGTGCTCAGCACCCAGGCCAGCACCCGGCTCGAGGACGTGGCCCAGGCCGTGCTCGGCGACCCCGGGCGCGGCCCGCTGTGGTTCCAGCTGTACCTGCAGCCCGACCGCGGTCTCACGCGCGAACTGGTCCGGCGCGCCGAGCAGGCCGGCTACGAGGCGCTGGTGCTCACCGTCGACGCACCGGTCCATGGCGCGCGCGACCGCGAGCGCCGCGCCGGCTTTCGCCTGCCGCCCGGCATCCAGGCCGTGAACCTGGCCGGCCGGCCCGCCGCGCCGCCACCACCGCTGCAGCCCGGCCAGAGCGCCCTGTTCGACGGGTTGCTCGCCCATGCCCCGACCTGGGAGGACCTCGCCTGGCTGCAGGCCCAGACCCGACTGCCGGTGCTGCTCAAGGGCGTGCTGCACGAGGACGACGCGCGCCAAGCCGCCAGCCTCCAACTGGCCGGCCTCATCGTCTCCAACCACGGCGGCCGCACGCTGGACACGACGCCCGCCAGCGCCGCCCGGCTGCCCCGCATCGCCGAGGCCGTGGCCGGCCAGCTGCCGGTGCTGGTGGACGGAGGCATACGCCGCGGCACCGACGTGCTCAAGGCCATGGCCCTGGGCGCCAGCGCCGTGCTCGTGGGCCGGCCCGCGATCTGGGGCCTGGCCAACGCCGGCGCCATGGGCGTCGCCCATGTGCTGCGCCTGCTGCGCGACGAGCTGGAAATCGCGATGGCCCTGTGCGGCTGCCGCACGCTGGACCAGGCGCACGGAACTTTACATTCTCGTTTTGCAAATACGATTTATTCGCATTTATAATCGCAAACAGATCAACCAGCCAAGCATGGCCCCATCATGATTGTGTGTGTCTGCAACCGCGTTTCCGACCGAGAGATCGCGCGCCATGTGCGCGGCGGCATGAGCTTCGACGACATCCAGCTGGAGCTGGGCGTGGCCACGCAATGCGGCCGCTGCGAAAGCTGTGCCCGCCAGGTCGTGGACCAATGCCATGCCGCGCATCCGGTGGCCGCCATAGCGGCCCGGGAGGCGGTGGTCGCCTGGGCCACGCCCTCCGCTCGCCTGGCCGCCGCCTGATGCCGGCCATCGCCGTCCCTTGCCCCGCGCCCAGCCGCTAGCCCCGCGCTGCGGCCTGCGCTTGGCCGACGACCTCGCCGCCGCCTGGCCTGAACTATGATTTCCTCCTCCCCTCTTCCTGGCATGCCGGGCATGAACCGCAACCTCGTGATCGCGGGCAGCGTCGTGGTCTTCCACGTGGCCCTGCTGTGGGCGCTGCAGACCGGCTTGCTGCGCCGTGCGGTCGAGGTCGTCGTGCCGGCGCAGATCCTCAGCGAATTCATCAGCCCGCCGGCGCCCAAGACCCCCGCGCCGCAGCCGCCCGCCCCTGCAGTGCGCCAGCCCGTGGTGCGCCAGCGCCAGGCTGTGGCGCCGGCTGCGCCTCAACCCCAGCCCGTGGCCGACCCCACGCCCGCACCGGCCCCCGTGGTGGCACCGGCCGCACCCGCAGCGCCGGCCGTGGCAGCGCCGGTGGCCGCCGCGCCCGTGGCGCCCCCGGCACCGCCCGCCCCGGCCCGCGTCGAGCTGCCGTCCAGCGACGCCGACTACCTGAACAACCCCAAGCCGCCCTACCCCCCCCTGAGCCGACGCCTGGGCGAGCAGGGCAAGGTGGTGGTGCGCGTGCTGATCGCCGTCGACGGCAGTGCGCAGAAGGCCGAGATCCGCAGCTCCAGCGGCTACGAGCGCCTGGACCAGGCGGCGCTGGCCACGGTGCTGCGCTGGCGCTACCTGCCCGGAAAGCGCGGCGGCGTGCCCGAGGCCATGTGGTTCAACGTACCGATCAATTTTGTTTTGGAGTAATCAAGTTATGGAATCGCAATTCGGCCTGGTCAGCGTCTGGACCCAGGGTGACTGGGTGACCAAGGGCGTGGCCCTGCTGCTGCTGGGCATGTCGCTGGCCTCGTGGATGGTCATCCTGATCAAGGCGCTCGACATCCTCAGGTACAAGAAGCTGGCCGCCGGCACCGAGGCCTTCTGGCACAGCGCCGACTTCGCCGAGGGGCTGGGGCGGCTCGCGCCGCAGGCCGGCAACCCCTTCCATGCCCTGGCCACCGAAGGGCGCGAAGCCGCCGCGCACCACCGCGCCACCAAGGCCCAGTTGCACGACAGCCTGGACGTGAGCGACTGGGTGACGCGCTGCCTGCGAAACAGCATCGACGACACCACGGCCCACCTGCAGTCGGGCTTGGCCATCCTGGCCTCGGTCGGCTCGACGGCGCCCTTCGTGGGCCTGTTCGGCACCGTCTGGGGCATCTACCACGCCCTGCTGGGCATAGGCGCGGCGGGCCAGGCCACCATCGACAAGGTGGCCGGACCGATCGGCGAGGCGCTGATCATGACCGCGCTGGGCCTGGCGGTGGCCATCCCCGCGGTGCTGGGCTACAACGCCCTGGTGCGCGGCAACAAGTCGGTGCTGGTCAAACTCAACCGCTTCGCGCACGACCTGCACGCCTACCTGGTGACCGGCGCGCGCGTCAGCGGCGGCGGCGAGGGCAAGGTCGTCCCGATGAAGAAGGCCTGAGGAACAGCAGCCATGGCCTTCGGAACCCAGGACGAACCCGACGAGGTGATGAACGAGATCAACATGACGCCGCTGGTCGACGTGATGCTGGTGCTGCTCATCATCTTCATCATCACGGTGCCGGTGATGAAGCACGCGGTCAACGTGGACCTGCCGAGTGCCAGCAACCAGCGCGAGCAAGTCAAGCCCGAGACCGTGCGCCTGTCGGTGCAGGCCGATGGCGGCTACTACTGGAACGAGTCGCGCGTCGCCGACGAGGCCCTGCCCGCCCTGCTGCAGGCCGAGGCCGCCAAGCAGCCGCAGCCCGACCTGCATATCCGTGGCGACAAGGCCGTGCGCTACGAGCGCGTGGCCCAGGCCATGGCGGCGGCGCAGCAGGCCGGCCTCAGAAAGATCGGCTTCATCACCGAACCCAAGCACTGATCGAGCCAGGAAAGGCGTTCTGCGATGCACAACCTGTCCAACAAGGCCTCCCTCTTCGGCGCCGATGGCCGCCCCCAGGCGAGCAACGCGCCCACGGCGCCGGATGGCGCCGCACGCACGGTGCACAGCCAAGAGCTGCTGCAGGGCCGCAAGGCCGTCGAGATCAGCCACAACGGCGCGATCTACCGGCTGCAGGCCACCCGGCTCGGCAAGCTGATCCTGACCAAGTAAGGCCAGGGCCGAATCTCATCGTGGGACGATGGCCCGGCCGCAGGCCGTGCCGTCGCTTGAGCCAGCCACGGGGGTGGATGCCGCCCAGCCACGCTCTTTTTTCGCCTCCGGCAAACATGCAAAAAGCCGACCCAGGGTCGGCTTTTTGCTGCCCGCTCGCGGGCGGGCCTGGCGGAATCCGCCGGACTCAGAGACCGATGGCGGCAATGCCGGCGCGGGCGATCTGCGCGTCCTCGGTGGACTTCACGCCGCTCACGCCCACGGCGCCCAGGCACTGGCCATCCTTGACGATGGGCACGCCGCCCTCGAGCAGGCCGTTCAGGCCCGGCGCGCTGAGGAAGGACACGCGGCCCCCGTTGATCATGTCCTCGTAGACCTTGCTCTCGCGGCGGCCCACGGCGGCCGTGTGCGCCTTGGCCGGCGCGATCTGCGCCGAGATGGGCGCGGCACCGTCCAGGCGCTGCAGGTGCAGCAGGTGGCCGCCGTCGTCGACGACGGCGATGCTCACGGCCCAGTTGTTCTTCAGGGCTTCGGCCTCTGCGGCAGCGGCGATGGCCTTGACGTCGGCAAATTCGAGGGTGGGTTTGGTCTTCATGGCTGGAACTTCGGTGAAACGCTCAAGCATAACGGCTTGCACCTCGGCCACTGCCCCATCCGGTGGCAAAAGTACCCTCACAAAAAGTAGGAGGCCCCCGCGCGGGAAATCGACCGTGCAGCGGCGATACCCCTAGAATCAGCGCAGTCCGCGCCTTGCGGCCGCAGAAGACATGGAGAAACCTCAATGAACGATCGCGTGACTACCCTGGCGTCCGCTGCCGGCTATGGCCTTGCCGCCTCGCAGGCCCAGCGCAACAAGGTGCTGCGCAATACCTACTGGCTGCTGGCCCTGAGCCTGCTGCCCACCGTGCTCGGCGCCTGGCTGGGCGTGGCCACCGGCGTCACCAGGGCGCTGAGCGGCGGGCTCGGCCTGATCGTCTTCCTCGGCGGCGCCTTCGGCTTCATGTTCGCCATCGAGAAGACCAAGAACTCGGCCGCCGGCGTGCCGGTGCTGCTGGGCTTTACCTTCTTCATGGGCCTGATGCTCTCGCGCCTGATCGGCATGGTGCTGGGCTTCAAGAACGGCTCGGACCTGATCATGACCGCCTTCGCCGGCACGGCCGGCGTGTTCCTGGTCATGGCCAGCCTGGCCACCGTGATCAAGCGCGACCTGTCCGGCATGGGCAAGTGGCTGATGGTGGGCGCACTGGCCATCATGGTCGGCGGCATCATCAACGTCTTCGTCGGCTCCACCGCCGGCATGATGGCGATCTCCGTCATGGCGATCGGCATCTTCAGCGCCTACATGCTGTACGACCTCAAGCAGATCATCGACGGCGGCGAGACCAACTACATCAGCGCCACGCTGGCCCTGTACCTGGACCTGTTCAACGTGTTCCAGAGCCTGCTGGCCCTGCTCGGCATCATGGGCGGCGAGCGCGACTGAGGTCGTGAATCTTTCTGCTGCGCGGGCCGATCTCAGGCCTGCGCTGCTCGCCGTACGGGAGTACGGCTGCGCTGCTCGACCTGACCTCGACCCGCTCGCGACGAAATCTTCACAACCTCAGAGCACATCGTGCGATCACAACAAAGGGACCCGCGGGTCCCTTTGTGTTTGGTGCACGAACGCTCAAACGAGGTCGAACACCGCCATGCTCTCCACATGCGCCGTGTGCGGGAACATGTTGACCACGCCCGCGGCGCTGCAGCGGTAGCCCGCCTGATGCACCAGCAGGCCGGCGTCGCGCGCCAGCGTGGCCGGGTTGCAGCTGACGTAGACGATGCGCTTGGGCGGCGTCCAGCCTTCGGCACCGTCCGGCAGCGGCTGGGCGCCTTCGGCGCCGATGCGCGACTGCTGCAGGTCGGCCAGGGCCTTGGCCAGCGCGAACGCGCCTTCGCGCGGCGGATCGACCAGCCATTTGTCGGCAGCGCCGTCGGCGACCAGGGCCTGCGGCGTCATCTCGAACAGGTTGCGCGCGACGAAGCGCGTGGGCGCCAGGGGACGGCCAGCCGGGGCCTGCTCCTGGTTGCGCCGGTAGTTCTCGCGCGAGCGCGCGACCAGCACCTCGCTGCCCTCCACACCCAGCACCTCGCGCGCCTGGGTCGCGATCGGCAGGGTGAAGTTGCCCAGGCCGCAGAACCAGTCGATCACGCGCTCTTGCGCTTGCGCATCGAGCAGGCGAAGCGCGCGCGAGACCAACACGCGGTTGATGTAGGGGTTGACCTGGGTGAAGTCGGTGGGCTTGAACGGCATGGTGATGCCGAACTCGGGCAGGCCGTAGGCCAGCTCGGGGCCAGGGTCCAGCAGGTGCACGGTGTCCGGCCCCTTGGGCTGCAGCCACCATTGGATCTGGTGCTGGGCCGCGAAGGCGCGCAATCGCGCCAGGTCGTCCTGGGACAGGGGCTCGAGGTGGCGCAACACCAGGGCCGTCACCTCGTCGCCGCAGGCCAGCTCGATCTGCGGGCAGGTCTCGCGCGCGTCCATGGCATAGATCAGCTCGCGCAGCGGCACCAGCATGGCGCTCACATGGGGTGGCAGCACCTGGCAGACCTTCATGTCGGCCACGTAGCGGCTCTTGCGCTCGTGGAAACCCACCAGCACCTCGCCCTTCTTGTGCACATGGCGCACCGACAGGCGCGCGCGGTAGCGGTAGCCCCAGGCCGGCCCCTCGATGGGCCGCAGCAGCGTTTCGGCCTTGACCTTGGCCAGGTGCCAGAGGTTGTCCTCCAGCACGCGCTGCTTGACGGCCACCTGGGCGCCGGCATGCAGGTGCTGCATCTTGCAGCCGCCGCAGGCGCCGGCGTGCAGGCCGAAATGCGGGCAGCCGGGGCGCACGCGCTGCGCCGACTCCTGGTGCAGCTCCGTCAGCGTGGCCTGCTCCCAGTTGTTCTTCCTGCGGTTGACCTGGACCGACACCAGCTCGAAGGGCAGCGCGCCCTCGACGAACACCACCTTGCCGTCGGGCCGGCGCGCAATGCCCTGGGCCTCGATGTCGAGCGCATCCACGCGCAGCCAGCCCTCGGGCAGGGGCTTTTCAGTACGGTTTTCTTCTGTCATGCCGGGATTGTCTCAGGCCCGGGAACGGGCGCTGTCAGTGCCGGCGGACAACCCTCACAGCAGGGCGTCCTTGCCGACGCCCTGGCGCACCATGTGGCGCTTGAGCTTGAGCAGCGCGTCGTTCTGGATCTGGCGCACCCGCTCGCGCGTCAGGCCCAGCCGGTCGCTCAGCACCTCCAGGGTCTCGGGCTCGCGCTCGTGCAGGCCGAAGCGCCCTTCCAGGATCTCGCGCTCGCGTGCCGACAGCGCGTCTATCCAGCCCTGCAGCAGGCGCTCGACCTCGTGGCTCTGGGTCACGTCGGTGGGGTCGATGGCCAGGTCGTCGACCATGGTGTCGCCCAGCGAATATTCGTCCTCGGGCGATCCGGTGGTGGCGTCCAGCGAGCGCGGCGTCTCGGCCATCGCCAGCAGCTGGGCCACCTCGTGCACGTCGCGCCCCAGCAGGGCCGCCACGTCGTCCACGCGCACGCCGTCGGGGCGGCAGGCGGCAAACAGCGGGTCGTTCTCGAGCGTGCGGCGCGCGCGCAGCACCTGCTGCAGCTCGCGCACGATGTGCACGGGCAGGCGTATCACGCGCCCCTGGTTCATGACCGCGCGCTCGACCGCCTGGCGTATCCACCAGGTCGCGTAGGTCGAGAAGCGAAAACCCCGCTCGGGCTCGAACTTGTCGATCGAGTGCATCAGGCCGAGGTTGCCCTCCTCGATCAGGTCGCTCAGCGGCACGCCGCGGCCGAAATAGCCCTTGGCGACACTGACCACCAGCCGCAGGTTGTGCTCGATCATGGACTGGCGCGCCGCGAAGTCGCCGGCCCGGGCGCGCATGGCCGTTTCGAACTCTTCCTCGGGGGTGAACAGCCCGGTGCGGCGCACCTCGCGCAGGTACAGCGTGAGCGTGTCGCCGGACTCGCCGGTCACGTCCTCCGCCTCCAGCGCAACGGGCTCCTCCGGCGGCGGCTCCACCGGGGGCTTCGCGCTGGGCTGGAGCACCGCGGCAGCGGCCCTGGGTAAGCGGGCCGCTCTGTGCACAAGCGCATCCGGAGCTCCCCTCGGTTGACTTCCGTTGCGCTTGTTCATGGCGGCTACCTGGCTGGCAGGTACCTGGCCGGGTCGACCGGCTTGCCCTGCTTGCGGATCTCGAAATGCAGTTTCACCCGGTCGGCATCGCTGTTGCCCATCTCGGCGATCTTCTGCCCCTTGCGCACGGTCTGGTCTTCCTTGACCAGCAAGGTCTGATTGTGCGCGTACGCGGTCAGGTAGGTGTTGTTGTGCTTGAGGATGACCAGGTTGCCGTAGCCGCGCAGGCCTGCGCCCGCATAGACCACGCGCCCATCGGCCGCCGCCAGCACGGCTTCGCCAGCCTTGCCGCCTATGTCCAGGCCCTTGTTCTTGGCCTCGTCGAAACTCGCCAGCAGCGTGCCGTTGCTCGGCCAGATGAAGGCGAGCTCGTCCTCGCCATTCGCGGCCGCGGCCGGCGCAGTCGCTGCAGCGGGAGCCGGCGCGGCCGCCGCCGAAGCGGACGCACGCGGCGCGCTGGCCGCCTGCGCGGGCGCCACGGCGGCCGGCGTGACCGCGGAGGCCGTGACGGGCTTGGTCACCACGCCACCAGCCTCGGTGGTGGTGGTGACCACCGGCGGCACGACGCGCAGCACCTGACCGACCTCGATCAGGTTGGGGTTGTCCAGATTGTTCCAGCGCGCGATGTCGCGCCAGGCCTGGCCGGTTTCCAGGCCGATGCGCATCACGGTGTCACCCGGGCGCACCGTGTAATAGCCGGGCTTGCCGGCGTTCTCTGCGCCCGGCAGCGCCTTGACAGCGGGATCCGTGGTCGTGCCGCTGCGCATGCCGCGGTCTTCCACGGGGGCGCGCTGCGTCGAACGCGTGGTGCAGCCGACAAGCACCAGACTGGCCACCAACACCACCCATCCCTGACGACGAAAACCCTGCATAAATTCTTTCCCTTACACGACCCCCGATTTTAGGGGGACAAAGTGAACCGCCTCAAGCACGCTCTGCCGAATTCCCTGGGGCGTCTTGTCGAGCACCACCAGCGCCTGCGTACCTGCAGCCTGGTGCATGGGCGCGACCAGGCGCCCGCCTGGCGCCAGCTGGTCGATCCAGCACTGCGGCAGGGCATCGCCTCCGGCCGCCGCGATGATGCCCGCATAGGGCGCGCCCTTGGCGAAACCCGCCATGCCATCGCCGAACAGCAGGTGCACGTTCGCCAGCCGCAGGGGGCGCAGGTTCTCGCGCGCCTTGTCGTGCAGGCCGCGCAGACGCTCGATGCTGTAGACCTCGGTCGCGACCTGGCTCAGCACCGCCGCCTGGTAGCCGCAGCCGGTGCCGATCTCGAGCACGCGCCCGATCCGCCCCTGAGCACCATTGCGCAGCAGCTCGATCATGCGCGCCACCACGTTGGGCTTGGAGATGGTCTGGCCCAGGCCGATCGGCAGGCTGGTGTCCTCGTAGGCCTGGTTGGCCAGGGCGGTGTCGACGAAGCGATGGCGCTCCACGTTGCCCATGGCGGACAGCACCTGCGCGTCACGCACGCCCTGCGCGGCCAGCTTGGCCACCATGCGCGCACGCACGGCACCGGAATCCATGCCCACGCCCTGGGGCTGGGAACGCTGCGGGACGGGCGCGCTGCGTCCGGCCTCGGCCGGACGCGCCGGCGCGGGGCGCCCCGCGGAAAAGTCGATGCGCGCGGGAAAACGCGGGCGCTGCGTCATGCGTCGCCCCCGCCCGAGAGCCGCGCCGCGGTCTGGGCCCAGTAGCCCAGGTGCTCATGGGCCGTGAGGTCGACCATCAGCGGTGTCAGCGACATGTGACCCAGGGTCGTGGCATGGAAATCCGTGCCCTCGGCGTCGTCCATGGCCGGTCCGGCCCCGCCGATCCAGTACATGGTGTCGCCGCGCGGGCTGGGCTGGGTGATCACCTTCTCGGCCGCGTGCCGGCGGCCCAGCCGGCAGACTTTCAGTGGCTTGATCTGCTCCAGCGGCAGGCTGGGGATGTTCACGTTGAGCAACCAGGGCTGATGGCCGATCAGCCGCTGCTGGTCGATCTGTTGCACCAGCTCGCGCGCCTTGAGCGCAGCCGCCTCGATATGGGCCCAGCCTTTCTCGATCTGCGAGAACGCGATCGCCGGGACGCCGAACAGGTAACCCTCCATGGCCGCCCCCACGGTGCCCGAGTAGATGGTGTCGTCGCCCATGTTGGCACCGTTGTTGATCCCCGAGAGCACGAGGTCGGGCCGGTAGCCCAGCAGGCCGGTCAGCGCCACGTGCACGCAGTCGGCCGGCGTGCCGTTCACGTAGCGAAAGCCGTTCGATGCGCGGTGCACGTAGAGCGGCGAATGCAGGGTCAGCGCGTTGGACTTGGCGCTGTTGTTCTGCTCGGGCGCCACCACTTCGACCTCGGCCACGGTCTTGAGCGCCTCGTACAGTGCGACCAGGCCCGGAGCCTGGTAGCCGTCGTCGTTGGAGATGAGGATTTTCATGGCGTTACAGCGTGCAAGCGATTGTAGGTTGCGCACCGCCGGTCGCTCCTGGGACATGGCCGCCACCGGCCCCCGCCTATGATGGCCGGATCCGCAACCGAGATCGAGGAGAGCCGACCGTGCATGCCTGGCTGTGTGAAAACCCCGTGGGCGTCGACGCCCTGACCTGGAAGGAGCTGCCGACGCCCGAGCCCCGCGCCGGCGAGGTGCTGGTCGAGATCCAGGCCGCGAGCCTGAACTTTCCCGACCTGCTGATCGTGCAGAACAAGTACCAGCACAAGCCGGCCCTGCCCTTCGTGCCGGGCTCAGAATACGCGGGCACCGTGGTCGCCCTGGGCGAGGGCGTGACCGGGCTGCAACCCGGCCAGCGTGTCGCCTGCCTGGCCGGCACCGGCGGCTTCGCCACCCACACGCTGGCGCAGGCCGCGCAATGCCTGCCGCTGCCCGACAGCTTCCCGCCGGTCGACGCGGCGGCCTTCATCATGACCTATGCCACCTCGCACCACGCCCTGCTCGACCGCGGCCAGCTCAAGGCCGGCGAGACCGTGCTGGTGCTCGGCGCCGCCGGCGGCGTCGGCACGGCCGCGATCCAGATCGCCAAGGCCGCCGGGGCCCGCGTGATCGCAGCCGCCTCCAGCGACGAGAAATGCGCGCTGTGCGCGTCCATAGGCGCCGATGCGACCATCAACTACAGCCGTGAGAACCTGCGCGAGGCGCTGAAGGCCCTGACCGAAGGGCGCGGCACGGACCTGGTCTACGACCCCGTGGGCGGCGACCTGGCCGAGCCGGCCTTCCGTGCCATCGCCTGGCGCGGCCGCTACCTCGTGGTGGGCTTTGCCGCGGGGCCCATACCCGCGCTGCCGCTGAACCTGGCGCTGCTCAAGGGGGCGTCCATCGTCGGCGTGTTCTGGGGCGACTTCGCGCGCCGCGAACCCCAGGCCAACGCCGCCATGATGGCCGAGCTGGGCCGCTGGTACGCCGAGGGCAGGATCAAACCCGTGATCGACCGCACCCTGCCCATGCAGGAGCTGAAGGCCGCCTACGCCCTCATGGGCTCGCGCGGCGTCAAGGGCAAGCTGGTGCTGGTGAACTGAGCGCAGCACGCCAATCGGCATAGGGGGCCTCCATGATCGGAGGCACCCCTGCCACACCACCCGGCATGCGGGTCCGCACCGGGCGGTTCGAGAGCTTGAGGTCATGACAGCCTTGGCACTCCCAGA
>SCMQ01000080.1 GCA_005503335.1 Comamonadaceae bacterium 2FH
TCTTACTGTGTTAGTAATTTGAACGAATTCAAGGCATTATGCGCACTTCTTCAAGCGAAGGGCGAACCTTGATGGAAGACTTGCAGGAATTCGAGCGATACATGGCCCATCTGAGCCGGGGGCTGGGTCATTCGGACCGTCATGCTGGCTTGCGGGGTTACACCACGGGGCTGATGTCGCCGCTGCAGCGCAAGAGCGTGGAGCCGATGGCGGCTCATGTGGACCCGCTGAACGTTCGTTCGCGCCATCAGTCGCTGCACCACTTCGTGGCCGATGCGAATTGGTCGGATGCGCGCATGCTGCTGGGGATATGCCAGTGGGTCGTGCCGTTGATGGATTTCAGCGATGGCGGCTGGTGGATCATCGACGACACGGGGTTTCCCAAGCAGGGGCGGCACTCGGTGGGCGTCGCGCGCCAGTACTGCGGGATGCTGGGCAAGCAGGACAATTGCCAAGTGGCGGTGAGCGTGTCGCTGGCCTGCGTGGCGGCCAGCATTCCGGTGGCCTGGCAGCTGTACCTTCCCCAGGAGTGGGTCGACGACCCGGCCCGACGCGAGAAGGCCGGCGTGCCCGAGGCGCTCGAGTTCGCCACCAAGCCTCAGATTGCGCTGCAGCAGATCGAACACCTGCTGGCCCAGGGGGCGCCGAGGCACTGCGTGTTGGCCGACGCGGGTTACGGCGTGGACACGGCGTTTCGCGAACGCCTGGGCGAGCTTGGCTTGCCCTACGTCGTGGGTGTGACGGGCAGCGTCAGCGTTTGGCCACCTGGGCACGAACCCCTGCCGCCCAAGCCTTACAGCGGCAGGGGCCGCGTCCCACGGCGACTGCGCCGCGGCGACGCCACCGCCCCAAAGCACCGGCCCCGCACGGTCAAGGACGTGGCCTTCGACATCGAGCCCGACGACTGGCAAGAAGTCACCTGGCGTGAGGGCACGAACGCTGCGCTGCGCTCGCACTTCGCCCGCGTGCGGGTACGTGCAGCGCACCGCGACCAGCAGCGCAGCGAGCTGCGCGAGCCGCAATGGCTGCTCATCGAGTGGCCCGAGGGCCACGACGAACCGCTGAAGTACTGGTTGTCCACGCTGCCCGAAGACACGCCGCTGCAGCGCATGGTGTTTGAAGCCAAGATGCGCTGGCGCATCGAGCGCGACTACCAGGATCTCAAGCAGGATCTGGGCCTCGGACAGTACGAAGGCCGGGGCTGGCGCGGCTTTCACCATCACGCCAGCCTCAGCATTGCCGCGTACGGCTTCCTGCTCGCGCAACGGCTGCAGCATCCCGACGAGATCGACGGTAAAAAAAACTCTGGCCGCCAAGCGTCTGCCCTACCCACGCATTACAAACCTCGGGGAAGCCCAGAGGGCGCAGCGCCACGTCCCATCCTCCATCACGAGCTTGCGATTGCGTATCGGCGCTCTGCTGGCTCGTGACCTGCCCCGATGTCCCTGTTGTCTTCGGCATCAACGAGCACAAAATATATAACACAGTAAAACTA
>SCMQ01000081.1 GCA_005503335.1 Comamonadaceae bacterium 2FH
TAGTCTTACTGTGTCATAAAAATTAAGGCATGATATGCCCGTCATTTTTCCCTGTGACGAGGGTGCGATGGGCATATCCAAAGAATTCGATCGATACATGGCTCACCTGGCCGAAGGGCTTGGCCATGCCGACCGTCGCGCAGGATTGACCGGGTATTGCACCGGCCTGATGCTGCCTCTGTCGCGCAAGAGCGTCGAGCCCATGGCCGCCCGCGTCGATCCGCTGCGCGCCAGCGCCCGGCACCAAGCCCTGCATCACTTTGTCGCCAAGGCCCAATGGAGCGACCAGCAACTGCTCAATCGCGTGGCGCAGTGGGTGGTCCCGCATATGGACTTCAGCGCTGGCGGCTGGTGGATCGTCGATGACACGGGCTTTCCCAAGAAGGGCGTCCACTCGGTGGGCGTGACACGCCAATACTGCGGGGTGCTGGGCAAGCAGGACAACTGCCAAGTGGCCGTCAGCGTCTCGCTGGCCTGCGAACAAGGCAGCCTGCCGGTGGCCTGGCAGCTGTACTTGCCCCGCAACTGGGCCGAAGACGCCGAGCGCAGACTCAAGGCCGGGATTCCCGAAGACATCGAGTTTGCGACCAAGCCTCACATTGCCCTGCAACAGCTACGGGGCCTGCTCTCTGAAGGAGCACCCAGGCACTGTGTGCTGGCCGACGCAGGCTACGGGATCGACTATGCATTTCGTCAGGGGTTGACCGATCTGGGCTTGCCCTACGTGGTCGGCATCACCTCGGCCGTGGTGGTCTGGCCACCGGGAGTGGAGCCCCTGCCGCCGAAGCCCTACAGCGGCATGGGCCGTCCACCGGTGATGCCACGGCGCACCGCCAAGAGACAGCCGGTGAGCGTCAAGGCATTGGCGCAGTCCTTGCCCGACAGCGCATTCCAGAACATCAGTTGGCGCGAAGGCAGCAACGAGCGCCTGACGGGCCGCTTTGCGGCGCTGCGGGTACGCTGCGCCGGGGGTAACGTCGGCAAGGCGCGTCTCTTACCCCAGCAGTGGCTGCTCATCGAGTGGCCCGCAGATCAGGCCGAGCCCGAGAAGTATTACCTGTCCACGCTGCCCGACACCACGGCACTGAACGATCTGGTGCGCGCCGCGCACATGCGCTGGCGCATCGAGCGCGATTACCAGGATCTCAAGCAGGACCTGGGGCTGGGCCACTATGAGGGGCGGGGTTGGCGCGGATTTCACCACCACGCCAGCCTGAGCATCGCGGCGTACGGCTTCCTGATGGCGCAGCGGCTGAAATCCGGCAGCAGCGCCGGCGGTAAAAAAAACTTCGTCGAACGCCAAGTGCCTGCCATTCCCGAAGATTACGTCCCTCGGGGAAGCCCAGCGCGCGCAGCGTCACGTGCCGGACTCGATCAGGACGCTGCGCCTTCAGTTGAGCGTCGCACTCGCAGGCGCCCTGGGACATTGCCCGCATTGCGCCGCGGTTAGCGTCCGACTACGTTTGTGACACAGTAAGA
>SCMQ01000082.1 GCA_005503335.1 Comamonadaceae bacterium 2FH
GGCGTGGGAGTAAACCCGCAATTTTAGGCGCTTGCGCGGACGCTGCCCGGACCCGCCCCGCCCGCGCCGGGGCGCCCGGCCCCGCCAGACCAGGCGCGTCCGGCCCCCGGGGGGGTACAATCCCCGGTCCTGCAGCCGGCCCGACCGGCTTTTTACCGCGCACCTTTCTTCGGATCGAAGCGCTTACTACCTGCCCCTTCATAGGGGGAGTCTCTAGGTCAGGTCACCCATGTCTGATTTAAGTCTTCAACTGCAGCAGGCCGCAAGCCAACTACCAGTTTCCAGCTATTTTGACGAGGCGCTCCACCAGCGAGAGCTGAAGCTCCTCTTCCAGCGCGGGCCCCGCTACGTGGGGCACCAGCTCGCCGTGCCCGAGATGGGTGACTACCATGCCCTGCCTCAGGAAGGCGGGGGCCGGGCCCTGGTGCGCACGCCGCAGGGCGTGGAGCTGATCTCCAACGTCTGCCGCCACCGCCAGGCCGTGATGCTCAAGGGCCGCGGCTCGCTCCACGCCGAGCAAAAGGGCAGCGCGGGAGGCAACATCGTCTGCCCGCTGCACCGCTGGACCTACTCGCCCCAGGGCCAGCTGCTGGGCGCGCCGCATTTCGCGCACGATCCCTGCCTGGACCTCAACAACTACAAGCTGCGCGAGTGGAACGGCCTGCTGTTCGAGGACAACGGCCGCGACATCGGCGCCGATCTGGCCCACATGGGCCCGCGCGCCGAGCTCGACTTCTCGGGCTACGCGCTGGACCGCGTCGAGCTGCACGAGTGCAACTACAACTGGAAGACCTTCATCGAGGTCTACCTGGAGGACTACCATGTCGGCCCCTTCCATCCCGGGCTGGGCCAGTTCGTCACCTGCGACGACCTGCGCTGGGAGTTCAAGCCCGAGTACTCGGTGCAGACCGTGGGCGTGGCCAACCGCCTGGGCCGGGCCGGCAGCCCGGTCTACCAGCGCTGGCACGAGCAGTTGCTCAAGTACCGCGGCGGCGAGCCGCCCAAGTTCGGCGCGATCTGGCTGACCTACTACCCTCACATCATGGTCGAGTGGTACCCCCATGTGCTGACGGTCTCCACGCTGCACCCCATGGGGCCGCAGAAGACGCTCAACATGGTGGAGTTCTACTACCCCGAGGAAATCGTCGCCTTCGAGCGCGAGTTCGTCGAGGCCCAGCAGGCCGCCTACATGGAGACCTGCATCGAGGACGACGAGATCGCCGAGCGCATGGACGCCGGACGGCGCGCGCTGATGGCGCGCGGCGACAACGAGGTCGGCCCCTACCAGAGCCCGATGGAAGACGGCATGCAGCACTTCCACGAGTGGTACCGCCAGGCCATGGGGCTTCGCGCTACCGCTTGAGCGCCGCCCTCCCCCTGCCC
>SCMQ01000083.1 GCA_005503335.1 Comamonadaceae bacterium 2FH
GGCGTGGAAACGGGTCAAGGCCAACAAGGGCGCAGCCGGGGTGGACGGGCTCGACCTCGAGCAGACTGCCCGCGCGCTGCAAACGAGCTGGCCCGACATCCGCCAAGCGCTGCTGACAGGGCACTACCGGCCCAGTCCGGTACGCAAGGTGATGATTCCCAAGCCCGACGGGAGCCAGCGTGAGCTGGGTATCCCGACGGTGGTGGATCGGCTGATCCAGCAGGCGCTGCTGCAGGTGCTGCAGCCCGTCATCGACCCCACCTTCAGCGACCACAGCCACGGGTTCCGCCCGGGGCGGCGGGCGCACGACGCGGTCAAGGCTGCGCGGGCGTACGCACAAGCGGGCAAGCGCGTGGTGGTGGACGTGGACCTGGCCAAGTTCTTTGACCGGGTCAACCACGACATCCTGATCGACAGGTTCAAGAGGCGCATCGATGATGCCGGAGTGATCCGGCTGATCCGGGCGTACCTGAACGCCGGGATCATGGATGGCGGGGTGGTGGTGGATCGGCACCTGGGCACGCCCCAGGGCGGGCCGCTGAGCCCGTTGCTGGCCAACGTGCTGCTGGACGAGGTGGACAAGGCGTTGGAGGCGCGGGGCCACAGCTTCGCGCGCTACGCCGATGACTGCAACGTCTACGTGGGCAGCATCAAGGCCGGGCAACGGGTGATGGCCTACCTCAGGCGGCTGTACGGTGACTTGAAGCTTCAGATCAATGAGGCCAAAAGCGCGGTGGGCAGCGCCTTCGGGCGCAAGTTCCTGGGGTATGGGCTGTGGGTGGCCAGGGGCCGGGAGGTGAAATGTGCGGTGGCCAAGAAGGCGCTGGACAACTTCAGGGCCCGAGTCCGGCAACTCACGCGGCGCTCAGGTGGACGCAGCATGGAGCAAGTGGTGGAGAAGCTGCGGCCGTACCTGCTGGGCTGGAAGGCGTACTTCGGGTTGGCGCAAACGCCCCGCATCTGGCGAGAGCTGGATGAGTGGGTGCGTCACCGACTGAGGGCGATCCAGCTCAAGCAGTGGACGCGGCCGAAGACGATCTACCGCGAGCTCATGGCGCTGGGGGCCACGCAGGATGTGGCGCTGCAAGTGGCGGGGAATTCCTGGCGCTGGTGGCGTAACAGCTGCGGGGCCATCAACAGCGTGCTGACCATTGCATACTTCGACCGTCTGGGAGTGCCAAGGCTGTCATGACCTCAAGCTCTCGAACCGCCCGGTGCGGACCCGCATGCCGGGTGGTGTGGCAGGGGTGCCTCCGATCATGGAGGCCCCCTATGCCGAT
>SCMQ01000084.1 GCA_005503335.1 Comamonadaceae bacterium 2FH
TCAGAGGGTGTAGACGAAAACAACATCTCGCGCGTTATGCTCTGATCGAAGCATGCGGACACGAGGTGGCAGATGGTGAAGAAGGCGCGAGGCGAGCAGCCGGGACGTCCGGGGCGCAAGCCCGTGTTGAACGCTGAGCACACGGCTGTGTTGCGTGCGATTACCCAAGAGCAACCGCACTCGTCGCTGGACGAAGTCACCCGCGAGCTGTTGCGACGTACGGGCGTCAAGGTCAGCACGGTCACTGTGCGCAAGGCGCTGCGCGAGGCCGGCATCCAGCGACTCAAGCCGCTGCGCCGCGCGGGCGCGCGGGCTGCGGTTCAGGGGAGCGCACCGACCCGATACGGCTACACCGCCGCACATCGCCGCGCCGATGGAGTCAGCGGCATGAACACCGACCTGACCGATGCCGAATGGGCGCTGGTGGGTGACCTGTTCGAGCGCGACGGCGGTCGCGGAGCGCCTGCGCGCTACGAGCGTCGCCAGATCGTCAACGCCTGCTGCTATGCGCTGCGCACGGGCTGCGCCTGGCGACTGCTGCCCAAGACCTTCCCGCCCTGGCAGGCGGTCTACAAGGCCTTCAGCCGCTGGGCCGCTGCCGGCGTGTTCGAGGCCATGCACGATCGGCTGCGCCAGCAGTGGCGCGATCGCATCGGCAAGGCCCCCGAGCCGACGGCCGCCATCATCGATGCGCAGAGCACCCGCAGCACGGCCCAAGGCGGCCAGACAGGGTTCGATGCAGGCAAGAAGGTCAAGGGGCGCAAGCGTCACCTGGTGGTCGACACGCTGGGGCTGCTGCTGGCCGTCACGATCACCGCAGCCAGCGTGCAAGATCGCGATGCCGCCGCACCCGTGGTTGCGCAAGCCTGCGCCAAAGTCCCGGGGCTGAAGAAGCTGTACGCCGACGGCGCCTACGGCGGCCAATGCGCCGCGGCCATCGAAAAGACACATGCGTTGAGCGTGGAGATCGTGCGCCACCCCGGCAACCGCAGCACCGGCACTTGGGTAGCGACCGCGCAGCAGCCCCTGTGGCCCGAGAGCCTGCCCAGCGGCTTCGTGGTGCTGCCCAAGCGCTGGGTGGTCGAGCGCACTCACGCCTGGAACGAGCGCGCGCGACGCCTCATGGCACACCACGATCGATCGGACTGGGCGCCGCTCGCATGGGTCTGGTTGGCCGAAGCGCGTATGCTCGCGACTAGACTGGCGACGTAGATCATTTCGTCTACACCCTCT
>SCMQ01000008.1 GCA_005503335.1 Comamonadaceae bacterium 2FH
GGCGATCGCGCTGGAGTCCGGTCGCCTGGTGCTGCAAAAGCCCGCGGCCGAGCTGCTGGCCGACCCGCACATCGAGCGGCTGTTCCTGGGCGGGGCACAGGCGGCGCAGGCAAGCGCCGCCGCATAGCGCCCGCGCCGCCGTGGCGCGGACTGGGGGCTTTGCAGGCGCGGCGCGCGCCAGGCGTTACCATGCCGACACGTCTGGACACATCGCCCCATGGAGGAACTCACCCCGCGCATCGCCCGCCAGGACAGGCCCGAAGGACCCGCGGTCGGCCTGCTCGGCAGCTGGACCGCCGGGCAGCTGACGCTGCCGGGCGTCTGGAAGGCCGTGGCCGCCAACCTGCGCGCACTGGGCCCGGCCGCGCCGGCGGGCTGGGACTTGAGTGCGCTGCAGAGCCTGGACCACCTGGGCGCCCAGCTGCTGTGGAACCACTGGGGCCGGCGCTGGCCGCAGCGCCTGGAGGCCTCGGCCGAGCAGCGTGCCCTGCTCGAGCGCGTGGCGCGCTTCGCCTGCACCCCGCCGCGCGCCATCCGGCCCGGCCTGGTCGAGCGCCTGGCCCGCCTGGGCGCGCTGCTGGCCGGCATGCTCGACCACCTGCGCGACATCACCATCCTGATCGGCCAGCTGCTGCTGGACGCGCTGCGCCTGGTGCGCGCGCCGCGCCAGGGGCCCTGGCGCGATGTCTCGGGCCATCTCTACCGCATCGGCGCCACGGCCCTGCCCATCACGGCCATGGTGGGCTTTCTGATCGGCGTGGTGCTGGCCTACCTGACCGCGCAGCAACTGCGCCAGTTCGGCGCCAGCGCCTTCATCGTCAACATCCTGGGTCTGTCGCTGATCCGCGAGCTCGGGCCGGTGCTGGCCGCGGTGCTGATCGCCGGCCGCTCGGGCTCGGCGATCACGGCGCAGATCGGCGTGATGCGCGTGACCGAGGAGCTCGACGCGATGCGCGTGATGGGCATTGCGCGCGGCTTCCGCCTGGTGCTGCCGCGCGTGCTGGCGCTGGCCCTGGCCATGCCGCTGATCACGGTCTGGACCACGCTGGCGGCCCTGGCAGGGGGCATGCTCGCGGCCGACCTTGCGCTCGACGTCACGCCGGCCTATTTCTTCACCATGCTGCCCAAGGCGGTGAAGGCGGTGAACCTGACCCTGGCCATGTCCAAGGCCGTGGTGTTCGGCGTGCTGATCGCGCTGATCGGCTGCCACTATGGCCTGCGCGTCAAGCCCAACACCGAGAGCCTGGGGCGCGGCACCACGGCCTCGGTCGTGACCTCGATCACCATGGTGATCCTGGTCGACGCGCTGTTCGCGGTGGTGTTCAAGAATGTCGGGATCTAGCATGAAGGCCGACGCGCCGGTGGTCGAGATCCAGGGCCTGTGGAGCGCCTTCCATGCGCCGGGCGGCGACCTGGTGGTGCACCGCGACCTGCGGCTGAGCGTGGCGCGCGGCGAGCTGCTGTCCCTGGTCGGCGGCTCGGGCTCGGGCAAGACCGTGCTGCTGCGCCAGATGCTGGGCCTGGCGACGCCGCTGCGCGGCACGGTCACCGTGCTGGGCCAGCCCGCGGCGCGCCTGGGCCGGCGCGGGGCGGCGAGCCGGGTCGGCATGCTGTTCCAGCACGGGGCGCTGTTCTCGGCCTTCACGGTGCTGGAGAACATCGCCTTTCCGCTGCGTGAGCTGCAATGCCTGCCCGCGGCGCTGATCCGCGACGCCGCCATGCTCAAGCTGCAGATGGTGGGCCTGGACGCGAGCCATGCGCACAAGATGCCGGCCCAGCTCTCGGGCGGCATGGTCAAGCGCGTGGCGCTGGCCCGCGCCCTGATCATGGACCCGCCGCTGTTGCTGCTCGACGAGCCGACGGCCGGCCTGGACCCCGACAGCGCCGACAGCTTCTGCCACCTGCTGAGCGCCCTGCATAGGGAACTCGGCTTCACGGTGGTGATGGTCACGCACGACCTGGACACCTTGTTCGAGCTCAGCACGCGCATCGCGGTGCTGGCCGAGCAGAGGGTCATCGTCAGCGGGAGCGCGCGCGAGGTCGCGGCCTTCCCGCATCCCTTCATTCACGAATTTTTCCTCGGAGACCGCGGGCGGCGCGCCATGGCCCTGCTCGACGCCGCGCCACCGTAGAAAGGACAAGCCATGGAAAACAAGGCCCATGCCCTGATCGCCGGCCTGTTCGTGCTGGGCGTGACCGCGCTGCTGATCGCGCTGGCGGTCTGGCTCGGACGCGACGGCACCAACCGCCAGCTCTACGAGCTCAGCTCGCGCGAGGCCGTCTCCGGCCTGCAGCCCCAGGCCACCGTGCGCTTCAAGGGCGTGGCGGTGGGCCGGGTGGTCCACATCGGCTTCGACCCCAAGCTCAAGGGCCATGTGCTGGTGCGCATCGCGGTCGACCAGGGCACGCCGGTCACCACCACCACCTATGCCGCGCTGGGTTTCCAGGGTGTGACCGGGCTGGCCTTCGTGCAGCTCGACGACAGCGGCGAGTCGACCCAGCCGCCGCCACCCTTCGAAGGCGGGCTGCCGCGCATCCCCATGCGTCCGGGCATGGTCGGGCGCCTGAGCGAGCAGGGCACGCAGATCCTGCAGCGGCTGGAGGACACCACGCGCCGGCTCAACGAGCTGCTGCGCCCCGAGAACCAGCAGGCCGTTCTGTCGGCCGTGGTCAGCGCCGACCAGGCCGCGCAGAGCGTGCGCCAGCTGGCCAGCAGCGTCGACAGCCTGGTGCGCGGCCAGCTGCCCCCGCTGGTGCAGGAGGCGCGCCAGTCCGTGGCCGAGGTGGGCCAGGCGGCGCGCAAGCTGGGCGAGAAGGGTGGCCTGGTCGAGCAGCTCGGCGCCGGCAGCGCGGCGCTAACGCAAAGCGCGTCCACGCTCAACGCCACCACGCTGCCGCGCGTGAACCGCGTGGGCGAGGACGCCGCGCGCACCCTGCGCCAGGTGCGGCGCACCGCGAGCAGCCTGGACGAGAATCCGCAAAGCCTGCTGTTCGGCACCGGCGCCCCGCCGCCCGGTCCCGGCGAGCCCGGCTTTGCCGCCCCCGCATCCGCCCGATGAAGAGCCCGCCCATGACCACCGCCATCCCCGCCTTCCGTCTTCGCGCCCGCGGCCCGGCCCTGGCCCTGCTGCTGGCCGCCGCCCTGGGCGGCTGCGCCCTGCCGGCCAAGCCGCAGCGGCCGGCGCTCTACGATTTCGGACCTGGCCCGCTGAGCGCCCCGGCCGCTGCCCAGGCCGCGAAGCCGCCCCTGGTGCTGACCGAGGTCGAGGCGCCCGCGGCGCTGGACAGCGGCGCGCTGCTGTACCGGCTGGCTTATGCCGACGCCCAGCAGCTGCGTCCCTATGCCCAGGCGCGCTGGACCATGCCGCCCGCCCAGCTGCTGCGCCAGCGCCTGCGCGAGGCGCTGAGCCGCCAGCGCCCGGTGCTCAACGCGGGCGAGGGTGGCGCCGCGCTGCTGCTGCGCGTCGAGCTCGAGGAGTTCAGCCAGCTGTTCGAGGCGCCCGAGCGCAGCCAGGGCCTGGTGCGCCTGCGCGCCTCGCTGCTCGAGACCCAGGCGGGGCGCGAGCAGCTGCTGGCCCAGCGCAGCGTGGTGGTGCAGCGCCCCGCGGCCAGCGCCGACGCGCCGGGCGGCGTGCGCGCCCTCACCGAGGCGACGGACGCGGCGGTGGAAGAGTTGCTGCGCTGGCTGGAGCCGCTGCGCTGACGCCGGGCGCTCAGACCGGCGCCGGGCCGGCTACAGGGGCCATCAGCCCGCGCCCAGCACCGGGAACAGCTTGTGCAGGCCGTCGCTCATCACCTCGACCGCGAGCGCGGCGAGGATCAGGCCCATCAGGCGGGTCATGACGTTGATGCCGGTCTGGCCCAGCACGCGCGCGATCGGCCCGGCCAGCGAGAAGCACAGGGCCGTGGCCACGCCGATCACCGCGCCGTAGCCGACCAGCAGGCCCAACTGCAGCAGGGTCTTGGCCTTGTCGGCGTAGATCACCACGGTGGACATGGTGGCCGGCCCGGTCAGCAGCGGGATGGTCAGCGGCACGACGGCGATGCTGGCCCCGACGGCGGCCTTTTCCTCGGCGCTGTGCACCTCCTCGGCATTGGCCTTGGCCTCGGCGGGCTGGGCATTGAGCATGGACAGGGCGGCCGTCAGCAGCAGCATGCCGCCGCCGACCTGGAAGCTGGCCAGCGAGATGCTGAAGAACTCGAGGATCTGCAGGCCCAGCAGGGCGCTGGCGGCGATCACGGCGAAGGCGCTGAACGAGGACACCAGCACCGTGCGTCGCCGCTGGGCGCGGCTGAAGCCCTGCGTGTAGTGGATGAAGAAGGGTACGCAGGCCAGCGGGTTGACGATGGCCAGCAGCGTGATCAGCGGTTTGAAGTCCATGCGGCGATTGTGACGCGGCGCGCCCTAGCGGCCCCCGGACACGTCGAGCAGCGACATGGTGGTGTAGCTGGCTTCTTCCGACAGCAGCCAGACGATGGCCTGGGCCACCTCCTCGGCCTGGCCGCCGCGCTGCATGGGCACCTGGTGCGCGAGCTCGCGCACGCGGTCGGGCAGGCCGCCCGAGGCGTGGATCTCGGTCGCTATCAGGCCCGGGCGCACCGCGTTCACGCGTATGCCCTCGGCGGCGACCTCCTTGGCCAAGCCTATCGTGAAGGCGTCGATCGCGCCCTTGGCCGCCGCGTAGTCCAGGTACTGGCCCGGCGCGCCCAGTCTCGCGGCCGCGCTCGAGAGGTTGACGATGGCGCCGCCCTGGCCACCGTGGCGCCGGCTCATGCGCCGCACGGCCTCGCGCGCGCACAGCAGCGAGCCGATCACGTTGATGTCGAACATGCGCTTCCAGCGGGCCACGCCCATCTCGTCCAGCCGCGCCGTGACGTCGACCACGCCGGCGTTGTTGACCAGGCCCGTGAGGCGGCCGAGCTCGGCGTCGATGCGCGCGAACATGGCCAGCACCTGGGCCTCGTCGGCCACGTCGGCCTGCACCGCCAGCGCGCGCCCGCCGGCGGCGCGGATCTCGCCGACCAAGGCCTCGGCGGCCCCGGCCTGCGCCGCGTAATTCACCGCCACGGCCCAGCCCCTTTGCGCGCCCAGCCGTACCGTGGCCGCGCCTATGCCCCGGCTGCCGCCGGTGACCAGCAATACCTTGTCCAAGACCTGTCTCCTGCAGAATCTGCGCCGTGCGGTTAAAACAGCGGCTTTGCGCACCTTACACCAACGAGGAGAAGAGCTTGAGTCGCACAGTGGACTATTACTTCGCACCGCAGAGCCCCTGGACCTACCTGGGCCACGAGCGCTTCGCGGCCCTGCTGCGCGCCACGGGCGCCGGCGTGCGCGTGCGGCCGGTGGACCTGGGCCAGGTGTTCCCGGTCTCGGGCGGCCTGCCGCTGCCCAAGCGCGCGCCGCAGCGCCAGGCCTACCGCCTGCTCGAGCTCAAGCGCTTCTCGGAGCACCTGCACGCGCCGCTGAACCCCCAGCCGCGCTATTTCCCGGTGTCGGGCGACGATGCGGCGCGGCTGATCATCGCGGTCGACGAGCGCGACGGCAGCGCCGCCGCGATGAAGATCACGGGCGCCATCCTGGCCGCGGTCTGGGCGCAGGAGCGCCACATCGCCGACGACAAGGTGCTGGCCGAGCTGCTGGCCGAGCAGGGCCTGGACCCGGCGCGGCTCGAGCAGTCGCACAGCCAGGCGGTGCAGGAGCGCTACGAGCGCGACACCCAGGAGGCCATCACCGCAGGCGTGTTCGGCGCGCCCAGCTATGTGATCGACGGCGAAATTTTCTGGGGCCAGGACCGGCTCGACTTCGTCGAGCGCAAACTCCGTTCCTGAACCCGTTTTCACCAAGCCTTTCTCAAAAGGAGCATCCGCATGGGCCAATTCATCGATCTCAGCGCCGCCGACGGCAGCCGCATCCCCGCCTACGTGGCTCAGCCCGCGGGCACGCCCAAGGGCGCCGTCGTGGTGCTGCAGGAGATCTTCGGCGTCAACTCGCATATCCGCGCTGTGGCCGACGGCTACGCGGCCGAGGGCTACCTCGCGGTGGCGCCGGCCACCTTCCAGCGTGTCAAGCCCGGCGTCGAGCTCGGCTACAGCGAGGCCGACATGGGCGAGGGCTTCGGCTACAAGACCGCCGTCGAGGCCCTGCCCGCGCCCGGCGTGATGCAGGACATCCAGGCTGCCATCGACCATGCGGCCAAGGCCGGCGGCGGCAAGGTCGGCATCGTCGGCTACTGCTGGGGCGGCCTGCTGACCTGGCGCGCGGCCTGCACGCTCAGCGGCCTTTCCGCGGCCGTGCCCTACTACGGCGGCGGCATGACCGGCGAGCAGGAGGCGGCGCGCCAGCCCAAGGTGCCGGTGCTCGCGCATTTCGGCGACCAGGACCACTGGATCCCGCTCGACAGCGTGGAAGCCTTCAAGCAGGCCCAGCCCGGCGTGCAGGTGCAGGTCTACCACGCGAACCATGGCTTCAACTGCGACCAGCGCGGCTCCTACGACGCCGCCGCGGCCCAGCTGGCGCGCGAGCGCACCCTGGCCTTCTTCGCCCAGCACCTGGGTTGAGCGTTCTTCAGGCCAGGCGCCAGCGCTCCTCCAGAAAGGCCAGCAAGGCCTTGAGCGCGGCGCTGTTGTGGCGGCGCTGGGCGTAGACGGCGTGCAGCCAGACGTCGCGCTGCGAGTGGCCGTACAGCACCGCCTGTAGCGCTCCGCTGTCCAGGTGTGGCTGGACCAGCAGGCGAGGCAGGCAAACCACGCCAAGGCCGTACAGCGCTGCGCTGACCAGGGGCGCAGCGTCGGTTGCGTCCATGCGGCTCTTGAGCGGCACCACATGGGGCTCGCCGTCGACCTCGAAGCGCCATTCGGGGCTGGGGCCGAGCAGCGAATAGGTCAGGGCGTCGTGCTCGGCCAGGTCGTCGGGATGGGCCGGCAGGCCGCGTTCCTCCCAGTAGCGCGGCGCGGCCGCCACGACGAAGTCGACCCGCTGCAGCTTGCGCGCGATCACGTTGGGGTCGGCAATGCGGCCCACGCGCAGGGCCAGATCCACGCCTTCTTCGACCAGGTCGATCAACCGGTTGCTCAGGTGCAGGCTCAGGCTCACGGCCGGGTGGCGCTGCATGAACTCGGCCATCAGCTGCGGCAGCGCTGTCTGCGTCAGGCCATGCGGTGCGCTGACGCGCAGCCGCCCCGAGGGCTGGCGCGCGCGCTGCTGCAGTTCGTCGCGCGTGAGCTCGACCATCTCCACCAACGGCCCGCTGCGCTCGAGCAGCAGGCGACCGGCGTCGGTCAGGGTCACGGTGCGCGTGCTGCGGTTGAACAGGCGAACGCCGAAGCGCGCCTCGAGTTCGGCCACGTATTTGCTGACGTTGGCCTTGGAGACGTCGAGGCCGCGCGCGGCGGCGGAGAAGCTGCCGCGCAGGGCGACTTCGCGAAAGGTCTTGATGAGATCGAGCGAGTCCATTGTTTCCTGAATCGAAACAGGGCGGTTCGGTTCCGCCCCGTTGAAAGCCGCAACTTGTCACGCATCTGTCATTCACAGGGAGTGCAGGCTTTGCAACCCTGAATGAATCGAATGGCCGGCGCATGCGTCGCCACCGCGTGATCATGCCCGCGCCGGCTCCCGGTTCAGAACCAGTCGTTCATGACCCTAGAAAGGAAACACCATGCAATCCGCCAAGTTCGTCGCCGCATCCCTGATCGCCCTGTCCACCCTGGCCGGCAGCGCCTTCGCCGCCGAAGCCCAGCGTCCTGTCGGCGACGTGGAACTGCAAGTCGGCGTGGCGCCGTCCACCAGCGAGCGCACGCGCGCCCAGGTCCAGGCCGAATATCTGGCCGCGCGCGCCGCGGGCCAGCTGCCCGAGGCCGGCGATGTCGCCGAAATCGAGGTGCCGTCCGGCCCCGGCAACAAGACCCGCGCCGAAGTGCGCGCCGAGTATTTCCAGGCCCTGAAGACGGGCGCCCTGCCCCAGGTCGGCGAGCACGCCTGAAGCTTCTTCCATGGCGCGCAGACCGGCGCCGGGCCGAAGCGCGGGGGCCGATGGCCTCAGCGGCCTCAGCGGCCGCTGCGTGCCAGGTAGCGCTTGCGCCAGAACAGCAGGCCCAGCGCCAGGGCGATCCCGCCCATGGCGCCCATGGCCCACCAGAAGCCTGATTGCCGGTGCAGCAGCGGGATGAACTCGAAGTTCATGCCGAAGATGCCGGCGATCAGGTTCAGCGGCAGGAAGATCGCGGTCAGCGCCGTCAGCACGCGCATGATGTCGTTGGTCCGGTTGCTCTGCAGCGAGAAATGCATCTGCACCGCGGTCTCGGCGCTGTGCTCCAGCCGGCGCACATGGTGCACCACGCGCTCGATGTGCTCCAGCACGTCGCGGCTGCGCACCCGCAGCAGCTCGCGCTCGCGCTGGCCGGCCGGCGTGTCGGCCTCGGGCCAGCCGGCCAGGGCGTCGATCCAGTTCTGCACGGCCGAGCGCTGGTCCTCGCAGATCTCGTCGAGCTGGTGCAGCGACAGGCGCGCGTCGAGCAGCGACCCCCAGTTGTGGAAATGCGTGGCCGGATGCAGCAGCTCGGACTGCCAGTGGTCGAGCTGGCGCGTGAGCTCGCGCCGCAGCTCCAGGTAGCCGTCGACCATCTGGTTGATCAGGCGCAGCATCAGGTCGGCCGGATTGCCCGGGATGCCGCGTGCGCCCGTGGAGCGCGCGTCGGGGCGCAGCTCGGACGCCGCGGCGCCGCCGCGCACATCGGCGGCGCTGAGCAGGCGTGCCGCATAGGCCTCGCGCACCGCGCAGTCGGCCGGGTGCACGGTCAGCAGCAGCCGGTCGAATACCGCGAAGCCGACCGGGCTGGTGTCTATGCGCCTGAGCACCGGCGGGCCGCTGCGGCGCGGCACCTGGCTCAGCGGCAGGCGCGGCTCGCTGCCGCCCTGGCCCGAGGCCAGACGCCGGAACACCATGATGTCGTACTGCGAGGTGTCGTCGAAACGCGAGGGCAGCTGCGGGTTCAGCAGGTCGGAGACATGCAGGTCCAGCAGCGCCGTGCCGGCCAGCGCCTGCAGCTCGGCCTGCAGGGCCGGCAGGCCCTGCTCGAACTCGGCGCGGGCGCAGGCGATCCAGACGAAGCCCTGCTCGGGCAGGTGCTGCGGCAGGGCGTCGGTCTCGACCACCCGGGCGCCGTGGATGCTGAAGATGCGCATGGGGCGGGGTGTCGCGCGGCGCTGGCTTCAGCGCGCGCGCAGCAGGCGGGCCGCGTCGCGGGCGAAGTAGGTCAGCACGCCGTCGGCGCCGGCGCGCTTGAAGGCCAGCAGGCTCTCCATCATCACCGCGTCGTGGTCCAGCCAGCCGTTCTGCGCGGCGGCCTTGAGCATGGCGTACTCGCCCGACACCTGGTAGGCGAAGGTGGGAACGCGGAATTCGTCCTTGACGCGGCGCACGATGTCCAGATAGGGCATGCCGGGCTTGACCATCACCATGTCGGCGCCCTCGGCGATGTCCATGGCCACCTCGCGCAGCGCCTCGTCGCTGTTGCCGGGGTCCATCTGGTAGGCCTTCTTGTCGCTCTTGCCCAGGTTGGCGGCCGAGCCCACGGCGTCGCGGAACGGGCCGTAGAAGGCGCTGGCGTACTTGGCGCTGTAGGCCATGATGCGGGTGTGGATCGCGCCGCGCGCCTCGAGCTCGCGCCGGATCGCGCCTATGCGGCCGTCCATCATGTCGCTGGGGGCCACGATGTCCACGCCGGCCTCGGCCTGGGTCAGGGCCTGCTGCACCAGCGCCGCCACCGTCTCGTCGTTGAGGATGTAGCCGCTGGCGTCGAGCAGGCCGTCCTGGCCGTGGCTGGTGTAGGGGTCCAGCGCCACGTCGGTCATCACGCCGAGTTCCGGGAAACGCTGCTTCAGCGCACGCACCACCTGGGGCACCAGGCCCTCGGGGTTGGCGGCCTCGCTGCCCTGGGCGTCCTTGCGCGCCGGGTCTATCACCGGGAACAGCGCCATCGCCGGGATGCTCAGGCGCACACAGTCCTCGGCCACCGGCAGCAGCAGGTCCAGGCTCAGGCGCTCGACGCCGGGCATGGAGGCCACGGCCTCGCGGCGCTGCTCGCCCTCGAGCACGAACACGGGGTAGATCAGGTCCTGCGCGGCCAGCGCGTGTTCGCGCACCAGGTCGCGGGTGAAGGCGTCGCGCCGCAGGCGGCGCGGGCGGCCCAGGGGGTAGGGGGCGTGCAATGGCGTCATGCCGAAAATTGTGCCTCATTCGCTTCGGGGCGCCACCGACCCCGGGCCCGGGCACCGTCTTGAGGCGTATTTGTGACAAATTGCTTCTTTTGTGTGAAGGCGAACTTGAAACTAAGGCATTAATTTGCTAAATTAATCACGGGCAGCTTGCTGCCTCCCGCTTTTCCTCCCTGAGCGGGCGCCTTGATGTGTGACAGCAAAAAGGCTTCCCGCCCTCGGCCATGTGGCCGGGGGCTTTTTTTTGGGGGGGGCCGCCCTGGGCCCAGCCACTACACTGCGCCCATGCTCTGGGTGAAATCGCTTCATATCGTCTTCGTGGCCAGCTGGTTTGCCGGCCTGTTCTACCTGCCGCGCATCTTCGTCAACCTGGCCATGGTCGCGCCCGAGTCGATCGCCGAGCGCGAGCGCCTGCTGCTGATGGCGCGCAAGCTGCTGCGCTTCACCACCCTGCTGGCCGTGCCGGCCCTGGCCCTGGGCCTGTGGCTCTGGCTGGGCTGGGGCATAGGCCGGGGGCCGGGCAACGGCTGGATGCACGCCAAGCTGGCCGTCGTCGTGCTGATCCTGGGCTACCACCACGCCTGCGCGCGCCTGCTGCACCGGTTCGAGCAGCGCCAGAACCGGCGCAGCCATGTCTGGTTCCGCTGGTTCAACGAGCTGCCGGTGCTGCTGCTGCTGGCGGCGGTGCTGCTGGTGGTGCTCAAGCCCTTCTGAGGCCGGCGTTTGGCGCACAAGAGCTCGGCCTGGCCGCTGGCGCTGATCTACGCGGCGCTGATCGTCTACGCCAGTCTCTACCCCTTTGCCGACTGGCGCGACCAGGGCCTGGCGCCCTGGAGCTTCCTGTGGGCGCCGTTGCCGCGCTACTGGACCGGTTTCGACCTGGCGGCCAACGTGGTCGGCTATGGGCCGCTCGGTTTCCTGCTGGCGCTGGGCCTGCTGCGCACCCGGCCGCGCTGGCCTGCCGTGGC
Source organism: Comamonadaceae bacterium 2FH (assembly GCA_005503335.1). Taxonomy (GTDB): domain Bacteria; phylum Pseudomonadota; class Gammaproteobacteria; order Burkholderiales; family Burkholderiaceae_C; genus SCMQ01. The sequence continues at coordinate 11,182 of SCMQ01000008.1, forward strand.
CCTGGCCACGCTGGCCGGGGGAGGGCTGTCGCTGCTGCTGGAATCGCTGCAGGCCTACCTGCCCGTGCGCGTGTCCTCCAACCTGGACCTGGGGCTGAACCTGTTGGGTGCCGGGGCCGGCGCGGCCGTCGCCTGGACGCTGGAGCGGCTGGGCGCGCTCGACCGCTGGAGCCGCTTTCGCGCGCGCTGGTTCGACGCCGACGCGCGCGGCGCCCTGGTGCTGCTGGCGCTGTGGCCCGCGGCCCTGCTGTTTCCCGCGCCCGTGCCCCTGGGCCTGGGCCAGGTGCTGGAGCGCGCCGAGGAGGCGCTGGCCGAGTGGCTCGCGGACACGCCCTTTCTCGAGTGGCTGCCGCTGCGCGAGCTGGAGCTGGAGCCGCTGCTGCCCGGCGCCGAGCTGCTGTGCGTGATGCTGGGCGCCCTGATCCCCTGCCTGCTGGGCTACAGCGTGATCCGCGCCGCCGGCCGCCGGCTGCTGTTCGCCGTGGTCTTCGTCGTGCTGGGCCTGGGCGCCTCGGCCCTGTCGGCGGCGCTGAGCTACGGACCCGCCCATGCCTGGGCCTGGCTCAGCGTGCCGGTGCGCGTGGGCCTGGTCGCGGCGGCGATCGGGTCCCTGCTGCTGCTGCCGGTGCCGCGGCGCGGCTGCACGGCCCTGGCGCTGCTGGCCCTGGTGCTGCACCTGAGCCTGCTCAACCATGCGCCCACCAGCGCCTATTTCGCCCAGACGCTGCAGACCTGGGAGCAGGGCCGCTTCATCCGCTTCCATGGCCTGGCGCAGTGGCTGGGCTGGCTCTGGCCCTTTGCAGCGCTGGCCTATGTGCTGCTGCGCCTGTCGCGCGGCGAAGCCCCCGAGGAGCCCGCGCGCAGGGCCCAAACTTAGAATGGCGTCATGAGTGAAAATGCTTCCTATTACCAGCGCCACATCTTCTTCTGCCTGAACCAGCGCGACAACGGCGAGAACTGCTGCGCGGACCACAACGCCCAGGCCGCGTTCGACCGCTGCAAGGCCCGGGTCAAGGCCGAGGGCCTGGCCGGGCCGGGCCAGGTGCGGGTGAACAAGGCAGGCTGCCTGGACCGCTGCGCGGCCGGTCCGGTGGCCGTGGTCTATCCGGAGGCGGTCTGGTACAGCTATGTCGACGAGAGCGACATCGACGAGATCGTCGAGTCCCACCTGAAGAACGGCAAGCTGGTCGAGCGCCTGCTGACGCCGCCGCACCTGGGCCGCTGAGGCGGCGCCGCGCTCCGCATGGCCTCCTGACGCCCGTTCGACCGTGAACCCCAGAACCCAAGCCCTGACCCTGTCCGGCCCGGCCGGCGCCATCGAGGCCCTGCAGGACGAGCCCGAGCTCGCCGCCGGCCAGCCCCCGCGCGGCGTGGCCGTGATCGCCCACCCCCATCCGCTGTTCGGCGGCACCATGAACAACAAGGTGGTGCAGACGCTGGCGCGCGCCTTCGTGCAGGGCGGCTGGCGCGCCGTGCGCTTCAACTTCCGCGGCGTGGGCGCGAGCGCCGGTACCTACGACGAGGGCCGCGGCGAGCTGGCCGACCTGCTGGCCGTGGTCGAGCAGGTCGCGCCCGCGCAGCAGCCGCTGGCGCTGGCCGGCTTTTCCTTTGGCGCCTTCGTCACCAGCCACGCGGTGGCCGCGCTCTGGCCTACGCGCGCGCCTGCGAAGATCGTGCTGGTCGGCACCGCCGCCTCGCGCTTTCAGGTCGCGCCGCTGCCGCCCGAGGCGCACGAGCGCGCCCTGGTGGTGCATGGCGAGACGGACGAGACCGTGCCGCTGGCCGCGGTCATGGACTGGGCCAGGCCGCAGTTACTTCCGGTGACCGTGGTGCCCGGGGGCGAGCATTTCTTTCACGGACAATTGCCACTCCTGAAGGGTCTGGTGGCCCGCCACCTGCGGGCCTGAACTTTGCGCCGCGGGCTGGTCTCAACAGGCTCCCGCGATTTTCCCTTTCTGAATTCCAAATCATGAAACGTTTCCTGAAGGCCCTGCGCGCGCTGGTTTTCGCGCCCCTGTGCCTGGCCGCCGCCGCCCAGACCCCCCAGCCGCCCGAGGTCGCGGCGCGTGCCTACTTGCTGCTCGACGTCACGGCCAACCAGATCCTGGCGGCCAAGGACATCGACATGCCGGTCGAGCCAGCCTCGCTGACCAAGCTGATGACCCAGTACCTGGTGTTCGACGCGTTGCGGGCCAAGAAGATCGACCTCCGGCAGACCCTGCCGGTCAGCGAGCGCGCCTGGAAGATGCCGGGCTCGCGCATGTTCATCGACCCCAAGATGAAGGTGCCGGTGGACGACCTGATCAAGGGCATGGTCGTGCAGTCGGGCAACGACGCCACCATGGCGCTGGCCGAAGGCGTGGGCGGCACGGCCGAGCGCTTCGTGCAGCTCATGAACGAGCAGGTCAAGGCGCTGGGCATGAAGTCCACCAGCTACAAGAACCCCGAGGGCCTGACGGTGGCCGGCCACACCACGACGGCGCGCGACCTCAGCATCCTCGCCACCCGGCTGATGCGCGACTTCCCCGAGTACATGCACTATTACGGGATCAAGAAGTACCGCTACGAGGGCACGCCGGCCGCCAACGACAGCAACCGCAACCTGCTGCTGTTCCGCGACCCCACGGTGGACGGCCTGAAGACCGGTCATACCGACGCCGCCGGCTACTGCCTGGTCGCCACCGCCAAGCGCGACTTCCCCAATGTGGGCCAGCGCCGCCTGCTGTCCGTGGTGCTTGGCGCCTCCAGCGAGAACGCCCGCGCCAACGAGTCGCAGAAGCTCTTGAACTGGGGCTACACGGCCTTCGAGGCGGTCAAGCTGTTCGACGCCAACCAGGCGGTCGTGGCGCCGGCGGTCTGGAAGGGCAAGGCCAGCACGCTCAAGCTCGGCCGGCCCGAGGCCATCGTGGTGGCGGTGCCGGCCGGCAGCGCGGCCCAGCTCAAGACCCAGGTCGCGCGCCCGGACCCGCTGGTCGCGCCCTTCAAGCAGGGCCAGGCCGTGGGCACGCTGAAGGTGCTGCGCGGCGATCAGGCCCTGCTCGACGTGCCCCTGGTGGCGCTCGAGGGTGTCGAAGAGGCCGGCGTGCTGGGCCGGGCCTGGGATGCTCTGCGCCTGTGGATCAAGTGATTTCGAAAAGTTTGCGCTTGCTTACTTAATCAGGCCAAGCCTGCCGATTGCACGGATGAGGCCGGCGGGTTATACTCGCAGGCTTTTCCGCAATTGGGGCGGGAGAGATGTGCGTGCCGCTTCCATGGGGCTTTCATGGGCGGTAATCAGTATCCGAACGTTTAGGGACGTTTTTCAATGCCAACCATCAATCAACTGGTGCGTCAGGGGCGCGAGGTCGAGAAGACCAAGTCCAAGAGCCCCGCGATGCAAAACTCGCCGCAGCGTCGCGGCGTGTGCACCCGCGTGTACACCACGACGCCGAAGAAGCCGAACTCGGCGCTTCGCAAGGTCGCCAAGGTCCGTCTGACCAACGGCTTCGAAGTCATTTCCTACATCGGCGGTGAAGGCCACAACCTGCAGGAGCACTCGGTGGTGCTGGTGCGCGGTGGCCGTGTCAAGGACCTGCCGGGTGTGCGCTACCACATCGTGCGTGGCTCGCTGGACCTGCAAGGCGTGAAAGACCGCAAGCAGTCGCGTTCCAAGTACGGCGCCAAGCGTCCCAAGAAGGCCTAAACAGCTTTCGCAAAGGTGTTGCGCCGGTTTGTTGACGAGCCGGTTCAACGTAGTGACCCTGAAGAGGGGTCGAGTAAGTGCAGATTCGATAATGGGTCTGCGGGGTGTCTGGATATCAAGGACGTCCAGTCATCAACTGAAGCAAAGAGGTGAAACATGCCACGTCGTCGCGAAGTCCCTAAGCGTGAAATTCTGCCGGATCCCAAGTTCGGCAATGTCGAGCTCTCCAAGTTCATGAACGTGATCATGGAAGGCGGCAAGAAGGCGGTTGCCGAGCGCATCATTTACGGTGCCTTCGAAACCATGGAGAAGAAGACCGGCAAGGACCCGCTGGAGCTCTTCATCACCGCCATCAACAACGTCAAGCCCATGGTGGAAGTGAAGTCCCGCCGTGTGGGTGGCGCCAACTACCAGGTGCCGGTGGAAGTGCGTCCGGTGCGTCGCCTGGCCTTGTCCATGCGCTGGATCAAGGAAGCGGCGCGCAAGCGCGGCGAGAAGTCGATGGCCCTGCGCCTGGCCAACGAGCTGATGGAAGCCAACGAAGGCCGCGGTGGCGCCATGAAGCGGCGCGACGAAGTGCACCGCATGGCCGAAGCCAACAAGGCGTTCAGCCACTTCCGCTTCTAAACACAGCCCTGCCATCAGGCCTGCAAGCCCGTACCGCTGCGCGTGCAGTGGCGGGCTTGTGGCCATTAACGGAGAGAAATCATGGCTCGCAAGACTCCCATCGAGCGCTATCGCAACATTGGTATTTCCGCGCACATCGACGCCGGCAAGACCACGACCACCGAGCGCATCCTGTTCTACACCGGCGTGAACCACAAGATCGGTGAAGTGCACGACGGCGCCGCCACCATGGACTGGATGGAGCAGGAGCAGGAGCGTGGCATCACGATCACGTCCGCCGCCACCACCTGCTTCTGGAAGGGCATGGACATGTCCTTCCCCGAGCACCGCATCAACATCATCGACACCCCGGGCCACGTGGACTTCACCATCGAGGTGGAGCGCTCCATGCGCGTGCTCGACGGCGCCTGCATGGTGTACTGCGCCGTGGGCGGCGTGCAGCCGCAGTCGGAAACCGTCTGGCGCCAAGCCAACAAGTACCGGGTGCCGCGCCTGGCCTTCGTCAACAAGATGGACCGCACCGGCGCCAACTTCTTCAAGGTCTACGACCAGATGAGGCTGCGCCTGAAGGCCAACCCCGTGCCCATCGTGATCCCGATCGGCGCCGAGGAGAACTTCCGTGGCGTGGTGGACCTGCGCAAGATGAAGGCCATCATCTGGGACGAAGCCTCCCAGGGCATGAAGTTCAGCTTCGAAGACATTCCGGCCGAGCTGGTCGAACAGGCAAAGGAGTGGCGCGAGAAGATGGTCGAAGCCGCGGCCGAAGCCTCCGAAGAGCTGATGAACAAGTACCTCGAAGAGGGCGACCTCACCGAGGAAGAGATCACCAGCGGCCTGCGCACGCGCACCATCGCTGGCGAGATCCAGCCCATGCTGTGCGGCACCGCCTTCAAGAACAAGGGCGTGCAGCGCATGCTCGACGCCGTGATCGAGCTCATGCCTTCGCCGGTGGACATCCCTCCGGTGAAGGGCCACGACGACGATGAGAAGGAAGTCAGCCGCAAGGCCGACGACAGCGAAAAGTTCTCTGCGCTGGCGTTCAAGCTCATGACCGACCCCTTTGTCGGCCAGCTGACCTTCGTGCGCGTCTACTCCGGCGTGCTGAGCAAGGGCGACAGCGTCTACAACCCGGTGCGTGGCAAAAAAGAGCGGATCGGCCGTATCGTGCAGATGCACGCCAACAACCGTCAGGAAGTGGACGAAATCCGCGCCGGCGACATCGCCGCCTGCGTGGGTCTGAAAGACGTGACCACCGGCGAGACCCTGTGCGATCCCGCGGCCATCGTGACGCTCGAGCGCATGGTGTTCCCCGAGCCCGTGATCGCGCAGGCCGTTGAGCCCAAGACCAAGGCCGACCAGGAAAAGATGGGCATTGCCCTGAACCGCCTGGCGCAGGAGGATCCGTCGTTCCGCGTGCGCACCGACGAGGAATCCGGTCAGACCATCATCGCCGGCATGGGCGAGCTGCACCTGGAAATCATCGTCGACCGCATGAAGCGCGAGTTCGGCGTGGAAGCCAACGTCGGCAAGCCGCAGGTGGCCTACCGCGAGACCATCCGCAAGACCGTCGAAGAGGCCGAAGGCAAGTTCGTGCGTCAGTCGGGTGGCAAGGGGCAGTACGGTCACGTGGTGCTCAAGATCGAGCCGAACGAGGCCGGCAAGGGCATCGAGTTCGTCGACGCGATCAAGGGCGGCGTGGTGCCGCGCGAGTTCATCCCGGCGGTGCAAAAAGGCATCGACGAGGCGGTGACGCAAGGCGTGCTGGCTGGTTACCCGGTGGTGGACGTGAAGGTCACGCTGCACTTCGGTTCCTACCACGATGTGGACTCGAACGAACTGGCGTTCAAGATGGCGGCCATCTTCGGTTTCAAGGAAGGCTGCAAGAAGGCCGGCCCCGTCATCCTCGAGCCCATGATGGCTGTGGAAGTCGAGACGCCCGAAGACTACGCCGGCAACGTGATGGGCGACCTCTCGTCGCGTCGCGGCATGGTGCAGGGCATGGAAGACATGGTCGGCGGTGGCAAGGCCATCAAGGCCGAAGTGCCGCTGTCCGAGATGTTCGGTTACTCGACCACGTTGCGCTCCATGTCGCAGGGTCGCGCCACCTACACCATGGAGTTCAAGCACTACAGCGAGGCTCCGCGCAACGTGTCCGAGGCCATCATGGCCGCCCGCGCCAAGTAATTGCCAGTGTGCCAGACCAAGATTCGCGCAGCGAATTTGCTCTGGCAGCTCTGACTAGGAATTGCAGATCTGTCTGCGATCCGGTGCCGCCCTGTTCCCGTGCGGGGCGAACCAGCAACCGGATGCAGACGTTAAACCACCACACGGGACTCGCTCTTTGGAGAAATTGAAATGGCAAAAGAGAAATTTGAACGGACCAAGCCGCACGTCAACGTCGGCACCATCGGCCACGTGGACCACGGCAAGACGACCCTGACCGCGGCCATCGCCACGGTGCTGGCAGCCAAGTTCGGCGGCGAAGCCAAGGCCTACGACCAGATCGATGCGGCTCCGGAAGAGAAGGCGCGCGGCATCACCATCAACACCGCTCACGTCGAGTACGAGACGGCCAACCGCCACTACGCCCACGTGGACTGCCCGGGCCACGCCGACTACGTCAAGAACATGATCACCGGTGCCGCCCAGATGGACGGCGCCATCCTGGTGTGCTCGGCCGCCGACGGCCCCATGCCCCAGACCCGCGAGCACATCCTGCTGGCCCGTCAGGTCGGCGTGCCCTACATCATCGTGTTCCTGAACAAGTGCGACATGGTCGACGACGCCGAGCTGCTCGAGCTGGTCGAGATGGAAGTGCGTGAGCTGCTGTCCAAGTACGACTTCCCCGGCGACGACACCCCCATCATCAAGGGCTCGGCCAAGCTGGCGCTGGAAGGCGACAAGGGCGAGCTCGGCGAAGGCGCCATCATGGCCCTGGCCGACGCGCTGGACACCTACATCCCCACGCCCGAGCGCGCGGTGGACGGCGCCTTCCTGATGCCCGTGGAAGACGTGTTCTCCATCTCTGGTCGCGGCACCGTGGTGACCGGCCGTATCGAGCGCGGCATCGTCAAGGTTGGCGAGGAAATCGAGATCGTCGGCATCAAGCCCACGCTCAAGACCACCTGCACCGGCGTGGAAATGTTCCGCAAGCTGCTGGACCAGGGCCAGGCTGGCGACAACGTCGGCATCCTGTTGCGCGGCACCAAGCGCGAGGAAGTCGAGCGCGGCCAGGTGCTGTGCAAGCCCGGCTCCATCAAGCCGCACACCCACTTCACCGGTGAGGTGTACGTGCTGAGCAAGGACGAGGGCGGCCGCCACACCCCGTTCTTCAACAACTACCGCCCGCAGTTCTACTTCCGCACCACGGACGTGACCGGCGCCATCGAGCTGCCCGAGGGCAAGGAAATGGTGATGCCTGGCGACAACGTGTCGATCACCGTCAAGCTGATCGCCCCGATCGCCATGGAGGAAGGCCTGCGCTTCGCCATCCGTGAAGGCGGCCGTACCGTCGGCGCCGGCGTCGTGGCCAAGATCATCGAATAAGAACCGAGGAACGGAGATCTGCCATGAGCACCAAGCAAAAAATCCGCATCCGCCTCAAGGCGTTTGACTACAAGCTGATCGACCAGTCGGCCGCCGAGATCGTGGACACCGCCAAGCGCACCGGCGCCATCGTCAAGGGCCCCGTGCCCCTGCCGACGCGCATGAAGCGCTTCGACATCCTGCGTTCGCCGCACGTCAACAAGTCGAGCCGCGACCAGTTCGAGATCCGCACGCACCAGCGCCTGATGGACATCGTCGACCCGACCGACAAGACCGTGGACGCGCTGATGAAGCTCGATCTGCCGGCCGGCGTGGACGTCGAGATCAAGCTGCAGTAAGCGGCCCGGGCCGCCCCGGCGGCCTGAAAAACTAGAGTCATGGCGCGGACTTGCCTGAAAAGGCGGTTCGCGCTATACTTTCGGGCTCGCCCCAATTAGGGGTGGGTTTTATTTAACCTTCTTTCGCATTCCAACGCGCTGGCCAATTGAAGTCGGCGCGGTGAAAGTTTTGGAGAAACAACATGAGTCTGAGCAACTCCCTCGGGTTGCTGGGCCGCAAGGTGGGCATGATGCGTCTGTTCACCGATGACGGGGACGCAGTGCCCGTCACGGTGGTGGATGTGTCCAACAACCGCGTGACCCAGGTCAAAATCCAAGAGAACGACGGCTACGTTGCCCTGCAGGTGACGTTCGGCGCGCGCAAAGCTTCGCGCGTGACCAAGCCGGAAGCCGGTCACCTTGCGAAAGCAGGCGTGGAAGCCGGTGAGATCATCCAGGAATTCCGCGTGACCGCCGACACCGCCGCCCAGTACCAGGCTGGCGCCGCCGTGCCCGTCACCGCCGTGTTCGCCGTGGGCCAGAAAGTGGACGTGCAGGGCACCTCCATCGGCAAGGGCTTCACCGGCACCATCAAACGCCACAACTTCAGCTCGCAGCGCGCGTCGCACGGCAACAGCCGTTCGCACAACGTGCCGGGTTCGATCTCCATGGCGCAGGATCCGGGTCGCGTGTTCCCTGGCAAGAAGATGTCGGGCCACCTCGGCGACGTCACCGTCACCACCCAGAACCTCGATGTGATTCGCATCGACGAAGCCCGTCAGCTGCTGCTGATCAAGGGCGCCATTCCGGGTTCCAAGGGCGGCTTCGTGACCGTGCGTCCGGCTGTCAAGGTCAAATCGAAAGGGGCGAACTGATGCAGCTCGAACTCCTGAACGACCAGGGTCAGGCGGCGTCCAAGTACGACGCGCCTGAGACCGTGTTCGGTCGTGAATTCAACGAAGATCTGGTGCACCAGATCGTGGTGGCCTACCAGGCCAACGCCCGCCAGGGCACCCGTGCGCAGAAGGACCGCGAACAGGTCAAGCACTCGACCAAGAAGCCTTTCAAGCAAAAGGGTACGGGTCGCGCGCGTGCCGGTATGACCTCCTCGCCGCTGTGGCGTGGAGGCGGTCGCATCTTCCCGAACAGCCCGGAAGAGAACTTCACCCAGAAGATCAACAAGAAGATGTACCGCGCCGGTATGGCTTCGATCTTCTCGCAGCTGGCCCGCGAAGGCCGCCTGGCCGTGGTCGATTCGCTGAAGGTCGAGTCGCCCAAGACCAAGGTCCTGGCCGCCAAGTTCAAGGCCATGAACCTGGACTCCGTGCTGGTGATCGCCGAAGAAGTCGACGAAAACCTGTACCTGGCTTCCCGCAATCTGGTGAACGTGCTCGTGGTCGAGCCGCGCTACGCCGATCCGGTGTCGCTGGTTCACTACAAGAAAGTGCTCGTCACCAAGGGCGCGATCGACAAACTCAAGGAGATGTTCGCATGAGCGCCGTGAAGTTTGACGAAGGCCGTCTGATGCAAGTGCTGGTCGCCCCCATCGTGTCCGAGAAGGCCACCATGGTTGCCGACAAGTCCAACGCTGTGACGTTCAAAGTGCTGCAGGACGCCACCAAACCCGAGATCAAGGCCGCTGTGGAATTGATGTTCAAGGTCGAGGTCAAGGGCGTCTCCGTGGTCAACACCAAAGGCAAGACCAAGCGTTTTGGCAAGTCCATGGGCCGCCGCGACAACGTGCGCAAGGCCTATGTGACGCTGAAGCCGGGTCAGGAGCTGAACCTCTCCGGGGAGGCTGCTTAAATCATGGCTGTCATCAAAATGAAACCGACCTCGCCCGGCCAGCGCGCCGTGGTCAAGGTCACGCGTGACCACCTGTACAAGGGTGAGGCCTACGCGCCGCTGCTGGAGCCCCAGCACCAGAAGTCGGGCCGCAACAACAACGGCCACATCACCACCCGTCACAAGGGCGGTGGTCACAAGCACCACTACCGCGTGGTCGACTTCCGTCGCAACAAGGACGGCATCCCGGCCAAGGTCGAGCGCATCGAGTACGACCCGAACCGCACGGCGCACATCGCCCTGGTGTGCTACGCCGACGGCGAGCGTCGCTACATCATCGCCCCGCGCGGCCTGGAAGTCGGTGCCTCTCTGCTGAGCGGCGCTGAGGCCCCGATCCGCGCCGGCAACACGCTGCCGATCCGCAACATCCCGGTGGGCTCGACCATCCACTGCATCGAGCTCAAGCCCGGTGCCGGTGCCCAGATCGCCCGCTCGGCCGGTACCTCGGCCACGCTGCTGGCGCGCGAAGGCACCTACGCCCAGGTCCGCATGCGTTCCGGCGAAGTGCGCAAGATCCACATCGAGTGCCGTGCCACCATCGGTGAAGTGGCCAACGAAGAACACAGCCTGCGCCAGCTCGGCAAGGCCGGCGTCAAGCGCTGGATGGGCATTCGCCCGACCGTGCGCGGCGTGGCCATGAACCCGGTCGACCACCCGCACGGTGGCGGCGAGGGTCGCACTGGTGAAGGCCGTCACGCGGTTGATCCGTGGGGCAACCTGACCAAGGGCTATCGGACCCGTAACAACAAGCGCACGCAGGTCATGATCGTGTCGCGTCGCAAGAAGTAAGAGGTAGGCAAATGACTCGCTCTCTCAAAAAGGGTCCGTTTGTTGACCATCACCTGGTGGCCAAGGTCGACAAGGCCGTCGCCGTCAAGGACAAGAAACCGATCAAGACCTGGTCGCGCCGCTCCATGGTCCTGCCCGAGTTCATCGGTCTGACCATCGCCGTGCACAACGGCAAGCAGCACGTGCCGGTCTACATCACCGACCAGATGGTGGGCCACAAGCTGGGCGAATTCGCCCTGACGCGCACCTTCAAGGGTCATCCGGCGGACAAGAAAGTCCAGAAGAAATAAGGAAAGACCATGGAAACACGTGCAGTCCTTAGGGGCGTCCGTCTGTCGGTCGACAAAGGCCGTCTGGTCGCCGACCTGATCCGTGGCAAGAAAGTGGATCAGGCGCTGAACATCCTGAACTTCACGCAGAAGAAAGCTGCCGTGATCGTCAAGAAGGTTCTCGAGTCCGCCATTGCCAACGCCGAACACAACGACGGCGCCGACATCGACGAACTGAAGGTCAAGACCATCTACGTCGAGCAGGGTGCCACGCTCAAGCGTTTCACCGCGCGCGCCAAAGGCCGCGGCAACCGCATCAGCAAGCCCACGTGCCATGTGTACGTGACGGTCGGCAACTGAAAGGCCAGGGAAGAACATGGGACAGAAAATCCATCCTACCGGCTTCCGCCTGTCGGTCAGCCGCAACTGGGCCAGCCGCTGGTACGCGAACAACCGTGACTTCGCCGGCATGCTGGCCGAAGACATCAAGGTGCGCGAGTACCTGAAGGCCAAGCTGAAGAACGCCGCCGTGTCGCGCGTGCTGATCGAGCGTCCCGCCAAGAACGCCCGCATCACCATCTACTCGGCCCGTCCGGGCGTGGTGATCGGCAAGAAGGGCGAGGACATCGAGAACCTGAAGAAGGAACTCGCGAAGCGCCTGGGCGTGCCGGTGGCCGTCAACATCGAGGAGGTGCGCAAGCCCGAGACCGATGCCCAGCTGATCGCCGACAGCATCACCCAGCAGCTCGAGAAGCGCATCATGTTCCGCCGCGCGATGAAGCGCGCCATGCAGAACGCCATGCGCCTGGGCGCCCAGGGCATCAAGATCATGTCCGCCGGTCGTCTGAACGGCATCGAGATCGCCCGTACCGAGTGGTACCGCGAAGGCCGCGTGCCGCTGCACACCCTGCGCGCCGACATCGACTACGGCTTCTCCGAAGCCAAGACCACCTACGGCGTCATCGGCGTCAAGGTCTGGGTCTACAAGGGCGACACGCTGGGTCGTACCGACGTGCCTTCGCTGGACAGCACGCCGCGCCCCGAAGGCGAGGAACGCCGTCCGCGCGGTCCGCGCCGCGATGGCCGCCCGGGTGACCGTGGTCCCGGCCGTGGCGGTCCCCGCCGCGCCATGGGCACGAACGCCGCGCCCGCCGATGGCAGCGACAAGCCCGCCGCCGCCGGTGGTGCGGATGCCAAACCCGCCGTTAAGCGCGTTCGCCAAGTCGCCGCGCCAGCTGCAGCAGCTGACGGCGCCAAAGGAGAGTAAACATGCTGCAACCTGCCCGCAGAAAATACCGCAAGGAACAGAAAGGCCGCAACACCGGCATCGCGACCCGTGGCAACACGGTGGCGTTCGGTGACTTCGGCCTGAAGTCGACCGACCGCGGCCGCCTCACCGCGCGCCAGATCGAGTCGGCCCGCCGTGCGATTTCCCGTCACGTCAAGCGTGGCGGCCGCATCTGGATTCGCGTGTTCCCCGACAAGCCGATCTCCACCAAGCCCGCCGAAGTGCGTATGGGTAACGGCAAGGGTAACCCCGAGTACTACGTGGCCGAAATCCAGCCCGGCAAGGTGTTGTACGAGATCGTCGGCGTGCCCGAGGAGCTGGCCCGCGAAGCGTTCAAGCTGGCGGCCGCCAAGCTGCCGCTGCGCACGACCTTCGTGGCCCGCATGATCGGCCAGTGATCAGGAGATGGAAGAAATGAAAGCTGCTGAACTGCGCCAGAAAGACGTTGCCGGCCTGGAAGCCGAAGTCAAGGACCTGCAAAAGGCCCACTTCGGCCTGCGCATGCAAAAGGCCACGCAACAACTCAACAACACGAGCCAGCTGCGCGCGACGCGCCGCAGCATCGCGCGTGCCAAGACCGTTCTTGCTGAAAAGCAAGCCGCCAAGTAAGGAGTGACCATGACGGAAGCTAAAACATCCCTCAAGCGCACCTTGATTGGCAAGGTGGTCAGCGACAAGCGCGCCAAGACCGTGACCGTGCTGGTCGAGCGCCGTGTCAAGCACGAGCTCTACGGCAAGATCGTCGCCAAGTCGAGCAAGTACCACGCCCACGACGAAAAGGGCGAGTACCACCTGGGCGACATGATCGAGATCACGGAGAGCCGTCCGATTTCCAAGACCAAGAACTGGGTTGCGACCCGTCTGGTGGAAAAGGCGGCCGCGGTCTAAGCCCTCCCGGCCCCCGACTGCAGAGCCCTGAAAAACGGCCCACAATGTGGGTCGTTTTTCTTTTGGGGCGGCGATCGAACGCGCCGGCCTTTTTCTTTTTTCACCACCTGTCCAGGAGAGATTCATGATCAAAGTCGGAGACACCCTGCCCGCCGTCACGCTGATGGAGTATTCCGAAGTCGAGGGCGAAGGCTGCAGCATCGGCCCGAACCCGGTCGACGTAAGCAAGGCCACGGCCGGCAAGACCATCGCGCTGTTCGCGCTGCCCGGCGCCTTCACGCCCACCTGTTCGGCCAAGCATGTGCCGGGCTATGTGGAGCAGCACGATGCCTTCAAGGCCGCCGGCGTTCATGAAATCTGGTGCCTGAGCGTCAACGACGCCTTCGTGATGGGCGCCTGGGCGCGCGACCAGAAGACCGGCAGCAAGGTGCGCATGCTGGCCGACGGCGACGCCGCCTTCGCCAAGGCCGTGGGCCTGACGCTGGACCTGACGGGCAAGGGCCTGGGCCTGCGCAGCAACCGCTACTCCATGCTGGTCAAGGACGGCAAGGTGGTCGCGCTCAACGTCGAAGGCCCGGGCAAGTTCGAGGTCAGCGACGCGGCGACGCTGCTGGGCCAAGCCAAGGGCTGAAGAGCGTTCACCGGTCTCCAAGGGCGGCGATGGGCCGCCCTTTTTCTTTGGCGGCCCTAGTCCGAACTTTGACGATTGACCCGACGTAAGTAGTTGATCGCGCTGGATTTTCGCGCGCGAAGAGGGTGGCCTACTGGGTACAGGCCGGGTTCAGGCCGAGCAACTGGAAGGCCTTGGCCTGAAGCGGCGTGGGCCGGGTCGTGATGACGATCTTGGCGTTCGGGTTCGGGCTGGTGTGCGTGATGTTGTAGGCCAGCGTGCCCAGGTCCTTGAGCAGCGTCCTGAAGCTGTGCAGCGGCAAGCCGTCATCGGCGCGCTTGCTCGCGTCCTTGGCGCGGGCATGCTCGGAGCGCTGCGCCTTGAGCACCGGCGAGGCGCGACTCGCGCTCGCCTCGTCGAGGTACTCGTCATCGAACAGCATCGGCTTCAAGCGAGCGCGCATGTGCCACTCCACGTAGTAGGCCAGCATGCACAGGAACACATGCGCGCGCACGCGCTGCTCGCTGTAGTGGAAGACCGGGCGCACCTGCAGGTCCACCGTCTTCATCGAGCGAAACGCCCGCTCCACCTGGGCCAGGCTCTTGTAGGCGGCGACCGCTGCCGCTGCATCGAGCTGCGCGGCAGCCAGGCTGGTGCGGATCACGTACAGGCCGTCGAGCGCCGCCTCCTGGCAAATAGCCTCCTCCTTGCGGCGCCAGGTCAGCGCCGTGTGGGTGATCGTGAGATCGAAGTGCTTGGCCATGTGGAAGCGCTCGATCACGCGCCCCACGCGCAGCGCAATCGCCTGCTGGCCGCGCAGCGGGTTGCGCGCTCGCTGGGTCGCTGCGGCGATCTTCGCCAGATCGGCCTCGGTGGCGGCCAGCAACTCGCCGCGCTTGCGAGAGCGCTCCTCGGCCAGCGCCGGGTTGCGGCACACCACCAGGCGCTCGCCGGGGAAATGCCCGCTGGTCAGCTCGATCAGGTTGCGCTCGTCGAACAAAGAGGGCTGGAAGGGGCCATGCTCGGCGGCCAGTTGCGCGATCTGCGGGGCGCGCAGGGAGCTGACCCAGTCCATGCCCTGGGGCCTGAGCACCTGCTCGATGCGCGCCGAAGTCAGCATGCCGCGGTCGCCCACCCAGGCGACACGCTCGATGCCAAAGCGCTCCTTGAGCTTGGCCACCTGCGCGGCCACCGTGGCCGGGTCGGCCGTGTTGCCGGGGAACACCTCCACCGCGATCGGGCAGCCTTCGGCCGTGCAGATCAGGCCGAAGACAATCTGAGGATCATCGCGCTTGCCGTCGCGCGAATGGCCCCGCGCGGCCAGCTCGCAGCAGCGCCCGGTCAGCCAGGTCGAGGTCAGGTCGTACAGCACCAGCGTGGAGCCCACCAGGTGCTGGCGCGCCAGGCGCCGCTCGATGGCCGGCTGCGCCTCATGCAGCCAGTCCAGCGCCCGGTACAGCTCATCGGCCGAGCACTGCCCCACGCCCAGCATCCGGCCCAGCGAGGAGGTGGCCGTGTCGTCGTGCAGCATGCGGTGCGTGGCCAGCTTGGATGCCGGCTCGAGCACGCGCGCCACCAGCATGGCCAGCAGCACTGGCTGCAAGTCTTTGGGCGCCGAGGCGAACCAGTTCGTCGCCCCGCAGCCTCGGGCGCTACCCAACACGGCGGCCACATGGCCGTGCGGCAGCGACCGCTCGATGGCGAAGACCTCCTCGGCGCTGGGTACGGCCACGCCGCCGCGCAGCAGCACCTTCAGCCCCTCGACGACCTCGGGCGACAGGCAAGACAGGTTGGCCAGGGTGCGCTTGCGGACCTTGCCGTCCTCGCGCCAGGACTCGCGCAGCAGGATGGCCGGAGGCGAGTCGCGGTTGGGAATCGACTCAATGTACATGGCCTCATTGATAGGCGATGTTCATAGGAAATTCAAGAACGAAATTGCGAATTTACATGGGTACAAACCCGGACAAGAAAATGGCCGTAACCCGCGTCGTTGCTGGATTACGGCCGAATCAGTTGATCAAAGTTCGGCCTAGTCGATCTCGACCTTGAGGTAGTGGGCGCCCGCCACCGGGTTGTGGTAGTAGGGCGGAATCTCGGCGAAGCCCAGCTCCTCGTAGAGCGCGCGGGCCGCCTCCATCTCGTCCAGCGTGTCCAGCAGCACGCAGCCATAGCCGGCCCGGCGCGCGGCGTCCAGCGTGGCCTCGGCCAGCTGGCGGCCCAGGCCGAAGCCGCGAAAGGCCTTGCGTACGTACAGGCGCTTCATCTCGCTCGCGTTCGGGTAGTCCACGGTGTCCAGTGGCCGCAGGGCGCAGCAGCCCGCGACGGTGCCATCCACCAGGGCCAGCAGCAGGGCGCCACGTGGCGCGGCGTATTCACCGGGCAGGCCGGCCAGTTCCTCGTCGAACTGCTGGAAGCACAGGTCGACGTCGAGCGAGCGCGCGTACTCCTCGAAAATCTCTCGGGTGGCCTGCAGCTGCTCGGGGCTGGAGGCGCTGATCAGCTCGATCTGGGGCTTGTCCAAGGGCGGGTGGCGATGATGGCTTCCAAAGTTTATCGTCTTTCAGGGCCGGAAGGCTCAACCGCCGAGCTGGACGACCCAGCCCACCAGGGCCGCACTGGCCAGCAGCAGGGCGGCGGCCGCCAGGCGCGACCAGGCATCGTCACGCGAGGCAGGCACAGGCTCGGCCAGCCGCTTGTCGCCGGTGATCATGGGCTTGACCAGGTTGCGGTGCAGGCGGAGCTGGTAGTAGGCGATCGCCGCGAGGTGCAGCAGCACCAGGGCCAGCAGCACGAGTTGCCCTATGTTCTTGTGGTAGCCGGTGGCCAGGCGCACCGTGGCGCCGGAGACCAGGGCGCTGAGCGGGCCGAAGGCCTCGCCCTTGTCCTCGCTGAACAGCCCCGTGCCCACCTGGGCCAGCAGAAACAGCAGCATCGCGAGCACCGAAGCCGCGCCCAACGGGCTGTGCCCCGCCGAGTGCTCGGGGGCAGGATTGCCGCGCAACTGGGCGAGCAGGGCGCGCGGCGGATAGAGGAAGGCGGCAAAGCGCGACCAGCGGCCGCCGACCAGGCCCCAGGCCAGGCGGAACAGCAGCAGGCTGGCCATGGTGTAGCCGAACCGGAAATGCCATTCCATGGCGTCGCCGCCACGCTTGCCGGTGATGAAGAGGCCGAAGAAGCAGGCGACCAGGGCCCAGTGGAACAGCCGGGTGGGCAGGTCCCAGATGCGAAGGGTGTTCATGCTGGATGTCTCTCGTCGGTCCCGGGCCTCATGCGCCTGGGCGGGCCGGGGAACTTTTGCGCCAGAATGGGTCCACCGGCAGTTGCCACGTGTTTCCCAACTTGCGAAGGAATCGCTTGAAGATGAAGAACACTGCCTTGATCGCGCTGGCCACCCTGGCCACCGTCCTCGTGACGCCGGCCCAGGCCCAGTTTCGCACGCCCGAGGCGGCGATCAAGTACCGCCAGAGCGTGATGACGGTACAGGGCCGCGCGTTCTACGGCACCATAGGCGCGATGGCCAGCGGGCGCATGCCCTACGACGCCAAGCTGGCGGCAGACAACGCCGAGCTCGTGGTCATGCTGTCCAAGCTGCCCTGGATCGCCTTCGGGCCGGGCACGGACAAGGGGGCGCCCACCGACGCCAAGCCGGCGATCTGGACCGAGCAGGCCCGCTTCAAGGAACTGGGGGACAAGATGCAGGGCGAGGTCGTCAAGCTCGCCGCGGCCGCCAAGACCGGCAACCTGGACCAGCTGAAGGCCGCCTACGGCCCGGCACGCGACGCTTGCAAGGCTTGTCACGACGCCTTCACCAGCCAGTGAGGCTTTCATGGCGCGGGCGCTGCGGCGCGGGTGCCATGCTCAGGTCTGCGCCAGCAGGGCCTCGATCAGCTGGTGCAGTTCGGCGAAATCGGGCTCGCCCACGTAGCGTTTGACGATCTCGCCGCGCTTGTTGACGATGTAGGTCGTTGGGGTCAGCTGCACTTCGCCCCAGGCCTTGGCCACCGCGCCGGTGTTGTCGATCGCCACCGGGAAGGGCAGCTGGCGCGTCTGGGCGAAGTTCACCACGTAGGTCGGCGGGTCGTAGCTCATGGCCACGGCCAGGGTGTCGTAGCCGCGCGACTTGTACTTCTCGTAGGTGGCGATCACCTTGGGCATCTCGGCGACGCAGGTCACGCAGCTGGTGGCCCAGAAGTTCACCAGGGTGACCTTGCCCTTGAGGTCGGCCGTGCTTTTCTTGGAGCCGTCGAGCAGCACGAAGGTGGACTCGGGCGCGGCCTGCGAGCCCGAGCCCAGGAACATACCGGCGGCCAGGGCCAGCACCACGGCCGCCGCAGCGGCACCCATCCAGATTCGTTTCATTTGTTCACGCGCAGAACCGTCGATCTGCACCAGTCTAATGGCGAAGGAATTTCCCAGTGATCCGCCCCGGCGGATCATGGGCCAGCAAGGAGGGAGTCGTCCGCGCGCAAAAAGTTCGCCCCGCGCCTGCCGGGCCCTCAGGCGGCGCAGTCCAGCAGCACCCCAGTCAGGGCCTCGGGCGCGCTGATCATGGGGTCGTGGCCGGTCTCCAGCGTCACGACGCGCGAGCCCGGCAGCCAGGCGCCATCCCAGAACTTCGGGTCGGTCACGCGCGGGCGGATCGCGTCTATGGTCGCCAGCGCGGGGTGTATGCAATTGACGAAGGTCCGCGGCGTGCGCGCCACCCGCTGGGGGTCGAAGGACAGCGGCGCCTCGTAGGTGGCGCCGGGATGCGGGGTCTGGCGGCGCTTTACCCAGGCATGGTCGGCCTCGGACAGGCCGAACACGGCCGGGTCCGGGGCCGGGAAGCTGCGGTCGGGCGAGGCCGCCGCGGCCGCCAGGCGCGCCTGGCGCGTGGCACTGGCATGGGTGCTGCCCCAGCTCTCGCCGGGCTTGGGCACGACGGCGTCCACATAGACCAGGTGGCGCAGCCGGCCCGGCAGGCGGTCGGCCACGGCCGTGCCGAGCATGCCCGCATAGGAGTGCACGGCCAGCACGGCGTCGTCCAGTTCCTCGGCCTCGAGCGCGGCGATCACATCGGCGATATGGGTTTCCAGGTCTATGGATGGATTCAGGAGATGTGAGCGCTCGCCTACGCCGGTCAGGGTCACGGCATGGGCGCGGTGGCCGGCGCGCACCAGGGCCTCGCTGACGCGGCGCCAGCACCAGGCGCCATGCCAGGCACCGTGCACGAGCAGGAAGTTGGTCATCACAGAACCCCCTGCTGGCGCAGCGCCGCCACCCGGTCCTCGGGCCAGCCCAGCAGCTCGCGCAGCACCTCGTCGGTGTGCTGGCCCAAGAGGGGCGGCGGCAGGTCGGTGCGCACCGGCGTGGCGCTGAGCTTGATCGGGCTGGACACCAGGGCCAACTCCTGGCGCAGCGGGTGCGCCCAGTGCGTGACCATGCCGCGCTCGCACACCTGGGGGTCGGCGAACACCTCGGCCAGGTTGTTGATCGCGCCGCAGGGCACCTTGGCCGCCTCCAGCGCGGCCAGCCAGTCGGCCTTGGCGCGGGTCTTCATGATCGCTTCGAGCAGGGGCACCAGCTCGGCGCGGTTGCGCACCCGGTCGGCATTCTTCGAGTAGCGCGGGTCCACCGCGAGCTCGGGCTGCCCGGCCACTTCGCAGAACTTGGCAAACTGCCCGTCGTTGCCCACGGCCAGGATCAGGTGGTCCTTGCTGCCGTCCGCGGCCGGCGCAACCTCGAACACCTGGTAGGGCACGATGTTCTGGTGCGCGTTGCCGACCCGGCCCGGCGTCTTGCCGCTGACCAGGTAGTTGGCGCCCAGGTTGGCCAGCATCGCAACCTGGGTGTCGAGCAGGGCCATGTCGACGTGCTGGCCTTCGCCCGTGCGCTCGGCATGGCGCAGCGCCGCCAGGATGGCCACGCTGGCGTACATGCCGGTGAACAGGTCGGCCACGGCCACGCCCACCTTCTGCGGGCCCCCGGCCACTTTGTGGCCGCTCTCGCCCACGAGGTCGTCGCGCTCGCCGGTGATGCTCATCAGCCCGCCCATGCCCTGGATCGCGTAATCGTAGCCGGCGCGCTCGCGGTAGGGGCCGGTCTGGCCGAAGCCGGTCACGCTGCAGTAGACAAGGCGCGGCTGTATGGCCCTGAGGCTGTCGTAGTCCAGGCCGTAGCGCGCCATGTCGCCGACCTTGAAGTTCTCTATGAACACGTCGCAGTGGCGGACCAGTTCGCGTACCAGCGCCTGGCCGGCCGGCTGGGCGATGTCGCAGGTCACCGAGCGCTTGTTGCGGTTGGCGCCCAGGTAGTAGGCCGCCTCGGCCGTGTCCTGGCCCGCGTCGTCCTTCAGGAAGGGCGGGCCCCAGCCGCGCGTGTCGTCGCCGCAGCCGGGGCGCTCGATCTTGATCACGTCGGCGCCGAGGTCGGCCAGGGTCTGGGTGCACCAGGGGCCGGCCAGCACGCGGGACAGGTCGAGGATGCGTATGCCTTGCAATGCGTTCATCGGCGCATTGTCGCGAAAAATCCCGGCCGATAATCGGTCCATGCGTTTGCTTCTACTGGCCTTGCCGCTGTGGCTGGCGGCCTGCAGTCCCACTTTCGATTGGCGCGAGGTCCGCTTCGACCCCGCCACGCCGCTGGCCCTGCTGCCCTGCAAGCCCGACCGCGGCACGCGCGAGGTGGTCATGGGCCAGGCGCCCGTGACGCTGCAGATGGCCGGCTGCGAGACCGGCGGCGCCACCTTCGCCGTGATGCTGGCCCGGCTCGACGATGCCAAGGTCGCCGGCGCAGCCCTGGCCGGCTGGAAGCAGGCCACGCTGGCCAACATGCACGCAGGCGCCGTCGCCGAGGCGCCGTTCCAGCCGCCCGGCAGCCTGCCGCTGCGCGAGTCGCTGCGCGTGACGGCGCGCGGGCAGCGGCCGGACGGCCGCGCCGTCCAGGCCCAGGCGGTCTGGCTGGCCCAGGCCAGCGGCTCGGGCGTGCAGCTGGTGCATGCCGTGGTCTACGCCGACACGCTGTCTTCCGAGCTGGCCGACACCTTCTTCTCGGGCCTGCGCCTGCCATGAGCTTGGCGCTGCTGCCGCGCCGCACCGCCATCGTGGTGTTCCTGGCTTTCGCCTTCGCCTATTTCTTCTCGGCCTTGGTGCGCGCGGTCACGGCCACCCTGTCGCCGGTGCTGACGCAGGAGTTCGCGCTCAACGCGCGCGAGCTCGGCCTGCTGGCCGGCGGCTACTTCCTCGGCTTTGCCCTGACCCAGCTGCCGCTGGGCCAATGGCTGGACCGGCATGGCCCGAAGCGCGTGATCCTGGCCTTCCTGGCCGTGGCCGTGCTCGGCTGCCTGGCCTTCTCGGCCGCCGGCAGCTTCCCGGCCCTGCTGGCCGCGCGCGTGCTGTGCGGCGTGGGCGTGAGCGCCTGCCTGATGGCGCCGCTGACCGGCTACCGCCGCTGGCTCGATGCCAGCGCCCAGCTGCGGGCCAACTCCTGGATGCTGATGACCGGTTCCTTCGGCATGCTGGCCTCGACGCTGCCGGTGCAGTGGCTGCTGCCGCGCCTGGGCTGGCGGCCGCTGTTCTGGGGCCTGGCGGCGCTGATGCTGCTGGCCATGGCCCTGATCGCCTGGAAGGTGCCGCGCTGGGCCGTCTTGCCGGCCGGTGCTGGGGCGGCGCCATCGGCCGAGCCGGCCGGCTACGGCGCGGTCTGGCGCCACCCCTGCTTCAGGCGCATGGTGCCGATCGGTTTCGTCAACTACGGCGGCATGGTCGCGATCCAGACCCTCTGGGCCGGGCCCTGGATGGTCAAGGTGGCAGGCTTCACGCCGCTGGCCGCGGCCACCGGCCTGTTCTGGCTCAACCTGGCCATGCTGGTCACGTTCTGGGGCTGGGGTATGGTGATGCCGGGGCTGGCGCGCCGCGGGCTGACGGCCGAGCGCCTGATCGCGCGCGGCATGCCGCTGAGCTTCGTGCTGCTGGCTGCGCTGGCCCTGGCCGGTCCGGCGGCAGAAACGGGGGCCGCCGCCCTGCTGGCCATGTACTGCGTGAGCAGCAGCTTCATGTCGCTGGCCCAGCCCGCCGTGGCCATGGCCTTTCCGCCGGCGCTGGCCGGGCGGGCCCTGTCGGCCTACAACCTGGTGATCTTCGCCGGCGTGTTCGTGATGCAGTGGGGCATCGGTGTCGCGATCGACCTGTTCCGCGCCGCGGGGCTGGCCGAGGCCGCGGCCTTCCAGGCGGCGCTGGGGCTGTTCGCACTGGGCTGTCTGGCCGCCTATGGCCACTTCGTGGCGGTGAAACCCGATAATCGGACTCTATGAACGGCATCCTCATCATCGCCCATGCGCCGCTGGCCCATGCGCTGCGCCTGTGTGCGCTGCACGTGTTTCCGGACTGCGGCCGCGAGGTGCTGGCGCTGGACGTGCAGCCCAACGCCCCGCCCGAGGAGACCCTGGCGGCGGCACGCATTGCGCTGAGCCAGCTCGACGCGCCTCAGGCGCTGGTGCTGACCGACGTGTTCGGCGCCACGCCCTGCAACGTGGCGCAGAAGCTGGTCGACGGCCTGCATACCCGGCTGGTGACCGGGGTCAACCTGCCGATGCTGTTGCGCAGCGTGAGCTACCGGCACGAGGCGCTGGAGGCGCTGGTGGCCCGCGCCCTCGCGGGCGGCACCCAGGGCATCATGCAGGCGGCTGTCACGGCGCCGCAGAACCAGCCCAGAAAAAACCATGATCAAGAACGATACGACCATCAGCAATAAACTGGGCCTGCATGCCCGTGCCTCGGCCAAGCTGACCAAGCTGGCTGGCGGCTTCCCCTGCGAGATCTGGATTTCCAGGGGCGAGCGGCGCGTGAACGCCAAGAGCATCATGGGCGTGATGATGCTGGCGGCCGGCCTGGGCAGCGTGGTCACGCTGGAAACCGACGGCGAGCGTGAGCAGGAGGCCATGGATGCGCTGCTGGCGCTGATGGCCGACAAGTTTGGCGAAGGCGAGTGAGAGAGACAGAGCTATGACTTTTTCCGTCCACGGTCTTCCCGTCGCCCGCGGCATCGCCATCGGGCGCGCCGTGCTGGTGGCGTCCAGCCGCGTGGACGTGGCGCACTATTTCATCGAGCCCGACCAGGTGGAGGCCGAGATCGAGCGCGTGCGCCGGGGCCGCAACGCCGTGGTCGACGAGCTGCAGCGGCTGCAGCACGACATGCCCAAGGACGCGCCGCCCGAGCTGACCGCGCTGCTCGACGTGCACCTGATGCTGATGCAGGACGAGACCCTGACCGGCGGCGTCAAGCACTGGATCAAGGAGAGGCTCTACAACGCCGAATGGGCGCTGACCACCCAGCTCGAGATGATCGCGCGCCAGTTCGACGAGATGGAGGACGAGTACCTGCGCGAGCGCAAGGCCGACCTGGAGCAGGTGGTCGAGCGCGTGCTGCGCCACATGAAGGGTGCGGCCTCCCCGGTGGTGGCCGCGCTGCCGCGCCCGCGGCGCCAGCAGGACCTGCTGCTGGAGGACACCATGGACGTGCCGCTGGTGCTGGTGGCGCACGACCTCTCGCCGGCCGACATGCTGCAGTTCAAGCAGAGCGTGTTCGCCGGCTTCGTGACCGACGTGGGCGGGCGCACCTCGCACACGGCCATCGTCGCGCGCAGCCTGGACATCCCGGCCGTGGTCGGCGCGCGCGGGGCCAGCCAGCTGATCCGCCAGGACGACTGGCTCATCATCGACGGCGACGCCGGCGTGGTGATCGTCGCGCCTTCGCCCATCATCCTGGCCGAGTACGGCTTCAAGCAGCGCCAGGGCGAGCTCGAGCGCGAGCGCCTGTCGCGCCTGCGCCACACCCCGGCCGTGACCCTGGACGGGCAGCGCATCGAGTTGCTGGCCAACATCGAGATGCCCGAGGACGCGGGCGGGGCGCTCAAGGCTGGCGCGGTCGGCGTGGGCCTGTTCCGCAGTGAATTCCTGTTCATGGGCCGGCAGGGCCGGCTGCCCGACGAGGACGAGCAGTACCTGGCCTACCGGCGCGCCGTCGAGGGCATGGAGGGCCTGCCGGTCACCATACGCACGGTGGACGTGGGCGCCGACAAGCCGCTGGACGAGACCCGGCACGACGACGCCCACCTCAACCCGGCCCTGGGCCTGCGCGCCATCCGCTGGAGCCTGGCCGACCCGGCCATGTTCCTGACCCAGCTGCGCGCCATACTGCGCGCGGCCGGGCACGGCCAGGTGCACCTGCTGATCCCCATGCTGGCGCACGGCAGCGAGATCCGCCAGACCCTGGCCCTGCTGGATCAGGCGCGGGCCGAGCTCGACCAGCGCGGCATGGCCTACGGACCGCTCAAGCTCGGCGCCATGATCGAGATCCCGGCCGCCGCGCTCACGCTCAAGCTGTTTCTCAAGTACTTCGACTTTCTTTCGATAGGCACCAACGACCTGATCCAGTACACGCTGGCGATCGACCGCGCCGACGAGTCGGTGGCCCACCTCTACGACCCCCTGCATCCGGCCGTGCTGCGCCTGGTGGCCGACACCATTTCCGAATGCAATGCGCGCGGCAAGCATGTGAGCGTGTGCGGCGAGATGGCCGGCGACATCGGCTTCACCCGATTGCTGCTGGGCATGGGCCTGCGCAGCTTCTCCATGCACCCGGCACAGATACTGGCTGTCAAGCAGGAGGTGCTGCGCGCCGACACCGTCAAGTTGCGCGCCTGGTCCGAGCGCGTGCTGGACGCCGAGGACCCGGCGGCGCTGCTGGACGCGGCTGCCGAGGCGCGGCCGCCGTCCGCTCGAGGCCACTCGTTGCCATGAACTGAGCGCGGTCATTCGTACATAACTGGTTACACTCTGCCCTGTATGTAGCCATATCGAGGACTGCAGGGGGGCCAATGTCCGAAGAGCAAAGCCGGGTTCCGGACCACGCATCGATGGTGGTGGCGGAGCCCGACGAGTTACTGTCCTGCCTGTTGATCGTGGCGCGCGCCCACGGCGAGGCCCTGACGCGCGACGCCGTCATGGCCGGCCTGCCGGCCGAGCACCAGCGCCTGACCCCGGGCCTGTTTGCCCGCGCCGCCCGGCGGGCGCAGCTCAGCAGCCAGCTGGTGCGCAAGGAACTGCAGCGCCTGAACGCCGCGCTGCTGCCGGCCGTCCTGCTGCTGCATGAAGAGCGGGCCTGCGTGCTGCTGGGTTTCAACGAGGACCGCCGCACCGCCCGGGTGGTCTATCCCGAGCTCGGCGACGCACCGGTCACGGTGGACCTGGCCGACCTGGCGGCCGACTACACCGGCGTGGCCATCTACCTGCGGCCCAGGCTGCGCTTCGACGCCCGCACGCCCCAGGTGAGCGGCGGACGCCACGGCCACTGGTTCTGGAGCGTGATCGCCGAAAGCTACCCGCTGTACCGCGACGTGCTGCTGGCGGCCCTGCTGGCCAACCTGTTCGCCCTGGGCATGCCGCTGTTCGTGATGAACGTCTACGACCGCGTGGTGCCCAACCAGGCCGTGGACACGCTCTGGGTGCTGTCGCTGGGCCTGCTGCTGATGCTGGTGAGCGACCTGGTGCTGCGCACGCTGCGCGGCCGCTTCATCGACCTGGCCAGCAGCCGCTCGGACGTCAAGCTCTCGGCCTTCATCATGGAGCGCGTGCTGGGCATGCGCATGGAGCAGCGGCCGGCCTCGGCGGGCTCCTTCGCTTCCAACCTGCGCGCCTTCGAGTCGGTGCGCGACTTCATAGGCTCGGCCACCGTGACGGCCTTCATCGACCTGCCGTTCGGCCTGATCTTCATGATCGTGATCGGCTGGATCGCCTGGCCCATGCTGATCCCGCTGCTGCTCGGCGGCATCGTCATGCTGCTCTACGCCCTGGCCGTGCAGGGGCGCATGCACGAGCTGGCCGAGACCACCTACCGCGCCGGCGCCCAGCGCAACGCCACGCTGATCGAGGGCCTGGTGGGCTTCGAGACCATCAAGGCCCTGGGCGCCGAGTCGCCGGTCCAGCGCAAGTGGGAGCAGAGCGCGGTGCTGCTGGCGCGCGTGGGGACCCAGCTGCGCCTGCTGTCGGCCAGCGCCAGCAACGGCTCGGCCTTCGTGCAGCAGACCATCAACATGGTGATCGTGATCCTGGGCGTCTACATGATCGCCGAGCGCGAGCTGTCCATGGGCGGCCTGATCGCCTGCACCATGCTGGCCTCGCGCGCCATGGCGCCGGTGGGTGCGGTGGCGGGCCTGCTGGTGCAGTACCACACGGCCGCCACGGCGCTGAGCTCGCTCGACACCATGATGCAAAGCGAGGTCGAGCGGCCCGAGGGCGCGAACTTCATCAGCCGCGGCCACCTGCGCGGCGCGATCGAATTCCGCGACGTGAGCTTCACCTACCCGGGCCAGCACCAGCCCGCGTTGCGCAACGTGAGCCTGAGCATCAAGCCCGGCGAGCGCGTGGCCATCCTGGGGCGCATAGGCTCGGGCAAGACCACGCTGGAAAAGCTCATCCTCGGCCTGTACCGGCCGAGCTCGGGTGCCGTGCTGGTCGACGGCATCGACCAGCGCCAGCTCGACCCGGCCGAGTTGCGGCGCCAGATCGGCTACGTGCAGCAGGACGTCATGCTGTTCTACGGCACGCTGCGCGACAACATCACCATGGGCGCGCCGCTGGCCGACGACCGCGCCGTGGTGCGGGCCGCCGAGCTGGCCGGCCTGATCGGCATGGTGAACGCCCATCCCCAGGGCTTCGACATGCTGGTCGGCGAGCGCGGCGAGTCGCTTTCGGGCGGCCAGCGCCAGGGCGTGGCGATCGCCCGCGCCGTGATCAACGATCCCCCCATACTGTTGCTCGACGAACCCACGGCCTCGATGGACCATTCCAGCGAGGAGGACGTCAAGCGCCGCCTGACCGCGTTCGCGCAGGGCAAGACCGTGCTGATCATCAGCCACCGCACCTCCCTGCTCGACCTGGCCGACCGCCTGATCGTGATGGACAACGGGCGCATCGTCGCCGACGGTCCGAAGGAGCAGGTCGTCACTGCCCTGAAGCAGGGCCGCATCGGAAAGGCCAGCTGATGGCAGCGCTGAACGAAGCATGGTTTGAGCGGCTGGGGCGCTGGGTCAAACGCCTGACCGAGGCCACCCAGAGGGCGTTCGGCAGCCTGGTGCTGCGCCTGACGCCGGTGGAGGTGGAGCAGCGGCTCGATTGGCGCAGCGAGGCCGACTGGGCGGTGCTGCAGCAGGAGCCGCTGCGCGCGCGCGGCCTGCTGCGCATCGTGGCCGTGGTGATCGGGCTGCTGCTGCTGTGGGCCGCCTTCGCCGAGGTGGACGAAGTCACGCGCGGCCTGGGCAAGGTGGTGCCGACCAGCCAGGTGCAGGTGATCCAGAGCGTGGACGGCGGGGTGGTGGAGTCGCTGGACGTGCGCGAGGGCCAGGTGGTGGACGCCGGCCAGCTGCTGCTGCGCGTCGACCCCACGCGCTTCATGTCCAACATGCTGGAAAGCCGGGCCGCCCAGCTGTCCCTGCAGGCCAAGGCGCTGCGCCTGCAGGCGCTGACGCGCGGCGAGCCGTTCAACCCCTCGCCCGAACTGCTCAAGGAGGCGCCCGACGTGGTGGCCCAGGAGCAGCGCCTCTACATGTCGCGGCGCGAAGGCATACAGGCGCAGATCTCGATCTCGCAGAACCAGCTGGTCCAGCGCCAACAGGAGCTCAACGAGGTGCGTGCGCGGCGCGAGCAGGCCGAGCGCAGCCTGGAGCTCACGCTCAGGGAGCTCAACGCCACGCGCCCCATGGTCGCCACCGGCGCCGTGTCCGAGGTCGAGGTGCTGCGCCTGGAGCGCGACGTGGCCCGCCTGCGCGGCGACCGCGACCAGCTCGGCGCCCAGAGCCTGCGCGTGCAGGCCGCCATCCTGGAGGCGCAGCGCCGCATCGACGAGGTCCAGCTCAGCAACCGCAACGAGATGAGCGCCGAGCTGTCCGAGACCATGAGCAAGCTGTCCTCGCTGTCGCAGGGCGGGCGCGCGCTGGAGGACAAGGTCAAGCATGCCGACATCAAGTCGCCGGTGCGCGGCACCGTCAAGCGCCTGCTGGTCAACACCGTGGGTGGCGTGGTCCAGCCCGGCAAGGAGGTGGTCGAGATCGTGCCGCTGGACGACACCCTGATCCTCGAGGCCCAGGTCAATCCCAAGGACATCGCCTTCCTGCGGCCGGGCCAGCAGGCCGTGGTCAAGTTCACGGCCTACGACTACGCCGTCTACGGCGGCCTGAATGCCGAGCTCATCAACATCGGCGCCGACACCGTGGTCGACGAGAAGGGCAATGCCTTCTACTTGGTGCGCGTGCGCACCCACAAGCCCAAGCTGGGCGACGGCCTGCCCATCATCCCGGGCATGGTAGCCCAGGTGGACATCCTGACTGGCAAGAAGACCGTGCTGTCCTACCTGCTCAAGCCCGTGCTGCGGGCCAAGGCGAACGCGCTGACCGAGCGATGAACACCTGGCACTACTTCCTCCTGGCCTCGCGCGCCGGCGTACCGGCGCGCTGGCGCGAGGCCTTCCCCGGTGGCCAGACGCTAGCCGAGGCGGGCCTGATGGACCGCCTGGGCAGCACGGCGCGGGACGGCCGCCTGGTCTGGCTCAGCACGGCCGATGTGCGCTGGCATGCGCACCTGCGCCAGATCCTGCAGGCCTGGCCCGCCGAGCGCGTGGTGCTGCTGTCCAGCGAACCGAACGACCGCGAGGGCCTGCGCGCCATGGAGGAGGGGGCGAGCGGCTATGCCCATGCCTATGCGGTGCCCGAGCTGCTGCAGGAAGTGGCGCTGGTGGTGGCCCACGGCGGCCTGTGGGTCGGCCCCAGCCTGATCCAGCGCCTGCTCGGCGCCACGCGCGTGGCGCTGGCCCGCCGGGCGGATCCGCCGGACGAGGAGGTCGCCGCGTCCGAGGCCGCGCCGGCCCTCGAGGGCCTGTCGGCGCGCGAGGCCGAGGTGGCCAGGGCCGTCGTGGCGGGCCGCTCCAACAAGGAGGTGGCGGCCCTGCTGCACATCTCCGAGCGCACCGTCAAGGCGCATCTGGGCGCCGTGTTCGACAAGCTGGGGGTGCGCGACCGCCTGCAGCTGGCCCTGCGCCTGGCCGCCACCGCGGGGGCCACCGACCGAGCCGCATGAACGAGAAGGAGAGCCTCACGATGTCATCCCCTGCCGCGCCCCTGCTATGCCGCCGTGATGCCGAGGGCCGCATCGTGGCCCTGACCCGGCAAGCCCTGAGCGAGGACGAGGCGCGGGCCGGCGGCTGGGAGGCGGCGCCGGCGGGCGATCCGGCCGTGGACCATTTCCTGCGCGGGGTCGCCAGCGAGACCAACCCCCTGAGCCTGACCGACGCCGGCATGGGGCGCGTCACCGAGGACCTGATCGACGTGCTGATCGACCGCGGCGTGATCCAGTTCACCGACCTGCCGGTGGCCGCGCAGGCCAAGCTGCTGCAGCGGCGCCAGACCCGCGCCCAGCTGGCCCATCGCCTCAAGCTGCTGGCCGACGAAGGCGACGAGCGCGACGACGGGCTGATCTGAAGGCGCCGCCGGCGCTTTTTCTGCCCAGGGATGGGGTTTTGCGCCCCCGTCAGCCCTTCCGAAGCGGTTTTGGGGGGCGCCAGCCGTCTGCGCCGGCCCAAACCTGTACCAAAGTGCAATAGGCAAGCCCAGGTGGCGGCAGTAGTCTTGAGCTACTTGGTTCGCAAGCCGCCTCGAGCGTGCGGACCACAACTCGAACCATCAGCCGGAGAACATCATGGCCCAGTTTGCTACCGTCGTTGCCATCAAGGGGAATGGCACCGTCTTTGCTGTTGACGCCCAGGGCAATAGCCGTGCATTGAAAGTGGGGGACGTCCTGCAGAAGGGCGAAACCGTGCGCACCGTGGGCGATGTTCAGGTCGAGCTCATGATGGAGGACGGCCGCCTGCTCAGTGTCGCGCCGGCGCAGAGCGTGCGGCTCGACGAGCAGGTGACCGACTCCGACCAGCGCCCCAGCGCGCAGGACAGCGCCGTGGCCGCCCCTGCCGCCATCGACGCCGTGATCCAGGCCCTGGAGCGCGGCGGCGACCTGAGCCAGGAACTCGAGGCCGCGGCGGCCGGCCTGGGCGGCGGTGCCGGCGGCGCCGCCGACGGCGGCAACAGCTTCGTGCGCCTGCTGCGCATCACCGAGCCGCTGGAGCCGCTGGCCTACAACTACAGCTTCGCGGCGCCCGAGATCGAGCCGGATATTCAGGCCGTTCCCGAGGAGACCCAGGAACCCACGGTCAGCGTCGGCATCACGATAGGCGCGCAGGTGGGCCAGGGCCAGGGCGGTCCGGGGCTGATCTCCGGCGAGATCATTCAGGGCGGCGTTTCCGGGGTGGGGGTGCCGGAGGGGTCCGACGGAAACGCACATTCTGTCACCTTCCTGATCTCGCTGAACCAGGTCGCCACGACCGACGTGACGGTCACCTACACCATCGTGCCCGGCACCGCGAGCCATCCGGCCGATTATTTCGACGGCGCGACTACCGGTACGGTCACCATCCCTGCGGGCTACACCGGCTTTTTCGTGACCGAGAACATCGTCGGCGACATTCTCGTCGAAGGTGATGAAACCTTCACCATCGTCCTGAGCAATCCCATAGGGGCTACGCTGACCAACGACACGGCGACCGTGACCATCGTCGACGACGACCACGCTCCTGTGGCGGTGGACGATGCCAACAGCCTGACCGAAGACCAGATCTCCGTTTCGGGCAACGTACTGCCCAACGACTCGGACGTGGACGGCCAGACGCTGTCCGTGGTGGGTCCCTCCGTTACCGTGACCAATGCCTACGGCACGCTGGTCCTCAACAGCGCGACCGGTGGCTACACCTTCACGATGAACGAGGCCACGCAGGCCGCCGCGCAGGCGCTGGACGATGGGGAAGCCATCAACATGGTCTTTCCCGATGTGTACCGGGTGACTGACGGCGCCAACCTCAGCAACCTCGCCGACATCACCATCACCATCACCGGCACGAATGACGTGCCGATCATCACGACCAACAGTGGTGAGCCTGGGGGTGCCAACGACCTGGTGTTCGAGTCCGGCCTGGCCATCATCGGGTCCGACGCGGGCGCGAACAGCGAATTTGCGTCCGGGACCTTCACGGTGTCGGATGCGGATGGTCTGGACGACATCCAGAGCGTGACGATCAACGGCGATACGGTAGCGATCGGCAGCCTGGTGGGTCACAGCTTCGCCGGCGCGAACGGCACGCTGACCGTGACGGCCTACAGCGGCGGCGTTGCCAGCTACATCTACGAGCTGACGAGCACGACCACGGATGTGGATGGCACGGAGACCGATGTCTTCACCCTGACGACTTTCGACGGCACAGCGACTTCTGCGCCCGCGGCGATCACCATCGAAATCATCGACGACGTGCCCAGCGTGACGGCGGGCGCGGTGGCTGACGGCGGCATCACGCTGACCACGCAGGACGCGGAGACGGACGGTGTGCCGACGGACACGGACACGGCCAGCGCGAGCTTCGCGGCGGCCTTCCTGGCGGCGGCGGTGCCGGTGTACGGAGCCGACGGCGCTGGCAGCACCGTGATTAGCGGCTACAGCCTGAGCGTGCTGGATGCGAGCTCGGGGCTGAGCAGCAACGGCCTGGCGATCACGCTGGCCAAGGTGGGCAACGACGTGGTGGGCAGCACCACGGCGGGCGAAGTGTTCCGCATCAGCGTCGCAAGCGACGGCACCGTGACGCTGACGCAGTCGGCCGAGCTGGACCATGTGGGCGCGGGTAACGACCTGCAGATCGCGCTGGCGGCGGGCAAGGTGAGCCTGAGCGCGACGGCGACCACCACGGACGGAGACGGCGACACGGCCACGGCGACGGTGAGCGCGGACCTGGGCGGCAACATCCGCTTCGACGACGACGTGCCCAGCGTGACGGCGGGCGCGGTGGCCGACGGCGGCATCACGCTGACCACGCAGGACGCGGAGACGGACGGTGTGCCGACGGACACGGACACGGCCAGCGCGAGCTTCGCGGCGGCCTTCCTGGCGGCGGCGGTACCGGTGTACGGAGCCGACGGCGCTGGCAGCACCGTGATCAGCGGCTACACGCTGTCGATCACGGGAGGCAACGGCACGGCCTCTGGGCTCACCAGCAACGGCCTGGCGATCACGCTGGCCAAGGTGGGCAACGACGTGGTGGGCAGCACCACGGCGGGCGAAGTGTTCCGCATCAGCGTCGCAAGCGACGGCACCGTGACGCTGACGCAGTCGGCCGAGCTGGACCATGTGGGCGCGGGTAACGACCTGCAGATCGCGCTGGCGGCGGGCAAGGTGAGCCTGAGCGCGACGGCCACGACCACGGACGGCGATGGCGACACGGCGACGGCGCAGGTGAGCGCGGACCTGGGCGGCAACATCCGCTTCGACGACGACGTGCCCAGCGTGACGGCGGGCGCGGTGGCTGACGGCGGCATCACGCTGACCACGCAGGACGCGGAGACGGACGGTGTGCCGACGGACACGGACACGGCCAGCGCGAGCTTCGCGGCGGCCTTCCTGGCGGCGGCGGTGCCGGTGTACGGAGCCGACGGCGCTGGCAGCACCGTGATTAGCGGCTACAGCCTGAGCGTGCTGGATGCGAGCTCGGGGCTGAGCAGCAACGGCCTGGCGATCACGCTGGCCAAGGTGGGCAACGACGTGGTGGGCAGCACCACGGCGGGCGAAGTGTTCCGCATCAGCGTCGCAAGCGACGGCACCGTGACGCTGACGCAGTCGGCCGAGCTGGACCATGTGGGCGCGGGTAACGACCTGCAGATCGCGCTGGCGGCGGGCAAGGTGAGCCTGAGCGCGACGGCCACGACCACGGACGGCGATGGCGACACGGCGACGGCGACGGTGAGCGCGGACCTGGGCGGCAACATCCGCTTCGACGACGACGTGCCCAGCGTGACGGCAGGCGCGGTGGCCGACGGCGGCATCACGCTGACCACGCAGGACGCGGAGACGGACGGTGTGCCGACGGACACGGACACGGCCAGCGCGAGCTTCGCGGCGGCCTTCCTGGCGGCGGCGGTGCCGGTGTACGGAGCCGACGGCGCTGGCAGCACCGTGATCAGCGGCTACAGCCTGAGCGTGCTGGATGCGAGCTCGGGGCTGAGCAGCAACGGCCTGGCGATCACGCTGGCCAAGGTGGGCAACGACGTGGTGGGCAGCACCACGGCGGGCGAAGTGTTCCGCATCAGCGTCGCAAGCGACGGCACCGTGACGCTGACGCAGTCGGCCGAGCTGGACCATGTGGGCGCGGGTAACGACCTGCAGATCGCGCTGGCGGCGGGCAAGGTGAGCCTGAGCGCGACGGCCACGACCACGGACGGCGACGGCGACACGGCGACGGCGACGGTGAGCGCGGACCTGGGCGGCAACATCCGCTTCGACGACGACGTGCCCAGCGTGACGGCAGGCGCGGTGGCCGACGGCGGCATCATTCTGAGCACGGAGGATCCGGCGACGGACGGCGTGCCCACGGATACAGACACGGCCAGCGCGAGCTTCGCGGCGGCCTTCCTGGCGGCGGCGGTACCGGTGTACGGCGCCGACGGCGCGGGCAGCACCGTGATCAGCGGCTACACGCTGTCGATCACGGGAGGCAACGGCACGGCCTCTGGGCTCACCAGCAACGGCCTGGCGATCACGCTGGCCAAGGTGGGCAACGACGTG
Organism: Comamonadaceae bacterium 2FH; assembly: GCA_005503335.1. Classification (GTDB taxonomy): domain Bacteria; phylum Pseudomonadota; class Gammaproteobacteria; order Burkholderiales; family Burkholderiaceae_C; genus SCMQ01. The sequence continues at coordinate 44,725 of SCMQ01000008.1, forward strand.
GTGGGCAGCACCGCGGCGGGCGAAGTGTTCCGCATCAGCGTAGCCAGCAACGGCACCATGACGTTGTCGCAGTCGGCGGAAGTGGACCATTTGGGCGCGGGCAACGACCTGCAGATCGCGCTGGCGGCTGGGCTGGTGACGCTGAGCGCGACGGCGACCACCACGGACGGCGATGGCGACACTGCCACGGCGCAGGTGAGCGCAGACCTGGGCGGCAACATCAGCTTCGCAGACGATGTACCGGTGTTCTCCATCGTCAACGACGGCGCAGATGCGGGTACGGCGGTCAGTATTTCGGCGCCCAACCCGGCCACCAATACGACATATGCCGGACAGTTTGCGGACTGGACTTATGGTGCAGACGGCCCTCAATCGACGCCCACGCTGTCGGGTGTGACAGGCAATGTGAGTCTCAACTCCGGCACGAGTTCCAGCCTGGTCATCGACCTGAAGGATGCAAGCAACAATCTCGTCGGCCAGCTGACCTTGAATGCGGATGGAACCGATTCGCTTCAGGTTTTCCATCGTGCTCCCACGATGGTCACGGACACGCTGCTGACGAGCGACGTGACCGCATCCGGGCCGGGGCTGGTGAAGACGATCAATAGCAGCATTTCAGGCTTGGTGATCACCATCACTGGCAGCGATGGCAACGCCACGCCGAATCAATCATCCGACGAGGTGAATCCGAGCGCCCAGGGTTGGGCCATCAAGGACAACCAGGTTGATGTGGGAGAGTCAATCACCTTCTCCTTCAATCAGAGCGTGGATCGCTTCAGTTTCGTTGCGGACGGTTTTAGCGGAAACCCGAATGATTCCGCTCTTGACGCCGATGCTCTAGGTGATGTTGGCCTGACCATCCGCGTCTACTACGATGCCGCGAAGACCATCTATGAGGACTTCACGAACATCACTGTCAACTCTGGCGGTACGGTTCAGATCGCCGACTTGTCTGGTTTTGGCACCACCGTAGGCGGCGTCACCTACACCTCGTTCTACGGTGTCAACATACTGAGCGACAACTCCCAGGACAGCAACGACGGCTTCAGGCTGAACAGTGTCACGGTGTCGAAAGTCTCGTCCGAGCTTCCGCCCGACCTCGACTACAGCTTCACGCTGAATATTGTGGACGGGGATGGCGACGCTGTCGCGCAAAGCTTCAGCGTCCATCTCGACGGCGACTCGTCCGGTAGCTTGGCGGTCGAGGCAATTGCCGGCACGTCGGGCGCGAACACGCTTGTCGGCACGGGGGCTGCAGACGTTCTCATTGGCGGCGCCGGCAACGATACGCTGGAAGGCGGTGGGGGCGCTGACGTCTTCAAGTGGAGCCTGAGCGACGAGGGGACCGTGGCGTCGCCCGCCGCCGATGTCGTCAAGGACTTCAACCTGGCGCCCGTGGCCTCCGGCGGCGACGCGCTGGACCTGAAGGATCTGCTGACGGGCGAGCATGCGAATTCGGCAAGCCTGGATGCCTATTTGGACTTTGGCCAGAATGGCAGCGGCCAGACCGTGATTTCTGTCCATACCGGTGGCGCCGACAGCCCCGTGACGCAAACCATCACGCTGGAGAACGTGCAATACACTGCGCTGCAGACCTATGCGGGTGGAACCTCTGATGCCGCCATCATTACCAAGCTGCTGACCGATGGCAATCTGAAGACCGACGTCTGATCTGCGTGCAGAGTGGCCTGCTTCAGCAGGCCGGATCGGTGCCTTCGAGGCAGATCGCTCAAGCGGTCTGCCTCTTCTCTTTTGGGCGTGAGGTGCGTCGAGAGGCGCCTTACCGGCCCCGGACATTCAGCCAGGAGGAGGCCTCAGTGAGACTCTCATCGAAGCCGTGATGCAACTGGCCGTAAAGCCCGATCACCCGCCGCACATAAGCCCGCGTCTCGGGAAACGGCGGCACGCCCTTGTAGTGGTCCACCCGCCCCTCGCCCGCGTTGTAGGCCGCCAGGGCGTAGGCGATGTTGCCGCGGTAGTAGGACAGCAGCCAGCGCAGGTAGGCCATGCCGCCGCGCAGGTTCTGGGTGGCGTTGTAGGCGTTGCGCACGTTGAAGCGCTCGGCGGTGTCGGGGATCAGCTGCATCAGGCCCATGGCGGCCTTGGGCGACTGGGCGCCGGTCTCGAAATTCGACTCGACCGCGATCACCGACAAGACCAGGCGCGGGTCTAGCGCGTACCAGGCGCTCAGCGTGCGGGTCAGGGGGACGACCCAGCGCTTGTGCGCGGGCAGGGACTCGATGAAGCGGTCGATAGCCGGCTGGCCGTCCGATGCGAGCTCGAAGGACAGGCCATTGACGGCGGGCGGCGCAGCCTTCTCGGGCAGCTGCGCCAGGGTCACGCAAGCCGGCAGTTCAGCTGAACTCAGCTGGATGCTGTCGAGCATCTTGCCGGCCTCGGCATGGCCCTGGGCCGCGGCCTGCGAGAACAGGGCGGCGGCCAGCGGCCGGCTTTCAGGCACGCCGCGGCCAAAGGCATACAGCATGCCCAAGCGGTACTGGCCTTCTATGCTGCCCAGACGCGAGGCTTCGCAGTAGAGCGCGGCGGCCTGCCAGGCCTTGTCCTGCGTGTCGGTGCCGGCTTCCAGCTTGCTGGCTCTATGCATCAGGCCGCGCAGTGCCGGCGGTTCGTCCTCCAGCAGGGCGGCCGGCGCGGGTGCGGCCGCAGCGGTCTGTGCCAACGCGCCGCCGCCGTGGATGCAGGCTGCCCAGACCAGGCAACTGGCCCATGCGGCGGGCGCGCGCGCGATGCGGTACACGAAAGACTCCGATCTGCATGGGCCACTCGACCGAAGTCATGCGCCCGGCTTGCTTACTTCTTTATAGCCGGCCCTGTCGCGCCGTCAAACCCGAGTGCGGCCAGCAGCGGCAGGTCGCTGTCGGATTCGACGCCGAGCGCGATGACAGTGATGCCGAAATTGCGCGCCATGCTGCACAGGCCCTTGAGGAATTCCTGGTTGCCAGGGTTGTGCGCGATGTCGCGCACGTAGCTGGGGTGGACCTTGATGTAGTCCAGGCCCAGGTCGGCGAGCTTGTCGCCCTCGGCGAAGCGCTGGCCGAAGTACTCGATGCCGACGCGGCAGCCCAGCGGCTTGACGGCATGGACCAGGTCCCTGAAGGCGTCGAACTGCTTGAACACGCCGTGCTCGGGGACCTCGAACAGCAGGCGCTTGCACAGCTCGGGGTGGGCCTGCAGCAGCTGCATCAGCTCGCGGCGGAAGCCGAAATCGGCAATGGTCTCGGCCGACAGGTTGACCGCGATGTCGCCGGGCATGCTGCGCAGCTGGGCCAGGGCCAGGCGCACGACCTGCAGATCGATCGGCGCGCTGAGGTTCAGGCGCGCGGCCATGGGCATGAAGTCGCCGGCGGTCAGCAGCGTGCCGGTTTCATCGACCTGCAGGCGGATCACGCCCTCCTGGTGCATGGAAGCCTGGCCGCCGCGGTCGACCACGGGGTACAGGGCCAGCCGCAGCTTGCCGCCGCTCACGGCCTGGCTCAGCAGGCTGCGCCACTGTTCGGCGGGGCGGGCGGCGCGGCCGCTGTAGTCGGCGCTGGCGTGCCAGCGGTTGGGGCCCTGGGCCTCGGCGCGCGCCAGGGACTCGTCGACGCGGCTCAGCAGCTCGCCGAGGTTCTGGCCGCGCTGGTAGGGCACGGCGGCGAGCTGGAACAGGTCAGGTGCCTCGGCGGCCCAGTTCGGCAGCCAGTCGCGCAGCAGGCGCGCGTGCAGCTCGCCCGCGGCCTGCTCGGGCGCCGTCTGGCCCGGCCAGACCAGGGCGAACTCGCCGCCCTTGAGCCGGCCGACGGCCTGGCTGGCATGCTCGCGCGCCGCCTGCTTGAGCAGCTCGGCCAGCTGCAGCAGCAGCGCGTCCGTGCGCTGGTGGCCCAGCCGGGTGTTCAGCTGGTCCAGGTCCGTGAGGCGCAGCGCGATCAGCGTGCCCTCGGCGCTGGAAGTCTCGCCGACCAGCAGCTCGCGCAGCTGCGACAGGAAATGTTCGCGTCCGGCCAGCCCGGTCAGGCCGTCCAGGTTGACCTTCTGGCGCAGGGCTTCGAGCCGCGCGGCCTCCTCGCTGAACAGGGCCTTGAGGCGCTCGACCATGCTGTTCATCGCGTGCGCCACGCTGCGCAGCTCGGGCGTGCGGGGCTCGGCGATGCGCAGGAAGCGGCGCTCGGCGATGGCCTCGGCCTGTTCGACCACGTCGCCCAGCGGCCGGGTGATGTAGCGCAGGGCCAGCGTGCCCGCGACGCCGGTCAGCAAGCCGCCGACCACGAACCACAGCAGCAGCTCCAGCGTGCCCTCCCACAGGCTCTTGTAGGCGTACTGCTCGTGGCTGGACAGGATCACCGTGCCGTACTGCTTCCAGCCGTCCTGCACCTGCGCCTGCCCGGGCTTGGCCTGGATGGGGATCAGCCGGGCGAACCAGGCCGGCGCGCCCTGCAGCTGGCCGCTGAAGACGCGCTCCACCAGCGTCTGGCCGGTCGGCGCGACGATGCGGATGAAGCGGTAGTGGCCGGCGTCGAACTGGGCCGCGACCTGCAGTTCCACCGTGACCGGGTCCTTGGGCAATTGCGACAGCGACAAGGCCAGGGCCGTGGCGTTGTCGATGTTCTTCACCTGCAGCTGCTGCTCCAGGTAATGGCGCGCGGACAGCACGCTGACCACCATGCTGCCGCCGAAGGCGATGGTCATGGCCACGATGATGGCGAGCCAGAGCTGTTTGATAAGGGACATGGTGCAACTCGCTGGTTGAATCTCAGGGGGTAAGGCCTTCCTGGCGCATGCGCTCGAGCACATCGCGCCATCGCGACAGCCGGGTGGTCGGGTCGGCCAGGGAGGTGGTGGCGCCGCCGACCCACAGGCCGGCGCCGTTGAAGCTGTAGACCGGCATCAGGTCGCCGCGCATCGAGGCAGGGCGCACGCTGCTGATCAGGTTGTCGAGGATCAGCGGCTCATCGGTGGGCTGGGGGAAGAAGCCCAGCACCATGTGGGCGACGCTGGTGGTCGAGCCGGTCTTGGCGCGCACGTAGATCAGGCGCAGGCGCTCGTCGGCAATGCCCAGCAGCTGCAGCGTGAGGTACTTGGCGATCGAATAGTCCTCGCAGTCACCGGTGCCGCGGCCCATGAACTCGAGCGGCGAGGCCCAGTAGTCCTGTTGTTGCCACACAACGATGTCGTCCTCGAACAGCATGCGCCGGTTAAAAAAAGCGTTCACCTTGTCGAGCTTTTCCGTGTCGGGCAGGGCGCGCGACTCCTCGATCAGCCTGCGCCAGGCCTGCACGGTGTCGGCCGCGCGCGCGCCGTAGCGCTGCAGCGCCAGGGCCTGGGTCTTGTCGAGGTCGGGCGCCGCGAACGAGGCGCCCAGCGTCAGCAGCAAGGCGAGCAGCGCGGGCCGCCAGCCAGGGCCCGATCGCCGCCGCGCCAGGCGGCGGCTGCCGTGGCTCGCAGCGGTCATGCGGGCTTCCCCATGGGGGAAAGCCTAAGGCAAAGGCGTGAGAAGGACAAAACCGGCCCGTTGTTCTTGTGCGGCTCATACCCAGAAGTGGGGGTTTCAAAAATAACATATCGAAGCTATAAAGACCATTCGAAACAATCAACCAGGTTGAGGGACCTATGAAGAAGACACAAAAACTGTCCATGGTTGCGGCTGCCGTCCTGTTCGGCGTGGCAGCGCAGGCGCAGAACATTCCCGAGCCGCTGGCTCAGGCCGCACGCAAGGCCGTGGTGACCAACCCCGAGGTGCAGGCCCGCTGGCACGGTTTCCTGGCCGCCGGCAACGAGCGCGACGTGGCGCGCGGCGGCTATTTCCCCCAGCTCGACCTGCGCGCCGGGGTGGGCCGCGAAAGCCGCATCACGCCGCTGACCAACTACGGCACCTACAACTTCGACGGCGTGCAGCTGACGCTGAACCAGATGCTGTTCGACGGCCTGTTCACGCCCAATGAGGTCAAGCGCCTGGGCTATGCCAAGCTGACGCGCTACTACGAGCTGGCCGAGGCTTCCGAGACCGCGGCGCTGGAGGCCACGCGCGCCTATGCCGACGTGGTGCGCTACCGCGAGCTGGTGGAGGTCGCCAAGCAGAACTACGTGGAGCACAAGCAGACCACCTCCCAGGTGGAGGAGCGCGCGACCGCAGGCGTGGGGCGCCGCGTCGACGTCGAGCAGGCGACCGGCCGCCTGGCCCTGGCCGAGTCCAATCTGCTGACCGAGTTGACCAACCTGCACGACGTCAGCGCACGCTACCTGCGCATCGTGGGCGAGAAGCCGCCGGCCGCTCTGCCTGCGCTGCCGGAGAAGTTCCAGGTGGGCACGCTCCCGCCCTCGGTCGACGTGCTGATGCGCGACGGCCTGTCGAACAGCCCCACCCTGAACGCGGCGGTGGAGAACGTGCGGGCCAACCGCACCGCGATCGACACGCGCAAGTCGGCCTATTTCCCGCGCCTGGACCTGCGCGGCTACATGACGCGCGACCACAACTCGCTCGGCGTGCCCGGCAACACCCGCGTCAACGGTGTCGAGCTGGTGCTGAACTACAACCTGTTCCGCGGCGGTGCCGACATGGCGCGCGAGCGCCAGGCGGTGGATCTGCACGAGCAGGCGCGCGACCTGCAGGAGAAGGCCTGCCGCGACGTGCGCCAGGCCTTGTCGATCGCCTACAGCGACGTGAGGACCCTGAACGAGCAGCTGCGCTACCTGGACCAGCACCGCCTGTCGACCGAGAAGTCGCGCGAGGCCTATCGCCAGCAGTTCGAGCTGGGCCAGCGCACCCTGCTGGACCTGCTGGACAGCCAGAACGAGTACTTCGAGGCCACGCGCGCCTACGTCAACGCCCGCTACAACCAGATCGTGGCCCAGGCGCGCACGCTCTCGGGCATGGGCCAGCTCGTGCCCACGCTGAACGTCAAGCGCGAGGACATGCCCAGCGCCCAGGATGCGGGGCAGACGCGCCAGGGCATGGACCCGTCGGACCTCTGCCCGCTCGAGGAGTCGGTGTCCGACTCGCTGGACAAGATCCGGGCCGAGACCGTGATTCCGCCGCGCGTGCGCACGGCGCAGCCCGCGGCGGCGGCGGTGCCGGCCAAGATCAGCCTGTCGGCCGACCAGCTGTTCGACTTCGACAAGGCCACCATCAAGGCCGGTGGCACGGGCAAGCTCGACGCCCTGGTGGACCGCCTCAAGGGTGTCAACATCGAGGTCGTGATCGCCGTCGGCCACACCGACTCGGTGGGCACGGACGCCTACAACCAGCGCCTGTCGCTCGCGCGCGCCGAGTCGGTCAAGGCCTACCTGGTCGGCAAGGGCGTGGATGCCAAGCGCATCCGCACCGAAGGCCGCGGCGAGAGCCAGCCGGTGGCCAGCAACGCCACGGCGGAAGGCCGGGCCAAGAACCGCCGCGTGGACATCGAGGTGGTGGAGGCGCGCAAGTAAGAAGACTTCGGACTTGCACGTAAAAAAACCGCGTCGGTCGACGCGGTTTTTTGTTGGGCGGCTGCGCGCTGCGCGGTCGCGGCTCAGACCCCGGCGGCGTGCGCCTGCTGGTCGGCGTGGTAGCTGGAGCGCACCATGGCGCCGACGGCGGCGTGGCTGAAGCCCATCTCGTAGGCCTTCTGCTCGAACATCTTGAAGGTGTCGGGGTGCACGTAGCGGCGCACCGGCAGGTGGCTGGTCGAGGGCGCGAGGTACTGGCCTATGGTCAGCATCTCGATGTCGTGCGCGCGCATGTCGCGCATCACTTCCAGGATCTCCTCGTCGGTCTCGCCCAGGCCGACCATCAGTCCGCTCTTGGTCGGCACCTGCGGGAACAGGGCCTTGAACTTCTTCAGCAGGTTCAGGCTGAACTGGTAGTCCGAGCCCGGGCGCGCCTCCTTGTACAGGCGCGGCACGGTCTCCAGGTTGTGGTTCATCACGTCGGGCGGCGCGGCCTTCAGGATCTCCAGCGCACGGTCGTCGCGGCCGCGGAAGTCGGGCACCAGCACCTCGATCTGGGTCTCGGGCGAGAGTTCGCGCGTCTTGCGTATGCACTCCACGAAATGGCCGGCGCCGCCATCGCGCAAGTCGTCCCGGTCCACGCTGGTGATCACCACGTACTTGAGCTTGAGCGCGGCGATGGTGTTGGCCAGGTTCTGCGGCTCGTTCACGTCCAGCGGGTCGGGCCGGCCGTGGCCCACATCGCAGAACGGGCAGCGGCGCGTGCACTTGTCGCCCATGATCATGAAGGTGGCCGTGCCCTTGCCGAAGCATTCGCCGATGTTGGGGCAGGAAGCCTCCTCGCACACCGTCACCAGCTTGTTCTTGCGCAGGATGTCCTTGATCTCGTAGAAGCGCGTGGTCGGCGAGCCGGCCTTGACGCGGATCCACTCGGGCTTCTTGAGCACCTCGCCGGGCTCCACCTTGACCGGGATGCGCGAGAGCTTGGCCGCTGCCTTCTGCTTGGCCGAAGGGTCGTAGGTTTCGAGGGACTGGACTTCCCGGACGACCGGGCGCTGGCTTTCGGATTGGCTCATGTTGGGGCTTGGGTGGGATGTGAACAGGCCCTAAGGCGCGAGGGCGGCCTCGAGCTTGGCGCCCAGCAGCTGGGCGGCCTCGTCCCAGGTGACGGATACGCCGATTGTACGAAGGTCCACGGTTTTCAAGCCCGCATAACCACATGGGTTGATGCGGGAAAAGGGTTCCAGGTCCATGGCCACGTTCAGCGCCACGCCGTGGTAGCTGCAGTGGCGGCTGACCTTGATGCCCAGCGCGCTGATCTTGCCCAGGCCGCGGAACGGGTCGCCGGGATGGGCGGGACCGGTGAGCGCCGCATGCGAGAACGGGTCATCCAGCCGCACGTAGATGCCGGGGGCGCCGGCCACCCGGTGGCCGGTCACGCCGAGCTGGGCCAGGGTGCGCAGCACGGCCTCCTCGATGCGGTAGACGTACTCCTTCACGTAGTAGCCGGCGCGCTGCAGGTCGATCAGCGGGTAGGCCACCACCTGGCCCGGGCCGTGGTAGGTGACCTGGCCGCCGCGGTTGGTGGACACCACCGGGATCTCTCCGGGGTTCAGCACATGGTCGCTCTGCCCGGCCAGGCCCTGGGTGTAGGTGGGCGGATGCTCGCAGAGCCAGAGCTCGTCGGCGGTGTCGGGCTTGCGCGCCGCCGTGAAGGCCTGCATGGCCTCGTAGGTGGGAAGGTAGGCCACCTGCCCGAGCGCGCGCATGGCGATGCCCATCCCGGCTCAGAGCACGACCTTGACCATCGGGTGGCTGGACAGCGCACGGTACAGGTCGTCGAGCTGCTCGCGGCTGGTCGCGGTGATGGTGATGGTGATGCCGAGGTAGTTGCCGCCCTTGCTGTCGCGCAGCTCGATTGTGGTCTCGTCGAAACCCGGGTCGAACTGCCGGGCCACATGGGCGATCGCGGCCACGAAGCCCTCGGCCTTGGCGCCCATGACCTTGATCGGGAAGGCGCTGGGATATTCGATCAGCGAGTCCTTGCGCGGATCGGTGCCGGGCGGCGGTGCGGGAGGTTGGGCGGAAGCGCTCATGGCTTGAAGTCCGGGGCGTGAGGGTGAAAGGGGTGCTGCGTCAGCGCCACAGCAGGACGGCGGCCACGGCCAGCCAGCCCAGCGCGAAGTTGAGCACGACCAGCGGATGGATCTGGGCTACGCGGCGGCCCGCCTCGGGCCAGTTGGCGGCGGCCACCGCGGCCTTGAGACGCCGGAACGGCGCGAAATAGATGTGGCCGAAGATGCCGAACATCAGCAGGCCGATGCCCAGCATCGCGTGCCAGCCGCGCGGCGCGACCTTCATGTCGACGCCGGCCAGCATGAAGGCGCCGCTCAGCAGCAGCACGGCGATGCTGAGCCACACCAGGGCGAAGAAGCGCGCGAGAACGGCCGACAGCAGGGGCAGGCGCTGCGGCGGCTGCAGCTGCGCGATGGCGACCGGGCGCAGCGCGCACAGCACGAAGGCCATGCCGCCGAGCCAGACGATGCCTGCGGCCAGATGGAGGAGCTTTACAAATTCGTACATGTCAGACCCTGGGCAGGCCCCGATTGTGACGCGTAGCGCAAAACGCCGGGCCGCAGGGGCTTATCCGAGGCCTGCGACAGGGCATGGTCGGGCGTTGCGGGTTTCTACGTATAATGAAAGGCTTTGCGGAAGTTGCAGGACGTAACCTGGGTGTAATTCGCGATGACCACAATCACACCCCGGCCCGACGCTCCGGCTTGCGCAGGAATGACAGATGAGGCGCCTGAGCCCGATTTCAAGCCGCTGAGTGCCGAGGAGGCGCAGCAGTGGCGCGAGAAGAACCCGCCGCAGTCCCCGTGGCGGGTCTGGCGGATTCAGGCGGGGGTGGGTGTGCTTGTGGCGCTGCTGGCCTGGGCGTTCACCGGTCAGGCCCGGATGGGCTGGTCGGCTGCTTACGGTGTTCTGGCGGTGCTGCTTCCCTCTGCGCTGTTTGCTCGCGCACTGTCGCGCCAGAAGGCCGTTGCCAACGCGGGTGCCGCGCTGGTCGGTTTTTTTGTGTGGGAAATGGTCAAGATTGCCTTGACGGTGGCGATGCTGTTCGCCGCGCCAAGGCTGGTTTCGCAGTTGAGCTGGCTCGCCTTGTTGGCTGGCTTCGTGGCGACGATGAAGGTGTACTGGGTGGCACTGTGGCTGCATCCGGTGCGCAAGAAGAATTTGAATTGACGAACTGGTGATCTATGTCTGCTGCTGAAAACACGGGGGCGCACGCCCCGACGGCTGGGGAATACATCCAGCACCACCTGCATCACCTGCAGAAAAACTTTTCCTTCGAGAGCGTCGAGCAGAACAGCATCGTCGACTTCAGCCTGTTCAACTTCGACTCCGTGTTTTTCTCGGTGGTGTTGGGCGCGCTGGGTTGCTTCCTGCTGTGGCGCGCGGCGCGCCAGGCCACCTCGGGCGTGCCGGGCCGCTTCCAGGCGGCGGTCGAGCTGCTGTCCGAATATGTGGAGAACCAGGCCAAGGGCGTGATCCACAACGCCAAGAGCCGCAAAGTGATCTCGCCGCTGGCACTCACCGTGTTCGTCTGGATCTTCCTGATGAACGCCATGGACATGCTGCCCGTGGACCTGATCCCCGCCATCTGGCACAACACGGGCCCGGCCCTGGGCTTCAAGGACTACATACGCGTCGTGCCGACGGCCGACCTGTCCACCACCCTGGGCCTGTCGTGCTCGGTGCTGCTGGTCTGCGTGGTCTACAACATCAAGATCAAGGGCCTGGGCGGCTGGGCCCACGAGCTGATCGCCGCGCCCTTCGGCGATCACTGGGCCCTGTATCCGGTCAACTTCCTGATGCAGATGATCGAGTATGTCGCCAAGACCGTGTCGCACGGCATGCGGTTGTTCGGCAACATGTTTGCCGGTGAACTGGTGTTCATGCTGATCGCACTGATGGGCGGCGGCTGGGCGCTCTCGGCCACCGGCATCGGCCTGGCCATCGGTCACGTCGTCGCCGGCACGGTGTGGACGCTGTTCCACATCCTGGTGATCACCCTGCAGGCCTTCATCTTCATGATGCTGACGCTGATCTACACCGGTCAGTCGCACGAAGCGCACTGAAGCACGCATACCTTTCCCTTTTCTTTTTCCCTTCACTTTTCCACTAACCTTTAGGAGCATCTCATGGAAAACATTCTTGGCCTCGTCGCACTGGCTTGTGGTCTGATCGTTGGTCTGGGCGCCATCGGCGCTTCCATCGGCATCGCGCTGATGGGCGGCAAGTTCCTCGAGTCCTCGGCCCGTCAGCCCGAGCTGATGAACGAGCTGCAGACCAAGATGTTCATTCTGGCCGGTCTGATCGACGCCGCCTTCCTGATCGGCGTGGCCATTGCTCTGCTGTTTGCCTTCGCCAACCCCTTCGTTCTGAAGTAATCGACGGACCCCTTTCACGACCGAAAGGACTAAGCCGTGAACATTAACGCAACCCTGTTCCTGCAGGCGGTCGTTTTTGCGATCCTGGTGTGGTTCACGATGAAGTTCGTGTGGCCCCCGATCACGAAGGCGCTCGACGAGCGGGCCCAGAAGATCGCCGACGGCCTCGCCGCCGCCGACAAGGCCAAGTCCGAGCTCGCCGCAGCCAACAAGCGTGTCGAGGCCGAGCTGGCCACGTCGCGCAACGAGACCGCTACGCGCCTGGCGGATGCCGAGCGCCGGGCGCAGAACATCATCGAAGAAGCCAAGGCCCGCGCGGCCGAGGAAGGCAACAAGATCATCGCTGCTGCCAAGGCCGAGGCCGAGCAGCAGGCCGTCAAGGCCCGCGAGGCCCTGCGCGAGCAGGTCGCGGCCCTGGCGGTCAAGGGTGCCGAGCAGATTCTCCGCAAGGAAGTCAACGCCGGTGTCCACGCTGATCTGCTGAGCCGCCTCCAGACCGAGCTGTAAGCGCTCAAGGCAGAGAAGACCATGGCTGAACTTGCAACCATTGCCCGCCCTTACGCCGAAGCGCTGTTCAAGTCGCAGGCGTCCGACCTCGCCGGCGCGGCCGCCTGGCTCGACGAGCTGGCGGCCGTCGCGGCCGACCCGCAGCTGCTCCAGCTTGCCGACAGCCCCAAGGTGGCCGACGCGCAGGTGTTCGATGTGATCGCCGGGGTGGTGCGCGGCGCGCTGCCGGAAGCAGCGAAGAACTTCCTGCGCCTGGTGATCGAGAACCGCCGCCTGGCCGCGCTGCCCGAGATCGCCAGCCAGTTCCGCGCCCTCAAGAACGCCGCCGGCGGTTCGGCCGACGCCACCGTGTACAGCGCTTTCCCGATCGACGGGGCGGCGCTGGCCGACGTGTCGGCCACGCTGGAGAAGCGTTTCGGCCGCAAGCTCAACGTCAAGGTCGAACTCGATGCGTCGCTGATCGGCGGCATCCGCGTGGTGGTGGGCGACGAGGTGCTCGACACCTCGGTCAAGGCCCGACTTGAACAAATGAAAGCGGCCCTCACCGCCTGACGCGGCCTGAGACCGGACCTATTTAAAGAAAGAAGGAAAGAGTCATGCAACTCAATCCCGCAGAAATTTCTGAACTGATCAAGAGCCGCATTGAAGGGCTTGCCGCCAGCGCCGACATCCGCAACCAGGGCACCGTGGTGTCCGTGACCGACGGCATCGTCCGCGTCCACGGCCTGTCCGACGTGATGCAGGGCGAAATGCTGGAGTTCCCCGCCTCCAAGGACGGCCAGCCGAGCTTCGGCCTGGCGCTGAACCTCGAGCGCGACTCGGTGGGCGCGGTGATTCTGGGCGAATACGAACATATCTCCGAAGGCGACACCGTCAAGTGCACGGGCCGCATTCTGGAAGTGCCGGTCGGCCCCGAGCTGATCGGCCGCGTGGTCAACGCGCTGGGCCAGCCGATCGACGGCAAGGGCCCGATCAACGCCAAGCTGACCGACGTGATCGAGAAGGTCGCTCCGGGCGTGATCGCGCGCAAGTCGGTGGACCAGCCGGTGCAGACCGGCCTGAAGTCGATCGACTCCATGGTGCCCGTCGGCCGTGGCCAGCGCGAGCTGATCATCGGCGACCGCCAGACCGGCAAGACGGCGGTGGCGATCGACGCGATCATCAACCAGAAGGGTCAGAACATGACCTGCGTGTACGTGGCCATTGGTCAGAAGGCCTCGTCCATCAAGAACGTCGTGCGCTCGCTGGAGCAGGCCGGTGCGATGGAGTACACCATCGTGGTCGCTGCCTCGGCCTCCGAGTCCGCCGCCATGCAGTACGTGTCGGCCTACTCCGGCTGCACCATGGGCGAGTACTTCCGCGACCGTGGCCAGGACGCCCTGATCGTCTACGACGACCTGTCCAAGCAGGCCGTGGCCTACCGCCAGGTCTCGCTGCTGCTGCGCCGTCCCCCGGGCCGTGAAGCCTACCCCGGCGACGTGTTCTACCTGCACAGCCGTCTGCTCGAGCGCGCCGCGCGCGTGAACGCCGACTATGTCGAGGCCTTCACCAAGGGTGAAGTCAAGGGCAAGACCGGCTCGCTGACCGCGCTGCCCATCATCGAGACCCAGGCCGGCGACGTGTCCGCCTTCGTTCCGACCAACGTGATCTCGATCACCGACGGCCAGATCTTCCTGGAGACCAGCCTGTTCAACGCCGGCATCCGCCCCGCCATCAACGCGGGTATCTCGGTGTCCCGCGTCGGTGGCGCGGCCCAGACCAAGCTGATCAAGAGCCTGTCCGGCGGCATCCGTACCGACCTGGCCCAGTACCGCGAACTGGCGGCCTTCGCGCAGTTCGCCTCCGACCTGGACGAAGCCACCCGCAAGCAGCTGGACCGCGGCGCCCGCGTGACCGAGCTGCTCAAGCAGCCCCAGTACAGCCCGCTGTCCATCAGCCTGATGGCCGCCTCGCTGTTCGCGGTGAACAAGGGCTTCCTGGACGAAGTGGACGTCAAGAAGGTGCTGGCCTTCGAATCGGGCCTGCACGCCTGGCTCAAGGACAAGCACGCCGCCCTGCTGGCCAAGCTGGAAGCCGATAGGGCCATGGACAAGGATGCCGAAGCCGAACTGACCGCCGCCATCGGCGCGTTCAAGAAGTCGTTCGCCTGATTCCGACCCTGAACAGCTAAGGAGCCATTCATGGCAGCAGGCAAGGAAATACGCGGCAAGATCAAATCGGTGGAGAACACCAAGAAGATCACCAAGGCCATGGAGATGGTGGCCGCCTCCAAGATGCGCAAGGCGCAGGACAGGATGCGTGCCGCTCGTCCCTACAGCGACAAGATCCGCAACATCGCCGCCAACCTCGGCCAGGCCCATCCGGACTACGTGCACCCGTTCATGCTGGTCAACGAGTCCAAGACCGCGGGCTTCATCGTCGTCACGACCGACAAGGGCCTGTGCGGCGGCATGAACACCAACGTGCTGCGCTCGGTGACCAACAAGCTGCGCGACCTGCAGGCCGAGGGCGTGTCCTCGCAGGCCGTGGCCATAGGCAACAAGGGCCTGGGCTTCCTGAACCGCATCGGCGCCAAGGTGGTGGCGCATGTCACCCAGCTGGGCGACACGCCGCACCTGGAGAAGCTGATCGGGCCGGTCAAGGTGCTGCTGGACGCCTACGTCAAGGGCGAGATCAACGCGGTGTATCTCTGCTACACCAAGTTCATCAACACCATGAAGCAGGAAGCCGTGGTCGAGCAGCTGTTGCCGCTGTCGGCCAATAAGATCCAGGCTGAGGCGGCTGCAAGCGGCAAACAGCATGCCTGGGACTACATCTACGAACCTGACGCACAGTCTGTAATTGACGACCTGCTGGTGCGTTACGCCGAGGCCCTGGTGTACCAGGCCGTGGCGGAGAACATGGCGTCCGAGCAATCGGCCCGCATGGTGGCCATGAAGGCCGCGACCGACAACGCCGGCAACGTGATTGCCGAACTCAAGCTGGTCTACAACAAGACGCGGCAGGCCGCGATCACGAAGGAACTCTCCGAGATCGTCGCCGGCGCCGCCGCGGTGTGACCCCGGCCTTCACAAGATTCAAATCATTGGAGCAAAACATGGCTCAAATTCAAGGCAAGATTGTTCAATGCATCGGCGCCGTGGTGGACGTCGAGTTCCCGCGCGACCGGATGCCCAAGGTCTACGACGCGCTGAAGATGGAAGGCTCGCCGCTGACGCTGGAAGTGCAGCAGCAGCTGGGTGACGGCATCGTGCGTACCATCGCGCTGGGTTCCTCCGACGGCCTGCGCCGCGGCACCATGGTGTACAACACCGCCGCCCCGATCACGGTGCCGGTGGGCAAGGCCACGCTGGGCCGCATCATGGACGTGCTGGGCAACCCGATCGACGAACGCGGCCCCGTGGACCAGGCCCTGACGGCCTCGATCCACCGCAAGGCCCCGGCCTACGACGAGCTGTCCCCTTCGCAGGAGCTGCTGGAAACCGGCATCAAGGTGATCGACCTGGTCTGCCCGTTCGCCAAGGGCGGCAAGGTGGGCCTGTTCGGCGGCGCCGGCGTGGGCAAGACCGTGAACATGATGGAGCTCATCAACAACATCGCCAAGGCGCACTCGGGCCTGTCCGTGTTCGCCGGCGTGGGTGAGCGCACCCGCGAAGGCAACGACTTCTACCACGAGATGGCCGACTCCGGCGTGGTGAACCTGGAGAACCTGGCCGAATCGAAGGTGGCCATGGTCTACGGCCAGATGAACGAGCCCCCGGGCAACCGTCTGCGCGTGGCCCTGACCGGCCTGACCATCGCCGAGTCCTTCCGCGACGAAGGCCGCGACGTGCTGTTCTTCGTGGACAACATCTACCGCTACACCCTGGCAGGTACCGAAGTGTCGGCCCTGCTGGGCCGCATGCCCTCCGCCGTGGGCTACCAGCCGACGCTGGCCGAGGAAATGGGCCGCCTGCAGGAGCGCATCACCTCGACCAAGGTCGGCTCGATCACCTCGATCCAGGCCGTGTACGTGCCGGCCGACGACCTGACCGACCCGTCCCCCGCGACGACCTTCGCCCACCTGGACTCCACCGTGGTGCTGTCGCGCGACATCGCGGCCCTGGGCATCTACCCCGCCGTGGACCCGCTGGACTCCACCAGCCGCCAGCTCGACCCGCTGGTCGTCGGCGAGGAGCACTACGGCGTGGCCCGTGCCGTGCAGGGCACGCTGCAGCGCTACAAGGAGCTGCGCGACATCATCGCGATTCTGGGCATGGACGAACTGGCTCCGGAAGACAAGCTGGCCGTGGCCCGCGCGCGCAAGATCCAGCGCTTCCTGTCCCAGCCCTTCCACGTGGCCGAGGTGTTCACCGGCTCGCCCGGCAAGTACGTGCCGCTGTCCGAGACCATCCGTGGCTTCAAGATGATCGTCAACGGCGAGTGCGACCACCTGCCCGAGCAGGCCTTCTACATGGTCGGCACGATCGACGAAGCCTTCGAAAAGGCCAAGAAGGTGGCGTAAGGCCGGCACAGGGCGCGTCGTCAGCGGCGCACCCGCCTGGCTTTTCACTCACCTTTTAAGGAGCAACTATGAACACCATCCACGTCGATGTGGTCAGCGCCGAAGAGTCCATCTTCTCGGGCGAGGCCCGGTTCGTGGCCCTGCCGGGCGAGGCGGGCGAGCTCGGTGTCTACCCGCAGCACACCCCGCTGATCACGCGCATCAAGCCGGGCTCGGTGCGCATCGAGAAGGCCGACGGCGGCGAGGAGTTCGTCTTCGTGGCCAGCGGCATCCTGGAGATCCAGCCCGACTGCGTCACCGTGCTGTCCGACACCGCCATCCGCGGCAAGGACCTGGACGACGAGAAGGCCAATGCCGCCCGTCTGGCCGCGCAAGAGGCGCTCAAGAACGCCAACAGCGAGATCGACCTGGCGCGTGCCCAGTCCGAGCTGGCCGTGCTGGCGGCCCAGATCGCCGCGCTGCGCAAGTACCGCCAGAAGCGCTGATCGCGAGGCTCCGGTCTCTACACAAAGCCCCTGCCGTCCGGCCGGGGCTTTTTTACGTCCGGACCGGCCGGGTCGCCGGCATGCCCGCACAGGCATTCAGCGCAGCACCGGTTCGTCGGGCAGCTCGTTGCGGTCGCCGGACGGCGCCGCCGCGTCATCGGGGAAATGCCGCACCAGCACGGCCGACACCTCTTCCAGCGCCTGGGTCAGGCCGTCCTCGAAGCGCCCGGCGCGGAAGGCCTCGCCCATCTGGCCCACCATGGCCTGCCAGTGCTGGGTGCTCACATGCGGGTTCAGGCCGCGGTCGGCCACGATCTCGATCGCGTGCTCGCCTAGCAGCAGGTAAATCAGCACGCCGTTGTTGTGCTCGGTGTCCCAGACGCGCAGCTGGGCAAACAGGTCCAGGGCGCGCGCGCGGACCAGCGCGCGCAGCGCCTGCGGATCGCGCCCCTGGCGCCACAGCGCGGCCAGCGGCAGGCTGGCCTCGACGCAGATGCGGATCTCGCCGCCATGGCGCCGCTCGCTGGCCGCCACGCGCCGCATCAGCCGATCCAGCAGCTCGGGCGGGATGGCGCGCCGCGTATCGTCCTCGTCGAGCCAGGCGTGGCGCAGCAGGCGCCACAGGGGTTGGAACATGTTCTTCATCTTGTTCACCAGTCGCCGCTGGCCCCGCCGCCGCCGAAGTCGCCACCGCCGCCCGAGCTGAATCCGCCGCCGCCACCACCGCCGCCCCAGCCACCATGGCCCGCGCCCCAGCCGCCCGGGTGCCCGCCCCAGCCGTGGCGGCGCGGGGCGGGCAGCACGGCTGACAGCAGTGACAACAGCAGGGCCAGCAGGGCCGCGGCCCCCGCGATCAGCAGGCTGGCCGTGATCCCCCAGGCCAGCAGGCCCACGCCGCCGCCGGTCAGCAGCGCGCCGAGCTTGCGGCCGAGCAGGCGGCGCGCCACGCCCGCCATCACCGGCACGGCGACGAACAGGAAGATGGCCAGGTCCGTGAGCTCGAAGCCCGCCGTGCTGCCGCGCGGCGCGGGCGCCTCCATGGGCGGCAGCGGTTCGCCCTGGATGCGCGCGGCCAGCTGGTCCACGCCCGCGTTCAGGCCGCCCGCGTAGTCGCCCTGGCGCAAGCGCGGCGTGATCGCGCGCTCGATGATCTGCTTGGCCGCCAGGTCGGGGATCGCGCCCTCCAGCGTCTTGGCCACCTCGATGCGCAGCTTGCGGTCGTTCCGCGCGACGATCAGCAGCACCCCGTCGCCCACCTCCCTGCGGCCTATCTTCCAAGTGTTGCCCACGCGGTTGGCGTAGCTCGCGATGTCCTCGGGCGCCGTGGTCGGCACCATCAGGATCACCAGCTGCGAGCCCTTGGCCTGCTCGAGCGCGGCCAGGCGCTGCTCCAGGGCCTGCTTCTGCGCGGCGTCCAGCGTGCCGGTGGTGTCGAGCACGCGCGCCGTCAGCGCCGGCACCGGCAGCAGGTCCTGGGCCCAAGGCCGGCCGGCGGCGCCGAGCAGGGCCAGCAGGAGCAGCGCCGCCTGGACCCAGCGCAGCAGGGCAGGGCGCATTAGGGCCTGCTCACACTGTTTTAACCACGTTCCCTTCGGGTTGCGGCCAAAAAGGCCATGCGCCGCGTTGCGAAGCCTTGCCGGGGGCCGCCCGCAGCCGTCGGTCTGCGCAGCGAACCAGGCGAAGGGCGGCATTGGCGTTGCTGCGCTGTACAGCTGCGCGCACGGACGCTCCGCAACGCCACCCCGGCTGCGTTTCGCGCCTTGCGCATGACCTTTTTGATCCGCAACGCATCTGGCAAAAACAGTGTGAACAGGCCCTACTTCTTGCCGAAGTCCACGGTCGGCGGCTTGCTGATCTCGGCTTCGTTGGGAACGCCGAAGCTCTCCTTGGCCTTGTAGCCAAAGACCATGGCCGTCAGGTTGCTCGGGAAGCTGCGCGCCAGCACGTTGTACTGCTGCACCGCCTGGATGTAGCGGTTGCGCGCCACGGTGATGCGGTTCTCCGTGCCCTCGAGCTGCACGCGCAGGTCGCTGAAGCCCTGGTTGGCCTTCAGGGTGGGGTACCGCTCGGCGACCACCATGAGCCGGCTCAGGGCGCTGCCGAGCTCGCCCTGCGCGGCCTGGAATTTCTTGAACGCCTCGGGGTTGTTCAGCGTCTCGGGCGTGACCTGGATGGCCGTGGCCTTGGCGCGCGCCTCGATCACCCGGGTCAGCGTCTCCTGCTCGAACGCGGCCTCGCCCTTGACGGTGGCGACGATGTTGGGCACCAGGTCGGCGCGCCGCTGGTACTGGTTCAGCACCTCGCTCCAGGCGGCCTTGGTCTGCTCGTCCAGGCGCTGGAAGTCGTTGTAGCCGCAGCCGCTGAGCGCCAGGGCGGTCGCGATGATGAGAAGCCAGCGTTTCATGAAACCTCCTTGTGGGCCCTTACTATAGGGCGAGCGATGCCGATGCTTAAAAGCGTTCCACGCGCCGCATGATCCGCGGCAAAATGAAGTTGGAATTTTGACTACGGCGGTGAGGGACCGCATCTCCAAAAATGCCCAAAGCCAAGCTTCAGGCCGCCACCCTGGGAGGCACGGCCGACGAGATCGAGGCGGCCTTCTACGAAGCGCTGCAGAACGCCGACATCGCCCAGCTGATGGGCTGCTGGGCCGACGAGGACGAAATCGTCTGCGTGCATCCCGGCGGCCCCTGTCTGGTCGGGGGCGCGGCGATCCGCGCTGCCTTCGAGACCCTGTTCGCCAATGGCCGCATCCAGGTGCGCGCCGAGCGGGTGCGCCGCGTCGTCGCCCTGGCCAGCGCCGTGCACAGCGTGCTCGAGCGCGTGGAGCTGCTCACCACCGAGGGGCCGCGTCACGCCTGGGTGGTCGCCACCAATGTCTACCACAAGACCCCGCAGGGCTGGCGCCTGGTGGCCCACCATGCCAGCCCAGGGACCGCCAGCGACGTGGCCGAGCTGGGCGCCGCGCCGCAGGTGCTGCACTGAAGGCCCGCCGCGCGAGACCCCCCATGAACTCCGCCCTGCACTACACCGCGCCGCGCTGGCTGCCCGGCGGTCACCTGCAGACCATCTGGCCGGCGCTGTGCTCGCGCCGCGTCCACGGCCCGCGCCCGGTCTACCGGCGCGAACGCTGGACCGCGCCGGACGGGGATTTTGTCGACGTGGACTTCCTGGCTGACGGCCCGGCCAGCGCGGGCGCGCCTCCTCTGCTCATCCTGTTCCACGGCTTGGAAGGCTCGTCGCGCAGCCATTACGCCGAGGCCTTTGCCGACTGGGCGCGCGAGCATGGCTTCGCCTATGCGGTGCCGCATTTCCGCGGCTGCAGCGGCGAGCTCAACCAGGCGCCGCGCGCCTACCACTCGGGTGACTTCGAGGAGATCGACTGGGTCCTGCGCCGCTTCCAGGCGCTGCAGGCGCAGCGCGGCGGCGGGCCGCTGGTCGCGGTCGGCATCTCGCTGGGCGGCAATGCCTTGCTGCGCTGGGCCGGCGAGATGGGCGAGGCGGCGGCCCAGGTGGTCGAGGCCGTGGCCGCCGTGTGCTCGCCGCTGGACCTGGTGGCCGGCGGCCACGCGATCGGGCGCGGCTTCAACCGCCAGGTCTACACGCGCATGTTCCTGCACAGCATGAAGCCCAAGGCCCTGGCCAAGTGGGACCAGCACCCCGGCCTGTTCGACCGCAACCGGCTGCGCGCGGCCCGCGACCTGCATGCCTTCGACGACGCCTTCACCGCGCCGGTGCATGGCTTTCGCAATGCCGAGGACTACTGGACGCGCGCCTCGGCCAAGCCCCACCTGGCGCGCATCCGCGTCCCGGCCCTGGCGCTCAACGCGCGCAACGACCCCTTCGTGCCGGCCTGGAGCCTGCCCACGGCGGCCGAGGTCGGGCCGCAGGTCAGGCTGTGGCAGCCCGCGCATGGCGGCCATGTGGGCTTCACGGGCGGCCCGCTGCCGGGCCATGTGCGCAGCCTGCCCGATGCGGTGGGGGCCTGGCTGCTGGCGGCACTGGGCGGGCGCGCCAGTTTCGAGGCAGGCCCTTCCGAGCTGCCGCCGCCGAGGGCTGGTTTGCGCTGGGACGTCGCCCGTCCATAATCCCGCCATGGACGAGATCGTCAAGCAGGCCCTGGCCAAGTGGCCCAACGTGCCCCATTGCCACGGTTGGCTGGGCCTGGACGCGCGCGGCAACTGGTACCTGCGCGACGTCGGCGCCCAGTCGCTGGGCGGCTTCGCCAGCGGCCGGCCCGGCGCGCGCGGCGCCTTGCTCAGGCACGACAAGCTGATCGAGTTCATCCACCGCAACTACGCGGCCGACGAGGCCGGCCAATGGTTCTTCCAGAACGGGCCGCAGCGCGTCTATGTTGAGCTCGAGCTCACGCCCTGGGTCTGGCGCCTGGCGGCGGACGGCAGCGTGCGCGCGCACAGTGGCGCCGCGGCCCGGGTGCAGCGCTGCGTGCTCGACGAACAAGGCCGCGTCTACCTGGAGACCGATCTGGGCTTCGGCCTGGTCCACACGCAGGACGTGGGCCTGGCCGCCGAGGCGGTGGAGCAGGGGCTGTGGGTGCCGCAGGAGATGCCCGCCGCCAGCCTGCCCGAGCGCTTCGGCTATGTCTGCAGCCCGCAGGCGCGGCGCGCAGAGGCCGTCGCCACCTCCTGAACTGCGCCGCCGGCTGGTGCGCGCATGAAAAAAGCCACCTCGCGGTGGCTTTTCCTTGAGCGGCTGACGCTTACTTGGCTGCGGCGGTCTCGGCGCCCGCGGCGGCCGGGGCCTTGGGTTCCTCGAACTTGGCGCCGCCGGCGTTGGCCATGAAGGCCACGGCACGGCCGATCTCCACGTCGCTGAAGTCGCCGCCGCCCTGGGCACCCATGGCGCCCTTGCCCTTGAGGGCCGAGTTCACCAGGGCCTCGAAACCGGTCTTGATGCGCGCGCCCCAGGCGCCGGCGTCGCCGACCTTGGGTGCGCCGGCCGCGCCCGTGGCGTGGCAGGCGGCGCACTGGGCCTTGTAGACCTCTTCGCCGGCCTTGAGCGGACGGTTGGCGTCGCGGATCTCGACCATGCCGACCTTCTGGATGCGCTCGGCGATGGCTCGCTCGGGGTCGGCCGCACCGGCGGCCGGCTTGTTGGCCGAGGTCACGTAGTAGACCAGGCCGATGATGATGAAGATCGGCAGCACGAAGGCAAAGAAGCTCGCCACCAGCAGCTGCCTGGGGTTCTTGATCGGGCCGGTATGGGCTTCGGCGTGCGCTGATTCTTGGCGGTTGTCGCTCATGGCGTCCTCAAAAAGTCGGGAATGCGGAGGGTCCGGCCTACCGGACTCAACCTTTGATTATAGGGCGGGCCCGGCGCCGGCCCGTCAGGGCTGCGCCGCCGCCTCGCTCCAGCCGCCGCCCAGCGCCTTGTACAGCGCCACCTGGCTTTGCCGCTGCGCCAGCCGGGTCTGCGCCAGCGCCTGCCGCGCCGCAAACAGCGAGCGCTGGGCGTCCAGCAGTTCCAGCGAGCTCGCCACCCCGTTGCGCCAGCGCAGCTCGGCCAGCCTGAGGCGCTCGGCCTCGGCCTGGGCCTGGGCCTGCTGGGCGGCCAGCTGCTCGCCCAGCGTGGCGCGGCCGGCCAGCGCATCCGCCACCTCGCGGAAAGCGGTCTGCACGGCCTTCTCGTACTGCGCCACGGCAATCTCGCGCCCGGCCTGCGCCGAGTCCAGGCCGGCCTGGTTGCGGCCCGCGTCGAAGATGGGCAGCAAGGCCTGAGGCGCCAGCGTGAGGCCCCAGGAGCCGCCGGCGAACAGCCCCGACAGCTGGCTGCTGGCCGTGCCCAGGCCCGCGGTCAGCGTGATGCGCGGGAAGAAGGCCGCGCGCGCCGCGCCGATGTTGGCGTTGGCGGCGATCAATTGCTGCTCGGCCTGGCGGATGTCGGGCCGGCGCGTCAGCAGCTCGGAGGGCAGGCCGGCCGGCACGTCGCGCAGCGCGGTTTGCGTGCCTGCGCCCGACGCGGGCAGCGGCTGCGCCGGCAGGGGCTGGCCGACCAGCAGCGCGAGCGCGTTGAGGTCCAGCGCGCGCAGGCGCTGCTGCTGGGCCAGGGCCGCGCGCGTCGCCTCGGTGACCGACTCGGCCTGGCGCAGGTCCAGGGCCGAGGCCGTGCCGTGCTCCAGGCGCAGCCGCGTCAGGCGCAGCGTGTCCTCGCGCGTGGCCAGGGTCTGCCGGGCCAGCGCCAGCAATTCGTCGTTGGCCTGCAGGCTCAGCCAGGCATTGCAGACGGCGGCCACCAGGCTGATCTGCGCGGCCTTGCGCGCCTCCTCGGTGGCCAGGTACTGCGCCAGGGCGGCCTCCTTGAGGCTGGCCAGCCGGCCGAAGAAGTCCAGCTCCCAGGCATTGACCAGCAGGCCGGCGGTGTAGCTGCTCTTGCTGTCGCCGCTGCCGTCGCCGGACGGCTGGCGGTTGCCGGTGGCACCCAGGTTCAGCGTGGGGAACTGGTCGGCGCGGCGTATGCCGTACTGCGCGCGGGCCTGCGCCATGTTGAGCACGGCGACGCGCAGGTCGCGGTTGTTGGCCAGCGCGAGCGCGATCAGCTCGCGCAGCGCGGCGTCGCCGACGAAATCCTGCCAGGCCAGCTCGGCCGCGGGCGGGCCGGGCGGCTCGGGCGCCGCGAACGGCCATTGCGCGGCCACGGGCGCCGCCGGCCGTTCGTAGGTCGGGATCATGGAGCAGCCCGCCGCCAGCGCGGCCGACAGCAGGATGGGGAACAGGGGTTTAGTCATCGCTGTGCACTCCCAGCTGGGCCGCGGCCTGGGCGTGCAGGCGCCGCTGGCGCTCGCTGCCCTTGAAGATGCCGCGCACCACGACGAAGAAGACGGGGACGAAGAACACGGCCAGCACCGTGCCGGTGAGCATGCCGCCGATCACGCCGGTGCCGATGGCGCGCTGGCTGGCCGAGCCGGCGCCCGAGGCGATCGCCAGCGGCAGCACGCCCAGCATGAAGGCCAGCGAGGTCATCAGGATGGGGCGAAAGCGCAGGTGGGCCGCCGCCAGCGCCGCCTCGACCACGCTCTTGCCCTGGGCCTGCAGGTCCTTGGCAAACTCGATGATCAGGATGGCGTTCTTGGCCGACAGGCCGATGATGGTGACCAGGCCGACCTGGAAGTAGACGTCGTTGGCGTAGCTGCGCAGCCAGGTGGCCATCAGCACGCCCAGCACGCCCAGCGGCACGACCAGCACCACGGCCAGCGGAATGCTCCAGCTCTCGTACAGCGCGGCCAGGCACAGGAACACCGCCAGGATGGCGAAGCCATACAGCAGCGTGGCCTGGGCGCCGGCCAGCTGCTCCTCGCGCGACAGGCCGGTCCATTCGAAGCCGAAGCCGGCCGGCAGCTGGGCGGCCAGGCGCTCCATCTCGGCCATGGCCTCGCCGGTGCTGTGGCCGGGCGCGGCCATGCCGCCTATGCGCATGGCCGGGTAGCCGTTGTAGCGCACGGTCTGCATGGCGCCCTGGATCCAGCGAGTGCTGGCGAAGGCCGACATCGGCACCAGCCGGCCCTGGCTGTTGGGTACCTGCAGCCGGAGCAGGTCCTCGGGCTGCATGCGCGCCGGCGCGTCGGCCTGCACCACCACGCGCTGCAGGCGGCCCTGGTTCGGGAAGTCGTTGATGTAGCTCGAGCCCAGCGCGGTCGAGATCGTGGCGTTGATCGCGTCGAAGGGCACGCCCAGGGCCAGGGCCTTGTCGCGGTCGATGTCGATCTGCAGCTGCGGCGCGTCCTCCAGGCCGTCGGGGCGCACCTGGGTGATCAGCTTGCTTTGCGAGGCCATGCCCATCAGCTGGTTGCGCGCGGCGACCAGGGCCTCGTGGCCCAGGCCGGCGCGGTCCTGCAGCCGGAAGCTGAAGCCGGTGGCCGTGCCCAGCTCGGGAATCGGCGGCGGGCTCAGCGGGAACACGAAGGCGTCGCGTATGCCCATGAAAGCGCCGAAGGCGCGCCCGGCCAGGGCCTCGGCCGACTGGCCGGCACCGGCGCGCTCGGTCCAGTCCTTGAGGGTCACGAAGGCCAGGCCCGCGTTCTGGCCCTGGCCCGAGAAGCTGAAGCCCAGCACGCCGACGATGCTCTGCACCTCGGGCTGCTGCAGCATGAAGTCCTCCACCTGCTTCATCGCGGACTGGGTGCGCTCCAGCGTCGCGCCGGGCGGCAGCTGCACGTTGACGATCACGTAGCCCTGGTCCTCGCCCGGCAGGAAGGAGCTGGGCAGGCGCTGGTAGATCAGCGCCACCGCGCCGCCTATGGCGAGGTAGATCACCAGGTAGCGCGCCGCGCGCGGCAGCATGCGCGCGACCCAGCTTTCGTAGCCCTTGGCGGTGCGCGCGAAGCCGCGGTTGAACCAGCCGAAGAAACCGGTCTTGGCATGGTGGTGGCCGGCCGCTACCGGCTTGAGCAGGGTGGCGCACAGGGCCGGCGTGAGCGAGAGCGCGAAGAAGGCCGAAAAGCCAATCGACGAGACCATCACGGCCGAGAACTGGCGGTAGATGTTGCCCACCGAGCCGCCGAAGAAGGCCAGCGGCACGAACACCGAGACCAGCACCACCGTGATGCCGACGATGGCACCCGAGATCTGGCCCATGGCCTTGCGCGTGGCCTCGCGCGGCGGCAGGCCCTCCTCGCTCATGATGCGCTCGACGTTCTCCACCACCACGATGGCGTCGTCGACCACGATGCCGATCACCAGCACCATGCCGAACATGGTCAGCACGTTGATCGAGAAGCCCAGGGCCAGCAGGGTGGCGAAGCTGCCCAGCAGCGCCACCGGCACCACGATGGTCGGGATCAGCGTGTAGCGTATGTTCTGCAGGAACAGGAACATCACCAGGAACACCAGGGCCACGGCCTCGAGCAGGGTCTGGGCCACCTGGCGGATCGAGATGCTCACGAAGCGCGAGCTGTCGTAGGGGATGTCCCATTTCATCCCCTGCGGGAAGTAGCGCGCCAGCTCGCCCATCTTCTGGTGCACGGCCTTGGCCGAGGCCAGGGCGTTGCCGCTGGGCGAGAGCTGCACGCCGATGCCGGTGGCCGGCTTGCCGTTCAGGCGTGCCGAGCTGCCGTAGTTCTGGCCGCCGAGCTCGATGCGCGCCACGTCCTTCAGGCGCACCGTGGAACCGTCGGCGCTGGCGCGCAGCACGATGCGGCCGAACTGCTCGACGCTGGCCAACTGGCCCTGCACCACCACGGTGGCGGCGATGCCCTGGCCCGCCACGTTGGGCAGGTCGCCTATGCTGCCCGAGGCGACCTGGGCGTTCTGGGCGCGGATCGCCGCGTTGACCTCGGCGGTCGAGAGGTTGTAGCCGGTGAGCCTGGCCGGGTCCAGCCAGACGCGCATGGCGCGCTCGGTGCCGAACAGCTGCACCTGGCCGATGCCGGGCAGGCGCTGGATCTCGGGCACCACGTTGCGCGCCGCGTAGTCGCCCAGGGCCACCGGGCCGTAGGCCGGGTTGTCCGAGGACAGCATGATGAACAGCAGGAAGTTGCTGCGCGACTTGTCCACGCGCACGCCCTGTTGGGTGACCACCGAGGGCAGGCGCGGCGTGGCGCGCGACAGGCGGTTCTGCACGTCGACCTGGGCCAGCTCGGGGTCGGTGCCGGGCTCGAAGCTCAGCGTGATCGAGCCCGTGCCGTCGGCCTGGCTCACGGACTCCATGTACATCAGGCCGGGCGAGCCGTTCATCTCGCGCTCGATCACGCTGATCACGCTGTCCTCCAGCGTCTGGGCCGAGGCACCGGGATAGGCGGTGTTGATCACGATGGCGGGCGGCGCCACCGGCGGGTATTGCGAGATCGGCAGCTGCGTGATCGCCACGCTGCCCAGCACCAGCACGAACAGCGCGATCACCCAGGCGAAGATGGGCCGGTCGATGAAGAATTTGGCCATGGGCGGGCTCCTTAGCGGGCCTGGGCCGAGGAGGCCGCAGACGCGGGCGCCGATGCCGCCGGTGCCGCGGGTGCCGACGCCGCGGGGGCGGGCGCGCCGGGCGCCTGCCAGGGCACGGGCTTGACCGGCGTGCCGGGCGGCAGCATCTGCAGCTTCTGAAAGCCGTCGACCATGACCTGCTCGCCCGCTTTCAGGCCCTCCAGGATCACCCACTGGTTGCCCTTGCCGGTCGCCACCTTGACCGGGCGCGGGCTGACCTTGCCGTCGGCGCCGACCACCATCACCTGGTCGCCCTGCGCCGAACGCGTCACCGCCTGCTGCGGCAGCGTGACGGCGTTGCCGGCCTGGGCCTGCTCCAGGCGCACGCGCACGTACAGGCCCGGCAGCAGCTGGCCGCCGGGGTTGGGCAATTCGGCGCGCAGCGTGACCTGGCCGGTGCCGGCGTCTACCGTGAGGTCGGAGAACAGCAGCCGGCCGGCGCGCGGGTACTCGCTGCCATCGTCCAGCAGCACACGCACGCTGGCCGCCGCGCTGCCGCTGGCGCGCTTGAGCCGGCCGTCCTCCAGCGCGCGCTTGAGCCGCATCACCTCGGTGGCCGACTGGGTGAAGTTCACGTACAAGGGGTCGATCTGCTGCACCACCGCCAGCGGCGTGGCCTCGCCCTGGCCGACCAGGGCGCCCTCGGTCACCAGGGCGCGGCCTATGCGACCGGCGATCGGCGCCGTCACGCTGGCGTAGTTGAGGTTGATGCGCGCGGTCTGCACCGCGGCCTGGCCGGCCGCGACCTCGGCTTCGGCCTGCTGCTGCGCGGCCACGGCATTGGCGTAGTCCTGCTGGCTCACCGCCTTCTCGGCCACCAGGGGCTGGTAGCGCTCGGCCAGGGCGCGGGCCTGGGACAGGTTGGCGCGGGCCTTGGCCAGCGCGGCCTCCGCGCTCTGCAGCGCGGCGGCATAGGGCGCGGGGTCGATGCGGAACAGGGGCTGGCCGGCCCGCACCTCGCTGCCCTCGCGGAACAGCTGCTGCTGCAGGATGCCGGCCGCGCGGGCGCGCACCTGGGCCACGCGCGAGGCTTCCAGCCGCCCAGGCAGCTCGGTCACCAGGCCGACGTCGCCGGGCGCCACGCTGACCACGCCGACCTCGATGGGCGGCATGCCGCCGCCGGCCGGGCCGCCCGGTGCGGCGCCGTCCTTGCCGCATGCGCCCAGCAGCAGGGCCAGGGTCAGGGCGGCTGGCGCCAGGTCCCGGCGTCGCAGGTGGGGAATGGTCGAGGCGGGCGGGAGCTGGCGCGGGACAGGCATGGCGGAGGTCCTTGTTCTTCGGGGTTTGAGCATCGACTGGCCCAGCCGAGCAGCATGACAGCGCTGGCGGAGCAGGTGCGAAACAGGATGTAGGCGCAGTATACATACATCCTTGAATGTATGTATGATGTGAACTTTCGTAGAAGCCACAACCGGAGACACGCCCACCATGGTGCGCCGTACCAAGGCCGACGCGCAGGCCACGCGCCACCGCCTGCTCGATGCCGCCGAACAGCTGTTCCAGGCGCGCGGCGTGTCGCGCACCTCGCTCAATGACATCGCTGTCGCCGCCGGCACCACGCGCGGCGCGATCTACTGGCATTTCAAGGACAAGGCCGACCTGTTCAACGCCATGATGGAGCGCGTGACCCTGCCGATGGAGGAGTCGCTCCAATGCGTGGCGGCGCAGCAGAGCCTGGACCCGATCGAGGGCCTGCGTGCGGCCCTGCTCGAGGCCCTGCGCAAGACCGCCGGCGACGCCCAGACGCGCCGCGTGTTCGAGGTGGCGACGCACAAGGTGGAATACGTGGATGAGCTGATGGCGGTGCAGCAGCGCCACCTGCAGGTGCGCAACGCCTGCCTGGCGCGCACCGAGCAGGCCATGGAGCGCGCCGTGGCCCAGCGCGGGCGGCCGCTGACCATTCCGGTCGCCACGGCCGCGCTCGGCCTGCATGTGATGGTCGACGGCCTGATCCAGAACTGGCTGCTCGACCCCGCCGCCTTCGACCTCGTGGACAGCGGCCGGTGCCTGGCCGACCTGTACTTGGCGGGGCTGGGCCTGGGCGGCGGCTTCGGCGCATCTGATCCGGTCTTCTGCGGTGCCTCTGAGCCTGTGACGCCGGACGCATAAGCACTATAGTCATCCCGTCCCGCCGCGGTGGCCGGGATCGTCGCCCGGCCGCCTGCCGGGGTGAGGATGCCGACCGTGGGGGATCTCGATGCCTTGCTGCTGGCCCGGATCCAGTTCGCTTTCACGGTGTCCTTCCACATCGTGTTTCCTGCCATCACCATTGGCCTGGCCAGCTACCTGGCCGTGCTCGAGGCCTGCTGGCTGCGAACGGACCAGGCCGTCTACCGCGACCTCTACCATTTCTGGTCGCGCATCTTCGCGGTCAACTTCGGCATGGGCGTGGTCTCGGGCCTGGTCATGGCCTACCAGTTCGGCACCAACTGGAGCCATTTCTCGGACTTCGCCGGCAGCGTGACCGGGCCGCTGCTGACCTACGAGGTGCTGACGGCCTTCTTCCTCGAGGCCGGCTTCCTCGGCGTCATGCTGTTCGGCTGGAGCCGCGTGGGGCCGGCCCTGCATTTCGTCTCCACGCTGATGGTCGCGGTCGGCACGCTGATCTCGGCGACCTGGATCCTGGCCTCCAACAGCTGGATGCACACCCCGGCCGGCTACGCGATCGTCGATGGCCGTGTGGTGCCGACCGACTGGCTGGCCGTGATCTTCAACCCCTCGTTTCCCTACCGCCTGGCCCACATGGGCGTCGCGGCCTTCCTGTCCACCGCGCTGATGGTCGGCGCCTCGGCGGCCTGGCACCTGCTGCGCGGGCGCGACCAGCCCGCGGTGCGCAAGATGCTGTCCATGGCGATGTGGATGCTGCTGATCGTGGCGCCGCTGCAGGCCGTGATCGGCGACCTGCACGGCCTGAACACGCTGCGCCACCAGCCGGCCAAGATCGCCGCGATCGAGGGGCATTGGGAAAACAAGCCCGGCGAAGGCGTTCCGCTGACCCTGTTCGGCTGGCCCGACATGGCGCGTGAGCAGACGCGCTGGGCGGTCGAAGTGCCGCGCCTGGGCAGCCTGATCCTGACCCACTCCTGGGACGGCCAGTTCCCCGGCCTCAAGGAATACCCGCGCGCGGACCGGCCCAACGCGACCGTGGTGTTCTGGTCCTTCCGCATCATGGTCGGCCTGGGCTTTTTGATGATAGCCCTCGGCCTCTGGGCCCTGTGG
This sequence comes from Comamonadaceae bacterium 2FH, assembly GCA_005503335.1. GTDB lineage: Bacteria > Pseudomonadota > Gammaproteobacteria > Burkholderiales > Burkholderiaceae_C > SCMQ01. The sequence continues at coordinate 75,248 of SCMQ01000008.1, forward strand.
GCGCGCTGGCGCGGCCGGCTCTACGAGGCGCGTGCGCTGCTGCGCTTCGCGCTGTGGATGGGGCCGGCCGGCCTGGTCGCGCTGCTGGCCGGCTGGTTCACCACCGAAGTCGGACGCCAGCCCTGGGTGGTCTACGGCCTGCTGCGCACGGCCGACGCCGTGTCACCGCACGGCGCGGCCCAGCTGGGCCTGAGCCTGGCGCTGTTCGTGGCGGTCTACCTCGTCGTGTTCGGTGCCGGCCTGGTCTACCTGCTGCACCTGATCGCCCAGGGCCCGCAGCCGCACGAGGGTGAGCATCCCCTGCCCGGCGGCCCCGGCCAGCCGCGCACGCCGGCGCGCCCGTTGTCGGCTGCATCGGCCGAGAACCCGCAGGAGAGCTGACATGAAACGCCCCCACGCTCATCACTTCGTGTATTCGCTGCCCCCCGAGGGGGCCCAGGCCTCCTTTGGGGCGGCCCGGCAGGAGGCCTGACATGGGCATAGACCTTTCTCTGATCTGGGCCGTGATCATCCTGTTCGGCATCATGATGTACGTGGTGATGGACGGCTTCGACCTGGGCATAGGCCTGCTCTATCCCTTCCTGCCCGGCAAGAGCGACCGCGACGTGATGATGAACACTGTGGCGCCGGTCTGGGACGGCAACGAGACCTGGTTGGTGCTCGGCGGCGCCGGTCTGATGGCGGCCTTTCCGCTCGCCTACTCGGTGGTGCTGAGCGCCTTCTACCTGCCGCTGGTGTTCATGCTGCTGGGCCTGATCTTCCGCGGCGTGGCCTTCGAGTTCCGCTTCAAGGCCAGCGAGGCGCGCCGCCATTGGTGGGACAAGGCCTTCATCGGCGGCTCGCTGGCCGCGACCTACTTCCAGGGCGTGATCCTGGGTGCCTACCTGCAGGGCGTGCGCGTGGAGGGCCGCGCCTACGCGGGCGGCGCCTTAGACTGGCTCACGCCGTTCTCGCTGTTCACCGGCGCCGGCCTGGTGGCGGCCTATGCGCTGCTCGGCTGCACCTGGCTGATCCTCAAGACCCAGGGCGCGCTGCAGGCGCGCATGATCGCGCTGGCGCGCCCGCTGACCTGGACTCTGCTGGCCGTGATCGCCGTCATCAGCCTGTGGACGCCGCTGGCCAGCGCGGACATCGCGCGGCGCTGGTTCAGCTGGCCCAACCTGCTGTGGTTCGCCCCCGTGCCGCTGCTGGTGCTGGCCACCGTCTGGCTGCTGCTGCGCAGGCTGCGCGCCCAGCCCGACGCCTCGCCCTTCGTGCTGACCCTGTGCCTGGTCTTCCTCGGCTACAGCGGCCTGGGCATCAGCCTGTGGCCCCACATCGTGCCGCCCGGCATCACGATCTGGCAGGCCGCCGCGCCGCCGCAGAGCCAGGGCTTCGCCCTGGTCGGCGCGCTGCTGATCATTCCCTTCATCCTGATGTACACGGCCTGGGGCTACTACGTGTTCCGCGGCAAGGTCGACGCGGGCCAGGGCTACCACTGATGGGCGACTCTCCCGCGCCGCCAAGGCCGGGCACGGGCCTGTGGCGCAGGCGCCTGGCCTGGCTGCTCGGCCTCTGGCTGGCAGGCGTGCTGGCGCTGGGGGCGGTGGCCTATGGCCTGCGCTGGCTGATGCGCTTGCTCGGCCTGACGCCCTAGCGGCCGCTGCCGGCCTGTCATCGCGGCGGTGTAGGCAGGACTGTTCGTCGGGCGCCAACGAGCGCGCAGCCAAGCGGTACAGACTGGCTTGACTTATCTCGGCGCCTTGTTATGATTTTCCAGGAATGCGAAGTTTATTTCGAATATTGGAAATTTTAGTGACAAGTGGAAGACCTGCCCAGGAGCAAGGGCGGCACGCAAGAACAGGGTTCGAGGTCAGTTAGCCATCGGGACGGCGCCTCGCGGGCCGTCTGAACAGAAAGAGTCTTCATGATGAAACTTTGCAAGTCACTGCTGGTCTTCGCAGTGTTCATGGTCCTGGCGGTTTCGGCCCAGGCCTTTCCCGACCGTCCGGTCCGCTTGATTGTGGGCTTCGCGCCTGGCGGCTCGGACATCTCCGCCCGCCTGGTCGGACAGAAGCTCTCCGAGTTGTGGGGGCAACCGGTAGTGGTCGACAACCGCCCCGGGGCGGCAGGCAACATCGGCGCCGACGCGGTCGCCAAGGCGCCGCCGGACGGCTATACCCTGCTGTTGCTGGTGAACTCCTACACCATCAACACCACGGTCTACCGCAACCTCAGCTGGGACCTGCTGCGCGATTTCGCGCCCATCGGCCGGTACGCGGCCTCGCCCATGGTGGTGGTGGTCAACGACAAGATGCCGGTCAAGAACTTCGCCGAGTTCGTCGCCTATGCGAAGGCGAATCGCGGCAAGATCAACTATGGATCGGCCGGCACCGGAACGGCGCCGCACCTGGCCGGCGAACTGTTTGCCATGCGCTCGGGCATAGAGATGACCCACGTGCCCTACAAGGGTTCGGCGCCCTCGGTCACGGCCCTGGTAGCGGACGAGGTCCAGGTGTCGTTCGGCGCCATGTCGGCCTTCGATGGCCTGGTCAAGCAGGGGCGTCTGCGCCCGCTGGCCGTCACCACGGCGACGCGTTTCCCCCGGCTGCCCGATGTGCCCACGGTGTCCGAGGCCGGTGTGCCCGGCTTCGACGTCGACATCTGGTACGGCCTGGTCGCGCCGGCCAAGACCCCTGCCGCGATCGTGAAGAAGCTCAGCGAGGACCTGGCGCAGGTGATGGCCGATCCCGACCTGCAGGCCAAGCTGCGCGAGCGCGGCCTGGAGCCAGCCTACCTGGACAGCCAGAAAACCGGCGAGCTGATGCGCCGGGACGTGGCGCGCTGGCGCGAGATCGCCAACAACCTCAAGCTGTCGCTGGAATGAGCATGCAGCAAGCCGATTCGCGGGACCTGTGGGACCGCCTGGCCGACGAGCTGCGCGAAGACGCGCCGGGCGGCCCTGCGCAGGGGCTGCGCCCCTTCTCGTCGGGGCTGCAGCGTCCGGAATGCGTGCTGACCCATGCTTCGGGCAGCCTGTTCGTGTCGGACCGGCGCGGTGGCGTGCTGAAGATCGATCCCGACGGACGCCAGCGACTGATCGGCAACGCCCCCGGCCTGCTGCCCAACGGTATCGCCATGCAGCCCGATGGCGGCTTTCTGGTCGCCAATCTGGGCGAGCAGGGCGGTGTCTGGCGCATCGCACCCGACGGGGCCCCGTCGCCCTGGCTGACCGAGGTCGAGGGGCGGCCGGTGCAGCGGGTCAATTTCGTCGCCAACGACGCGGCCGGCCGCGTCTGGGCCTGCATCAGCGCCACCGATGGCAGCGACCGCTATCCGTTGGACAGCGCCACCGGCTACATCGTGCTGCGCGATGCCTCGGGCACGCGCATCGTCGCCGACGGCCTGCACTACACCAACGAGTGCCGCGTCAGCGCCGACGGCCAGTTCATGTACGTCAATGAGACCTTCGGGCGTCGCCTCTCGCGCTTTCGCATCGACGCGGGGGGCGAACTCCGCGGCCGGGAGACCGTGGCCCGCTTCGGCGACGGCGACTTCCCCGACGGCCTGGCCCTGGATTCGGAAGGCGGCGCCTGGGTGGTGTGTGTCGGCAGCAACCGGGTCTACCGCGTTGCCGCCGACGGGCATTGCCAGACCCTCATCGACGACGCGGTCGCGGCGACCGCACAGCGCCTGGAGGCCGCCTTCGTTGCCGGAACGCTGGATCGGCCGCTGCTGTCTGCGGCGCGCGGGCGTCGGCTGGGCAACGTGACCAGCCTGGCCTTCGGCGGCGCGGACCTGCGCACGGTCTACATGGGATGCCTCGCCGGCGACGCGCTGGCCACCTTCCGCTCGCCAGTCGCCGGCATGCAGCCCGCGCACTGGCGCTGGGGCTGATGGACTTGCGGGTCGACGCGCCGCTGCGCGGCCATGGCACAGCGAGTAACAAGTTGGAGACAAAGCTAATGAAAGAGCCGATGTGGGCGCCGGTCCGCCCTGGACGGGGCCAGGGAGTGCCTGGCCTATGAGCAGCGGAATGATCCTGCTGGAGAACGTGCTGCAGGCCCTGGTGACCAGCCTGCTGGTCGGTGGGGTCTACGGCCTGTTGTGCGTGGGCCTGGGCCTGATCTTCAGCGTGATGCGCGTGATCAATTTCGCGCAGGGCGAGTTCATGATGATTGGCATGTACGCCTCGCTGCTGGGCTTCCAGACCCTGGGCCTGGGTCCCCTGCTGGGCGACTGGGGCGGGCTGGTGGTGAGCGCCCTGGTGGCGGGCGGCGTGCTCTACCTGCTGGCCTCGCTGCTGCACCCGGCCCTGCTGGCACGGGTGTCGGGCTCGCGCGTCACCGGCACCGAGGGCGATGGCCACTACCCGCAGCTGACGCTCACGCTGGGCCTGTCCCTGGTGCTGGCCAACGGCGGCCTGATCCTGTTCGGCTCTTCGCCGCACACCATCCGGACGGCCTTGTCGTCCTCGGCCTGGGTCGTCGGGCCACTGGTGGGCGAGGACGTGATGATCTTCCTCAACAAGGCCCGCACCCTGGCCTTCCTCGTCACCCTGGTGGTGGTCGCAGCGGTGGCGCTGTTCATCACCCGGACCCGCGCCGGCAAACGCCTGCGCGCCGCCGCGGACAACGCGGAAGCGGCCACCTATATGGGCATCGACGTCACGCGGGCGCATCGCTTCGCGTTTGCGCTCGGTGCGGCCGTGACCGGCATTGCCGGCGGTCTGGTCGCGGCCTATTACCCGTTCCAGCCCTACGCGGGCGTGGAATTCGTCGTGATCATGTATGCCGGTGTCGTGCTGGGTGGCATGGGCAGCATCAAGGGGGCGTTCTGGGGCGGCCTGGTCATCGGCCTGGTGCAGCAGATGTCGACCCTGGTGCTGCCGGTGCAGCTGCAGAACACGGCCATCTTCGTGGTGTTCCTGCTGGTGATGCTGTTGCGTCCGCAAGGTCTGTTTGGAAGGAACACCGATCGTGCATAAGGCAAGTTCCACGCGAAACCAGATCGGCCGCCCTCTGCTGGTGACCTTCGGCCTGGCGACGCTGTACCTGTTCGCTGCCGCGCTGACCGCCAATCCCTATGTGCTGCTGATCATGACCCTGGTGCCGATCTGGGCCACGGTGGGCGTGTCCTGGAACGTGTTCAGCGGGTACTCGGGCCTGCTGTCGTTCGGCCATGCGGCCTTCTTCGGCCTGGGCGCCTACACGCTGGCCGTGGGCTTTGCCCATTTCGGGCTCTCGCCCTGGATCGGCCTGCTGGCCGCGGCAGCGGTCGGTGCGCTGGCGGGGGCGGTGGTGGGTGTTCCCACCTTCCGGCTGCGCGGCGTCTATTTCAGCCTGGCCATGCTCGCCTATCCCCTGGCCCTGCTGTACGTGTTCGAATGGCTGGGCCTGCAGGAGGTGGCGCTGCCGCTCAAGCGCGAGGGGGCGGTGGCCTACATGCAGTTCTCCGATCCGCGTGCCTACGTGCTGCTGGCCGTGGCCATGCTGGTTGGCGCGCTGCTGATCAACCTGTGGATCGGGCGTTCGCGCTTCGGCCTGTCGCTGCTCGCGGTCAAGCAGAACGAGCTGGCCGCCGAGGCCTCTGGCATCAACCCCTTCCGCTGGAAGCTGCTGGCCCTGGTGCTGTCGGGCGCCATCGCGGGCGTGGCCGGCGGCCTGTACGCGGTGGTGCTGGTGATCGTGACGCCGCACTCGGTGTTCGGCATGCTGGTGTCGGCGCAGGCCCTGATCTTCACCATGTTCGGTGGCGTCGGCAGGATCGCCGGCCCGGTGCTGGGTGCCCTGATCCTGTTGCCCCTGGGCGAGTTGCTGAACGCCACGCTGGGCGCGCGCCTGCCGGGCATACAGGGCGTGATCTACGGGGCCGCCATCATCCTGATCGTGCTGATGGCGCCCGAAGGGGTCCTGCCGCGCCTGACCGATGCGTGGCAGGCCCGCCGTGGCCGGCGCGGCGCGGGCGCCACCGCGGCGCCGGCGGCCGCGGCGTCCCTCGCCACGAACGGCCCGGTGGCCCCGGCGGTGCCCGCCGCCGCGCCCCCCGCCCCCGGCGGCGAGCTCATCCTGCGCGTGCAGGGCCTGTCCAAGCGCTTCGGCGGCCTGCAGGCCGTGCAGGACGTGGCTTTCGACGTCCGGCGGGGCGAGATCCTCGGCATCATCGGCCCCAACGGGGCCGGCAAGACCACCATGTTCAACCTGCTCAACGGCATGGTTGCGCCCACCAGCGGCAGCATCGTGTTCGAAGGGCAGGAGCTGCGCGGTCTGCGCTCCTACCAGGTGTGCCGCCTCGGCGTCGGGCGCACCTTCCAGGTGGTGCGCCCCTTTGCGCGCCTGAGCGTGCTCGAGAACGTGGTCATCGGCGCGTTCGCCGCGGAGCCGGACGACGCGCTGGCCTACGGCCGCGCCATGGAGGCGCTGCGGCAGGTCGGCCTGGAGCCCTACGCCCAGGTGCTGGCCGGCGGCCTGCCCGCGGTCCAGCTGCGCCTGATGGAGATCGCCAGGGCCCTGGCCTCGCGGCCCAAGCTGCTGCTGCTCGACGAAGTACTGGCGGGGCTGGGCGGCGGCGAGGTCGAACAGGTGATGCGGGCGCTGACGGCGATCCGCGACGCCGGCGTCACCATCGTGATCATCGAGCACACCATGCATGCCATGGTGAGGCTTGCCAACCGGCTCCTGGTGCTGGACCACGGCAAGGTGCTGTACGTCGGGGAACCGGCCGCTGTCACCAGCGAGCCGGCGGTGATCGAAGCCTACCTGGGCAAGAAATGGGTCGGCCATGCTGCGCATTGAGCAACTCTGTGTCTCCTACGGCGACCTGCGCGCGCTCGAGAATGTCAGCCTCGAGGTCAAGGCGGGTGCCTTCGTGGCCATCGTCGGCGCCAATGGCGCGGGCAAGTCCACCCTGTTCAAGGCGATCTCGGGGACGGTGCCCACGCTGTCGGGGCGACTCGAGTTCGACGGCCACGACTTGTCCACCATCGCCGCGCCGCAGCGCGCCCTGCTGGGCATCGCCCATGTGCCCGAGGGCCGGCAGGTCTTTCGCAGCCTGACGGTGCTCGAGAACCTGGAGATGGGGGCCCAGACGCCCGCCGCGCGCCAGTCCTTCGACGCGACGCTGGCGCAGATCTACACCCTGTTTCCGAGGCTGGCCGAGCGCTCGGGCCAGCTGGCGGGAACCCTGTCGGGCGGCGAGCAGCAGATGGTCGCCATCGGTCGCGGACTGGCTTCGCGTCCCAAGTTGCTGATGCTCGACGAGCCCTCCATGGGGCTGGCGCCGGCGGTGGCCGACGCCATCTTCGAGCGCATCGAGCAGGTGCACCGCGAAAGCGGCATGGCCGTGCTGCTGGTCGAACAGCGGGTCGCCGAGGCCCTGCATGCCTGCAGCTACGGCTACGTGCTGGAGTCCGGCCGCATGGCCCTGGAGGGCACGCACGACGTCCTGATCAGCAACCCGCGCATCAAGCAGGCCTATCTGGGCATGTGAACAGGGATTCCACCATCCGGCCTTTGCAGGCCGTTCCGTCGCACGCGGGCCATGCGCCCGTGTTTTGAGCACTTGAAAAGGAGACAGCCATGAAAGTATGTCCGAGAATCCCTCAGCTGGCGCGCCGCGGCATTGCCGGCGCAGCCCTGGCCACCCTGGCGGCGAGCCTGCTGCCGGGTGCCGTCTGGGCGCAGGCCCCCAAGGAGGTCAAGCTGGCCGTGGTCGTGCCGCTGTCCGGCCCCTGGGCGCGCAACGGCGAGCTGCACGTCAAGGGCGCGCAGATGGCGGTGGACGACATCAACGCCGCGGGCGGCATCAAGGCCCTGGGCGGCGCCAGGATCAAGCTGATCACGGCCGACGCCGGTGACAGCGTGGAGAAGGCGAAGAACGCGGCCCAGCGCCTGCTGGCTTCCGAGCCCGATCTGGTGGGCGCGACCGGCAGCTTCGTGAGCTCCTTCACCCTGGCCATCACGGAAGTGACCGAGCGCGCCGAGCTGCCGTTCCTGACGCTGTCGTATTCCGACCAGATCAACGAGCGGGGCTTCAAGTATGTGTTCCAGACTTCGCCGACCGCCAACACCCAGGCCGGCGCCGCCCTGCCCATCCTGATGAACCTGGCCACGCAGGCGACCGGCAAAGCGCCCCAGACGGTGGGCATCGTGATGGACAACACGGCCTCTCCCGTGAGCTTCTCCAAGGCCATGCGCGAAGGCGGCTTCGAGAAGGCCAGGGTCAAGCTGATGATGGACGAGGTGTTCACGCCGCCGCTGTCCGACGCCACCTCGAGCGTGCAGAAGCTGCGCAACATCCGGCCCGACTTCGCCTTCCTGCTGTCGACCAACGTGCCCGACACCAAGCTGCTGCTGGAGAAGATGAGCGAGATGCGCATCGGCAATGGCGCGATTCCCGTGGTGACCAACGGTGGCCACATGGGCGCGCCCGAACTTTTGAAGGTGATGAACAAGGAAACCCTGGAAGGCGTGATGGTGGTGATCGCCAACTGGGGTGGCAAGGGTCATGAGGCCCTTACCAGCGCGTTCAGCAAGCGCATGAACGAGCCTTGGATGACGCAGGACAGCATCTCGACCTATGGCGACATGTGGATATTCAAGCAGGCCATGGAAGCCGCGGGCTCGGCCGACCGGCGCAAGGTGGCCGAGGCCATCCGCAAGATGGACACGAACGAAGGTGCCGCCAAGTACTACCCGGGTGGGCACCTGCGGTTCGACGAGAAGGGCCGCCGGGTCGGTGCGGAGACCGTGATCCTGCAATGGCGCAACGGCGTGCCGGTTCCGGTCTACCCGCCCTCCCTGGCGGTGATGGCGCCGCTGTGGCCCAAGCGCTGATCGGCCGCAGCGGGAGGATCTGACCAGGCAGGCGTCGCCGGCGCTGGGCGCCGGCCTTCGCGGTGTGGCAACGCCGCTCAGGCGCCCTGCTTCGAGGCAAGCTCGCCCAGCACCTCGGCGGTGTGCTCGCCCAGTGCGGGCGTCGGCCGCGTGAGCGAACCGGTCGTGCCGTCGAACATCAGCGGCTGGCGGATGTAGCGCAAAGTCCCGCCCGGCCCCGCAAGGGGGACCACCATGCCGCGCGCGGCGACCTGCGGGTCTTGCGCGACCTCGCCCAGCTTGCGCACCGGACCGAAGGCGATGCGCTCGGCTTCCAGGCGCTCGCACAGCCAGTCGTGAGGATGTTGCGCCAAGGCCGCACGCAGGCGCGGCACGATGTCCTCGGCCCGCGCGCTGCGCTGCCGCTCATTCAGCGCAGCGAACTCGTCCAATCCCAGCAAACCGCACAGGGCCGACCACATGTGGTCCTCGCCGGCGATGCTCAGCGTGATCTGACGGCCGTCGGCGGTGGCGAACAGGCCGTAGCCCGGGTCTTCGGGCGGCAGGCGCCGGGCGGGCAGGCCGTTCATCGCCGGCACCAGGAACGGGGTCATCCAGCTGAGCAGCGAGTCGAGCATCGACACGTCGATCTGCGAGCCCTGGCCGGAGCGCGTGCGCGCGAGCAGGGCGCTGACCACGCCCAGTGCAGCGAACATCGCCGACGCGATATCGGCCAGGGGCAGCACCGGCATCGCGGCGCCGGCCTCCTGGCCGGCCGGCACATCGAGCATGCCGGCAACTCCCTGGATGCTCAGGTCGTGGCCGGCCACGCTGGCCAGCGGCCCGTTCTGGCCGAACGACGAGATCGACACGAACACCAGCCCGGGCTTGTGGGTGCGCAGCACCTCGGCGTCGAGCTTCAGGCGCGCCATCACGCCGGGACGAAAGCCTTCCAGGACCGCGTCGGCGGTGTCGACCAGGGCCAGGAAGGCGGCGCGGCCCTGCTCGCTCTTGAGGTCCAGCGCCACCGAGCGCTTGTTGCGGTTGAAAGCGGTGAACAGCCCGGGAAAACGCCGCGAGGGGTCGCCGCCATCGGGGCGCTCGACCAGGATCACGTCCGCGCCCAGGTCGGCGAGCAACAGGGTGGCGTAGGGGCCTGGGAACTGCTCGGCCAGGCTGAGGATGCGCACGCCGGTCAGGGGGAGCGATGTCATGCGAAGTTTCCTTACAGATGAGGAGGACGCGGGGTCGGCCAAAGGCACGCTCGGGCGGCGTTCCGGGCGGACGGCGCATTCCATGCATTTTGCGTCGCCGCAAGGGTTTTGATCGAGTTTCGAATACAAGAAAACTAATTCCTTATCAGGAAAATTTAACACTTCGAAGTCCTGGGGGCAAGGGGTGGAAGGTCTGCCTCGGCGTGATCCGCGAAGACGGCGAGCCTGTTGCCGGCCGGTCACAAAAAAAGCCCCCCTTTTTTCGGCTGCGTGATATGATTTTCGAAAACAGAGATTTGTATTCGAGATTTAGAAATATACCAAGGCGGGTCCGCCAACCGGCGCAGGCCCTTCCATCTACTCAGTGAAAGGTGATCCATGGGAAAACAGATTCAGGTCGGGGTGGTTGGCAGCGCGGTATTCGCGCCGCGCAACCCCGAACGCACCTCGTTCGAGGAGGCGCTGCACGCGGTCACGCATGCGGCCCTGCGCGACGCGGGCATCAAGATCGAGGACATCGACGGCATCGTCGTGGCCGGCAATGACCAGCTCGATGGTCGCGCCATCACCATCATGATGGCCTCTGGCTCGGTGGGCGGCGTCAGCCGCGACATCCTGGCCACGCCGTCGGGCTCCGAGCATGCGTTCGTGCTGGGCGCGCTGCGCGTGCGCTCGGGTCTGTACCGCACGCAGCTGGTCGTCTCGTGGAGCCCCCTCGAGACCGACGGCATCGAAGACGTCCAGCGCCTGTCCGCGGACCCCTACTACCACCGCAGCCTCCCGCTGGACGACCTTTCCACGCATGCGCTGCACGCCGTGGCGCTGGAAGCCAAGGTGCCCGGCTTGCGCGAGGCCGCCGTCACCGTGACCGAGACCAACCGCCGCCACGGCTCGCAGGCGCACGCCGAGTACGCCCCGGCGCCGCGCGAAAAGGTCAACATCGAGCAAGGCAAGATGCTGCGCTACCCGATCACCGAAGGCATGGTGTCGGCGCCGGCGTTCGCCGCCGTCGCGATGGTGCTCGCCAGCGACGACTGGATCGCCGAGCGACAGGGCCTGGCCACCGCCTGGATCCAGGGCATGGGCTGGGCCACCGAGCTGCCCTGGCTGGGCGACCGCGACCTGTCCACCCTGCCTTCGCTGGCCGCCGCCGTGGAGCAGGCCTACCGCGAATCCGGCACCGACCTGAACAAGCCTGATTTCGACCTGGCCGAAGTGGCCGACGCCACGCCCTACCAGCAGTTGGTGGCCATCGAAGGCCTGGGCCTGTGCCAGCGCGAGCAGCTCACGCAGGCCGTGGCCAGCGGCACCTTCGCCAAGGAAGGCGCCATGCCGGTCAACCTGTCGGGTGGCGCGATCTGCTTCAACCCGCTGTTCTGCACCGGCCTCATGAGCATCAACGAGGTCGCCAACCAGATCCGTGGCAAGGCCGGCGCCCACCAGCGGGCCGGTGTGAAGAAGGCCGTGGCTCACGGGGCCAGCGGCGGCGCCATGCAATACAACACCGTGGTCGTGCTCGGCCGCGAAGCCAGGGAGAACGTGAAATGAGAAAGATTCCCCGCGTCGGAATCATCGGCATCGGGCAGTCGGCGCACCAGGCGCGCCGCGACGATGCCAACTACACCGAGCTGGTGCGTGAAGCCGTCTCGCTTGCCATGGCCGATGCCAAGCGCGAGTTCGACGAGATCGAGGCCGTGGTCTACTCGCTGGCACCCGACGCTCTGCTGGGCATCGTGAACGCAGAGCGCCAGGGCGTCGCCGCCGTGGGCGCGCGCAACAAGCGCTTCATGCGCATCAACACCGGCGGCTCCACCGGCGTGTCGGCCCTGGCGGCCGCGCACTCGCACATCCTGGCGGGCGCCTGCGAGACCGTTCTCGTGGCCGGCGCCGACAAGGTGGGCGAGTGCGGCGACTCGCAGACCATACTGAACAAGATCTGGGACCCGACCTACGAGCGCTCGCTGCCCCTGGGCACGATCACCATGCTGGCCATGTCGGCCGTGCGCTACATGCACAAGTACGGCATGACCGAGGAAGACATGGCCCGCATCGTGGTGAAGAACCGCGAGCATGCCTCGCTCAATCCCAACGCGCACCTGCGCCAGCGCACCACCATCGAGGAGGTGATGGCCTCGCGCATGATCTCCTGGCCGATCAAGCTGTTCGACGCCTGCCCCCAATCGAGCGGGGGTTGCGCCATGGTGCTGGCCTCCGAGGACTACATCAAGCGCAACCAGCTCGACGCCGTGTGGATCACCGGCGTGGGCCACAGCTCCGAGAGCTACTTCATCGGCGACCGCATGGGCAACCACTACGCGGCCGACCATGGTGACGCCCAGGCCCTGGGCGAAGCCTGCCACCGCGCCTACCAGATGGCCGGCATCACCGACCCGGTCAAGCAGATCGATGCAGCCGAGCTGTACGCGCCCTTCAGCAACACCGAGTACCACGCCATCGAGGCGGCCGGCCTCGCCCCGCTGGGCAAGTCTCCGGCCATGCTGCGCGAAGGCTTCTTCAAGATCGGCGGGCAGAACCCGGTCAATCCCTCGGGCGGCACGCTGTGCGCCAACCCGATCGCTGCCACCGCCATGATCCGCGTCGCCGAAGCAGCCCTGCAGGTATGGGGCCGCGCCGGTGGCCACCAGGTCCAGGGCGCCAAGCGTGCGATCGGCACCGGCAACGGCGGCGATCACCAGTTCTTCGGCGCGATGGTCGTCGAAGCCTGATCTACAGAATCTCACTCGAAAGGAAAACGAACATGGAACTGATGACCCGTACCGAGCAGTGGAACATCACCTACAAGCATGCGCTGGGCGAGACCGCCAGCTACTTCTTCCAGCAGCTGCGTGACCACCAGAAGATCCACGGCCGCCGCGACGCCAAGTCCGGCCGCGTGCTGGTGCCCCCCCGCGCCTTCTCCGACGAGACGCTCGAACCCACCAAGGACTGGGTGGAAGTCGGCCCCGAGGGCCAGATCGAGTGTTTCACCATCGTCTACGCCGCCTTCAAAAACCTGCCGGACCCGCCCTACGCCTTCGGCTACGTGCTGCTCAAGGGCGCCGATACCGCGATCGGCGGCTTCTTCAAGGGCTTGGACTTGAGCGACAGCGCCGCCGCCGCCAAGAAGCTCGCCGTGGGCACCAAGGTGATCACCAGGTTCGCCGAAAAGCGCACCGGTGACGTGCTCGACTTCTGGTTCGAGCTCGCCGAGTAATTACCCCTGCGCCGGTGTCGGAGTATCCGATGCCGGCCGTCGGTTCTATATTTCATCCACAACATCCGAGGTAGACGAGACATGGCAGACGGCACAACGATCTCGGCGCTCAACCGCCGGCACATCCTCCAAGGCGCCGCCGCGGCGCTGTCGAGCGTCGCGCTGGGCATCGGTCCGGCGGCCGCCCAGTCCTCCGATACCCCGATCAAGATCGCGGTCGGCTTCCCGCCCGGCGGCTCGGGCGACCTGTTCGCGCGCATCCTGGCCGATGCCTTGCGCGAGGAATTGGCGCGCCCGGTGCTGATCGAGAACAAACCCGGGGCCGGCGGCCTCACCGTGGCCATGGGCTTTCTGCGTGCGCCCAAGGATGGCAGCCAGCTCATGCTGGCCACCGGTTCTACGGCCGTGTCGGCGCCGATCTCGCGCGCCAAGCCGCCGTACAACCCGGTCGAAGACTTCCAGTGGATCGCCCTGCTGTCCAACGCGCCCTTCGTCATCGCGGTAAACCCGGCCTTGCCGGTGACCGACCTCAAGGGCCTGGTCGCCTACGCCAAGGCCCGGCCGAACAAGCTCTCCTACGGCCATGCCGGGCTCGGCACCACGGTGCACCTGGCCGCCGAGCTGTTCAAGGAGCGCGCCGGCGTCGACATCGTCGACATCGCCTATGCGGGCAGCGCGGGTGCGATCACCGACACCATCGCCGGCAACGTGCAATTCATCGTCGAGACCACGGGCGCGCTGCTGCAGCACCACAAGGCCGGCAAGCTGCGCATCATCGCCACCATGGCCGAGGCGCGCGAAAAGATCGCGCCGGACATCCCGACCGCACGCGAGGCCGGCTATGACCTGCTGGCCGGCACCTGCAACCTGCTGGCCGCGCCCCTGGGCACGCCGCGCGAGGTGGTCGAGCCGATCGCCAAGGCGGTGGCCCGCGTGATGGAGCGTCCCGCCATCCAGCAGCGGCTGGCGCAGCTGGGCATCCAGCCGATCACCCAGTCCAGCCCCGCGCAGGCGCGCGACTACGTGGCCGCCGAGGTCGCGCGCTGGACCCCGATCGTGAAGAAACTCGGCATCGCGCTCTGATGCGGCCGGCAGGCAAAGCCATGAGCGCGAACCTGCAGGAACGGGACACTGGCACGGAGGCCGCCCGGGCGCTGCTGGATCCCGCCTCGGTGGCCATCATCGGCGCCTCGGACAAGTCCCGCTGGTCGGCGACGGCCTTCGAGAATCTGACCCAGGGCGGCTTCCGCGGGGCCGTCCACTTGGTCAACCCGAGAGGCGCCATGGCACATGGCCGGTCAGTCGCCAGGACCTGCGCCGAGCTCGGGGATCGCGTCGACCTGGGCCTGGTGATGGCGCCTGCGGCGGCCGTGGCCGACGCGGTGGCTGACCTGGCCGCGGCCGGCGCGCGCTCGGCCGTGGTCCTGTCGGCCGGGTTTTCCGAGACCGGCGCGGCGGGCGATCGCCTGCAGCAGCGCCTGCGCGACGTGGCGTCGGCGACGGGCATCCGCCTGCTCGGACCGAATTGCCTGGGCTTCATCAATTTCAGCAACCGGGCCTATGTCTGGACCACGCCGGTCATGGCGCCGTCCAGCAACCACGGCGTGGCCATCGTTTCCCAAAGCGGTGCCACGGCCTATTTCCTGTCCACCCTGGCCTACCAGCAGGACGTGGGCCTGAGTCATGTGGTCTCCACCGGCAACGAGGCCGACCTGGACGGCGCTTGCTTCGTCGACTACCTGATCGACGACCCGAATGCGCGGGCCATCGCGGTGTTCGCCGAAACCTTCCGCAATCCGGCGCGTTTTCGGCGCGCCGCCGAGCGCGCCCTGAGCATGGGCAAGCCGCTGGTGGTGCTGAAGATGGGTGCCAGCGAGGTGACGGCCAAATCGGCGATGGCGCACACCGGCGCGCTGGTCGGCGACGACCGGGTGTTCGACGGCATCTGCCAGCAGCTGGGCATCATCCGCGTGCGCTCGATGGAAGAGCTGCTGGCCACGGCCGATGTGGTCGGCCGCACCGGCCTGCTGCGCCCCGGCGGGCTGTGCGTCGTGACCAACTCGGGCGGCGTGGGCGAGATCGCCGCCGACACCGCCCAGCTGCGTGGCCTCGCGCTGCCGGCGCTGAGCGAAGCGACGGCCGCGGCCCTGCGCGAGACCATTCCCGACATGGCCGCGACGCACAATCCGCTCGACCTGACCGGCGCGGTCACGCCCGAGCAATGCGAGGGGGCCCTGCGGGTCCTGGGCGGCCAGGCCGACTACGCGGCCATCCTCTGCCCCTGGTACGAGATTCCCACGACGCCGCAGCAGGTCAACGAGCGTCTGACCCAGTTGCACCAGCACCTCACGCGTGGCCTGGCCGCGGCCCCGGTGCCGGGCCTGCTGGTGAGCTACACCAACACCACCGTCAACGCCATGGCGCGCGAGATCATCGCGCAGACCGGGGCGAACTACCTGGCCTGCGGCCTGGACCGCGCCATCAGCGGCCTGGCCAGCGCCTTCTGGTGGTCTCAGCGCCAGCGCGAGCATGCGGGCCGGCAACGGGCCCAGGCCGTGGCGCGCACGCTCACGCCCGAGCGCCCGCGCTCCGAGCGCGAGGCCCTGGACTTCCTGGCCCGGCAGGGTGTTCCCGTGGTGCCCGCCACGCTCGCGGCCGACGTGGACCAGGCCGTGCGCGCGGCGCGCGAGCTCGGCACGGCGGTGGTGGTCAAGGTCGCTTCGCCCGACATCGCCCACAAGAGCGACATCGGCGGCGTGGCGCTGAACCTGCGGGGCGACGAGGCGGTGCGCACCGCCTTCAACCAGGTGCTCGCGGCCGCGCGCCAGCATTGTCCCGAAGCCCGGATCGAAGGCGCCCTCGTTGCGCCGATGCGCGCGCGCGGCGTCGAGCTGTTCGTCGGCTTCTCGCGCGACCCCCAATGGGGGCCCATCCTGGCCGTCGGGCTCGGCGGTGTGTGGGTGGAAGTGCTGCAGGACGTGGCCTTGCGGCCCCTGCCGGTCGACGCCGACGAGGTCCAGCGCATGCTGGCCGGTCTGCGCGGCGCCAAGCTGCTGGCGGGCCAGCGCGGCATCCCGGCGGCGGACCTCGACGCCGTGGCCGCGGCCATCGCAGCGATCGGCGAAGCCATCCTGCGCCTGGGGCCGGAGCTCGAGGCGCTCGACGTCAACCCGCTGTGGGTGCGCGGCGACCAGGTCGAGGCGCTCGACGCGCTGTTCGTCTGGCGTGCTCCCGAAACTGCTGCCACGCCGACCTGAATTCGCACCCAGCAAGGACCCTGCCATGCGTACCCCCATCTGCGAGAAGCTCGGCTGCGAACTGCCGATCTTCGCCTTTTCCCACTGCCGCGACGTGGTCGTCGAAGTCACCAAGGCGGGCGGCTTCGGCGTGCTCGGCGCCTCGACCTTCTCGCCCGAACAACTGGAGGCCGAGCTGCGCTGGATCGACCAGCATGTGGACGGCCGTCCCTATGGCGTCGATGTCATCATCCCCACCAAGTACGACAAGGAAGCCGAAACCACCACGGAGGATCTGGAGAAGCTGATCCCGGACGAGCACCGGGCCTTCATGGACCGGCTGCTGGCCGAGGAGGGCGTGCCCGAGCTGCCGCCAGACGAGCGGGAGCGCATCCACAAGGAGATCGTCGAAGGGCGCGGCAACATGACGCCCGACGGCGCGCGCCGCCTGCTGCGCGTGGCGCTCGCTCATCCCCAGGTCAAGCTGGTGGTGAGCGCCCTGGGCTCGCCACCGCCCGACGTGGTGGAGGAGTTGCGCGAGCGCAAGGTGATGATAGGCGCCATGTGCGGCAAGGGCGAGCATGCGGCCCGCCACAAGGCGGCCGGCGTTCAGGTGATCGTGGCCCAGGGCACCGAGGCGGGCGGGCACACCGGCGACATCGCCACCATGGTGCTGGTGCCGCAGGTGGTCGAAGCCTGTGGCGACGAGGTCGCCGTGCTGGCGGCCGGCGGCATCGCCAAGGGCAGCCAGATCGCCGCGGCGCTGGCGCTCGGCGCGCAGGGCGTGTGGTGCGGCACGGTGTGGCTGGGCACGCGAGAGAGCGAGCTCGATCCCTTCGAGAAGCAGGTGATGTTCGAGACGCGCTCGGAGGACGCGGTGCGGCGCAAGGCCCGCACCGGCAAGACGGTGCGCATGACCCGCAGCAAGCTGTCGGAGGCCTGGGAGCAGCCGGGCGCGCCCAAGTACCTGCCCACGCCGCTGCAGGGCATCCTCTACAACGAGGCCCACGCGCGCGTGGTGCGCGCCAAGCGCAAGGACCTCTACTCCTTCCCGGCGGGGCAGGTGGTGGGCATGATCAACGAGGAAACCTCGGTGCGCGATGTGATGTACCGCATGCAGCTCGAGTACCTCGAGACCATGGAGCGGCTGCGCAAGCTCGATCCCAGCGAATCCTGAAGCAAAGGAAAACCTATGTCGGACGAAGTCCTGGTCGAACACATCGACGGCATGGTGGTCGTCACCATCAACCGGCCCGAACAGCGCAACGCGGTGAACCGCGCCGTCTCGTATGGCGTCTGCGCGGCGCTCGACGAAATGGACCACCGGCCCGACCTGCGCATCGGCATCCTGACCGGCGCGGGCGGCAACTTCTGCGCCGGCATGGACCTCAAGGCCTTCTTGCGCGGCGAGGTGACGCGGGTCAAGGGACGGGGCATCCTGGGCATCGCCATGACCCCGCCGCGCAAGCCCCTGATTGCCGCTGTCGAGGGCTATGCCCTGGCCGGCGGATTCGAGTCGGTGCTGGCCTGCGACCTGGTGGTGGCGGCGCGCAACGCACAGTTCGGTCTGCCGGAGGTCAAGCGCGGGCTCGCGGCGGCCGCGGGCGGGCTGATGCGCCTGCCGCGGCTGATTCCGCAGCGCATCGCCATGGAGGTGGCGCTCACCGGCGACATGATCCCGGCCGAGCGCCTATACCAGTACGGCCTGATCAATGTCTTGGTCGAACCAGGGCAGGCGCTGGACGAAGCCAAGAAGCTGGCGCGCCGCATCATGGCCAATGCGCCGCTGGCGGTGGCCGCGAGCAAGCAGGTGATCATCGAGCAGCGCGACTGGCCGATCGCCGAGATGTTCGCTCGGCAGGAGGCGATCACCGGGCATCTGCTGGGCTCGGCCGACGCACGCGAGGGCGCGTCCGCCTTCGCCGAGCGCCGAGCGCCGGTGTGGAAGGGCGAATGACGCGTTTGCCGCCGTGACGGGCCCGGCCCGGTTGCGCGTTCAGGCCGCCAGCGCCGCTTCGACGGGGAACTGCAGCACGATCAACTCGAGCCCGGTGTCGCCCGCCTCGATGTCGAGCGGCTCGCCCTGCGGGACGAACACGGTAGCCAAGCCGTGCAGCGTCTCTTCATCGACGCGCAAGGCCCCCTGGGTCACCACATAGAAGCGTCCGCCGCCGCGCTCCTGCCCGGCCGGTGCCGGCCGCCTCGCATGGGGCGGCAGCCAGAGCAGCCAGGCCGCCAGTCCGCCCGCGTCGGGTGCGATCAGCGTCTCCTCGGCTGGTGCGTCCAGCGTCTGCAGCGCCTGCGCCGTGACCTGCGCACGTGGCGCTCCATGCGCCTGCTGCTTCCTGATCCGAAGCTGCAGCCGCTCGCGCGAGTCGGGCAGGTACCAGGCGCCCACGTCGCTCATCACCCGCAAGGTCAGGTAGGCCAGCCCCTCGCCGCCTGACACGATGGGCCCATAGCCCGAGTGGGGCGACGCATAGTGCACGGACAGGGGCCCAAGCGGGTTCCTGCCGATGCTGCCGCTGCCGCCGACGACCAACTGGAACTGGTGCTGCAAGTGGAAATGGGTGGGTAGCGTCCAGTGGGCCGACTGCTCGACGAGAAAGGCCTGGGGCCGCGGGCGCGCCTGGGCTTCCGAAACGATCAGGTCGGTCACAAAGCCGATGAACTGGGGCTTGTCGAGTGCGCGCCGCGCCGGCTGGGCGCGCTCCAGGGTCTGCATGCGGATCAAAATTCTGGCCCCATCCGGTGTGAATCTGGCTATACTGAAATTTCGAGAAAACGAAATGATTTTCGAAAATGAAAGATAAGCCTTCCTGTGCGCAACGTCAAGCGCGGCGCGCCGGCAGCCTGTCTTCTCTTCCGCTTCCCCTTGCCTTGATGGAGACGCCGCCATGCCGTTGTTGGATCCCGAAGTCGAGAAACTGCTCGAGCTGGCCCGCCAGGCGGGCCGCCCGCCCTACGAGGCGCTGACACCAGAGCAAGCGCGCGCGGCCTACGCGGCCAGTTGGGACCTGCTGCAGCCGCCGCCACAGGCCGTGGCCGCAGTGCGCGACGTCAGCGTGCCCGGCCAGGGGGGCGATCTGCGCCTGCGGATTTACCGCGGCCTGGGCACGCAGGACGACCAGCTCCTGCCTTGCATGGTCTTCCTGCACGGCGGCGGCTGGGTGATCGGCAACCTCGAGAGCCACGACCGGCTGTGTCGTCGCCTGGCCAACGTGGCCCGCATCTGCGTGGTCGCCGTGGACTACCGGCTGGCGCCCGAGCATCGCTTTCCCGCCGCGCTCGAAGATGCCGCGACGGCCCTGCAATGGGTGACTGAGCATCAAGCGGCACTGTCCATTGCGCCGGGCCGCATCGGCATCGGCGGGGACAGCGCCGGCGGCAACCTGGCGGCGGTGCTGGCCCTGATGGGCCGCGACGGCAGCGCGCCGCCCGCGATGTACCAGGCGTTGATCTACCCGGTGCTGGACCTGACGGCCGACAGCGCCTCGTATCGGAAAGTGACTGCGGGCGTGCCGCTGACGGCGGCCACCATGCATTACTTCATCGACCACTACACGCCGCTGTCGAGTCAGCGTCTCGACTGGCGGGTCTCGCCGCTGAGGGCGCAGAGCCTGGCCGGCACGCCGCCCGCTCTGGTGGTGACCGTCGCCAACGACCCGCTGTGCGATGAGGGGCGTGCCTATGCCCAGAGGCTGGAAGAAGAGGGCGTGCGCGTCACCTCGCTGCACATGAGCGACCAGCTGCACGGCATGTTGCTGCTGGGCAAGCTCGTGCGCGCCAGCAACATCGTGATCGACTTCGTCGCCACCGCCATGGGCGAGGCACTGCATCACGGCACGCCGGTTCGCAGCCATTCACAAAGTTGAGCGGTTTCGATCAAAACATGTGTCTTTTCGCGCCCTGTCCTCGTCGCTAGAGTTCGAGACTTTCTCGCACGACGAACGCCTCTTGTCTTGAATATTCCCGGCGCACGTCGGACCACCCAGAAGGAGACATCGATGAACCGCGCAGACCCCTCCAGTTCAACCTATACCACCTTCGATGCCGTGGTCGTCGGGGCCGGCTTTGCGGGGCTCTACATGCTTTATCGCCTGCGTCAGCTCGGCCTGAGGGTTCGGGCTTACGAGGCCGGCGACGGCGTGGGAGGAACCTGGTACTGGAACCGATACCCCGGCGCACGCTGCGATGTGGAGAGCATGCAGTATTCCTATTCCTTTTCGGAGGATCTCCAGCGTGAGTGGCACTGGACCGAGCGTTACCCGCAACAAGAGGAGATCCTTCGCTACATCAACCATGTGGCCGACCGCTTCGACCTGCGTCGCGACATCCAGCTCGAAACCCGGGTCATCAAGGCGGTCCATGACGAGAAAAACAGCCAGTGGACCGTGTTGACCGATCGCGGCGACAAGGTCGTCACGCGCTTTCTCATTTCCGCGGCGGGCTGCCTCTCAGCCGGCAGGGTGCCCGACATTACCGGTCTCGACAGCTTCAAGGGAAAGTGGTTCCACACCGGCAACTGGCCGCACGAGAAGGTGGACTTCACCGGGCGGAGGGTCGGCGTGATCGGCACCGGATCTTCGGGCATTCAGGCCATTCCGGTCATCGCGCGCGAGGCCGCCCAGGTGGTGGTGTTCCAGCGCACGCCCAATTTCAGCATCCCGGCCTGGAATCGGCCCTTGACCGAGGAAGAGCAACTGGCGTGGAAGGCCAAGTACCCGGAACACCGTGAAAAGGCGCGGCGCACGCGCTCCGGCATCCTCTACGAGTACAGCCAACGGGCCACCAACGACGTCAACGAAGAAGAGCGGCAACAGGAATACGAGCGCCGCTGGAAACGCGGCGGTGCGAACTTCACGCATGCCTTCAATGACATCTTCATCAACCGGGAGTCGAACGACAAGGCGGCCGAGTTCGTGCGCAACAAAATCCGCTGCACGGTCAAGGACCCGAAGGTCGCTGAACTTCTGTCGCCCAACGACCATGCCATCGGGACCAAGCGGATCTGCGTCGATACCGATTACTACGAAACCTTCAATCTGGAGCACGTCAGCCTGGTCGATCTGCGGGCGACGCCCATCCAGGAAATCGTGCCGGCCGGCATCCGTACGGATGCCGCCACCTACGAACTGGACGCCATCGTTTTCGCCACCGGTTACGACGCGGTCACCGGCTCGCTGGACCGCATCGAGATTCGCGGCAGGGGCGGCAAGGCCCTGAAGGACAAGTGGTCCGAGGGGCCGCGCACCTACCTGGGCCTGATGACCGCGGGCTTCCCCAACCTTTTCTTCATCACAGGCCCTGGAAGCCCCTCCGTCCTGACCAATGTGGTGGTTGCGATCGAGCAGCATGTGGACTGGATTTCGAGGTGCCTGCAGCACATGCAGGCCGAAGACCTCGATGTCGCCGAACCGATGGCCGCTGCCGAAAACGAATGGGTGGCGCATGTCAACGAGGTGGCCGACAAGACACTCTTTCCCAGCACCAAGTCCTGGTACATGGGCGCCAACGTGCCGGGCAAGCCCCGTGTCTTCCTGCCCTACGTCGGTGGGTTCGGAAACTACACCAGCATTTGCGAGGAGGTCGTCGCCGAGGGTTACCGGGGGGTGCGGTTCGGATCGGCGAATGCCGCGAAGGACCGAGCCGCCGTTGACGAGGCATTCTCCATGCCCCATCGCTAAAGCGCCAGCCCGTTCGAGGACATCGCCATGAACAGATTTACCGACAGGGTGTTCCTGATTTCCGGCGGCGCCCGCGGCCTGGGCGCGGCGCAGGCGCGTCGACTCGTCGCCGAGGGCGGCAAGGTGCTGATCGGCGATGTGCTGGTCGAGGACGGCGAGAAACTGGCGGCCGAACTGGGCCAGGCCTGCCGCTTTCAGCACCTGGACGTGACCAGCGAGGCGCAGTGGCGCGAGGCGGTGGCCGTGGCCGAGGGCATGGGGCCCTTGCACGGCCTGGTCAACAACGCCGGTGTCTATGCCCCGGTGCCGCTGCTGGACACCGACACCGCGCAGTTCGAGCGTCACACCCGGATCAACCAGCTCGGCACCTTCCTCGGCATGCGGGCCGTCGTGCCCGCCTTCGAGCGCACCGGCGGCGGCGCCATTGTCAACATCTCGTCCACGGTGGCCCTGCGCAGCGCGCCCAACGCCATTGCCTACACGGCCACCAAATGGGCGGTGCGCGGCATGACCAAGGCCGCGGCGCTGGAGCTGGCCGACAAGAACATCCGCGTGAACTCCGTGCACCCCGGCCCCATCGACACCGAGATGCTGAGCGTGCGAAGCCGCGAGGACAACCTGCGGCGGATCCAGCAGGTGCCCATGAAGCGCCTGGGCACGGCGGACGAGATCGCCGGCCTGGCGCTGTTTCTGCTGTCCGACGAAAGCCGCTACATGACGGGCGCCGAAGTCGCTATGGATGGCGGCTGCGCGCTTTGACGCGGCACGGACCGGTCGCATCGGTAGAAACCCAGGTCTGATCGACTTCGCCTCATGCTAGTATTTCGAGAATAGAAAGTTAATTTCGAAATGTCGAACAAAGGTCGCAACACCCGATGCGGCCCGGAGCAGGAAGAGCCCTTAGGAAAGACCCGCCGCCGAGTCCGGCGTGCATCACCAGGAGACGACATGAAAGCATCGATATCCCCCACGGCAGCTCGCGCCCCCCAGCAGGGCGCGCCGCGCCGCCGCCTGTGCGCCAGTCTCGCCCAGCTCACGGCCGGCGCCATGCTCGGCGGCTTCGCGCTGGCCGCCAGCGCGTTCGAGAGCCCCGCCGACGGTGTCTACAAGGACCGCATCGACTGGGGCCTGATGATGGACATGAGCGGCACCGCCTCTGCCTCGCAGATCCCCTGGGTCAACGGCGTCAAGGCCTACATCAACAAGGTCAACGAAGCCGGCGGCATCAATGGCCGCAAGATCAACCTGCTGGTCGAGGACGATCGCTATGACGCGTCGATCTCGCGCACGAACTACGAGAAGCTGAACAACCAGACGCCCGCCCTGGGCGTGTCGGGCCTGGGCAACTCCAGCGCGCAGGCGGCGCTGATGACCGGCATCCGCCGCGGCAAGCTGCCGATCGTGGGCGCCTATGCCATCACCAAGGCCGGCCTCGAGCCCGCCACGCCCACCTACTACGCCGGCTTCTGCGGCAACAAGGAGATGGCGCAGGTCGGCGTGAACGCCTTCACCGACAAGATGAACCTGAAGGCGCCCAAGGTCGTCACCGCGCACATGGACGTGGCCGGCGGCAAGGACTTTGCCGACTACGTCGCGGCCGAGGTGGCCAAGCGGGGCGGCACGCACAAGGCGCTGCCGATCAAGGTCGGCGCCGCCGACGTGACGGCGCAGGTGCTGGAGATCAACGCCATGAAGCCCGACTTCATCGCGGTGTACGGCGTGCCCAGCCCCACCATCCTGCTGATGAAGACCATGCACCAGTATGCGCTGAAGATCCCGACCTTCTCGATCACGCACCTGGGCACGCCGGAGATCTACGGCTCCATCGGCGCCGAGGCCGGCGCGAGCTACAGCTTCGTCAGCTGCTTCTCGCCCGCCGACGTGGCCGACTCGGCCGGTGTGCGCGAAATGTCCGCCGCTGCCGACAAGGGCGGCTTCGGCGCGATGAAGAACAACGTCAACTTCGTGGGCGGCTGGGTCGTCGGCCAGCTCATTGTCGAGGTGGTGAGCAAGGCCGGCAAGGAGCCGACGCGCGACAAGCTGATGGACGTGCTGTCCAAGACCGTCGAAATCGACACCAAGGGCGTCACGGGTCCGATCCGCTACACGCCCGAGGACCATCGCGGCCCCGTCGTGATGCGCCCCTACAACTACGACTACAAGACCGGCAAGTTCGTGGCCCAGGGCAACTTCGCCGACTACGCCAAGTACGTCAAGTGACCGCGGCGGCGCATCTCCTGCGTCTAACCGCCGAGATCCCGCCGCTGAGACCCGTTCCCGGGCAGGCCCGTCGCCTGTCCGCGCCGGTCTCCAGGTCACCCTTTCTTCTCGAAGCCGGCAGCGACCGGGGCGAATCCCAGAGGTTCCACATGCTCGCACAAGTCTTATTCAGTGGCCTGGCCCTCGGCAGCATCTATGGCCTGGTGGCCCTGGGCTTTGCCCTGGTGTTCAAGGCCACCGAGGTCTTCAACTTCGCCCAGGGCATGTTCGTGGTCTGCGGCGCCTACCTCGCCGTCACCGCCATTTCCATTCTGCACCTGCCTTTCGGCCTGACCGTGCTGTTCATCATCGGCGGCGCCGCCCTGCTCGGCGTGGTCGTGCACGCGCTGCTGATCCAGCCGCTGTCGGGCCGGCCCATGCTGTCCGTGATCATGGTCACTCTGGCGCTGTCGATCATCCTGCGCGCGCTGATCGAAATGATCTTCGGCGCGCAAGGCCGAACGCTCGAGACACCCCTGCCCAGCGGCGGATTTCTCTTTGCCGGCATCCGGGTCTCGCAACTGCACCTGACGGCCGCCATCACCAGCTGGCTGTGCATGGCCGGCTTCGGGGCCTTCTTCCGCTACACCTCGATCGGCCTGCTGATGCGCGCCACGGCCAACAGCCACGAGGCGGCCATGGTCTCGGGCGTCAACGTCAACCGCGTCAACCGCATGGCCTGGGCGATCGGCACGGCGCTTGCGGCCGTCGGCGGCCTGTTCCTCGGCCAGTTGCAGATCGCCTCGGTCGAACTCGAATCCATCGGCCTGCTCGCGGTGCCGGCGGTGGTGCTGGGCGGCCTGCAAAGCATCCCGGGCGCCATCATCGGCGGCCTGCTGGTGGGCGTGATCGAGCAACTGGCGGCCGCCTACATCTCGCCCAAGGCGGCCGACATTCTCATCTTCGCGCCCCTGCTGCTGGTGCTGATGGTGCGGCCCTGGGGCCTGTTCGGCCAGCGCGAACTGGGGCGCGTGTGAGCGCCGCTCCCCGAAAGCCGTCTATGTCCACCCTCGAACTCGCCGCTCCCGTCGCTGCCCCCGTGCGCCCACCCGCCTGGCGCTGGATCCGGCTGGCCCTGGCCGTCGCCGTGCTGTGCTACCTGCCGGTGGTGCTCACCGACCGTGCCGTCTTCGGCGTGCGGCTGTCGAACATGCAGTTGCTCAACATCGGCCTGAGCCAGGTCAACCTGATGCTGATCGCCATGCTCGGATCGGTCTCGCTGACCTACCTGACCGGCTGCGCCGGCCTGATCTCCATCGGCCATGCCGCTTTCTACGCGGTGGGCGCCATGGCCGGCGCCATCGTCGGCACGCAGTGGGGACTGCCGTTTCCGGTGGCCCTGCTCGCCGCCGCGGGGCTGGGCGCCGTGGTCGGCGTGCTGGCCGGCCTGCCGTCGCTGCGCGTGCGTGGCCTGTATTTCCTGCTGTCGACGCTGGCCATGCACCACATCGCCAAGTTCGTCCTGTCCGAGTACCAGTACAAGTTCTTCGATGTGGTCGGCATCCCGTTCCAGGAAGCCAAGCTCGGCTCGTTCGTGCTCGACACGCCAATGCGCTGGTACTTCTTCCTGCTGCCGGTCGTGATCCTGGTCTTCCTGGGCCTGCGCAACAGCATGCGCTCGCGCGAGGGCCGGGCGCTGCTGGCCATGCGCGACCACGAGCTGGCCGCCACGTCCGCCGGCATCGACGTGCGGGTGCTCAGGCTCAAGGTGTTCGGCCTGAGCTCGTCGATCGCGGCGGTGGCAGGCTGCCTGTATGCCTACTACATGACCAACGTGAACGCGGAATTCTTCAACCTCAACTTCGCGATCCAGTTCATCGCCATGATCATCATCGGCGGCATGGGCTCGTTGGCGGGTGCGGCCATCGGCGCGGCGCTGTGGCTGCTGCTGCCGGCCGTGATCACCGGCTTCGCGACCCAGGCCGGCGCCTCCGGCGCGGCCTGGGCCCAGTTCCTCAGCGCCAACAAGCCGCAGATGGTCAACCTGACCTTCGGCGTGCTGGTGGTGCTGCTGCTGATCTTCGCGCCGGGTGGCATCGCCGGCCTGGCTCGGCAGCTGCGCAACAAGTATCTTTCGGGACGGGGCGGCCAATGAATACGGTGCTGGAAGTCAAGGACCTGTCGGTCGCTTATGCCCGCAAGGGCTTGGCCCTGGACGGCGTGTGCCTGGCGGTGCCCCAGGGCAGCATCGTGGCCCTGCTGGGCGCCAACGGCGCGGGCAAGACCACGCTGATCCGGGCCATCTCGGGCCTGCTGAGCCTGCATGGCGGCGAGGTGGTCGCGGGTGACGTGCTGATGCAGGGCCAGCCCGTGCTCGGCCTGCCTTCGCACCGTCTGGTGCGCATGGGCATGGCCCAGGTGCCGGAAGGCCGGCTGGTCTTCAAGCAGCTCAGCGTCGAGGAAAACCTCGAGGTGGGCGCGGCCATCCTGCCGCGCTCGGCCGTGCGCGAGCGCATGGACGCGGTCTACCAGCTGTTCCCGCGCCTGCTGGAGCGGCGCAAGCAGGCCGCCGGCTGGCTTTCGGGCGGCGAGCAGCAGATGCTGGCGCTCGGGCGCGCCCTGGTGGCGCGGCCCCACCTGCTGCTGGTCGACGAGCTGTCGCTGGGGCTGGCACCGCTGATCGTCGAGGCCATCTACAAGCAATTGCGGGTGGTGGGCGAAACCCTGGGCACCTCCATGCTGATCGTCGAGCAGAACGCCAAGCTGGCGCTCGAGTTTGCCGCCACGGCCTATGTGCTGGAACGCGGCCGCATCGTGCTGTCCGGCCCCGCCGCCGAGGTGGCGGCCAGCAAGGCCATCCACGAGTCCTACCTCGGCGCGCGGCGCGAAGGCGCCGGCAAGGGCCGGGCCGTCGCTGTCAACGAGGAGTCGAACGCATGAGCGCGCCCCTGCTGGAACTGGAATCGCTGCAGATGCGGTTCCAGGGCCTGACGGCCCTGGACAAGGTGTCGTTCACCATGGCGGCCGGTTCCGTCACCTCGGTGATCGGCCCCAACGGTGCGGGCAAGACCACGCTGTTCAACTGCGTGACCGGGATGTACCGGCCCACCGGTGGGCGCGTCAGCTTCGCGGGCGCCGACATCACCGGCATGCGCGCCCACCTGGTCTCGCGCCATGGCATCGCCCGCACCTTCCAGAACCTCGCCCTGTTCTCGGGCCTGACGGTGCTGGAGAACCTGCTGGTGGGCACCTACCTGCAGGGCCGCTCCGGCCTGCTGCAAGGCATGGTGCTCTCGGGTCGGGCGCGTGCGGAGCAGGCCTCGGCGGTGGCCGCCGCCCACCAGGTGCTCGAGTTCCTCGGCATGGTCCACCTGGCGGGCGCCATGCCCGGCGAGCTGCCCTACGGCCAGCAGAAGCAGGTCGAGTTCGGGCGCGCGCTGATGCAGAAGGCGCGCCTGGTGCTGCTCGACGAACCCATGGCCGGCATGAGCGGCGCGGAGAAGAGCGCCATGACCACGCTGATCCAGCGCGTGCGGCAACAGTACGGCATGAGTTTCCTGATCGTGGAGCACGACATCCCGGTCATCATGGAAATCTCGGACAAGATCGTGGTGCTCGACTTCGGCCGCAAGATCGCCGAAGGGACGCCGTCCGAGATCCAGGTCGACCCGGTGGTCATCGCGGCCTACCTGGGCACGGCCGACGCCGCGGAGGCGGAGCCGGCCTGACACGGGCCGGCTGCCATCCTGGAGTCTTCATGAACACCCTAGAGACGGACCACGGCCCGCGCAGGCCGGCCTACGAGGCGCTGGCGCACGACCTCAAGAACCGCGGCATAGACGCGGTCTTCGGGCTGATGAGCGATGACGTGGCGCTGTTCGTCAGCACCCTCGACGCCATCGGCGTCCGGTTTCACGCCGCGCGCCACGAGAACAACGCGGTGGCGATGGCCGAAGGCTATGCCGCGGCCACCGGCCGCCTGGGCGTGGCGATCCTGGGCCGGGGGCCGGCGACGGCCAATGCCCTGAACGGCGCGATGTACGCGCTGCGCACCGGCTCCCCGGTGCTGCTGATCCTCGGCGCCTCGGCCATGGCGCAGCGCTCGTCGGGCGGGCAGGCCCCGTCGCCAGACCCCAAGGCCTTCAACGTGCAGGGCGTGCTGGGCGCGGCCGGCTTCAGAAGCTTTCTGGCCACCGATGCGCAGACCGCCAGGCAGATGCTGGCGAACGCCATCGACGCCACGCAGCAGGGCACTTGCGCGGCCCTGCTGCTGCCCAGGGACGTGCAGGCCGGGCTGGTCGACGACCCGGGGCCCATGGTCCCGCCCTGCGCCGTCCCGGCGGCGCAGGGGCCGCGCGTGGCCGCGCGTCCTGCGGCCATCGAAGCCGCCGCGACCCTGCTGGGCAGGAGCCGCAGGCCGCTGTTCGTGGTGGGGCTGGGCGCGCACCGCAGCGGCGCGCGCGAGGCCCTGGAGCGGCTGGCGGACCAGGTCGGCGCGGTGCTGGCCACCACGCTCAAGGCCAAGGACATGTTTCGCGGCCATGCCTACAACCTGGGGATCATCGGCTCCTTCTCGCATGGGGCAGCGCGCCGCCTGATCGACCAAGCGGACTGCGTCGTCGTGTTCGGCGCGGGCATGAACCCGCGCACCACCAGCTACGGCAGCGCGCTGCCGCAGGATGTGCCGCTGATCCATGTCGACCTCGCGCGGGCGAACATCGGGCGCTGGTTCCACGCCGACGTGGCGCTGGTCGCCGACGCGCGGTCCGCCGCCGAGCAGCTGATCGGTGCGCTGCCCGAACGCGCCGCGGCGGACAAGCCGTTCCACACCGAGGACACGCGCCTTCGCCTCGCCGAGTTCGACCCGGCGAGCGAGTTCCAGCCGGCCCATACGGCGCGCACCATGGACCCGCGTGCGCTGGCCATCGAGCTCGATCGCCTCTTGCCCCAGGACCGCAACGCCGTCTACGACGCGGGCAACTTCCTGCAGATCCTGCCCTACATCTCGGTGCCGGGGCCCGACCAGCTCAAGAACTCGGTCGATTTCGCCTCCATCGGCATGGGGTTCGGTACCGCCCTGGGCTTCGCGCGAGGCGCGCCGCAGCGCCCCACGGTGCTGTTCGTCGGCGACGGCGGCTTGCTCATGACCCTGGGCGAGCTGGAGACGGTGGTGCGCGAGGACATCCCGCTGGTGATCGTCGTGATGAACGACTGCGCCTACGGGGCGGAGCTGCACTTCCTCAAGATGCGGGGCATGCCGGTGACGACCTCGCTGTTTCCCGATGTGGACTTCGCGCCGGTCGCTCAGGCTTTTGGCTTCCATGCGGAGACCGTGCGCACGCTCGACGAGCTGCGCCGGCTCGCGCCGCTGCTGCAGAACCCGCAGGGCCCGATCCTGCTGGACTGCAAGATCAACGCGTCGGTGGCCGCCGCGTTTCACCTCGAATCTGCCGAGCACGAACGCAAGAAGGCGTGAGTGGACGGGGACGAAGCTTTCAACAGGAATTCATGATCATGACCATCCAGGACCCGACCGATCCGCGGCAATACGACGTGATCATCATCGGCGCCGGATTTGCCGGCCTGTACGCGTTGCACCGCATGCGCGGCATGGGTCTGTCGGCCCGCGTCTACGAGGCCGGTCCGGAAGTAGGCGGCGTGTGGTTCTGGAACCGCTATCCCGGCGCGCGCTGCGACGTGGAAAGCCTGCAGTACTCCTACTCCTTCTCTCCCGAGCTGGAGCAGGAATGGGTCTGGACCGAGAAGTACGCCACCCAGCCCGAGATCCTGCGCTACATCCGGCATGTGGCGGAGCGCTTCGACCTGCGGCGCGATATCCAGTTCAACACCCGGGTGGAGGAGGCCGTCTACGACGAGGCCGGCGCCCGCTGGGAGCTGCGCACCGAGGCCGGCGAGCGGGTGTCCGGGCGCTTCTGCGTGATGGCCACCGGCGCGCTGACGGTGCCGCAGCTGCCGGACATCCCCGGCATCGAGCGCTTCGCCGGCAAGATTTATCACACCGCGACCTGGCCGCACGAGGGCGTCGACCTGTCGGGGCGGCGGGTCGGCGTGATCGGCACGGGCTCCTCGGGCATCCAGGCGATACCGGCGATCGCCAAGCAGGCCGAGCAGCTGGTCGTTTTCCAGCGCACCGCCAATTTCTCGATCCCGGCCTGGAACGGGCCGCTGCAGCCCGAAGTCCAGCAGACCTGGAAGAAGGACTACCGTGAGCACCGCCGCCGCGCGCGCGAGGTCGGCACGCTGTACGAGTTCAGCGACAAGGCGGCCTCGCAGGTCGGCGAGGAGGAGCGCCAGCGCGAGTACGAGCGGCGTTGGCAAAAAGGGGGCGTGAACTTCGTCCATTCCTTCAACGACCTGATGGTCGACAAGCAATCCAACGACACCATCGCCGAGTTCGTACGGGCCAAGATACGCGCCACGGTGAAGGATCCGCAGGTGGCCGAATCCCTGTGCCCCAAGGACCATCCCCTGGGCTCCAAGCGCATCTGCGTGGACACGGGCTACTACGAAACCTACAACCGCGACAACGTCAAGCTGGTCGACCTGAAGAAGACGCCGATCCGCGAGGTCTCGGCCAGCGGCGTGCACGCCGGCGATGTACACCACGAACTCGACGTGCTGGTGTGCGCCACCGGCTTCGACGCCGTGACCGGCGCGCTGCGCCACATCGACATCCGCGGCCGCAACGGCCAGCAGCTGTCCAGGAAATGGGCCGAGGGGCCGCGCAGCTACCTGGGCCTGATGACCAGCGGCTTTCCCAACCTGTTCATCATCACCGGCCCCGGCAGCCCCTCGGTGCTGGTCAACATGGTCGTCGGCATCGAGCACCATGTGGGCTGGATCTGCGACTGCCTGGACCATCTGCGCCGCCAGGGCCTGGCCAGCATCGAGGCCGGCCAGGCCGCCGAGGACCGCTGGGTCGAGCATGTGAACGCGGCGGCGAACAAGACGTTGTTTCCGCTGGCCAACTCCTGGTTCCTGGGCGCCAACGTGCCCGGCAAGCCCAGGGTGTTCATGCTCTATGCGGCCAAGCTCTGGGTGTACCGCCAGGAATGCCAGGCGGTGGCGGACAAGGGCTACGAGGGCTTCACGCTGGCTGCGGTGCCGCGCCCGGCGCTGGCAGAGGCGCCATGAGGCCCGCGCCCCAGGGCCGCGACGCGGCGGGCGACGGCCCGCGGTTTCAGGGCCGCATCGCCGTGGTCACCGGCGGCGCCAGCGGCATAGGCAAGGCCTGCGCCGAGGTCCTGGCGGCGCAAGGCGCCACGGTCGCCATCGCCGACCGCGACCTAGTCAACGCGCAGGTCGTGGCTCAGGCGCTGGGTGGCAGGGCCTACGCCATCGACGTGAGTGTCCCGCAGGACCTCGAGGCCCTGGCCGAGTGCATTGAGGCGGAGCTTGGCCCGGTGGCGCTGCTGGTCAACGCGGCGGGCATCATCCAGGGCCCGTCGGTGCGGCCCGAGGAACTGCCGTTCGACACCTACGACCGGGTCTACGGCATCAACCTGCGCGGCACCCACGCCGCCTGCGTGGCCTTCGGCCGGCGCATGGCGGCCCGCCGGCGCGGCGCCATCCTGAATCTGGCCTCGATCGCCGGCATGCGCTCCACGCCCCTGCATGCCTACGGCCCGATGAAGGCCGCAGTGATCGGCCTCACGGAGAACCTCGCTGCCGAATGGGGGCGCTGCGGCGTGCGTGTCAACTGCCTGTCCCCGGGGCCGGTGCTCACGCCCGCCCTGGAGGACGCCATCGACAAGGGCCTGCGCGACCGCCGGCGCATGGAAGACAGCGCCGCCAGCGGGCGCATGGTCATGCCGCGCGAGGTGGCGCTGGCGGCCGCCTTCCTGCTGTCGGACGAGGCGTCCGCGATCACCGGCGTCAACCTGCCCGTGGACCACGGCTGGCTGGTGGCCAACTCCTGGGCATCGTTCGGAGGCTTGCGTTCGCACACATCATGAAAGACCTGGATGAGCCCGGACAGATACCTGCGCAGCTTCGACGTCATCGGTCTGCTGGCGCGGCACAAGGACGGTCTGCGCCTGACCGAGATCAAGGAGGCGCTGGCCCTGCCGGTCAGCAGCGTGCACAACATGCTGCAGACCATGGTCACGGCCGAGGTGCTGAACGTCACGCCCGAGCTGCGCTATTCGATCGGCCCGCGCGTGGTGGGCATCGCGCTGTCCACCCTGGCGTCCCTAGACGTGCGGACCCTGGCGCGCCGTCACCTGCAGGACTTGGCCAGGGCCATTGGTGACGACGTCTACCTGGGGCTGAACCTGGGCCAGCGGGTGCTCTATGCCGACCGCTGCTCGGGGACCCAGCGCGTCTCGCTGGACATACGCCTGGGCGAGCCGCTGTACCTGCATGGCACCGCGACCGGCAAGCTGTTTGCCGCCTACGACGCCCGGCTGGCCAGCCAGGCGCTGGCCAGCCCGCTCAAGAAGCTGACCGCCCACACCATCACCGACCCCCGGCAACTGAGCGCCGAGTTCGAGCGCATCCGCAGCCGAGGCTACGCCAAGAGCGAAGACGAGGCGGTGGACGGCGTGGTGGGTTATGCCATTCCCATCCGGCAGGCGGACGGCACGCTGGCCGCCGCCATCCATGTCTCGGTGATCGGCCAGCGGGCGACCAGGTCGCACGAGCGAAGGCTGATCGACGCAGCGCGGGATTGCGCCGCCCAGGTGGAGCGTAGCCTGGGCCATGTCAGTCCCGATCGCTTTCCTGCGGGCGTCGCCTGAAGTTGCAGGCAAATTCATCGATGAAGTTGATGTTTTCGCATCAAAACATGTGACTTTTTTTTATAGGAATGCCTTTCTACACTGACTTCAACTTGATGTTGATTCAGAGCAAGCATTCCAAAGGAGACTCCATGAAGCTCGGCTTTTTCACCATGCCCATGCACCCGATCGGCAAGGATTGGCAACTCTCCCTGAAGGAGGACCGCGAGGCCTTCATCCTGGCCGACCAGCTCGGCTTCGTCGAGGGCTACGTGGGTGAGCATGCGACCGACCCGGAGGAGAACATCACCTCGTCCGCGATGTTCATCGCGACCCTGGTCGACGCCACCAGGAACATGAAGCTCGGCACCGGCACGACCAACATGCCGAACCAGCACCCTGCAGCCATCGCCAGCAACATCGCCATGCTCGACCACCTGCTGGGCGGGCGCTTCATCCTCGGCATCAGCCCCGGCGCGCTGCCCTCCGATGCCGAGGTGTTCGGCAACATGGACCTGCCGCGGCCCGCCATGTTCCTCGAGTCCATCAACCACGTGATCAAGCTGTGGACCACCCAGCCGCCCTACGACCTCAAGGGCGACTTCTGGAACATCTCCACCGCGCGCACCCACATCCCGGAAACCGGCATGGGCACCATCCCGCTGCCGCTGCAGCGCCCGCACCCTCCCATCGTGGTGACAGCGGTGGCGCCCTTCTCCCAGGGCATCGCCGAGGCCGCCGCGCGCGGCTGGGATCCCATCTCCGCCAACTTCCTGCTGCCGATGTGGGTCAAGACGCACTGGACCAAGTATGTGGAAGGCTGTGCCCGCATCAACCGCACGCCCGACCCGGCCAACTGGCGGGTGGCCAAGACCGTCTTCGTGGCCAAGGACGACGCGACGGCGCGCGCCTACGCCATGGGCAGCGATGGCCCCTACTACTACTACTACCGCGCGCTGTTCAACAAGCTCAAGCGCCGTGGCGCCCTGGGCGTGTTCAAGAGCGACCCCAAGATGCCCGACGAGGCCGTGACCCTGGAGGATGTGATGGAGAAGCTGGTGATCCACGGCTCGCCGGCCAAGGTGGCGGACAAGCTTCATACGCTGAAGCAGGAAACAGGCGAGTTCGGCACGCTGCTCTACGCGGGCGTGGACTGGAAGGACCCGGCGCTGGCCCGTGACTCCATGGTGCTGATGGCGGAGAAGGTGCTTCCGCTGATGAACGCCTGACAGCGGGGCGCAGGTCGCGAGTGACGATGGAAATGAAACAGGTCCTGCTCGACGG
This sequence comes from Comamonadaceae bacterium 2FH, assembly GCA_005503335.1. Classification (GTDB taxonomy): domain Bacteria; phylum Pseudomonadota; class Gammaproteobacteria; order Burkholderiales; family Burkholderiaceae_C; genus SCMQ01. The sequence goes on from SCMQ01000008.1 coordinate 109,612, forward strand.
GCAGCACGACGGCCGCCAGCTGCGCAACGCGCTCGGCCGTTTTCCGACCGGCGTGACGGTGATCACCACCCGCACGCCCGGCGGCAAGATGGAGGGGCTGACGGCGAACTCGTTCTCCGCGCTCTCCCTGGATCCGCCCCTGGTGCTGTGGAGCATCAACCGCAAATCGCAGTCGGTGGCGGGCTTCCTGGCGTCGGGCCACTTTGCGATCAACGTGCTGCGCGCCGAGCAGACCGACCTGTCGCACCGCTTCGCCACCCCGCACGAGAACAAGTTCGAGGACCTGGCCGTGGCGCAAGGCGTGGGCGGCTCGCCCCTGCTGGAGGGCGTGCTCGCGAACTTCGAGTGCGAGACCGAGACCACGATCGAAGGCGGCGACCACCTGCTGTTCGTCGGCCGTGTGCACAAGATCGCCTACGGCGAAGGCGAGCCCCTGATCTTCAATTCGGGGCGCTACTGCACGGCCCAGCCGCTGCGCGCGGGATCGGCCGAGTCCGATCTGAAGAGCATCTGGGCGGGCCTGGGCTGAAGCCGCACCGCCCGCGATTCGAGCAAGCAAGAGGAAGAGACAAGACATGACGAAAATGCCGACCAGCCGGACCATACCGGCGCTGCTGGACGAGCAGGCGGAAAAGTTCGGCGAGCGCGAGGCCGTTGTCAGCGGCAGCGAGCGCCTGAGCTACCGGGCGCTGCGTCTGGCGGTGCGGCGCGCGGCCAGGGGTTTGCTGGCGCTGGGCGTGCAGCCGGGCGACCCTGTGGCGATCCTGATGGGCAACCGCACCGAGTGGATCGTGGCCTTCCTGGCCGTGCAACAGCTGGGTGCGACGGCCGTGGGCCTGAACACCTGGGCCACGCCGCGCGAGATGGCGTATTCGCTGGCCCATGCCGAGGTGAAATACCTGATCGCGGTGGAGCGCCTGCGCAGGAACGACTACCGCGCCATGTTCGAGGCCATGCAGCCCCTGGCGAGCAGCCTGCCGGCGCTGCGCAGCATCGTCTGGCTGGCGGCCGAGCCCGACGCCCGCCCCGCGCCGCCCGGCGAGCTGACCTGGGAGCGCGTGCTGGCCATGGGCGAGCAGATCCCCGAGGCGCGGGTCGACGCCGCGGCCCAGGCGGTCGATGGTGACGCGGTGGCGCTGCTGCTCTACACCTCCGGCTCAACCGCCGCACCCAAGGGCATCCTGCTGCAGCACCGCCTGTGGATCGCCAACGCCTGGAACATCGGCGAGCGCCAGAAGGTGACCGAGCAGGACAGGCTGTGGCTGGCCGTCTCCCTGTTCTGGAGCTTCGGCAGCGTCAACGCCCTGCCCAACATGCTGAGCCACGGCGCCTGCGTGGTGCTGCAGGAGTCCTTTGATGCCGGCGAGGCCCTGGCCCTGATCGAGCGCGAACGCTGCTCCATCATGTACGGCACGCCCAACATGGTGCAGGCGCTGCTCGAGCATCCGAGCCGGCCCGGCCGCGATCTGTCGTCGCTGCGCAGCGGCGCCATGATCGGCACGCCCGAGCAGCTGATGGGGGCGGTGAACCTCGGGGCGCGCGAGATCTGCAACGTCTATGGCCTCAGCGAGACCTACGGCAACTGCGCGGTCATCGACGCCAAGGAGCCGCTGGCCGTGCGCCTGCAGTCGGTCGGCCAGCCGTTGCCGGGCGTGACGCTGCGCATCTGCCACATGGAAACCGGCCAGCCGCTGCCGGCGGGCGAGGTCGGCGAGATCCGGGTGAAGGGGCCGCTGTTCCTCGCCTACTACAAGGACGAGGAAAAGACCCGCGAGGCCTACGACGCGGACGGCTTCTTCCACACCGGGGACCTCGGCATGCTCGACGAGGCGGGTCGCCTCTACTACCGCGGCCGCCTCAAGGAGATGGTCAAGAGCGGCGGCATCAACGTCGCGCCGATCGAGGTGGAGGAGGCGCTGATGCGCCACCCTGCGGTGCGCACCGCCTACGTCATCGGCATGCCCGACCCCCATCTGGACGAGGTGCTGGTGGCCATCGTCATTGCGCGCGAGGGGGCGTCGTGCACCGAGGAGGAGCTGCTGAAGTTCTGCAAGAAGGAGCTGGCGGCCTACAAGGTGCCGGCCCGCTTCCGAATGGCCACCGACGACGAGCTGCCATTGACGACCACGGGCAAGGTGCAGAAGATGAAGCTGCGCGAGCTGCTGCAGGACGCGCCTGCGACCTGAGAAGGAAGTACCATGGACAGCAACGACACCCCCAATCTCCGGCCCAACGCGTGGGGCCGCTGGGGCCCCGAGGACGAAGCCGGCGCCCTCAATTTCATCGGCGCGGCACAGGTCAGGCGCGCAGCCGGCCTGGTGCAGACCGGCGAGGTGATCCGCCTGGCCCAGCCGCTGTCGCACAAGACGCCGGTGCCGCGGCACCGTTCCGGGCTGCAGCATTTCATGGGCCGCGACGGCGGCGACTACGCGGCCGGGGCCAAGCGCCCCGGTGGCTTCCAGTTCGCCGAGGACACGGTGGTCATGCCGCTGCACATCGGAACCCACATCGACGCGCTCTGCCACGCCTGGTGCGAAGAGAAGATGTTCAACGGCTACCGCGAGACCACCATGCGCAGCACCTCGGGCGCGACCCGGCTGGGCGTGGAGAAAATGCCGCCGGCGTTCACGCGGGGCCTGCTGATCGACATGGTCAAGCGGCGCGGCCGCACCTTGGAGGCCGGCGAGGTGGTGACGCGGCGCGACATCGAGGCCTGCCTCGCACAGGCCGGCCTGAAGGTCGAGGCCGGCGACGCGGTGCTGCTGCACACCGGCTGGCTGGCGTCGCAGCTGGGTAACCCCAACATCGACTTCAATATCGAACCCGGCATCGACCACGAGGCGGGCCTCTGGCTGGCGCAGCAGGAGGTGGCGCTGATCGGCGCCGACAACTTCGCTGTCGAGGTGCTGCCTTTCGCCGAGGGCACGGTGTTCCCGGTGCACCAGTGCGTGATACGCGACTTCGGCATTCCGCTGCTCGAGGGCCTGATGCTGGAGCCGCTGGCTCGAAGCGGGCGAAGCCAGTTCCTGTTCGTCGCCGCGGCGCTGCCGATCGTCGGCGCCACCGGCAGCCCGCTGACGCCGCTGGCCGTGCTCTGAGGCGGAACCGAAAGCCTGCATGAAAAAGAACCGACCGCTCGAGGGCATCCGCATCCTCGAGATCGCCTCGATGATCTTCGGCCCGCTGGCCGGCCAGTACCTGGGCGACATGGGTGCCGACGTGATCAAGCTCGAGCCGCCGGAGGGCGACCTGACGCGCGCCATCGGGCCGCGGCGCTCGCCGCTGATGGGCGCCTTCTTCCTGACCAGCAACCGCAGCAAGCGCAGCATCGTGGTCGACCTGAAGCAGCCCGAAGGCCGGGAGATCCTGCTCAAGCTGGTCGCCAAGACCGACGTGCTGCTGCACTCGCTGCGCACGCCGGCCGCCAGCCGGCTCGGCCTCGATTACGCCAGCCTGTCGAAGGACAACCCCGGCCTGGTGTACTGCCATGTCACCGGCTATGGCGACGAGGGCCTGTACGCCGGCCGACCCGCTTACGACGACATCATCCAGGCCGCCTCCGGTCTGGCGGACCTGCAGACCGTGGTTGCGGGCCAGCCGCGCTTCGTGCCGACCATCATCGCCGACAAGATCAGCGGCGTGCACGCCGCCTACGCGATCACGATGGCGCTGCTGCACCGCGAGCGCACCGGCGAAGGCCAGCAGGTCGACGTCGCGATGTTCGAGACCATGTCGGCGTTCAACATGATGGAGCACCAGTGGGGCCACGCCTTCGAGCCGCCGATTGACAAGATGGGCTATGCGCCGGTGGCCACTGCCTCGCGCCGGCCCTACAGGACCCAGGACGGCTACCTGGCGCTGCTGCCCTATTCGGATGCCAACTGGCGCCGTTTCTTCGAGCTGGCCGGCGAGCCCCAGATCATGGAAGACCCGCGCTTTGCCAGCTTCGCCGCGCGGCAGACGCACTTCCGCGAAGTCTGGGACGAGATCGAGCGCCAGGTCGCGCGCAAGACCAACGCCGAATGGCTGGCGCTGCTGTCCGGTGACGACATACCGTTCTCCGTGGTGAACCGGCTCGAGGACCTGCCCAGCGATCCGCACCTGCAGAGCGTCGGCTTCTGGAGCATCGTCGAGCACCCCACCGAAGGCGCGCTGCGCCTGCCCGCCAATCCCGTGAAGATGAGCGCGTCGCCTCCCGAGGTGAGGCTGCTGCCGCCGACGCTGGGCCAGCACAGCGTCGAGATCCTGCGCGAGATCGGCTACGACGAAGCCCGCATCTCGGCCCTGGTCGGCGCGGGCGGCGCCTGCAAAGGCAATGCGTGAGCGGGGCACGTAACTTGTACGCATTCCAAGCATCCGATCGAACAACATGATCCCGCGCACCATCTTCAGCCCGGACCACGAGGCTTTCCGTGATACGGTCAAGCGATTCATCGAGGAGCATGTCACCCCCTTCCATGCGGAGTGGGAGAAGGCCGGCCAGGTCCCCCGCTCGCTGTGGAAGAAGGCCGGCGAGCTCGGCCTGCTGTGCGTCAACGTCCCTGAGGAATACGGCGGCCTGGGCGCCGACTTCCTGTACAGCGCGATCCTGATCGAGGAGATGGCGCGCGTCGGTGCCACCGGCCCGACCTTCTACTTGCATTCGGACATCGTCGCGCCCTATATCGTCGACTTCGGTACCGAGGAGCAGAAGCGCAAGTGGCTGCCGAAAATGGCGACCGGCGAAGTGGTGGTGGCGCTGGGCATGAGCGAGCCGTCCGGCGGCAGCGACGTGCAGAACATCCGCACCCAGGCCATCCGCGACGGCGACGAGTACGTGATCAACGGCCAGAAGGTGTTCATCACCAACGGCCACAGCGCCGACCTGCTGCTGCTGGCCTGCAAGACCGACCCCAAGCAGAAGGCCAAGGGCGTCAGCCTGATCCTGGTGGAAACCAAGCGCGAGGGCTTCACGCGCGGCCGCAAGCTGGAGAAGATCGGCTGCAAGGCGCAGGACACCTCCGAGCTGTTCTTCGCCGACCTGCGCGTCCCGGTGTCCAACCTGCTCGGCACCGAAGGCGGCGGCTTCGCCGTGCTGATGACGCAACTGGCGCAGGAGCGCCTGATCCAGGCCATCCGCGGTGTTGCCGCTTCCGAGGCGGCGCTGGAGTGGACGCGCGCCTACGCCGCCGACCGTAAGATGTTCGGCCAGACCCTGGCCGATTTTCAGAACACCCGTTTCACGCTGGCCGGGCTGCATGCCGAGGTGCTGGCCCAGCGCGTGTTCGTCGACCGCTGCATGGAGCTGCACCTGCAGGGCAAGCTCGACCCCGTCGATGCCGCCTCCTGCAAGCTGGTCGCCACCGACCTGCAGTTCAAGGTGATGGACCAGTGCCTCCAGTTCTTCGGCGGCTGGGGCTACATGTGGGAATACCCGATCGCGCGCGCCTTCGCCGACGCCCGCATGTGCCGTATCGGCGGCGGCACGGCGGAGGTGATGAAGCAGATCATCGCCAACTCGCTGCTGCCCAAGGTCCGCAAGGACTGAATTCCAGGGATTTCGACGAGAAGAACTTCCCGTTCGGGCCCCCGCTGACCAGTTTCAATCCCCCACAAACCGAGGAGACATCCCATGACCCAGTTCCGATGCAGCTTGATCCAGGCAGCCGTTTTCGCCGCCGCCAGCGTGGCCTTCGCCGCCGCCGTCCACGCCCAGGACGCCTGGCCCGGCCCCACCGTGAAGGTGATCGTGCCCTTCACGGCCGGCGGCGCATCCGACGTGCTGACCCGCCTGCTCTCCGAAAAGCTGCAGGCCAGGCTCGGAGGCAACTGGGTCGTCGACAACAAGACCGGCGCGGGGGGCAACATCGGCATGGAAGCGGTCAAGAGCGCGCCGCCCGACGGCAACACCATCGGCTCGGCGACCATCGGCACGCTGTCGATCAACCAGTTCCTGTTCTCCAAGCTGAACTACGACCCGGTGAAGGACTACGCCTATGTCTCCAAGGTCTGGGAAAACTGCAACGCCTTCGTCGTCGCGCCCGGCAATCCGGCCAAGAACATCAATGAGTTCCTGGAGTGGGCGAAGAAGCAGCCCAAGGGCGTGAGCTACGGTTCGGCCGGCGTCGGCACCACGCCGCACCTGGCCGGCGAGATGTTCCGGCATCGCACCGGCCTCAACGCGGTCCACATCCCGTTCCGCGGCGCGGCGCAATCGATGCCCGCGCTGATGGCCGGCGATACCGACTTCGCGATCGACAACATCGCCAGCTACACGCCGCTGATCAAGACGGGCAAGGTCCGGGCGCTGGCCGTGACCTGTCCCGAGCGCTGGCCCACCATGCCCGAGGTGCCGACCATGGCGGAATCGGGCGTGAAGGACTTCGTCGTCACCTCGTGGGGCGCGTTCGTGATGCCCAAGGGCACGCCGCCCGCGATCGCCAACAAGGTCTCGGCCGCGATTGCCGAGATCGCCAGGGATCCGGCGGTCCAGGAGAAGTACCTCCAGACGGGCGCCATCCTGAAAGCCACCACGCCCAAGGAAACCGAGGCCTTCGCCGAGCAGGAGCGGGTCAAGTGGAAGGAAGTGGTCAGGCTTTCCGGCGCCAAGATGGACTGATATGGCCTTGGTATCCTCCCGCACCATCGATCCTGACGCGCTGAGGCAGCCAGTCAGCGCCGTCGCGGGCACGGGCAGGTGTCGCGTGGCCGTGATCGGGGCCGGCGCCGCCGGCCTCTGCGCCGCCCGGCACCTGATCGCTCGCGGCGTCGACGTGGTGGTCTACGAACTCGGCAGCTGCATCGGTGGCCTCTGGGTCTTCGGCAACGACAACGGCCTCGCGCCAGCCTACCAGTCGCTGCACCTGAACTCCGAAGCCAGGGTGACGGCGTACCGCGACTTCCCGTTTCCGGACGGCGGCCCGCTTTATCCGGACCACCGTCAGGTGCGCAGCTACCTCGAGGACTATGCCGAAAAGTTCAACGTCAAGCCGCGGATCCGCTTCCGCTCGCGCGTCGTCGACATCGCGCCCCTGCCCGGCGATCGCTGGCGGGTCAAGCTCGAGGACGGTGGCGGCGGCGATTTCGACGCGGTCGTGGTCGGCAGCGGGCACCAGGGCTCGCCCTCGCATCCGGGCTGGCGCAAGGACTTCAGCGGCGAATACCTGCACTCGCACAGCTACCGCATCCCCGAGCCGTTCCGCGGCAAGCGCGTGCTGGTGGTCGGCATGGGCAACAGCGCGGTGGACATCGCGTCGGACATCTGTGTCGTGACCGAGTCGACCACCATCTCGGCCCGCTCGCCGGTGCTGGTGATGCCGCGCATGCTGTTCGGCGTGCCGACCTCGCGCGTTCTGGGCAGGCTCGAAAGGAACTGGATGCCCTGGCCGGTGCGCCGCACGATCCGCGAAGTGCTGACCCGCATCGTGCACGGCCGCATGGAGCAGTGGGGCTTCACCACCCCCAAGAGCAGAACCCATCCGACCAGCCATCCCAGCCTGATGTCGCATTTCGTCTGGGACCGGATCAAGGCCAAGCCCGGCATCGAGTCGGTCAAAGGCCAGGAGGTGCGCTTCGCCGACGGCACGATGCAGACCTTCGACACCGTGATCGCCGGCACCGGTTACAACGTCGACCTGCCTTTCCTGGCGCCGGAATTGCGGCCGCTGGAAGGACACAAGCTGGAGCTGTTCCTGCGGGTCGTCCATCCGACGCGGCGCGGCCTGTATTTCATCGGGCTGTTCAACGTGGCAGGCGGCGGCAACATCCGCATGATGGACGACCAGGCCGAGTGGATCACCGATCTGGTCACAGGCGAGATCGCCCCGCCGGATGCCGCCACGATGCGGGCCGTGATGGAGGAGGAACAGGCTTTCCTGCGCAAGCACTATCCGGCGGCGCCCCGCTATGCGCTGGAACTCGACCCCGCGTTCTACCGCAAGCAGCTCAGGCGCGAACGCCGGCAGGCGCGGATGCGCCGCGCCCGACAGGCCGCGCCGGCAGCGCAGGCCGGCCAATGAACCCATGATGCAAGGAGACTGACTTGTCCCTCCGTGACAAAGCCTGCGTCACAGGCATAGGCGAGACCGCGTACATGCGCGGCTCGACCAAGACCGCGTTCGAGCTGCAGATCGAGTCGTCGCTGAAGGCGATCGCGGACGCCGGCCTCACGCCCAAGGATATCGACGGCGTGATCCCGATCGGCATCGTGAGCGGCACCGCCGACGATTTCATCGAGAACTTCGGCATCCCGGACCTGCGCTTTTCCGCCGTGATCCCGCATGGCGGCGCCAGCCCGACGATGGCTCTGCAGTGCGCGGCCGCGGCCGTGGCCGGCGGTGTCTGCAACCATGTGCTGATCACCTTCGGCCGCAACGTGACGGCTGCGGCCATCACCAAGGCTGGCGCGCGCATCCACACCATGCCGCAGTTCCACTACGTCACCGAGTTCGAGTACCCGATGGGCGCGATCGCGCCGGCGCAGCTGTATGCGCCGATGGCGCGCCGGCACATGGAGCTGTACGGCACGACGGTGGCGCAGTTCGGCGAAGTGGCGGTGGCGCACCGCGAGCACGCGCTGCTCAACGACAACGCGATCATGAAGAAGCCGATCACGCTTGAAGACCACGCCCATTCGCGCATGATCTCCGACCCGTTCCGGCTGCTCGATTGCAGCCTGGAGAGCGACGGCGGCGCCGCCTGCATTGTCAGCGCCGCCGATCGCGCCGCCGACCTGAAGCACCGCCGCGTGTTCATCTCCGGCGTCGCGGAGGGCCATCCCGACTCGCCCGGCTCGATCACGCAGCGTCCCGACATGACCAGCCTGGGCATCAAGAAGGCCGCGGCCCGCGCCTTCGCCATGGCCGGCGTCACGCATACCGACATCGATGTCGCGGAAATCTACGACTGCTTCACCTATGCGGTGATCCGCCAGCTGGAAGACCTGGGCTTCTGCGCCAAGGGCGAGGGCGGTCCGTTCGTGCAGGGCGGGCGCATCAAGCTGGGCGGCGCGCTGCCGGTCAACACCCATGGCGGCCTGCTGTCGCAGGCGCATGTCTGGGGCCTGAACCACATCGTCGAACTGGTGCGGCAGCTGCGCGGCGACGCCGGCCGCGCGCAGGTCAAGGATGCCGAAGTGGGCCTCGTGAGCGGCTACGGCGACATGGGCGATGGCGCCCTGGCCATCATGCGGAGGGGCTGAACATGACGACGACGACAACCACGACGGCGACGCTGACGGAAACCCCGAAGCCGCTGCCCCAGATCAGCGAGATCTCGCGGCCGTACTGGGAGGCGGCGGCCCAGGGCCGGCTGGTGCTGCAGTGCTGCGCCCACTGCGGCAAGGTCCGCCACTACCCGCGCCCGCTGTGCGATGCCTGCTACTGCGATGCCGCCGAATGGAAGCCGGCCAGCGGTCGCGGCAAGGTGCACAGCTGGACGGTGGCGCACCACGCGTTCCACAAGGCTTTCGCCGCCGAGCTGCCCTACACGCTGGTGACGGTGGACCTCGACGAGGGCGTGCGCGCGCTCGGCCGCTGGCAAGGCGGTGCGACGCCCGTGATCGGCCAGGCCGTGCAAGGCCGGTTTGACCGCAGCAACGAGTTCGGTGGCAACCTGGTGTTCACGCCGGCAGGAGGGTGAGCGCGGGACTCGCCGTCCTCGCACGGGCGGTGGCCGATAATCGGCGTCGAACGGCCGTCCACCGAGCGATGCGATGAAACAAGTCACCCTGCTGAACCTCGAGACCCTGTGCTGCATTGCCAAGCTCGGGACCTTTCACGCCGCGGCCCAGAAGATGAACGCGTCCCAGCCGGCGATCTCCGCCCGCATCCGGGACATGGAGTCCGCCCTGGGCGTGGCCCTGTTCCGGCGCCAGGGGCGGCGCATGGAGCTCACCTTCCAGGGGCGCGAGCTGGTGCAGATGGTCGAGCCGCTGCTGCGCCGCCTGGACAGCGTGGTGGGCGCGCTCGACAATCCGGAGGCCGCCACCGGCATCGTACGCATCGGCGCGGGCGAGATTGCGGCACTGAGCTGGTTTCCGGTCTTCATTGCCCGGCTGCGGCAGCTGATGCCCAAGGTGACCTATCAGGTCGAGATCGACCTCACGGCGGCGATGCGCCAGCGCCTGGAGGCTGGCAAGCTCGACGTGGCCCTGTTCGCCGGGCCCGTGACCAGCGTAGACACCCGATCGGCCTCGCTGGGCCGGGTGCGCATGTGCTGGATGATGGCGCCCTCCCTGATGGCGCGGTCCGAGCCCGCCCGTTCGCCGCGCGAATTGCTCGAATCTCAGGCCATCTGGTCCCTTTCCAAACCATCGGCCAGCCATTCGATGACCATGGCCATGCTGCGTGACCTGGGCGTGGCGGCCGATGCCATCGGCACCTGCAACCACATCATGGCGCTGATCGAGATCATCGTGAGCGGCGCGGGCGTGGCCTTGCTGCCCGAGATCCTGGTGCGGGGCTACGTCGCCAAGTCCGAGCTCGTGCCCCTGCTGCCGGAGCTGCCGACGCCTGAGCTGGAGTTCGTGATCGCCTGGAGCGCGGACCAGGAGCAGTCCATCATCCGCAACATCGTCGACATGGCCCTACGCTGCACGACCTTCGACGGGCCCGACGCCCCCGCGGACGCGGTGCACGTGCTCGACGACCTGGCCTCCGAGAAGGGCGATTCGGGGCCTTGACGGGCGCGCCTGCCCGGGCAGGCCGGAGGAGGGCAGCGATTACAATTTTCGCATGAGCCCCGACCGTTATCTGCGCACCTTCGACGTCCTCAACCTGCTGGTCCAGCACAAGGACGGCCTGCGTCTGACGGAGATCAAGGAGGCGCTCGACCTGCCGGTGAGCAGCGTGCACAACATGCTGCAGACCATGGTCACCGCGGAGGTGGCGGCCGTCACCGACGACCTGCGTTACTCGGTGGGCCCGCGCGCGGTGGCGCTGGCCCTGCGCACCCTGCAGTCGCTCGACATCCGCACCATCGCGCGCCGCCATCTGCAGGACCTGGCCAAGGAGATCGGCGACGACGTCTACCTGGCCCTGCCGGTAGGCAAACGGGTGATCTACGCTGACCGCTGCCTCGGCACCCAGCGCATCTCGCTGGACATCCGCCTGGGCGAGTCGCTGTTCCTGCACAGCACGGCGACGGGCAAGCTGTTCGCGGCGCTGGACCCCAAGCTCGGCGCGCAGACCCTGGCCGGGCCCCTGTCGAAGCTGACCGCGGCGACCATCACCGATCCCGCCGAGCTCGAGCGCGAGTTCAAGCGTATCCGAGCCGCCGGCTATTCGAAGAGCGTGGAGGAGTCGGTCGAGGGCATCGTGGGCTACGCCGTGCCCATCCAGGATGCGGCGGGGCATCTGGTGGCGGCCATCCATGCCTCGGTGCTGGTCAAGCGGGCGACCAAACCGCACGAGCGCAAGCTGCTGAGCGCGGCGCGCGAGTGCGCGCAGCAGGTGGAACGGCACCTGGGGAACTTCGAGGGCGGCGGCGCCTTGCGCACCGATCGGTCGGCCGCGGCGTCGGGCGGTCGATCCGCGCGCAGCGCGAGCTGAAGCTTCACCGGGAGGATCGGGTCCGGGCCTGCACGCCCCTGCGTGCGCCTTGGTCGGACGGTCTTTTGATCTTTGGCGCGGCTGGCGGGGATCGAACCCACGACCCTTGGCTTCGGAGGCCAATACTCTATCCACTGAGCTACAGCCGCATTCGCTGAAAGCGCCAAGCAGGGGATTTTCGCACATCCTGAGGCACTGCTCGCCGAAGCCAGCGGATCCAACCGACCGGCGGCATCGCCAGGCCGTAGCGTGCCGCCGAGTGCGTGGTGGGACAGGACTGGCGCGGTCCGCTTCAGGCGGCCTTGCGCCGCCCCTGGCGCTGGTCGGTCAGCAGCTCGTACAGCCGCTCGGCCGCCGGCGTGAAGCTGCGGCCCTTGCGCCGGATCAGGCCGAGGCGGCGCGTGATCACCGGCTCGTGCAGCGGCACGCTGGCCAGCACCGGGTGGTCGACCCCCGGCATGGCCAGGGCCGGCACGGCGGCCACGCCCATGCCGGCCTCGACCAGGCCGAGCAGGGTGGTCACATGCTGGGCCTCGTAGATGCTTTGCGGCCGCGCGCTGGCGCCGGCCAGGGCCAGGTCGATCAGCATGCGGTTGCCCGAGGACTTGCTGACCGACATGAAGTCGTACTGGCCGAGCTCGCTCCAGCTCACGCGCCGCTTGCGCGCCAGCGGGTGGTCCTTGCGGCAGGCCGCGACGAAGCGCTCCTCCAGGATGGTGCGGAACTCGATGCCGGGCTCGTCGCTGCCGATGAAGTTGAGGCCGAAATCGGCCTGGCCGCTGGTGACCACGGACAGCACCTCGTTGGCGCTGGCGTCGTGCACCTTGATGCGCACGCGCGGGTAGCGCGCGTGGTAGCTGCGCAGCACCGGGGGCAGGAAGTAGTAGACGGCCGAGGGCACGCAGGCGATCGTGACCTCGCCCATGCGCGCGCCGCCGACCTCGCGTATGCCCAGCAGGGTCTCGTCCAGGTCGTCGAGCAGTTGGCGCACCTTGCGCGCGAAGTCGCGCCCCACGCCGGTCAGCTCCATGCTGCGCGTGTTGCGGTCGATCAGGCGCACGCCCAGCGCCGCCTCCAGCTTGTCGATGCGGCGGCTGAAGGCGGGCTGGGAGATGTGGACCTGCTCGGCCGCCTTGCGGAAGTTCTTGAGTTCCGCTGCCGCAGCGAAGGCTTGCAGGTCGTTGAGGTCGAACTGGATGCTCATGGGGCCTCTCGGTCAATAGTTGCTTCTGGTGCATCAATTCTTCAGAAAGATGCAATTCACAGAATTCTGCATCAATCCGATGATTCGATGCATGAACACTTCGATCCCTTGCGTCCTCATGCGATCGGGCACCTCGCGCGGCCCGTTCTTCCTGCGCGACTGGCTGCCGCAGGACATCGCGACGCGTGACCGCGTGCTGGTCAGTGCGATCGGCTCGGCGGACAGCAGCCAGATCAACGGGCTGGGCGGCGGCAGCTCGCTGACCAGCAAGGTCGCCATCGTCTCGCGCGCCTCGCGCCCCGACTGCGACGTGGACTACCTGTTCGCCCAGGTCGGCGTGGGCGAACGGACCGTGGACACGCGGCCCAACTGCGGCAACATGCTGGCCGGCGTGGCGCCGTTCGCGATCGAGCAGGGCCTGGTCGCGGCCGGGCCGGGCGCGACCACGGTGCGGGTGCACAACGTCAACACCGGCGCGCGCATCGACGTCGCGGTGCAGACGCCGGAAGGCCATGTGACCTACGACGGCGATGTCCGCATCGACGGCGTGGCCGAGCCGGCGGCGCCGATCTACCTGAACTTCCTCGACGCCTGGGGCGCCAGCACCGGCAAGCTGTTTCCCACCGGGCGGCGCATCGACCGCATCGATGGCGTGCCGGTCACCTGCATCGACGCGGCCATGCCCATGGTGCTGATTCCCGCGGACAGCCTGGGCGTGACGGGCCGCGAGTCCGCCGCCGAGCTCGACGCGACGCCGGGCCTGCTCGAGCGGCTCGAGCGCATCCGCCTGCAGGCCGGGCAGCTGATGGGCCTGGGCGACTGTTCGGACAGCGTGGTGCCCAAGCCGGTGCTGGTGAGTCCGCACGAGGACGCCAAGGCCATCGTCTCGCGCTACTTCACGCCATGGCGCTGCCACAGCTCGCATGCCGTGACCGGCGCCATAGGCGTGTCCACGGCCCTGGCCCTGCCGGGCACGGTGGCCAGCCAGGCGGGCCTGGCGCCGGGCCGCCACGAATTGCGCGTGCACCACCCCTCGGGGCTCATCCAGATCGCCATGGACCTGAAGGCCGAGGCGGGCGAACTGGTGGCCGAGCGCGCCTCGGTCGTGCGCACCGCCCGAAAGATCCTGCAAGGGCAGCTGGAAGTGCCCTCGCATCTGTTCCATATTTGAAGGAGACAACCTCATGAAAACCGCATCCCATGTCCTGCGCGCCCTGATCGGCGGCCTCTGCCTGTGCGCCGCCGCGGCGGCCCAGGCCTTCCCGGATCGCACCATCACCCTGGTCGTGCCGACCGCGGCCGGCGGGGGCAACGACGCCATGGCGCGCATCCTGGCCCAGGGCATGGCGCCCCTGCTGGGCCAGAGCGTGATCGTCGAGAACAAGCCCGGGGCCAACGGCGCCATCGCCAGCGAGGCCGTGGCGCGGGCCGCCGCCGACGGCCACACCATCCTGTTCGGCTACGTGGCCACGCACGGCATGAACCCGGCCTTGCAGAAGCTGCGCTACGACCCGCAGGCTGACTTCGAGCCCGTGGGCCTGGTGGGCTACTCGCCGACGTTGATGGTGGCCAACCCCGCGCTCAAGGCCAGGGACGGCAAGGCGCTGATCGCCCAGCTCAAGAGCCAGCCCGGCAAGTTCAGCTACGCCTCGGCCGGCAACGGCACGGCGCCGCATTTCGCGGCCGAGCTGTTCAAGATGAGCGCCGGCGTGGACTTGGTCCATGTGCCCTACAAGGGCTCGGCGCCGGCGGTCGCCGACACCATCGGCGGCCACACGCAGCTGATGTTCCCCAGCCTGTTCACCGGCCTGCCGCAGGTCAAGGCCGGCAAGCTGCAGGCGGTGGCGATCGCGGGCGACAAGCGCTCGGCCGCCCTGCCCGATGTGCCGACCCTCAAGGAGCTGGGCGTGGACGGCGTCAACGTGACCCAGTGGTACGCCCTGTTCGCCCCGGCGAAGACGCCCAAGGCGGTGGTCGAAAAGCTCAATACGGCGCTCAACAAGGTGCTGAGCCGCCCCGAGGTGATCAAGCAGATCGAGGGCCATGGCGCGGACGTGGAGACCAGCTCGCCCGAGCAGCTGCGCAAGCTGGTCGGCGAGGACCTGGCCAAGTGGAAGCGCGTGGTGCAGCAGGCCAGGCTCAGCGCCGACTGATCAGGCGGACCCCGCGATCACCCCGCCGCCCAGGCAGACCTCGCCGTCGTAGAGCACGGCGCTCTGGCCCGGGGTCACGGCCCATTGCGGCTCGTCGAAATGCAGGCTGAACTGGTCGGGCATCTCGCGGCGCAGCTCGCAGGTGGCGTCGGCCTGGCGGTAACGGGTCTTGGCCGCGTAGCGGCCCGGGGCCGGCGCCTCGCCGGCGCACCAGCTGGCGTCCGCGGCCTCCAGGGTTTGCGACAGCAGCCAGGGGTGGTCGTGGCCCTGCACCACCCACAGCGTGTTCTTCTCGATGTCCTTGCGCGCGACGAACCAGGGCGCGTGCTCGCCGCCGCCCTTTTGCTCACCCTTGGCCTTGATGCCGCCTATCCCCAGGCCCTGGCGCTGGCCCAGGGTGTAGAAGGACAGGCCCACATGCCGGGCTATGGTGCGGCCGCGTTCGTCCTTGATCGGGCCGGGCTCCTTGCTGATGTAGCGGTTGAGGAACTCGCGGAACGGCCGCTCGCCGATGAAGCAGATGCCGGTCGAGTCCTTCTTCTTCGCATTGGGCAGGCCGATCTCGGCCGCGATGCGGCGCACCTCGGTCTTGTGCAGCTCACCGACCGGGAACAGGGTCTTGGACAGCTGGGCCTGGTTCAGGCGGTGCAGGAAGTAGCTCTGGTCCTTGGACGGGTCCAGGCCCTTGAGCAGCTCGTGCCGGCCGGTCGCAGCGTTCAGCCGCACCCTCGCATAGTGACCCGTGGCGATCTTCTCGGCGCCCAGGCGCATCGCATGGTCAAGAAAGGACTTGAACTTGATCTCGGCGTTGCAGAGGATGTCGGGATTGGGCGTGCGACCGGCCTGGTACTCGCGCAGGAACTCGGCGAACACGCGGTCCTTGTACTCGGCCGCGAAGTTGGCATGCTCGATCTCGATGCCGATCACGTCGGCCACGCTGGCCGCGTCGACGAAGTCGATGTTCGACGAGCAGTACTCGCTGTCGTCATCGTCCTCCCAGTTCTTCATGAAGATGCCGACGACCTCGTAGCCCTGCTGCTTGAGCAGCCAGGCGCTGACCGCCGAATCCACGCCGCCGGACAGGCCGACGACCACACGTTGTTTTGACATGCCCAAATTGTAGGCAAGCGGGCCCAGCCCGGCGCCCACGGGGGCATCGGGCGCTCAGCCCGCGCGCTGGAAGAACAGGGCGCTCATGACCAGGCCGGTGGCGATCACGATGGCGCGCACCCAGGTCACCGGCAGCCGGCGCGCCAGCCGCGCGCCAGCCAGGCCTCCGGCCGTGGCCGCCGCCATCATCAGCAGCGCCTGGGGCCAGACGATGGCGCCGGCCCAGGCGAAGGCCGCGACCGACAGCAGCGAGAGCACCAGGGAGTTGAGGTTCTTGAGCGCGTTCACCGTGTTCAGGCGCGACTCGCCGGTCAGCGTGTACAGCGCCATCAGCAGTATGCCCAGGCCGCCGTTGAAATAGCCGCCGTAGACCGCGGTCGCCAGCAGGCCGGGCTGGCGCCAGGTCTGCCAGGCCTGGCCGTCCTGGCCGGCGCTGCGCGTCAGCAGGGGGCCGAGCGCGAACAGCGCGGTGGCGAACAGCAGCAGCCAGGGCACCAGGCCGGCGAACAGCCGGGCCGGCGTCACCAGCAGCAGCAGGGCGCCGGCCAGGCCGCCCAGGGCGGACAGCAGCAGTTCCCGCCGCAGCAATGCGTCGGGCAGGGCGCGCAGTTCGGGCCGGAAGCCCAGGGTGCTGCCCAGGTAGCCGGGGCTCACGGCCAGCGCGCTCGTGGCGTTGGCGGCGATAGCCGGCACGCCGGTGAACACCAGGGCGGGAAAGGTCAGGAAGCTGCCGCCGCCGGCAATGGCGTTGAGCACGCCTGCGCCGAAGGCCGCGACGCCGAGCAGGGCGAAACCCGCTGCGCCGTCCATCAGTCCTGACCTGCAGTCACGGCCGCGTCGGTGTGGATCAGGCCCAGCGGGAAGCGCTGGCCGGCCAGGTGGTCCTCGATGCAGCGCAGCACCAGGGGGCTGCGGTGGCGCGCGGCGCTAGCGCGTACCTCTTCGGGCGTGAGCCACAGCGTGCGCACGATGCCCTGGTCCAGCGCCCGCGTGGTATCGAATTCGCCGAGCTCTCCGCAGAAGGCGAAGCGCACATAGGTGATGTCCTCGCCCGTGGCCGGGCGCTGGAAGCGCGAGAGGTAGACGCCGACCAGGGCCGTGGGCAAGAAGGCGTGGGCGGTCTCCTCCAGCGCCTCGCGCGCGCAGCCCTGGGCCGGCGTCTCTCCGGGGTCCAGATGGCCGGCCGGGTTGTTCAGGCGCAGGCCCTCGGGCGTGTGTTCCTCGACCAGCAGGTACTTGCCGCCGCGTTCGATCACGGCGGCCACGGTGACGCTGGGTTTCCATCGGGTGTCCATGCGGAGATTATCGGCGCGGCCCACGTGCTGTCGCGCGGGCGGCGGCCCTGTCATCAAAATCCCGCACAATGGGGGGGCGGGTTGTAAGCTGGCCGACAGCAAGCCTTGCACCCCTGTCTACACAAATATCAATCAACTTGTCAGAGGAGTTGCCCCATGCTGATAGGCATCCCCGCCGAGACCCAGGCGGGTGAAACCCGTGTTGCCGTCACACCCGAGACGGCCAAGAAACTCAAGGCCCAAGGCCATACGGTGCGCATCCAGTCGGGCGCGGGCGTGGCCGCCAGCGTGCCCGATGCCGCCTACGAGGCCGCCGGCGCCGAGATCTGCGACGCCGCCGGCGCCCTCGGCTGCGAGCTGGTGCTCAAGGTGCGCGCGCCGCTGGACGGCGAGCTCGCGCTCATGAAGTCCGGCACGGCCGTGGTCGGCATGCTCAACCCCTTCGACGCCGAGGGCCTGGCCCGCATGGCCGCCGCAGGCCTGACCAGCTTTGCCCTGGAAGCCGCCCCGCGCACCACCCGCGCCCAGAGCATGGACGTGCTGTCGTCCCAGGCCAACATCGCCGGCTACAAGGCCGTGATGATCGCCGCCGACCAATACCAGCGCTTCTTCCCCATGCTCATGACCGCGGCCGGCACCGTCAAGGCCGCACGCGTGGTCATCCTGGGCGTGGGCGTGGCCGGCCTGCAGGCCATCGCCACCGCCAAGCGCCTGGGCGCCGTGATCGAGGCCTCCGACGTGCGCCCCAGCGTCAAGGAGCAGGTCGAGAGCCTGGGCGCCAAGTTCATCGACGTGCCCTACGAGACCCAGGAGGAGAAGGACGCCGCCGAGGGCGTGGGCGGCTACGCCCGCCCCATGCCGCCCTCGTGGCTGGAGCGCCAGAAAGCCGAGGTCGCCAAGCGCGTGGCCCAGGCCGACGTGGTCATCACCACCGCCCTGATCCCCGGCCGAGCCGCCCCCGTGCTCGTCACCGAGGAGATGGTCAAGGCCATGAAGCCCGGCAGCGTGATCGTCGACCTGGCCGCGCCCCAGGGCGGCAACTGCCCGCTCACCGAAGCCGGCCGCACGGTCATCAAGCACGGCGTCACCCTGGTCGGCGAGACCAACCTGCCCGCGCTCGTGGCCGCCGACGCCTCGGCGCTGTACGCGCGCAACGTGCTCGACTTCCTCAAGCTGGTTTTGCCCAAGGAAGGCGCGCTCAACATCGACCTGGCCGACGACATCGTCGCCGCCTGCCTGATGACCCAGGGTGGCGAAGTCAAGAGGAAATAAGCATGGAAGCCGTCTCTCCCACCCTCGTCAACCTCATCATCTTCGTGCTCGCCATCTACGTCGGCTACCACGTGGTGTGGAACGTCACGCCCGCGCTGCACACCCCGCTGATGGCCGTCACCAACGCCATCTCCGCCATCGTCATCGTCGGCGCCATGCTGGCCGCCGCCCTGACCGAAACCACGCTGGGCAAGAGCATGGGCGTGCTGGCCGTGGCCCTGGCCGCCGTCAACGTCTTCGGCGGCTTCCTGGTCACCCGGCGCATGCTCGAGATGTTCAAGAAGAAAGACAAAAAGACCCCGGAGGGCAAGTGAAATGAGCATGAACCTCGTCACCCTGCTGTACCTCATCGCCAGCATCTGCTTCATCCAGGCCCTGAAGGGCCTGTCCCACCCCACCAGCTCTATCCGAGGCAACCTGTTCGGCATGAGCGGCATGGCCATTGCCATCCTGACCACCGCCGCGCTGATCGTCGAGCTGGCCGGCGGCGCCCAGGGCATGGTCTGGGTCTTCGTCGGTCTGCTGGCCGGCGGCGGCCTGGGCGCCGTCATGGCCAAGCGTGTGGAGATGACCAAGATGCCCGAGCTGGTGGCCTTCATGCACAGCATGATCGGCCTGGCCGCGGTGTTCATCGCCATCGCCGCCGTGGCCGAGCCGCATGCCTTCGGCATCACCGCGCGCGGCGCGCTCATCCCCGCGGGCAACCGGCTGGAGCTGTTCCTGGGCGCGGCCATAGGCGCCATCACCTTCAGCGGCTCCGTGATCGCCTTCGGCAAGCTCTCGGGCAAGTACAAGTTCCGGCTGTTCCGCGGCGCGCCCGTGCAGTTCCAGGGTCAGCACATGCTGAACCTGGCGCTGGGCCTGTCCACCCTCGCGCTGGGCGTGGTGTTCAGCGTCACCGAGAGCTGGCCGGCCTTCTTCCTGATGCTGGCCCTGTCCTTCGTGCTGGGCGTGCTGATCATCATCCCGATCGGCGGCGCCGACATGCCGGTGGTGGTGTCCATGCTCAACAGCTATTCGGGCTGGGCGGCCGCGGGCATCGGCTTCTCGCTGAACAACAGCATGCTGATCATCGCCGGCAGCCTGGTGGGCAGCTCGGGCGCGATCCTGTCCTACATCATGTGCAAGGCCATGAACCGCTCGTTCTTCAACGTGATCCTGGGCGGCTTCGGCGGCGAGACCAGCGCGGCCGCGGTCGGCAACGGCGAGCAAAGGCCGGTCAAGAGCGGCAGCGCCGACGACGCGGCCTACATCCTGGGCAACGCCGAGACCGTGATCATCGTGCCCGGCTACGGCCTGGCGGTGGCGCGCGCGCAGCATGCCGTGAACGAGCTGGCCGAGAAGCTGACCCACAAGGGCGTGACGGTGAAGTACGCCATCCACCCGGTGGCCGGGCGCATGCCGGGGCACATGAACGTGCTGCTGGCCGAGGCCGAGGTGCCCTACGACCAGGTGTTCGAGATGGAGGACATCAACGGCGAGTTCGGCCAGGCCGACGTGGCCATCATCCTGGGCGCCAACGACGTGGTGAACCCGGCGGCGCTGCAAAAGGGCAGCACCATCTACGGCATGCCGATCCTGGAGGCCTACAAGGCCAAGACCGTGATCGTGAACAAGCGCTCCATGGCCGCGGGCTATGCGGGCCTGGACAACGAGCTGTTCTACATGGACAAGACCATGATGGTCTTCGGCGACGCCAAGAAGGTGGTCGAGGACATGGTCAAGGCCGTGGACTGAGGGGCCGGGGGTGGCCTTGGCTGACAATGGCAACCCTCACAAGAAATGTATGGAGAGACAAGCATGACCGAGCGCATCTGGCTCAGCAGCTACCCCCCGGGGGTGCCCGCCGATATCGACCCCGGACAGTACCGCTCCCTGGTGGCGCTGATGGAGGAAAGCTTCCAGAAGTACGCGGACCGCACGGCCTACAGCTTCATGGGCCAGGAGATCAGCTATGCGCGCACCGACGCGCTGAGCCGCGCCCTTGCGGCCTATCTGCAGGGGCTGGGCCTGGCCAAGGGCGAGCGCGTGGCCATCATGATGCCCAACGTGCCGCAGTACCCGGTCGCCGTGGCTGCCATCCTGCGCGCCGGCTACGTGGTGGTCAACGTGAACCCCTTGTACACGCCGCGCGAGCTCGAGCACCAGCTCAAGGACTCGGGCGCCAAGGCCATCATCATCATCGAGAACTTCGCCAAGACGCTGGAGCAGTGCATCGCGAACACGCCGGTGCAGCATGTGGTGCTGTGCACCATGGGCGACCAGCTCGGCCTGCTCAAGGGCGCCGTGGTCAACTACGTGGTGCGCCATGTCAAGAAGCTGGTGCCGCCCTTCCAGCTGCCGGGCGCGGTGCGTTTCAACGACGCGCTGGCCCAGGGTGAGCGCGGCGCGTTCCGCCAGCCCGAGCTCGGCCCCGACGACGTCGCGCTGCTGCAGTACACGGGCGGCACCACCGGGGTCGCCAAGGGTGCCGTGCTGCTGCACCGCAACGTGATCGCCAACGTGCTGCAGTCCGAGGCCTGGAACGATCCGGTGATGAAGAAGGTCCCGGCCGGCGAGCAGATCACCAGCGTCTGCGCGCTGCCGCTCTACCACATCTTCGCCTTCACGGTGAACATGATGCTGTCCATGCGCAATGGCGGCAAGACCATCCTGATTCCCAACCCGCGCGACCTGCCGGCGGTGCTCAAGGAGCTGGCCAAGCACCGCTTTCACAGCTTCCCGGCGGTCAACACGCTGTTCAACGCGCTGGCCCACCATCCGGATTTCAACACCGTCGACTGGAGCAACCTCAAGGTCTCGGTGGGCGGCGGCATGGCGGTGCAGGGCGCGGTGGCCCAGCTCTGGCTGGAGAAGACCGGCTGTCCGATCTGCGAGGGCTACGGCCTGTCGGAGACCAGCCCCTCGGTCAGCTGCAATCCGGTGACCAGCACCGAGTTCACGGGCACCATCGGCGTGCCCATCCCCAGCACCGTGATGAAACTGATCGACGACGAGGGCCGCGAGGTAGCGCCGGGCCAGCCGGGCGAGATCGCCATCCAGGGGCCGCAGGTGATGGCCGGCTACTGGCAGCGCCCCGACGAAACCGCCAAGGTCATGACCGCCGACGGCTTCTTCAAGACCGGCGACATCGGCGTGGTGGACGCGCGCGGCTTCTTCAAGATCGTCGACCGCAAGAAGGACATGATCCTGGTCAGCGGCTTCAACGTCTATCCGAACGAGGTCGAGGAGGTCGTGGCGGGCTGCCCCGGCGTGCTCGAATGCGCGGCTGTCGGCGTGCCCGACGAGCGCTCGGGCGAGGCGGTGAAGCTGGTCATCGTCAAGAAGGACCCGGCGCTGACCGAGGCCCAGGTGCGCGAGTTCTGCAAGGCCAACCTCACGGGCTACAAGCAGCCCAAGCTGGTCGAGTTCCGCAGCGAGCTGCCCAAGACGCCGGTCGGCAAGATCCTGCGCCGCGAGCTGCGCGGCTAGAACCTGCGCACCGGCCTTCGCCATGACCCGCACCGCCATCGTCAGCGCCCTGCGCGAGGAGCTCGCGGCCGTGCTCGAGCTCATGCCCGACGAGCAGCGCCAGGTGGTCGCGGGCCGCGAGTTCTGGCGCGGCCACCTGCACGGCTACGAGGTGGTGGCCGCGCTCTCGGGCATAGGCAAGGTGGCGGCGGCGACCACGGCCACGCTGCTGATCGAGCGCTTCAAGGTCGACGACGTGCTGTTCACCGGTGTCGCGGGCGGCCTCGCGCCCGGCGTGCGAGTGGGCGACCTGGTGGTGGCGAGCGAATTCCTGCAGCACGACATGGACGCCTCGCCGCTGTTTCCGCGCTACGAGATCCCCGGCACCGGGCTGAGCCGCCTGCCGGCCGACCAGGCGCTGACGGCCACGCTGTCGCGCGCGGCGCAGGCTGCACTGGCGGACTTGCCGCATCTGCTCGATCCGGCCGCGCGGCAGGAATTCGGCCTGCAGGCGCCGCGCCTGCACCGGGGCCTGCTGGTCAGCGGGGACCGTTTCGTCGCCAGCGCGGCCGAGAGCCAGGCGCTGCAGCAGGCGCTGCCCGAGGCGCTGGCGGTCGAGATGGAGGGCGCGGCCTTCGCGCAGGTGTGCCGCGACTTCGGCGTGCCGCTGGCCGTGGTGCGCACCGTCTCGGATCGCGCCGACGACGCGGCCCATGTCGACTTCCTGCGCTTCCTGCGCGGCGTGGCCAGCCCCTACAGCGCGGCCGTGCTCGAGCATTTCTTCAAGACCCTGGCGATCTGAGCGCCAGGCCCTGGCCTACTTGAGCCAGCCGCGCTTGCGGAAGTACCACATCGGCACCATGGCGCTGGCCACCATCAGGGCCAGGGCCCAGGGGTAGCCCCAGCTCTGGGCCAGCTCGGGCATGTGCTGGAAGTTCATGCCGTAGATGCTGGCGATCAGCGTGGGCGGCAGCAGCGCCACGCTGGCCACCGAGAAGATCTTGATGATCTTGTTCTGGTTGATGTTGATGAAACCCACGGTGGCGTCCATCAGGAAGTTGATCTTGTCGAACAGGAAGGCGGTGTGCGAGTCCAGCGAGTCGATGTCGCGCAGGATCTGGCGCGCGTCCTCGAACTGCTCGGCGTTGAGCATCTTGCTGCGCATCATGAAGCTGACCGCGCGGCGCGTGTCCATCACGTTGCGGCGTATGCGCCCGTTCAGGTCCTCCTGGCGCGCGATCGCGCCCAGCACTTCGCCGGCCATGGCGTCGGTCACGTCGCCCGACAGCACCAGCTTGCCGGCCTTTTCCAGCTTGTCGTAGATGTCCTCCAGCGTGTCGGCCGAGTATTCGGCGTCGGCGTCGAACAGCTTGAGCAGCACTTCCTTGGCATCCTCGATCAGGCCAGGGGCGCGGCGCGCGCGCATGCGCAGCAGGCGGAACACCGGCACGTCCTCGTCGTGGATGGAGAACAGCACGCCGCGGCTCTTGAGCTCGGTGTTGTGCTGGTTCAGGATGAAGGCCACGCGCACCGTGCGCGGCTCGTCCTCGTCGGCGATCAGGAAGTCGCTGCGGATGTGCAGCTCGCCGTTGTCTTCTTCATAGAAGCGCGCGGATTCCTCGATGTCCTCGTCCATCGCGTCTTCCGGGATGGACAGGCCGTAGTACTGCTTGATCCAGCGCTTTTCCTCCAGGGTCGGCGATTCGAGGTCGACCCAGATCGGCTGGAACTTGGACAGCTCCTCCAGCGACTCGATTTCCTCCTGGAACAGTCGCCCGTTGGCAAGCGTGAAGATGTTGAGCATGGCTCACTCCCTTGGGTTGGTCGGGTCTGGCGGCGGCGATGTGACGCTTTCAACCCCCGGGCCAGCAAGGGAGTCGAAAGCTACCGACTGGGGTAGGTTTCCACGGAGCGATCTCCAAAAAGGCGGTGACAGTGCCGGTAATTATCGCACTGCGGCGTCAGATTTCGTGGTCCAGAAAGGCCAGCAGCTCGTGCCGGCGCGCATAGGCGTCGCGCTCGCCCAACGCCATCAGCGCCTCGACGAAACCGGGCTCGAACAGCAGGTAGCTGGCCAGGGCGGCGCCGCCGCCGCGCAGCGCGCCCAGGCCGCGCAGCGCGTTGCGCGTGTCGCGCGGCAATTCGTGCGCATGGGCCTGGGCCAGGGCGTCGAGCGACTCGCTGGGCTGTATCGACAGCACCTCCACGCCGCGGTAGGGCAGGCGCGCGGCCACCTCCGGCGGCAGCTGGCGCAAGGCCTGGTTGACGCGCCGCGCCTGCTCCACGTCGGCCTGCAGGGTGTCGTGGAACACGCTGGCCATGGCGTGGCCGGCGATGCTGCCCAGCGAGGGTGGGCGCATGCCGGCCGGGCCGCCGGCCAGGCTCGAGCGCTGGGGCTGGCCCACGCCTATCGCCAGCACCTTGCGCGCGCCCAGGTGCAGGGCCGGCGAGAGCGGCGCGATCTGCCGCATCGAGCCGTCGCCGAAGAACTCGCGCGCGCCGTCGACCCACAGCGGCGTGGCCGGAAACAGGAAGGGCAGGGCGCTGGAAGCCATCAGGTGCTCGATGGTGATGGGCTGGAATTCGGCGCGCCGGCCGGGCAGCCGCCAGCCCGTCACCCGCTCGTCGCGCGCGCGGTGGCAGAAGGTCCAGTGCGCGCCGCTGGTGTAGCTCGAGGCGGTGACGGCCAGCGTGTCGATCGCGCCCTCCTGCAGCGCCAGCTCCAGGTCGGCCAGCGGGATGGCGCGGTGCAGGGTGTCGACCAGGGGCATGCTGTCCAGCGCCGCGCCATGGGCGCGCGCCGCCAGCGACAGCCGCAGCGCGGTGACCCAGCGGCTCGAGCGTGCCCAGGTCGAGACATGGAGGGCGTAGACGTCGGAAGAGCGGATCTGGCGCCAGAAGCTCGCCAGTTGCTCGAACGCCGCCAGGCCCAGGCGCGCGCGGCAGGCCAGGTAGGCCGCGTTCAGCGCGCCGGCCGAGGTGCCGACCAGCAGCTGGAACGGGAAGGGCGCCGAAGGCTGGGGCCCCAGCGCCAGCATGGCGCCCAGCGCGCGCAGCACCCCCGCCTGGTAGGCCGTGCGGGCTCCGCCGCCCATCAGGACCAGGCCGCACAGCGGGCGTTGCGGCGAGGTGGCGCTGGCGTGAAACAGGGTGTCGGGGTTCATGCGGGAGGTGGTGGGGCGGTGGATTCACGGTGCCGGCGGCCCCCTGCGGGTCCTGCGCGTCACCGTGGGCTCAGGCTGCCGATGGTAGCCGCGCAGCGGCGCCCGCCCGGGGAGGATGCGGGCGGCGGTTTGTTCGGGAGCTTTGTCCTGCCTCAAGGTTTTGCACTTCAACGGTACAGGGGTATGGCCGCCGGGGATTGCATTTCACGGGCGCAGGGCGCATAGTGGATTCGCATTACAGCGTTTTGACACTCCCGAAGCAGTTCCCCCGGCCGCTGGCACGCGAGGCAGCGGCCTTTTCCACCCCGAGAGCAACAGGAGGCTACTCATGAACTTGACGATCAGCGGTCACCACCTCGAAGTCACCCCTGCCCTGCGCACCTACGTGACCACCAAGCTTGATCGCATCGCCCGGCACTTTGACCAGGTTGTGGACGTGAAAGTGCTGCTAACCGTCGAGAAGCAGAAGGAGAAGGAAAAGAGACAGCGCGCCGAATGCAATATCCATGTCAAGGGTAACGACCTGTTTGCCGAGAGTTCGCACGAGGACCTCTATGCCGCCGTCGACGAACTGGTCGACAAGCTGGACCGCCAGGTCGTGCGCCACAAGACCAAGGTGCAGTCCCACAACCATGAGTGCGCCAAGCGCCTGATGTGAGACCGCAGCGGGCGCCTGCCCGAAGCCGCACGGCCAGCCGTGCGGCTTTTTTTTTGGGTCGGCGGCGCCGGCTGGGCTCCGTCCGATTTCATTGCGCGAAATCGGGGCGGGTGCATAATCCCCAAACTGCCCATGAACCGCCTCGCGTCCATTCTTCCCCCCTCGCAAGTTCTCGTGAGCGTCGACGCCACCAGCAAGAAGCGCGCTTTCGAGGAAGCTGGCCTGCTGTTCGAGAACCTGCACGGCCTGTCCCGCGCCCTGGTCACCGACAGCCTGTTCGCGCGCGAGCGCCTGGGCTCCACCGGCCTGGGCCATGGTGTGGCCATCCCGCATGGCCGCATCAAGGGGCTGAAGGCGCCGATGGCGGCGGTGTTCCAGCTGGCCCAGCCGATAGGCTTCGACGCCCCCGACGAGCAGCCCGTGGTGCTGCTGATCTTCCTTCTTGTGCCCGAGGCCGCCACGCAGAAGCACCTGGAGATCCTGTCCGAGATCGCCGAGCTGCTCAGCGACGCGCCGCTGCGCGAGAGAATCAAGGCCAGCGCCTCGGCGCAGGAACTGCACGGCCTGATCGCCAATTGGCAGTCGGCCCAGTCCGCCTGATCCGGGCGCCAACCGACCGCAGCAAGCTTACGGCCTGTGAAGCCCACCGTCATCAGCGCCGACGTGCTGTTCGAAGACCACCGGGCCACGCTCAAGTGGGAATGGGTGGCCGGCCTGGGGGCTTCCGAGCGGCGCTTCGACGAGGTGGCCATCCGCGCCGCGCGCTCGGGCGCCGACCTGGTCGGCTACCTGAACTACATCCACCCCTACCGCGTGCAGACCCTGGGCGAGCGCGAGGTCGCCTACCTGACCAACGCCACGCCCGAGGACTGCGCGCGCCGCATCGCCCGCATCGTGACGCTGGAGCCGCCGGTGCTGGTGCTGTGCGACGGCCAGGCCGCGCCCGAGGCCCTGCTGTCCATGTGCGAGCGCGCCCAGATCCCGATGTTCGCCACGCGCGAGTCCTCGGCCTTCGTGATCGACGTGCTGCGCGCCTACCTGTCCAAGCATTTCGCCGACCGCACCTCCATGCACGGCGTGTTCATGGACATTCTGGGCCTGGGTGTGCTGATCACCGGCGAGTCGGGCCTGGGCAAGAGCGAGCTCGGGCTGGAGCTGATCTCGCGCGGCAACGGCCTGGTGGCCGACGACGCGGTCGACCTGTACCGCATCAACCAGACCACCATCGAAGGCCGCTGTCCCGACCTGCTGCAGAACCTGCTCGAGGTGCGTGGCATCGGCCTGCTCGACATCCGCGCGATCTTCGGCGAGACCGCGGTGCGCCGCAAGATGCGGCTCAAGCTCATCGTGCACCTGGTGCGCAAGGAGACGCTGGAGCGCGAATACGAGCGCCTGCCCTACGAACCGCTGACCCAGGACGTGCTGGGCATCCCGGTGCGCAAGGTGGTGATCCAGGTGGTGGCCGGACGCAACATCGCCGTGCTGGTGGAGGCGGCCGTGCGCAACAGCATCCTGCAGCTGCGCGGCATAGACACCTACCAGGAATTCGTCGAGCGGCATCGCCGCGCCATGGAGCGCGGCGAGCTCTGAAATTTAGCCCCCACGCTTGTCACTTCGTGTACTTCTCTGCCCCCCGAGGGGGCCCCAGCCGCCTTGGGGCGGTCCGGCGGCGGCTGGACGCCGGCCTCAGCCGCGCGTGTTGGGCGGCCGGTTCGGGCAGGGGTTCTTGGTGCAGTGGGCGTACAGGCTCAACGCGTGGTCGGCGATGGCAAAGCCCTTGTCCGTGGCCACGGCCTGCTGTCGCTTCTCGATCTCGGCGTCGTAGAACTCCTCCACCTTGCCGCAGTCCAGGCAGACCAGGTGGTCGTGGTGCTGCCCTTCGTTGAGCTCGTAGACCGCCTTGCCGCTCTCGAAGTGGCTGCGGCTCAGGATGCCGGCCTGCTCGAACTGCGTCAGCACCCGGTAGACGGTGGCCAGGCCGATGTCCGAGTGCTCCTGCAGCAGCACGCGGAACACGTCTTCGGCCGTCATGTGGCGCAGCGCGCCCTTCTGGAAGATCTCCAGGATCTTCAGGCGCGGCAGCGTGGCCTTCAGGCCGGTGCTCTTGAGTTCGTCGATGTTGACCATGCGTGTCCTTCCGTTCAGGGCGCTCGCGGCCAGCCCAGGGGGCTGCCGCTACAATGGCCCGATCATATTGCCTCAGCCTGATCCATGCCTGTTCTCCTGCGTTCACGCCTTCGATCGGCGCCCTTGCTGGCCCTGGTGCTCGCGGCCGGCGCGGCGCTGAGCGGCTGCGGTAGCCTCGATGGTGCCAGCAACCGCCTGTCCGGTCTGGTCACGCCCTACAAACCCGAGGTGGTGCAGGGCAATTTCGTCTCCAAGGAGCAGGTCGAGGCGCTGCAGCCCGGCATGAGCCGCCTGCAGGTGCGCGATGTGCTGGGCACGCCGCTGCTGGCCAGCCTGTTCCACGCCGACCGCTGGGACTATGTCTTCACGCTGCGCCGCCAGGGCGTGGCGCCGCAGAGCTACAAGCTGGTGCTGTTCTTCAAGGGCGACGAGCTCGAGCGCTTCGAGGGCGACACCATGCCCAGCGAGACCGAATTCGTGGCGCGCGTCGATACCGGGCGCAAGCCGGGCAAGGTCCCGGTGCTCGAGGCGTCCGAGGAGGCGCTGGCCAAGTTCCCGCCGGCGCGCGACACCGGCAAGGACGCCCCGGCCGCCGAGGCGCCGCTGCCCGCCAGCTACCCGCCGCTGGAGCCCTCGGCGCGCTGAGCCGGCCCCGGGGTCCAGGCCCTCTGATTGCGAAGGAAAAGATGAATTCCGTCACCGACACCCAGGCCGGCACGGCGC
Source organism: Comamonadaceae bacterium 2FH (assembly GCA_005503335.1). Taxonomy (GTDB): domain Bacteria; phylum Pseudomonadota; class Gammaproteobacteria; order Burkholderiales; family Burkholderiaceae_C; genus SCMQ01. The sequence continues at coordinate 138,296 of SCMQ01000008.1, forward strand.
GACACCAGGTCGCCGTGGCCGGCGCCAGCGGCCGCATGGGCCATATGCTGATCGAGGCCATCCGCGCCTCGGGCGATTGCGCGATTGCGGGCGCGCTCGACATCGTGGGCAGCCCGGCCCTGGGCGCCGACGCCTGCGCCTTCCTGGGCCAGAGCAGCGGCGTGGCCGTGACGGCCGACCTGGCCGCGGGGCTGCGCAACGCCCAGGCGCTGATCGACTTCACGCGCCCCGAGGGCACGATGGACCACCTCAAGGTCTGCCGCGAGCGTGGCATCAAGCTCGTGATCGGCACCACCGGCTTCACCGAGGCGCAGAAGGCCGAGATCACCGCTGCGGCGCGGGACATCGCCATCGTCATGGCGCCCAACATGAGCGTGGGCGTCAACGTCACGCTCAAGCTGCTCGAGATGGCGGCCAAGGCCCTGTCCACCGGCTACGACATCGAGATCATCGAGGCCCACCACCGGCACAAGGTCGACGCGCCCTCGGGCACGGCGCTGAAGATGGGCGAGGTGATCGCCGGCGCCCTGGGCCGCGACCTCAAGGACTGCGCGGTCTACGCACGCGAGGGCGTGACCGGCGAGCGCGATCCCTCGAGCATAGGCTTCGCCACCATCCGCGGCGGCGACATCGTGGGCGACCACACGGTGCTGTTCGCCGGCACCGGCGAGCGCATCGAGATCACGCACAAGTCGTCCAGCCGTGCCACCTACGCCCAGGGCAGCCTGCGCGCGGTGCGCTTCCTGGCCGGCCAGGCCAACGGCCTGTACGACATGTTCGACGTGCTGAACCTGCGCTGAGCGACGGAGCCGCCGCATGAACCTGATCGAGCTGCTGGCCCAGGGTGACGCGGTCAGCCGGCTCGTGTCCCTGCTGCTGCTGGCCATGTCGGTGGCCAGCTGGGTGGTGATCCTGTGGAAGGCCTGGCTGGTCCGGCGCGCCTCGCGCGACGTGGCGCGCAGCGTCGCAGCGTTCTGGCAGGCCCCCTCGATCGACGAGGCGCGCGGCCGGGTGGCGAGCTTCGACCGGGAAGGCCTGGTCCTGCCCCTGATCGCCGCCACCGGCTTGGCCGCGATCGGCACGCTGGCGGCCGCCGGCGAGCGCTCGCAGCAGCTCACGCGCGTGCTGCGCGACGCCCTGCACGCGGTGCTGCACAAGCTGCACTTCGGCCAGGTGCTGCTGGCCACCGTGGGTTCCACCGCCCCCTTCGTCGGCCTGCTGGGCACCGTCTGGGGCATCTACCACGCGCTGACCGGCATTGCCCACACCGACCAGGTCACTCTGGACCAGGTGGCCGGCCCGGTCGGCGAGGCGCTGATCATGACGGCCGCCGGCCTGTTCGTGGCCATTCCCGCCGTGCTGGCCTACAACGTGTTCGGGCGCCACATCGGCCGCATCGAGGCCGACCTGGAGGGCTTCGCGCGCGACCTGCGCGAGCTGCTGGCGCACCGCGGCGCCGGGGACGTCTGAGCCGCCGGCCCGGCCGCAGGAGCAGCGCATGAGTTTCGGCCGCCTCGAACGCAGCAAGGGTCCCCGGCCCATGAGCGAGATCAACATGACGCCGCTGGTCGACGTGATGCTGGTGCTGGTGGTCATTTTCATCGTGACCGCGCCCCTGCTGGGCAGCTCGATCCGGCTCGACCTGCCGCGCAGCGAGGCGGCCCGCCCCGACGAGGCGGCCCAGGCCGTCACCCTGGTGGTCGACCGCAACGGCCAGGCCTACCTGGACGACCGGCCGGTGCGCGACGCCGAGCTGGCCCAGCGCCTAGCACAGGCCGCGGCCCTGGCCCCCGACACCGAGGTGCAGCTGCGCGCCGACGCCGGCGTGCCCTATGGCCGCATGGTCGAGCTGGTGGGCCTGGCGCAGCAGGCCGGTCTCAGCCGCATCGGCTTCATGGCCGAGGCGCCCCGGGCGACCGCAAATCCCCCCTGAAAAGCCCGTTCGGCCCTTTCCCGGGCTTTTTGTGATGCTATGGTTTGATGAGCGCTGCTGCCCGAGAGCCCGTCCGGCCGGCGGGGCGGCCAGCGCCTACAATTTGCAGCATGCAAGACAAGTACAGCCACCTCGACGTTGAAAAGGCCGCCCAGGACCACTGGAGCGGTCGCGACGCCTACCGCGTGAGCGAGGACGCGGGCAAGAAGAAGTTCTACGCCTGTTCCATGCTGCCCTATCCCAGCGGCAAGCTGCACATGGGCCATGTGCGCAACTACACCATCAACGACATGCTCACGCGCTACCTGCGCATGAACGGCTACAACGTGCTGATGCCCATGGGCTGGGATGCTTTCGGCCTGCCGGCCGAGAACGCGGCGCTCAAGAACGGCGTGCCGCCGGCCCAGTGGACCTACGAGAACATCGCCTACATGAAGAAGCAGATGCAGGCGATGGGGCTGGCCATCGACTGGTCGCGCGAGGTCGCCACCTGCGATCCCGGCTATTACAAGTGGAACCAGTGGCTGTTCCTCAAGATGCTGGAAAAGGGCATCGCCTACCGCAAGACCCAGGTCGTCAACTGGGACCCGGTGGACCAGACCGTGCTGGCCAACGAGCAGGTGATAGACGGCAAGGGCTGGCGCACCGGCGCCGCAGTGGAAAAGCGCGAGATCCCGGGCTACTACCTCAAGATCACCGACTACGCCGAGGAGCTGCTCTCGCACGTGCAGCACGGCCTGGCCGGCTGGCCCGAGCGCGTCAAGCTGATGCAGGAGAACTGGATCGGCAAGAGCGAAGGCGTGCGCTTCGCCTTCACCCATGGCATCCATGACGAGCATGGCCAGCCGATCGGCGACGGCTGCATGTACGTGTTCACCACGCGCGCCGACACCATCATGGGCGTGACCTTCTGCGCGGTCGCGCCCGAGCACCCGCTGGCGCTGCACGCGGCCAGGTCCAACCCCAAGCTGGCCGCCTTCCTCGAGGAGTGCAAGGCCGGCGGGACGACCGAGGCCGAGCTCGCCACCCAGGAAAAGAAGGGCATGCCCACCGGCCTGTTCGTCAACCACCCGCTGATGGAGCACGCGGTCGAGGTCTGGGTCGGCAACTACGTGCTGATGGGCTATGGCGACGGCGCTGTGATGGGTGTGCCCGCGCACGACGAGCGCGACTTCGCCTTCGCCAAGAAATACGGCCTGCCCATCACCCAGGTGGTGCATGTGGACGGCCAGCACTACGACTACGACCACTGGCACGACTGGTACGCCGACAAGCAGCATGGCGTGACCATCAACTCCGACAGCTTCAGCGGCCTGAGCTACAAGGAGGCGGTCAAGGCCGTGGCCCACGCCCTGCAGGTGCGCGGCCTGGGCGAGAAGAAGACCACCTGGCGCCTGCGCGACTGGGGCATCAGCCGCCAGCGCTACTGGGGCACGCCCATCCCCATCATCCATTGCGAGGCCTGCGGCCCGGTGCCGGTGCCCGAGCAGGACCTGCCGGTGGTGCTGCCGCAGGACCTGGTGCCCGACGGCAGCGGCAACCCGCTGAACAAGTGCGAGGCCTTCCTCAAGGTCGACTGCCCCTGCTGCGGCAAGCCGGCGCGGCGCGAGACCGACACCATGGACACCTTCGTCGACAGTTCCTGGTACTTCATGCGCTACTGCGACCCCAAGAACGACCAGGCCATGGTCGCCGAGGGGGCACAGTACTGGATGCCCATGGACCAGTACATCGGCGGCATCGAGCACGCCATCCTGCACCTGCTGTACGCGCGCTTCTGGACCAAGGTGATGCGCGATATCCGGGTGCAGGGCCCCGGAGACTCCGAAGCCCGTGGCCTGGTCCAGGTCGACGAGCCCTTCACCAAGCTGCTGACCCAGGGCATGGTGCTCAACCACATCTACTCGCGCAAGAGCGAGAAAGGCGGCATCGAGTACTTCTGGCCGCACGAGGTCGAGGACGTGGTCGACGCCAACGGCAAGGTGGTGGGCGCCCACCTCAAAGAGGCCAAGGGCGATCTGCCGGCCGGCACCCTGGTGAACTACGAAGGCGTGGGCACCATGAGCAAGTCCAAGAACAACGGCGTCGACCCGCAGGACCTGATCGAGAAATACGGCGCCGACACCGCGCGCCTGTACACCATGTTCACCGCGCCGCCCGAGGCCACGCTGGAGTGGAACGACGCGGCCGTGGAGGGCAGCTACCGCTTCCTGCGCCGGGTCTGGAACTTCGGCGTCAAGCTGTCGGCGATCGAGAACCTGGCCTCGCTGGCCTTGCTGGCCGGCCCCGAGGGGCGCGAGGTCCATGCCTTCGACAAGGCCGCCAAGGCGCTGCGGCGCGAGGTCCACAGCGTGCTCAAGCAGGTCGACTACGACTACCAGCGCATGCAGTACAACACCGTGGTCTCGGGCGCGATGAAATTGCTCAACGCGCTCGAGGGCCTGGCCGACGATGGCTCGACCGGCGCCCGCGCCGCGCAGGCCGAGGGCTTCGGCATCCTGCTGCGCTGCCTGTATCCGGTCACGCCGCACATCGCCCACGCATTGTGGGAGCAGCTGGGCTATGCCGCCGGCTTCGGCGACCTTCTGGACGCGCCCTGGCCCCAGGCCGACGAGAGCGCGCTGCAGCAGGACGAGATCGAGCTCGTGCTGCAGGTCAACGGCAAGCTGCGCGGCGCCATCCTGGTGCCGTCCCAGGCCAGCAAGCACGAGATCGAGGCCATCGCCCTGGCCAGCGAGGCCTTCCTCAAGCAGGCCGGCGGGGCGCACGCGAAAAAGGTCATCGTGGTGCCGGGCCGCCTGGTCAACGTGGTGGTCTGAGCATGAAGGCCACCCTGCCCGCGGCGGCGCTGCGGCGCCGCCAGCTGCTCGCCCTGGCGGCGCCGCTGGCGCTGGCGGCCTGCGGCTTCCAGCTGCGCCAGCCGCCGAACTTCGCGTTCCGCAGTTTCTACACCGACGCCCCCCAGAGCTCGACCCTGGTCAACGAGCTCAAGCGCCAGCTGGCCGGCACCGGCGCGGTCGAGGTGCTGGCCGATGCGCGCCAGCTCAACCGCGCCGAGGTGCTGCTGGACGTGCTGAACGACCAGCGCGAGCGCGTGGTGGTGGGCGTCAACGCCTCGGGCCAGGTGCGCGAGCTGCAACTGCGCGTGCGCTTCAAGTTCAGGCTGCGCACGCCCCAGGGCAAGACTCTAATCCCCGAGGTCGAGCTGCTGCAGGAACGCGACGTCAGCTACCGCGAGGCCGCAGCCCTGGCCAAGGAGGCCGAGGAGGCCCTGCTGTACCGCGACATGCAGAGCGACATCGTGCAGCAGGTCATGCGCCGCCTGGCCGCGGTGCGCGCGCTGTAAGCCGCGGCGCCGCTATGCAGCTCGCCGCCGCCCAGCTCGCCGCTCACCTGCAAAAGGGCCTGCGCCCGCTCTACACCCTGCACGGGGACGAGCCGCTGCTGGTGCAGGAAGCGGCCGACGCGATCCGCGCCGCCGCGCGCGCTCAGGGCTACACCGAGCGCAGCGTGCACAGCGTGGCCGGCGCGCATTTCGACTGGAGCGAGGTGCTGGCCGCCGGCGGCTCGCTCAGCCTGTTCGCCGAGCGCCAGATCGTCGAGATCCGCATCCCCTCGGGCAAGCCCGGCAAGGACGGCAGCGCCGCCCTGCAGCAGCTGGCCGAGAGCAGCCGCGGCAACGACAGCACCCTGACCCTGGTGGTGTTGCCGCGCCTGGACAAGGCGACCCGAACTGGCGCCTGGTTCGGCGCGCTCGAGGGCGCCGGCGTGACGGTGCAGATCGACCCGGTCGAGCGCCAGGCCCTGCCGCCCTGGATCGCCCAGCGCCTGGCGCGCCAGGGCCAGCGCGTGGCTGCGGGCGAAGAGGGCCAGCGCACCCTGCAGTTCTTCGCCGACCGCGTCGAGGGCAACCTGCTCGCCGCGCACCAGGAAATCCAGAAGCTGGGCCTGCTCCACCCCGAGGGCGAGCTCGGCTTCGACCAGGTCGAGGCGGCCGTGCTCAACGTCGCGCGCTACGACGTGTTCAAGCTCTCCGAGGCGGTGCTGGCCGGCCAGGCCGTGCGCGTGCAGCGCATGCTCGACGGCCTGCGCGCCGAGGGCGAGGCCGAGGTGCTGGTGCACTACACCCTGGCCGAGGACATACGCGCGCTCAAGCGCGTCAAGGACGCGGTGGCCGGCGGCCGCCCCCTGCCCATGGCGCTGCGCGAGCAGCGCGTCTGGGGCCCGCGCGAGCGCCTGTTCGAGCGCGTGCTGCCGCGCCTGTCGCCGGCCCTGCTGCGCGAGCTGCTGCAGGCCGCGCACCAGGTGGACGGCATCGTCAAGGGCCTCAAGCAGCCCGACTGGCCGGCCGATGGCTGGCAGGCCCTGCACCGGCTGGCGCTGCAGCTGTGCCGCGCCTGCAGGGTCTCCGGATAGCAGGGACAATACACCCCATGAATGCGCTGAACATCGCCGAATACTCGCAAACCCTGGGCCTGCAGGCCAAGATGGCCTCGGCCCTGATGGCCAAGGCCAGTGCCGCGGTCAAGAACCGGGCGCTGCGCCGCCTGGCCGGGCTGCTGCGTGAGAACCAGTCGTCCCTGCAGGCCGACAACGCGCGCGACCTCGAGCGCGCGCTGGCCGCCGGCCTGGCCGCGCCCATGGTCGACCGGCTCAAGCTCACGCCGCAGGTCATCGAGACCTGCGCCCAGGGCTGCGAGCAGCTGGCCGCCATGCCCGACGCGATCGGCGAGATCATCGGCCTGCGCCAGCAGCCCAGCGGCATACGCGTCGGCCAGATGCGCGTGCCTATCGGCGTGTTCGGCATGGTCTTCGAGAGCCGCCCCAACGTGACCATCGAGGCGGCCAGCCTGTCGATCAAGAGCGGCAACGCCTGCATCCTGCGCGGCGGCTCCGAGGCCATCGAATCGAACAAGGCGCTGGCCCGCCTGGTGCAGCAGGCGCTGATCGACAGCGGCCTGCCGGCGCAGGGCGTGCAGCTGGTGCAGACCACCGACCGCGAGGTGGTGGGCCAGCTGATCGCCATGCCGCAGTACGTGGACGTGATCATCCCGCGCGGCGGCAAGGGCCTGATCGAGCGCATCAGCGCAGGCGCCAAGGTGCCGGTGATCAAGCACCTGGACGGCAATTGCCACACCTATGTCGACGACCCCAGCGACCTGGACATGGCGGTCAAGGTGGCCGACAACGCCAAGACCCAGAAGTACAGCCCCTGCAATGCCAGCGAGAGCCTGCTGGTGGCGCGCGGCGTGGCGGCGGCCTTCCTGCCGCGCATCGCCGCGGTCTACGCCGCCAAGGGCGTGGAAATGCGCGGCTGCCCCGAGTCCCTGGCCATCCTCGCCGCCGTGCCCGGCGCCAAGCTCCAGCCCGCCACCGAGCAGGACTGGTCCGAGGAATACCTGGCGCCCATCATCAGCGTCAAGCTGGTCGAGGGCGTGGACGAGGCGATTGCCCACATCAACCGCTATTCCTCGCACCACACCGACGCCATCCTCACCCGCGACCACATGCACGCGCAGAAATTCCTGCGCGAGGTCGACTCGGCCAGCGTCATGGTCAACGCCAGCACGCGCTTCGCCGACGGCTTCGAGTACGGCCTGGGCGCCGAGATCGGCATTTCGACCGACAAGTTCCACGCGCGCGGCCCGGTGGGCATCGAGGGCCTGACCTCGCTCAAGTACGTGGTGCTCGGCGAGGGCGAGATCCGCAGCTAGACCGCACCCGCATTCTCCTGCGGCTGGGGCGGGCCCCGGCACGCAGCCTTGAACGGGGCGGTATCGTCCCCAAGTCCTAGAATTCAGCTCCAACTTCTGCAGCAGAGGGCCGCATGGTTCCGCATCTCATCACGGCGCTCACGGGCCCGATCAACGAACTCGAGCAACGCATCCTCGACTCCATGCCGGCCATCGAGCGCTGGTTCCGCCTGGAGTGGATGGAGCACACGCCGCCCTTCTACAGCTCGGTCGACATCCGCAACGCCGGCTTCAAGCTGGCGCCGGTGGACACCAACCTCTACCCCGGCGGCTGGAACAACCTGACGCACGAGATGCTGCCGCTGGCGGTGCAGGCGGCCCAGGCCGCGATCGAGAAGATCTGCCCCGAGGCCAAGAACCTGCTGATCATTCCCGAGAACCACACGCGCAACACCTTCTACCTCAGCAACGTGGCGCAGCTCACGCGCATCTTCCACATGGCGGGGCTGAACGTGCGCATAGGCTCGATCAGCCCCGAGATCAAGCAGACCACCACGCTGGAGCTGCCGGGCGGCGACCAGGTCACGCTGGAGCCGGTGATCCGCGGCAAGCGCCGCCTCGGGCTGAAGGACTTCGACCCCTGCACCATCCTGCTCAACAACGACCTGTCGGCCGGCGCGCCGGGCATCCTGGAGGACCTGCACGAGCAGTACCTGCTGCCGCCGCTGCACGCGGGCTGGAGCGTGCGCCGCAAGAGCCACCATTTCCAGAGCTACGAGGAGGTGTCCAAGCGCTTCGGCAAGCTGCTGGGCATAGACCCCTGGCTGATCAACCCCATGTTCAACCGCTGCGGCGAGGTCGATTTCGCCGAGGGCTCGGGCCTGGAATGCCTGCGCGGCAACGTCGACGCCCTGCTGTCCAAGATCCGGCGCAAGTACAAGGAATACGGCATCAACGAGAAGCCCTTCGTGGTGGTCAAGGCCGACAACGGCACCTACGGCATGGGCATCATGACGGTGCGCGACGTCAAGGACCTGGACGCGCTGAACCGCAAGACGCGCAACAAGATGAGCGTGATCAAGGACGGCCAGGCCGTCAGCGACGTGATCATCCAGGAGGGCGTGCTGACCAACGAGCGCATCAACGAGGCCGTGGCCGAGCCGGTGGTCTACATGATGGACCGCTACGTGGTCGGCGGCTTCTACCGCGTCCATGCCGAGCGCGGGGTCGACGAGAACCTCAACGCGCCGGGCGCGAGCTTCGTGCCGCTGGCCTTCGCCGAAAGCTCCCACCTGCCGCAGCCCGGCGTCAAGCCCGGCGCCAGCGTGCCCAACCGCTTCTACATGTACGGCGTGATCGGCCGCTTGGCCATGCTGGCGGCCAGCTACGAGCTCGAGTCCACCGATCCGGACGCCGAGATCTACGACTGAGGGCCGCGGCCTCAGTTGCTGCGCTGCAACATTTTGTAACGGGTGCCCGTCCGGAGGGCGGGGAGTGGCTTGCGCGGCGGCCCGGCGGGCGCACAATAGCCGCTTCTGCGTTCCGGAGCCCCGCTGGCAAGACGGGGCAGCTTTGTGTCAGCATCCACATCATCCCTCGCGGCGCTCACCCTGGGCGCCATCGGCGTCGTCTACGGCGACATCGGCACCAGCGTGCTGTACGCGGTCAAGGAAGTATTTGGCTCGGGCCATGTGCCCTTCACCCCGGACAACGTCTACGGCATCCTGTCGATCTTCTTCTGGACGCTGACCACCATCGTCTCGGTCAAGTACGTGGTGCTGGTGCTGCGCGCCGACAACCACGGCGAGGGCGGCCTGGTGGCCATGCTGGCCCTGGCCTCCCAGTCGGTCAAGGACAAGCCCGAGCTGCGCCGCTGGCTGCTGGGCATAGGCATCTTCGGCACCTGCCTGTTCTACGGCGATGGCGTGATCACCCCGGCGATCTCGGTGCTGTCGGCGGTCGAGGGCCTGGAGGTGGTGTCGCCGGCCTTCAAGCAGTACGTGATCCCGCTCACCCTGGTCATCCTGTTCGGCCTGTTCGCCCTGCAAAAGCACGGCACGGCCGGCATAGGCAAGTTCTTCGGGCCCATCACCCTGGTCTGGTTCGCCACCATCGCGGTGCTGGGCCTGGTGCAGATCGCCGGCCAACCGACCATCCTCTGGGCCCTGAGCCCGCACCACGCCCTGCGCTTCATGTGGGCCCAGCCGGGCACCACCTTCGTGATCCTGGGCGCGGTGGTGCTGTGCGTGACCGGCGCCGAGGCGCTGTACGCCGACATGGGGCATTTCGGCAAGCGGCCGATCCGACTGGCCTGGTTCTCCGTCGTCATGCCCTCGCTCACCATCAACTACTTCGGCCAGGGGGCGCTGCTGCTGCAGAACCCGGCCGCTGTCAAGAACCCGTTCTACCTGATGGCGCCGGACTGGGCCCTGCTGCCCATGGTGGGCCTGGCCACCATGGCCACGGTGATCGCCTCTCAGGCCCTGATCTCGGGCGCCTTCAGCGTGTCCAAGCAGGTCATTCAGCTCGGCTACCTGCCGCGCCTGCAGGTGCTGCACACCAGCGTCAAGGACACCGGCCAGATCTACATGCCCTTCGTCAACTGGGGCCTGTTCGTGGCCATCGTGCTGGCCGTCGTGATGTTCCGCTCCTCCAGCAACCTGGCCGCGGCCTACGGCATCGCGGTCACGCTGGACATGCTGATCACCACGGTGCTGACCTTCTTCGTGGTCCGCTATGGCTGGGGCTATCCGCTGGCCCTGTGCTTCGGCGCCACCGGCTTCTTCTTCGTCGTCGACCTGGCCTTCTTCAGCTCCAACCTGATGAAGCTGATCGACGGCGGCTGGTTCCCGCTGCTGATCGGCGGCGCGATCTTCACCCTGATGATGACCTGGCACGAGGGGCGCGGCCTGCTCAATACCGCGCTGCGCTCGGATGCGCTGGACCTCAAGAGCTTCCTCGACGCGGTGTTCGTCAGCCCGCCGGTGCGCGTGGAAGGCACGGCCGTATTCCTCACCGCCGAGCCCGGCATCGTGCCCAATGCGCTGATGCACAACCTCAAGCACAACAAGGTGCTGCACCAGCACAACCTGTTCGTCACCGTGCGCAACCACGAGACGCCCTGGATAGGCATGAACAAGCGGGTCGAGATCGAGTCGCTGGGCCATGACTGCTGGCAGGTGATCGTGCACTACGGTTTCAAGAACGACCCCGACCTGCCGCGCGCCCTGGAGCAGCTCAAGGGCCGCGGCTGCGAGCTCGAGACCATGACCACCAGCTACTTCCTCTCGCGCGACATCGTGATCCCGACCCTGGGCAGCGGCATGGTGGCCTGGCGCGAGAAGCTGTTCTCGCAGATGCACCACAACGCCAGCGCCGCGGCCGAGTTCCTGAACCTGCCCAGCAACGCGGTGGTCGAGCTGGGCAGCAAGATCGAAATCTAGGGACAATCACGGCATGAACCTGCTCTTCATCGCCGATCCGCTCGAATCCTTCAAGACCTACAAGGACAGCACCTTCGCCATGATGCGCGAGGCCCAGCGGCGCGGCCACGCCATCGCCGCCTGCGAGCCGCAGGACCTGCTGTGGCAGCGCGGCAGCGCCGTCACCGCCCATGTGCGCGACATCACGCTGACCGGACAGGAGCAGGCCTGGTTCAGCGAGCGCGGGCAGCGCGCCGTGGCCCTGCAGGACTTCGACGCCGTGCTGATGCGCAAGGACCCACCCTTCGACGCCGAGTACTTCTACGCCACCCACCTGCTCGAGCAGGCCGAGCGCGACGGCGCGCGCGTGTTCAACAAGCCGGGCGCGCTGCGCGACCACCCGGAGAAGCTGGCCATCATGGAGTTCCCGCAGTTCATCGGGCCGACCCTGGTGACGCGCGACGCCGAGGACATCAAGCGCTTTCACGCCGAGCACCAGGACATCATCCTCAAGCCGCTGGACGGCATGGGCGGCATGGGCATCTTCCGCGTCGGCCCCGACGGCCTGAACCTGGGCAGCATCACCGAGACGCTGAACCGCCATGGCGCGCAGAGCCTGATGGTGCAGAAGTTCCTGCCCGAGATCGTGGACGGCGACAAGCGCGTGCTGGTCATCGGCGGCCGTCCCGTGCCCTACTGCCTGGCGCGCATTCCCCAGGGCAGCGAGGTGCGCGGCAACCTGGCGGCCGGCGGCAAGGGCGTGGCGCGGCCGCTGACGGCGCGCGACCGCGAGATCGGCGAGGCCCTGGGCCCCGTGCTGCAGGCGCGCGGCCTGCTGCTGGTGGGGCTGGACGTGATCGGCGACTGCCTGACCGAGATCAACGTGACCAGCCCGACCTGCTTCCAGGAGATCCACGACCAGACCGGCTGCGACGTCGCGGCCCTGTTCGTCGACGCGCTGGAGGCGGCTTAGAACCGAAGGGCTGCGCTTTGGCGTGTGGCGCGCAACACAGGAGAGGTGGCGGGTTTCATGGTCAAATTTAGTTCTGTGTTTTTGTCCACCCTATCGACGGAAAAGCCTTGTGGCAAGAGCCTTCCCGCACTTTTTCCGGGTCAATTTAGACCGCAAGCGCCAGATATGGACTGCGTCTGCAGGCAGTCTACATTACGGTGGGCATTTCAGTAGCGAGGCGCCAATGTACAGACACGCACTTCCGGTTTTTGTGTTCTTGGCTTTACCTCTCTCATCTACGGCGCAACAGGCCATCAATCTCGATTGTCCAGTGGCAAAAGTGAGCCCTATTTTTGACCTCGCCGATTTTCCTGCGGGTGCAGCAATGGTTCGAATGGAGCGTTATCGGTTTGCTATACCGACCGGAGGAGACTCCGGCTTGGCTTCTACACCTCGGTCCAACAGCATTCCCACTCAAATAGTCAAATCCGAAACACTGTTCCAAATAGATTTCGAAAACAAGCGCGTGATCATTGATCGGATGACTGCAGAGTTTCAGGTGTTTTTGCAAGGTGCGGAACAGCCGTTCGGTGGCGGAACGTGCACGCGATTGGAGCAAAGGAAATTTTGATGGAAATGTCTCGCAACTGGCTGCAGAGCTAAGACATTGGGCAGAAACGGACGTCGTTCAGTCCGGCAAGGTAATGGTCCGCCATCGAAATTTTAAGAAGATGGAAGGAGTGCAGATGAACTTGGCCGAATGGCTCATGGTGTGCCTCACATTTGTTACTGCCGTTTTCACTATTCTTGCGTGGCGTGTTTACGTGCGGATAGCCCTTTTTACCGGGGCAATGGAAAGCCACTCAACCATGATGCTTCGCATCGAAGCAAAGAAGGAAGGCATTCCAATTACTTGGTGGGACCCTACCCTTGAAGGTCCATGCACAAAGTCTTGGCCCCAGTTCCAAGGAGAGCACGGAAAGGACACCGTGCTCGAGAAAATCTACATAGGCATTCCGGCTGATCAACGAAAACACCAGCCGACTTGCTGCTGCGCTGTTCGGGCTGCCCTGCGTACTACTTGGTTTTGTATCGTCTCTCTCACCAGGTGCTGGCGTAGCGCCCCAAGGCATGATGCCCAACAGGGTGTTCCAGGGGACGCACCGAATAAAGCCTCGACGCGCCCCTGAACTCTGACGTTGGGTGATATAGAAATATGGTTGCTACGACCACTCCGCGAGGCATGACGTCGGATGTGCGTCGGCTTTGTAAGCACATGAGCTTCGAGTCGCTTCCGGTGTTCGTTGAGGTTCGGGCCAGAGCCGATTCAGAATCTGGAGAGTGTTTCGGCGCCACAGCAAAACAAGTGGCTGAGCATGATGGCTCCTGTGTTTATGGCTGGCTCATTTGGGAGTGGCCTGGCATATTGATTGAAGCGGAATTTCATGCAGTGTGGCAGCAACCAAATGGCACGTTGCTCGACGTAGCAAAGAAAGACGACGGTGAATCTGTAGTGCTCTTTCTTCCTGACCCGAGCAAATCGTTCGAAGGCGTCAGAGTGGATAGCATTCGGCTGCCAATCGGAAAAAACCCTGCAATTAAGACTCTCATCGCAGGCAAAGAACGTTTTTACAGGCTGTTTCAGCAAAAACATGGAAACGCTACCGGGCATGTGGTCCTTGATGGAGACTTAGCTGATCTTCATGACCAGCTTGCTGTTCTAAGTCATCAGCTTTCGGTTTCACGCGAGGCAATCCGTGGCTGGTCTCTGTTTTCCCGCAAGCAGAGGTTGCGTTGAATGTCACCAAACCATCGCTTCTAGCCGACGTATTTGCCTCCGCTTCGCTACGGCAAATCCGCAGCTGAAGCTCGGTGTTGGGCGCCACAACAAGTTGGAGAATGAGCCGTGGCGCTAAAGCCAAAGAGAGAGAGCCTAAGGCCAAGCCCGGTGCGGAAGCGGGGCGCGCGACCGCGATGGCGGCCACTCATCTCATCGACGAGCGGACCCGGTCTCTGGGTGGCTGGCGCGCCGAGACCCTGGTGGAGGTTCGCCGCCTTATTCACGAGGCGGACCCGGACATCATGGAGGAATGCAAATGGATCAAGCCCAGCAACCCACTGGGGGTGCCCGTATGGTCCCACGCTGGGATCGTTTGCACCGGAGAGGCCTACAAACAGGTGGTCAAGCTGACCTTCGCCCGGGGTGCCTCCTTGGTGGACCCTTGGAGACTCTTCAACGCCAGCCTCGATGGGAACACGCGTCGCGCCATCGACATCCGGGAGGGAGAGGTGCTCGATGCTGAGGCGTTCAAGGCCTTGATCAAGGCCGCGATCGCGGAGAATCTACGGTCCAGCCCCCCGAAGTCACAGGGCCGTGGCCGGACGTGAGTCTAGGGCCTGTCATCAATTATTCCGGGCCCGCGCTCATGGTTTTTCGGGCGGTCTGCGGCGTTGCGATGCTTGCCAATAGCTCGGCTATTGGCGGCGCATCCCGCCTTGCATCCCATCCCGAAAAGGCATCTGCGCGGCCCCATAGAGATCGTAAACAGGCTCTCAGACCGGCGCGCCGTCCACGAACACCAGCAACTCGCCCGGCGCGCAGGGCGTCCAGGCCTCGTTGGTGGTCAGCGGCGCGGTGACCACCACCGCCACGCGGTCGCTGGGCCGCGTGTGCTCGGCGAAGTTCACGCTCAGGTCCTCGTCACTGAGCGTGGCCTGGGTGAAGGGGTGCTGGCGCACCACGTAGCACAGCTGGGTCGAGGCATGGGCCCACAGCGCCTGGCCGTTGGAGAGCAGGAAGTTGAAGCTGCCGTGTCTCGCGATGCGCGGCACCAGCTCGCGCAGGGTCAGCGTGAGCTCGGCCACGCTGGGCACGTCGGCATGCGACTTGGCCAGCTCCTGCATCAGCCAGCAGAAGGCCCGCTCGCTGTCGGTGCTGCCCACGGGATGGAAGCTGGCGTGCAGGCGCGGGTGGAAGTCCTTGAGGTCGCCGTTGTGCGCGAACACCCAGTAGCGGCCCCAGAGCTCGCGCACGAAGGGGTGGCAGTTCTCCAGCGCCACCTGGCCCTGGGTGGCCTTGCGGATATGGGAGATGACGTTCTGGCTCTTGATCGGATAGCGGCGGATCAGCTCGGCCACCGGCGAGGCGCTGGCGCTCTCGCGGTCGACGAACAGGCGCACGCCCTTGCCCTCGAAGAAGGCGATGCCCCAGCCGTCGCCGTGCTGGTCGGTGCGGCCGCCGCGCTGGGCGAAGCCGCTGAAGCTGAAGGTCAGGTCGGTGGGCGTGTTGCAGTTCATGCCGAGCAGCTGGCACATGGTGGCTTCCTCCGCTTCAGGGGGCGCGCCCGGCGCTGGGATGGGGCACGGGTTCGCGCAGCTGCCAGGCCGCCACCATCGCGAGGGCGCACAGGCCGGCCAGCAGCATGAAGGACTCGTTGAACGCAGCCAGCCGCGCCGGGCTGCTGCCGGCGCGGGCCAGCGAGTCGCCGTGCGCGGCCAGCCGCCATTCGAGCACGATGGCGCACAGGCTGACGCCGGCCGCGCCGCCGAGCATGCGCAGGAAGCCGATCACGCTCGAGCCCTGCGGGATCAGCGGCGCGTCCAGGCCGCGCATGGACCCGAGGTTCAGCGAGGGCAGGATGAAGCCCAGGCCGATGCGCCCCAGCGTGGCCCAGGCCACGAGCAGCCAGACGCTGCTGGTGAGGCCCACGGTCAGCATCAGCGCGAACGAGGCCGCCAGCAGGGCCAGGCCGGTACAGACCAGCAGGTGGGTGGGCTGGCGGTCGGCCAGGCGGCCGACCCCGGCGATGGTGACCGCCAGCACCAGGCCCGAGGGCAGCAGGATGGTGCCCACGTAGGACGGGGACAGCGACAGCCCCAGCTGCAGGTAGACCGGCAGCAGGTAGGTGGAGCCGAACAGCGCCGTGCCGTAGATGAAGGCCACGATGCCGCCCATGGCGAAGCGGCGGTGGGTGAACAGCGCGAGGTTCATCAGCGGCTCGCCGCCGCGCCCGCCCAGGCGGCGCTGCCAGGCCACGAAGGCCAGCAGGGCCGCCGCGGCGCCGGCCAGCAGGGCGCCGGCGTCCAGGGCCGTGCCGTCGCGCAGCGCCACCAGGCCGTTGAGCAGGCACAGCGTGCCGGCCGCGCCGAGCAGCAGGCCGCCCCAGTCCAGCGCCGCGCCCTCGCGATTGGCCGCCACGCCGCCCGGCGCCGTCACCGGCACGAAGCGCCAGGCCAGCCACAGCGAGGCCAGGCACAGCGGCACCACCATGAAGAAGATCGAGCGCCAGCCGAACCAGTCCACCAGCAGGCCGCCTATGCTGGGGCCCAGCGCCGGCGCCAGCACCACGCCCATGCCGAAGATGCCGCTGGCGCGGCCCTGCTCGTGCGGCTCGAAGGCGCGCATGATGATGATGGCCGGGATGGGCTGCACCACGCCGGCGGCCAGGCCCTCGGCCACGCGCGCCGCCAGCACCAGGCCGAACTGGCCGGCCAGCCCGCCCACCATGCCGCCGGCCAGCAGCAGCCACATGCAGCCGGCGTAGGTGGCGCGGTAGCCGTAGCGCGCGAGCAGCCAGGGCGTGGTCAGCATGGACACCGTCATGGCCACCATGAAGCCCGAGCTGACCCATTGCGCGCGGTCCTGGCTCAGCAGGAAATGCTGGCTCATGTCGGGAATCGCCACGTTGACGATGGTGGACGACATGATGGAGGCCATGGTGCCCGTCATCACCGCCAGCAGCAGCAGCCAGCGGTAGCGCTCGCCGTAGCGCTGGCGCAGCGAGACCAGGTCGGAGGAGGCGGGGGGACTGGACATCTTGGGCGCAGGATAGCAGGCAGGCCGCCTGCGCCGCGGGTGCGTTCCCGGCGCTCAGGCTCCGTCCGCGGCCTGGGCGCAGGCGAGGCAGATGCAGGCCTTGCGGCGCGCGGACTCGGGCACGCGCGACAGCAGCTCGGCCTCGAAACGCACTTCGGTGCACCAGCAGGGCGGCTGCTTCACGCCGGTGGCGCGTTCGATCTCCTGGGCGCATTGGTTGACTGCGCCGCACAGCGGGCAACGTACCGGGTCTATGGGCGGCAGGGCGGACATGGCGGCGGCTGGGCGCGAATGCGGATGCCGCCAGTCTAGCGCCGCCGTCCGGGCGCTCAGTGCACCACGACCGGGTTCTGCGCCAGCCCGGCGTAGCGGTCCAGCGTGTCTTCGACCTCTTCCTGGGTCGGCGTGTTCTGCTGCCAGGCGTCGATCTGCCGCTGGAACAGCTCGGCCCAGGAGCCGTCGAGGTAGACCTCCTTGCCCGAGCGCTTGTCCACGATCTCGAAACCGTGGCGCGCGAGCTGGGGCCCCTGCGTCTGCACATGCTCGTCCGCCGGGAAGTCAGCCAACAGGTGCATCACCGCGAATTGTTCGGAGTCGTAGAGCATGTGCATGGTGTCATTGTCCTTGAAACACTCACCCTACTTGGTAACGCGCGAGGCGGTTTCAAGGCCGACAGGGTTTTTCGCCAACCCGTCATTTCAGGGCGCTTCGATCGAGCGCAGGGTCTGGTCCAGGTAGTCGCCGTTGGACTGGGTGATGCGCGTGCGCACCGGCAGGTGGGGCGGTGCGCGGTCCAGCCACAGCTCGACCCGGATGTCGTAGGTCTTGCGCGGCTGGCGCACCAGCTTGAGCGTGTCCACCGCGCGTCCGGCCGCGCTCAGGGTTTCGGGGCCCTCGACCGTGAACTGCCAGGCTTCGGCCTCGCGCGGGCCGGCGGTCTGGAAGCTGAGCTGGGAGCCCGGCGCAAAGCGCGCCGGGTCGCCGCCCATCAGGGCGCCGAGCTGCAGCAGCAGGCTCAGGCGGTCCTGTGCGCCGGGCTGCAGCGGCGCCTCGGGTGAGTTGGCGCTGAACACGATGCGCTCGCGTGCCCGGTCGAAATGGGTGGCCTGCTCGCCGCGCCGCCGCTTGTCGGAAAAGCGGCTCGGTGCCAGCCCCTGGGGCGTGAGGCTGCCCTCGCTGCTCTGGGTGCGCGAGCCCACCAGGAAGGCGCTGACCGTCAGGCGTGCCTCGTACTTCTGGCCGTCGTGCCGCCACAGCAGCTCGGCCTGGGCGTGGTACTGCATCTGGCGCACCTCGCCGACCAGGTCGTAGACCAGGCGCGCGGCCGGGGCCACGACCGCCGGCCCGACCGTGGTCTCGGCACCGGGAGCCTCGGCCGGCGGTGCGGCGGGCGGTGCGGCGGGCGCCGGCGCTGCTGGTGCACTCTCGGCGGGGGCCGGGCTGCCGTTGCCGGCCAGGCTGTCCGTCGCTGGAGGTGCCGGCGCCGCCTGTGGCGCCGCCTCGGCCGCGGCCGGCTCGGCCGGCTCGGCCGGCGGGGGCGCTGCGCGCGCCCGCCTGGGCGGCCGGGGACGCGCCGGGGC
>SCMQ01000009.1 GCA_005503335.1 Comamonadaceae bacterium 2FH
AGGATGGTCTTGGCGCCCGCGGCGATCATGTTCTCCATGGCCGTGACCTGGCCGGCGTTGTCGCCGTCGGACTTGCCCGCGCCGGTCAGCAGCTTGGCGCCCTGGGCCTTGGCTGCGGTGGCCGCGCCTTCCTTCATCTTGACGAAGAAGGGGTTGGTCTCGGTCTTGGTGATCAGGCCGATCACCGGCTCGCCGGCGGCGAAGCTGGCCGAGGCGGCCAGGGCCAGGGTGGACAGGATCAGCTGGGGGGCAAGGGATTTCTTCATCTATCGGTCTCCTCGAAGGTGGGCATTGCGCCGGAGCTGTTCCGGGAAGTCCCCGGTGCGACAGTGGTCTGGCGTGAGCCGACTGTAGCCCCTCTTCCATTATTAAATCAAGTTGTTTTAATTATGGAAAACCCTGAATCCAGGCATGCGGGTTCTGGGATCCGCGGGGCGACGAGGACGAAAAAAGCCCGCCGGGGCGCGAGGCCGCGGCGGGCTTCAGGGACAGTTGCGCGGTGCCGAGGCTCAGGCCGCCCGTTGCGCGGCCTGCGGCTGGCGCCAGGCCGCCGTCAGCGCGTCCCATTTCTGGCGCGCAGCGGCCAGGTGGCGCGCCTTCACATGGCCGAAGCCGCGGATCTGCTCGGGGATGCGCGCGATCTCCAGCGCCAGCGCGTGGTTGCCGGCGGACAGCTGGGGCAGCAGCTCGTCGATGCTGGCCTGGTATTCGGCGATCAGGGCGCGCTCGGTGCGGCGCTCCTCGGTACGGCCGAAGGGGTCCAGCGGCGTGCCGCGCAGGCCCTTGAGCCGCGCCAGCAGGCGGAAGCCCGTCAGCATGGCGGGACCGTAGCGGCGCTTTTGCGGCACGCCCTGCTCGTCCTTGCGCGCCAGCAGCGGCGGCGCGAGGTGGTAGGCAAGCTTGTAGTCGCCCTCGAACTGCTCCTTGACCTTGGCCAGGAAGCTGCCGTCGCTGTGCAGGCGGGCCACCTCGTACTCGTCCTTATAGGCCATGAGCTTGAACAGGTAGCGCGCCACCGACTCGGCCAGAGCGGTCTTGCCTGGCGCGCCCGGTGCGCCATCGAACACCCGCGCCTCGGCCGCACGCACCTTCTCGACGAAGGCGCGGTAGCGCGCGGCATAGGCGGCGTTCTGGTAGCCGGTCAGGAACTCGACGCGGCGCGCCACCAGGCTGTCCAGGGTCTCGCGCTTCTTGAACTGGATCACCTGCACGCTGCCTTGGTTCGACAGCAGCTGCTCCACGGCGGCGGGGTCCTGCGCGGCGCGGCGGCCCCATTCGAAGGCGGCCTTGTTGTTGTCGACGGCCACGGCGTTGAGCTCGATGGCGCGCAGCAGGGCTTCGCGGCCCAGCGGGATCCAGCCCTTCTGCCAGGCGTAGCCGAGGATCATGGGATTGACGTAAATGGTGTCGCCCATCATACGGCTGGCCAGGGCGTCGGCGTCGAACAGGCCCAGGCCCGGCTCGCCCACGGCGCGCGCGACGTCGGCCACGCAGCGCTCGGCCGGGTTCTGCCAGTCGGCGTTGCGCACGAAGGCCGCGGTGGGCGTGCTGGCGCTGTTGAGCGCCACATGGGTGCGGCCCTCGCGCATGCGCACCAGGGTCTCGGAGCCGGCGGTGACGATGGGGTCGCAGCCCAGGATCAGGTCGGCCGCAGCCGTGCCCACGCGGGTGGTGCGGATCTCGTCCTGGTGGCGCGCGATCAGCACATGGCTCCAGGTCGCGCCGCCCTTTTGCGCCAGGCCCGCCGCGTCCTGGGTGACGATGCCCTTGCCTTCCAGGTGGGCTGCCACGCCCAGCAGCTGGCCGATGGTGATGACGCCGGTGCCGCCCACGCCCGCGACCACGATGCCCCAGGTGCCGCCGTCCAGCACCGGCAGGACCGGATCGGGCAGCGCTTCGCCCGCGTAGGGCGAGACCGCCTGCGCCTTGGACTTGGCCTTGAGCTGGCCGCCCTCCACCGTGACGAAGCTGGGGCAGAAGCCCTTGGTGCAGGAGTAGTCCTTGTTGCAGCTGCTCTGGTTGATCTGGCGCTTGCGGCCGAACTCGGTCTCCAGCGGCTCCACGCTCAGGCAGTTGGACTGCACGCTGCAGTCGCCACAGCCCTCGCAGACCAGCTCGTTGATGACCACGCGCTTGGCCGGGTCGACCAGGGTGCCGCGCTTGCGGCGGCGGCGCTTCTCGGTGGCGCAGGTCTGGTCGTAGATGATCACCGTGGTGCCGGGGATCTCGCGGAACTCGCGCTGCACGGCGTCGAGCCGGTCGCGGTGCAGGATGGCGATGCCCTCGGGCAGGCCCTTGACGGCCTCGTACTTCTCGGGCTCGTCGGTCACGATGGTGATCTTGGCGGCGCCCTCGGCGCGCATGCTCTGCGCGATCTGCAGCACCGAATGGCCTTCGGGCCGCTCGCCCACCTGCTGGCCGCCGGTCATGGCCACGGCGTCGTTGTAGAGGATCTTGTAGGTGATGTTGACGCCGGCCGCGATGCTCTGGCGCACCGCGAGCAGGCCGCTGTGGAAATAGGTGCCGTCGCCGAGGTTGGCGAACACATGCTTCTCGTTGGAGAACGGCTGCTGGCCGACCCAGGGCACGCCCTCGCCGCCCATCTGGGTGAAGCCAATGGTCTCGCGGTCCATCCAGGTGGCCATGAAGTGGCAGCCTATGCCGGCCATGGCGCGCGAGCCCTCGGGCACGCGGGTGCTGGTGTTGTGCGGGCAGCCCGAGCAGAACCAGGGCATGCGGTCGGCGCCGGCCTGGCCGCCGAGCTTGAGCGTCTCCATGGCGCGCTCCTTGGCCTCGAGGATGGCGAGCTGGGCGTCGATGCGCGCGCCCATTTCGGCGTCCACGCCCAGCTTCTTCAGGCGCTGGGCGATGGCACGCGCGATCATGGCCGGCGAGAGGTCGGCGTTGGCGCGCAGCAGCTCGTTGGCCGAGGGGTTGGGCATGGACCATTCGCCGCCCGAGAAATCGCCCTCGATCTCGTTGAACTTGCCCAGCACGTTGGGCCGCACGTCGGCGCGCCAGTTGTAGAGCTCTTCCTTGAGCTGGTACTCGATGACCTGGCGCTTTTCCTCGACCACCAGGATCTCGCGCAGGCCGGTCGCGAACTCGCGCGTGATCTGCGCCTCCAGCGGCCAGACCACGGCGACCTTGTGCAGGCGGATGCCGAGCTGGCGGCAGGCCTCGTCATGAAGGCCCAGGTCCAGCAGGGCCTGGCGCGTGTCGTTGTAGGCCTTGCCGCTGGCGATGATGCCGAAGCGGTCGTTCGGCCCCTCGATCACGTTGTGGTTCAGGCGGTTGGCGCGGATGTAGGCCAGGGCGGCGTACCACTTGTAGTGGAACAGCCGCTCCTCCTGCACCAGGGCGTGGTCGGGCCAGCGGATGTGCAGGCCGCCGGGCGGCATCTCGAAGTCGGTCGGCAGCTGGATGCGCACGCGCTCGGGGTCGATCTCGGCCGTGGCGCTGGACTCGACGATCTCCTGGATGGTCTTCATGCCGGCCCAGACGCCGGCGTAGCGGCTCATCGCGAAGGCGTGCAGGCCCAGGTCCAGGATCTCCTGCACCGTGGCCGGGAAGAACACCGGCAGGCCGCAGGCCTTGAAGATATGGTCGCTCTGGTGCGCGGCCGTGGAGCTCTTGGAGATATGGTCGTCGCCGGCCACCGCGATCACGCCGCCCCAGGGGGTGGTGCCGGCCATGTTGGCGTGCTTGAACACGTCGGAGCAGCGGTCCACGCCCGGGCCCTTGCCGTACCAGATGCCGAACACGCCGTCGAACTTGTTGCTGCCCGGCGGGGCGAAGCCCAGCTGCTGCGTGCCCCACAGCGCGGTGGCGGCCAGTTCCTCGTTGACGCCGGGCTGGAACACGATGTTCTGTGCCTTGAGGTACTTGGCGGCCTTCTGCAGCGCCTGGTCGTAGCCGCCCAGCGGCGAGCCGCGGTAGCCGCTGACGAAGCCGGCCGTGTTCTTGCCCGCAAGCTGGTCGCGCTGGCGCTGCAGCATGGGCAGCTTGACCAGGGCCTGGACCCCGCTCATGAAGGCGCGCCCATGCTCGAGGCGGTATTTGTCGTCGAGCGTGACGGTCTCCAGCGCTTGGCGGATGTGCTCGGGCAGCGGTGCGTTCATGGGGGTCCTTGTCTCGGGGAATGCAGGACAGTGTATGCGTGGCGTCCTGATATGTCTTTGCTTTCTTTGCCCGTATTTGGCTATGATGCGAAAGATTCTTTCTGTATTTCGACATTCATGGAAACACTGGACAAGTTCGACCTGGCCATACTGCACGAGTTGCAGGCCGACGGGCGCCTGAGCAATGCCGAGCTTGCGCAGCGCGTGGGCCTGTCGGCCGCGCCCTGCTGGCGGCGCGTGCGCGCGCTCGAGGAAGGCGGCTACATCAAGGGCTACCGCGCCGAGATCGACCGCCACAAGATCGGCCTGGGCGTGCTGGCCTTCGTGCGCCTGGACGCTGCGCGCAACAGCGGCGAGGTGCTGCACGAGCTCGAGGACGCGATACGCGGCATCCCCGAGGTGATCTCCTGCCACTACATCAGCGGCACCGGCACCTTCGAGCTGCAGGTGGTCAGCCGCGACCTCAACAGCTTCAGCCAGTTCGCGCGCGAGGTGCTGATCAACCTGCCCAACGTGAAGGACCTGCACACCAGCTTCTCGCTGGGCGAGGTCAAGGCCAGCAGCGCCCTGCCGCTGGGGCATCTGGGGCGGCGCGCCGGGCCCGCCTGAAGGTCACCCTGAATACATACAAAATTGACCAGAATAGGTGTTTATCCTAGCCAAACAACGCAAGAAAATACCAACAACGTCCAAACAAGTATCAGTTCCACACGAGAGGATAGGTATCTTTCCAAGTGTCGATATCGAGCGCAAGAAAGCATGGAACGGCGCCTTCGACTTCAACTTACAGGAGACCTCTCGATGAAACTGAAATCCCGTCTTGCCGTGGCCGCCGCCATGGCCCTGTCGCTGTGCGGCGCCTCCCAGGCAGCGACCGAACTCGTGATCGCGACCGTGAACAACGGCCACATGATCGAGATGCAGAAGCTCGGCAAGCACTTCGAACAGGCCAACCCGGACATCAAGCTCAAGTGGGTCACGCTCGAGGAAGGCGTGCTGCGCCAGCGCGTCACGACCGACATCGCGACCAAGGGCGGCCAGTTCGACGTCATGACCATAGGCATGTACGAGACCCCGATCTGGGGCAAGAAGGGCTGGCTGCAGGAGGTCAAGACCGACGCGGCCTACGACGTGGACGACCTGCTTCCCGCCATGCGCAACGGCCTGTCGGTGGACGGCAAGCTGTACGCCGTGCCGTTCTATGGCGAAAGCTCGATGCTGATGTACCGCAAGGACCTGGCGGACAAGGCCGGCGTCAAGGTCGCCGACAAGCCGACCTGGCCCGAGATCAAGGACCTGGCCGCCAAGATCCACGACCCCAGGAACGGTGTCTACGGCATCTGCCTGCGCGGCAAGCCGGGCTGGGGCGACAACATGGCCTTCCTGTCCACCCTGGTCAACACGCACGGCGGCCAGTGGTTCGACATGAGCTGGAAACCGCAGCTCGAGTCCAAGCCCTGGAAGGACGCGATCCATTTCTACGTGGACCTGCTCAAGAACTACGGCCCGCCCGGCTCCTCGGCCAACAGCTTCAACGAAATCCTGGCGCTGTACAACGAAGGCAAGTGCGGCATGTGGATCGACGCCACCATCGCGGCCTCGTTCATCACCGATCCCAAGCAGTCCAAGGTGGCCGACAAGGTGGCGTTCGCGCAGGCCCCGACCATGGTGACCCCCAAGGGCGCCAACTGGCTGTGGGCCTGGTCGCTGGCCATTCCAGCGGGCTCCCAGAAGGTGGATGCGGCGCGCAAGTTCGTGAGCTGGGCCACGTCCAAGGAATACATCCAGTTGGTCGCAAAGACCAATGGCTGGGCCGCGGTGCCGACCGGCACGCGCAAGAGCACCTACGCCTCGCCCGAGTTCCAGAAGGCCGCCAAGTTCGCCGCCGCCGAAAAAGCCGCCATCGATTCGGCCAACCCGAACGACAGCACACTGCCCAAGTCGCCCTACGTGGGCGTGCAGTTCGCGGCCATCCCCGAGTTCCAGGCCATCGGCATCGCCGTGGGCCAGCAGATGAGCGCGGCGCTGGCGGGCAAGACCACGGTGGACGCGGCGCTCAAGACCGCGCAGTCCGCGGTCGAACGCGAGATGAAGAAAGCCGGTTACTACAAGTGACCGCCCGTTCCGGTGCGCCGCAGCCTGCGGGCCGCGGCGCACCGGAATCCGCCCCCACGCCTGCTGAAGAAGCCACGCCCATGAATCGCCTGCTTCCCCGCTTGCTGCTCACCCCAGCCGTACTGACCCTGTTCCTGTGGATGATCGTTCCACTGGTGATGACGATCTACTTTTCCGTCATCCGCTTCAACCTGATGCAGCCCGAGCAGAGCGGCTTCATCGGGCTGGAGAACTTCGAATACTTCATCACCGACCCCTCGTTCGGCGTGGCGGTGGCGAACACCCTGCTGCTGCTGGGCAGCGTGATCCTGATCACGGTGCTGCTGGGCATCGCCATCGCGCTGCTGATCGACGCGCCGTTTCCCGGCCGCGGCCTGGTGCGCCTGCTGCTGATCTCGCCCTTCTTCGTCATGCCCACGGTCAATGCGCTGCTGTGGAAGCACATGATGATGAACCCCATTTACGGCGTGCTGGCGCAGGTCTGGCTGTTCTTCGGCGCGCAGCCGGTGGACTGGCTGACCGACTTTCCGCTGCTGTCGGTCATCATCATGGTGGCCTGGCAATGGCTGCCATTTGCCACGCTGATCTTCATGACCGCGCTGCAGAGCATGAACCGCGAGCAGCTCGAGGCGGCGCGCATGGACGGCGCCAACTACCTGCAGCAGCTGCGCTACCTCTACATCCCCCACCTGGGCCGCTCGGTGGCCGTGGTGGTCATGATCGAGCTGATCTTCCTGCTCAGCGTGTTCGCCGAGATCTTCACCACCACGGGCGGCGGCCCGGGCGATGCGAGCACCAACGTCGCGTTCCTGATCTTCAAGCAGGCGCTGCTGAACTTCGATGCCGGCGTGGCCTCGGCCGGGGCGCTGTTCGCCGTCGTGCTGGCCAACATCGCCGCCGTGTTCCTGATCCGCATGGTCGGCAAGAACCTCGAAAAGTGAGCCTTTCATGACCCCCTCCCACACCCTTTTGCTGCTGCACTGCCTGCGCACGCTGCTCGCCTGGAGCGTCGCCCTGCTGCTGTTCGCGCCGCTCGGCTGGCTGGTGCTGACCGCCTTCAAGACCGAGCTGCAGGCGATCGCCGTGCCGCCGCAGCTGTTCTTCACGCCGACGCTGGAGAACTTCCTCGTCGTCGAGGAGCGCAGCGACTACCTGCTCTATGCCAAGAACTCGCTGATCACCAGCGTCAGCTCCACGCTGCTGGGCCTGGCCCTGGCCTTCCCGGCCGCTTACTCCATGGCCTTCTACAAGAGCAAGCACACCAAAGACATCCTGATGTGGATGCTGTCGACGAAGATGATGCCGGCGGTCGGCGCGCTGGTGCCGATCTACGTGCTGGCGCAGCACTCGGGCCTGCTCGACACCCGCACCGGCCTGGTGATCGTCTTCACCCTCAGCAACTTGCCGATCATGGTGTGGATGCTCTATTCCTACCTCAAGGAAATCCCGCACGAAATCCTGGAGGCCTCGCGCATGGACGGCGCCAGCCTGTGGCAGGAGTTCCGCATGGTGCTGCTGCCCCTGACGCTGGGCGGCATCGCCTCCACCGGGCTGCTGTGCCTGGTGCTGAGCTGGAACGAGGCCTTCTGGTCGCTCAACCTGAGTGCCGCCAAGGCTGGCACGCTGGCCACGCTGATCGCCTCGTACTCGAGCCCCGAAGGCCTGTTCTGGGCCAAATTGTCGGCCGCCTCGTTCATGGCGATCGCACCCATCGTGGTGTTCGGCTGGTTCAGCCAGAAACAACTGGTGCAAGGTCTGACCTTCGGCGCCGTCAAGTGAAACAAACCGGAGACTCTTCCATGGCTTACCTCAAGCTGCGCGGCATCGAGAAACTGTTCGGCGAGCACCGCGTCATCAAAGGCATAGACCTCGACATCCAACAAGGCGAGTTCGTGGTGTTCGTCGGCCCCTCGGGCTGCGGCAAGTCCACGCTGCTGCGCCTGATCGCCGGACTCGAGACCATAGACGGCGGCGCGCTGCAGCTGGACGGCCGCGACATCACCCACCTGGCGTCGAGCAAGCGGGATCTGGCCATGGTGTTCCAGAGCTACGCGCTGTACCCGCACATGAGCGTGTTCGAGAACATGAGCTTTGCGCTCAAGCTGGCGCGCGTCGACGAGGCGGTGATTCGCGAGAAGGTCGCACGCGCGGCCCAGATCCTGAACCTGACGGCCTATCTGGAACGCACGCCCAAGGAGCTTTCGGGTGGCCAGCGCCAGCGCGTGGCGATCGGGCGCGCCATCGTGCGCGCCCCCAAGGTCTTCCTGTTCGACGAGCCGCTGTCCAACCTCGACGCCGCGCTGCGCGGCCAGACCCGCATCGAGATCGCCAAGCTGCACCGTGAGCTGGGCGCCACCACCATCTACGTCACCCACGACCAGGTCGAGGCGATGACGCTGGCCGATCGCGTGGTGGTGCTGCGCGACGGCCAGATCGAGCAGGTGGGCTCGCCGCTGGAGCTGTACGACCGCCCGGCCAACCAGTTCGTGGCGCAGTTCATCGGCACGCCGCAGATGAACGTGGTGGCAGCCGACGCACTGCCCGCCCTCAAGGCGGTCTGCGACCAGGCCGTGCCGGCCGGCGGATTCATCGGCCTGCGCCCGGAAAACGTCATGCTGCAGCCCGCCGGCCAGGGCCTGCTGCAGGGCAAGGTCGAACTGGTCGAGGCGCTGGGCGCCGAAACGCTGATCTATGTCAGCACGGCCGACGGGGCGCAACTGGTCGCGCGCCAGAACACGCGCACCCCGCTGCATGCGGGCGACAGCGTGGGCCTGCAGATCGACGCCGACGCCGCCCACCTGTTTGACGCCCGGGGGCGCATCACGCGCACCGGCCAGGCCCATCCCGCATGAACGACATGAGCACTGCATCCTCATCCCGGCTGACCATGCTCCACCTGGGGCTGGGCTCCTTCCACCGCGCGCACCAGGCGGTCTACATGCACCAGCTGCAGCAAGCCGGCGACCGGCGCTGGGCACTGGCGGGCGGCAACATCCGCCCCGACATGGCCGAAACCATAGCCGCGCTGATCGCCCAGCACGGCGCCTACACGCTGGAGACCGTGACGCCGCAAGGCGAGCGCAGTTACGCCCGCATCACCTCGATCGAGACCGTGGTGCCCTACGACCCGGCGCTGAGCGGCCTGATCCGCATCGGCACCGACGACCGCACCCGCATCATCTCCTTCACCGTCACCGAGGCCGGCTACTACCTGGACGCCCAGAACCGGCTCGACCTTGGACAGGCCGAGCTCGGCGCCGACCTCGAAGCCCTGCGCCAAGGCCGACCGGGCAGCACCCTCTACGGCGCCCTCACCGCCATCCTGCGCGCGCGCAAGCAGGCCGGCGCCGGCCCGGTCACGCTGCTCAACTGCGACAACCTGCGTCACAACGGGGACCGCTCGCGCAGCGGCCTGCTGCAGTTCATCGAATTGCTCGGCGACACCGGGCTGCTGGATTGGGTGCAGGCCCACACCAGCAGCCCCAACGCCATGGTCGACCGCATCACGCCGCGCCCCACGCCCGCGGTGCGCGAGCGCGTGAAGGCCGCCACCTGGGTGGACGACGCGGCCGCGCTGATGGGCGAGAGCTTCATCCAGTGGGTGATCGAAGACCGCTTCGTCGCGGGCCGACCGACCTGGGAGAGCGTGGGCGTGGAAATGGTCGATTCGGTGCAGGCGCACGAGGAAGCCAAGATCCGGCTGCTCAACGCCACCCACAGCTGCATCGCCTGGGCCGGCACGCTGGCCGGCTACACCTTCATCCACGAAGGCACGCAGGACCCTGCGATCCGCCGCCTCGCCTATGACTACGTGACCGACGACACCATCCCGGTGCTCAGTCCCAGCCCCATCGACCTGGCGCGCTACCGCGACGTGGTGCTCGAGCGCTTCGGCAACCCGGCCATCGCCGACACCAACCAGCGCGTGGCGATGGACGGCTTCTCCAAGATTCCCGGCTTCGTCGCGCCCACCCTCCGCGAGCGCCTGGCGCGCGGCGAGTCGATTGCCAGCGTGGCCATGCTGCCGGCACTGTTTCTCGCCTACCTGCAGCGCTGGCACGCTGGCCAGATCGCCTACAGCTACCAGGACCAGGCCATGAACCCGGCCGTGGCCCATGCCATCTGCGAAGCCGCCGACCCGGTGGCCGCCTTCTGCGCCGATGCGACGCTGTGGGGCGGCCTGGCAGGCGACGAGCGCCTGGTGCGCGCGCTGCGCACCGCCTACCAACGTGTGACCCTATTCATCAAGGAGCATCAAAAATGAGTTCTCGTCTGCAAGACAAGCATGCGCTGCTGACCGGCGCCGCCGGCGGCATCGGCCTGGCCGTGGCTGCCGCCTACCTGGAACAGGGCTCGCGCTGCACCGTGGCCGACATCGGCGCGCAGCCCACGCCCGAGCTCGCCGCGCTGCTGGACAGCCATCCGGACCGGTTGCAGTACCTGCCCACCGACGTGACGCAGATGGCGCAGATCGATGCGCTGATCGACGCCGCCACCCAGCGCTTCGGGCCGATCAGCACGCTGTTCAACAACGCCGCCCTGTTCGACATGGCGCCGCTGCTGGAAAGCCATGAGGCCATGTACGACAAGCTGTTCGCGGTGAACGTCAAGGGCGCGTTCTTCGTGATGCAGAAGGTGCTGGCGCACATGGTGGCGCACGGGGCCAAAGGCTGCGCCGTGGTCAACATGGCCTCGCAGGCCGGTCGGCGCGGCGAGGCCCTGGTGTCGCACTACTGCGCGAGCAAGGCCGCCGTCATCAGCTACACCCAGAGCGCGGCGCTGGCCATGGCGCCGCACAAGATCCGCGTCAACGCCATTTCGCCGGGCGTGATCGCCACGCCGATGTGGCAGCATGTGGACGCGCTGTTCGCCAAGTACGAGAACCTGCCGCTGGGCGAGAAGAAAAAGCGGGTGGGCGAGGCCGTGCCCCTGGGCTACATGGGCGACCCCACCGACATCTGCGGCGCCGCGATATTCCTAGCCAGCGACGAGGCTTCCTACGTCACGGCGCAGACGCTCAACGTCGACGGCGGTAACGTCATGTCCTGAACCTCACTGCCTGCCGCTGCGCCATGCCCGCCAAACCGCGTCAACTCAAGCCCGAGCTCGAACACGACTACAGCCGTCCGACCGAGCTGGGCTATGAGTCGCCCGACGAGGTCGGCTTCATCCGCTGCATGGCGCACGGTTTCCCGACGCCCCTGGCCCGCTGGCACCACCACGACGAGTACGAGCTGCACCTGATCACGGCCACCTCGGGCAAGGTGTTCGTGGGCGACTGGATCGGCCAGTTCCAGCCGGGGCAACTGGTATTGACCGGGCCGCGCCTGCCGCACAACTGGGTCAGCATGGACCTGCCCGAAGGCGGCGTGCCCGAGCGCGACCTGGTGATCCAGTTCAGCCACGGGCCCATCGAGGCCGGCAGCGAACATATCCCGGAGCTGCGCGAAGTGCTGCCGCTGCTGGAGCGCGCCAAACACGGCATCGAGTTCTTCGGCCTCCATGCCCAGGCCCTGACGCACTGGCGGCGCGTCAAGTCCGGCCACGGCCTTGCGCGCTTCGCGGCGCTCTGCGAATTCCTCGCCGAGCTGGCGCGATGCACCGACTACCGGCTGCTGTCGAACGCCCAGCTGCAATGCGTGGACGACGACGATCAGACCGCCCAGATCAATGCCATCGTCAGCCGCATCACGGAAAGCCTCGGCGAGCCGCTGTCGGCGGCCGACCTGGCCCAGCAGCTCGGCATGAGCGAAAGCCGCTTCTCGCGCTTCTTCCGCCGCGCCACCGGCAACACCTTCACCGATTTCGTCAACCATGTGCGGGTCAACCGCGCCTGCCAGCTGCTGATGGAGTCGGACCGCTACATCACGCAGATCGGCTATGAGGTCGGCTTCAACAACATCGCCAACTTCAACCGTCGCTTCCTCGACATCAAGGGCATGACGCCCAGCGAGTACCGCCGTCAGGCGGCCAATCGCTTCGAAGGCAAGAGCTGAAAACATGTACCTCGGCATCGACCTGGGCACCTCGGGCCTCAAGCTCCTGCTGCTCGACACGCAGCACCGGGTGCAGGCCAGCGCCGACGCCCCACTGAGCCTGCAGCGCCCCCATCCGGGCTGGAGCGAGCAGCATCCCCAGGACTGGTGGCAGGCGCTCGAGCGTGCCGTGGCGCAGCTGCGCGCCGACGCGCCCCAGGCCTGGCGCCAGGTGCGCGCCATCGGCCTGTCGGGCCAGATGCACGGCGCCGTCGTGCTGGACGCTCAGGACCGGGTGCTCAGGCCCGCCATCCTCTGGAACGACGGGCGCTCGGAACCGCAATGCCTGGAGCTGGAGCAGCGCCGACCAGACTCGCACCGCATCACCGGCAACCTCGCCATGCCGGGCTTCACCGCCCCCAAGCTGCTGTGGCTGCGCGAGCACGAGGCCGCG
Source organism: Comamonadaceae bacterium 2FH (assembly GCA_005503335.1). Taxonomy (GTDB): domain Bacteria; phylum Pseudomonadota; class Gammaproteobacteria; order Burkholderiales; family Burkholderiaceae_C; genus SCMQ01. Next base: position 12,666 of record SCMQ01000009.1, read on the forward strand.
CTGTTCGCGCAGATCCGCCGGGTGCTGCTGCCCAAGGACTGGCTGCGCCTGCAGCTCACCGGCGAGGCCGTGAGCGACATGTCCGACGCCTCAGGCACGCTGTGGCTCGACGTCGGCCAGCGCCGCTGGAGCGAGCCCATGCTCGAGGCCTGGCCCAGATGCCGCGCCTGGTCGAGGGCAGCGCCGCCGGCGGCCGGCTGCGCCCGGCCCTGGCCGCGCAATGGGGGCTGGACGCGACGGTGCTGGTGGCCGGCGGCGGCGGCGACAACGCGGCCAGCGCGGTCGGCGTCGGCGCGGCGCGCGCGGGCCAGGGCTTCGTCTCGCTCGGCACCTCGGGCGTGGTGTTCCTGGTCAGCGACGCCTTCGAGCCTGCGCCCGAGCAGGCCGTGCATGCCTTCGCCCACGCCCTGCCCGGACGCTGGCACCAGATGGCGGTCATGCTCAGCGCCGCCAGCGCCTTCGACTGGGGCGCCCGGCTGACCGGCAGTGCGGGTGCCGCACCGCTGGCGCAGCAGGTAGCGGCGCTGACGCCGGCGCAGCGCGCACGCGCCCCGCTGTTCCTGCCCTACCTGAGTGGCGAGCGCACGCCGCACAACAATCCGCAGGCCAGCGGCGTGTTCGTCGGCCTGCGCGCCGATCACGCGGCCGCCGATCTCGGCTACGCCGTGATGGAGGGAGTGGGTTTCGGCCTCATGGACGGCCTGCGCGCCATGGGCCGGACCGCGCCGTCGGACATCCCGCTGGCGCTGGTCGGCGGCGGCGCGCGCAGCGACGCCTGGGCCCAGTTGCTGGCCAGCGGCCTGGCCTGCCCGCTGCACCGCCCGGCCGGCGCCCACGCAGCGGCGGCGCTGGGCGCGGCGCGCCTGGCCTGGCTGGCCGACGACGGCACCGAGGAACAGGTCTGCCGGCCCCTGCCGCTGGCCCAGGCCTTCGAGCCCGAGGCGGCCCTCGGCCAGTTGCTGGCCGAGCGCTACCCGCGCTTCAGGGCACTCTACCCGGCGCTGCAACCCTGGTTTTGAGCTCGCCTGTGCCCGGCGGCTTCAGCGCCCTGCCGCAGGGACATCTGGGGCGACGCACCGGGCCCTGAACTCGCAGGCGACGGCCCCTGTCATGCGGGCGTCACATGCTTGCGGCAAGCTGAGGCAAAAACGCGCGCCGAAGTGCCGCGACGAAGAACTGCCAGGGAGGACAGCGGGGCCGCAGGCCCCGCTTTTTTTGCGGCGGCTTCAGCGCTGCGCGACCGGCCTGGGCCACAGCACCCACAGCCTGAGCGGCTGCTTGAGCCGGCCGGCCAGGTCCCCGGCCTCGGCGCCCCAGCCGGCGAAATAGTCGGCACGCAGCGCGCCGACGATGGCGCTGCCGGTGTCCTGCGCCATGACCAGGCGCTGCAGGTTCAGCAGCGGGCCGCTGGAGGCCAGCCAGACCGGCGTGCCGTAGGGGATGCTTTCACGGTCCACCGCGATCGAGCGGCCGGGCGTCAGCGGCACGCCCTGGGCGCCGCGCGGGCCGAAGGCGGCGTCGAGCTCGGACATGGCCTCCTCGCGGAAGAACACCATGCGCGGGTTGCTCCACAGCAGCTCGTTGACGCGCTGCGGGTTCTGCGCGATCCAGGCCTTGATGCCCGGCCAGGAGGCGTCGCGCAGCGCGCCCTGGTCGAGCAGCCAGCGCCCCACGCTCTTGTAGGGCTGATCGTTGGTGGCGGCATAGGCCAGGCGCACCAGGCGCTGGCTGCCGTCGGCCTCGGTCACGCGCAGCCGGCCCGAGCCCTGGATCTGCAGCATCAGGGCGTCGACGGGATCCGCCAAGTAGGCGATCTCGCGGCCGCGCAGCGCGGCGCGCGCCTCGGGCAGGGTCTCGATCTCCTGGCGCGTGTACCAGGGCCGGCGCTGCGCCAGACTGGCCGGCGGCCGGTACAGCGGCACCTGAAAGCCGGGCCGCGGCCCGCGCGAGGCCTCCAGCAGCGGCTCGTAGTAGCCCGTCAGCAGGCCGTCGGCCGACGTGCCCTCGACGGGCTCGACGCGGTAGGGCTGCAGGCGCTGCACCAGCCAGGCGCGCTGCTCGTCGGCGCTCGCAATGCTCAGGCGCCGCACCTCGCCGCACAGCGAAGCGAGTGCAGCCGGGCCGGGCCGCTCGCAACTCTTGACCCAGGCGTTCCAGGCCTCGTGCAGCGCATCGGCCTCGAAGCCCGGCAACTCGGCCCAGCGCACCGGCACCCAGCGGCTCTTGGGCTGCTGCAAGGGTGGCGGCAGCGGCGCCAGCTCGTCAGGCGGCAGCGCGCCGGCCGTGACCCCGCGCTCGCCAGGGGCGGGCGCCGGCGTCAGGGCGCAGCCGGCCAGCGTTCCTACAATCAGCGCCAGGAAAAGCTGCCACAGGAGTCGGTTCATGGTCTTGATTTTGCTCGAAGCGCTGGGCGCCCTGCTGCTGCTGCTGCTGATCGTCTGGTGGACCATGTTCTCCGGGCGCCGCAAGGGCGAGCTGCCGGACGCGCACAAGGGCAAGGACGACGCGGGAACATGAGGCCCCGCCAGGGTCGCAGCGCTAAAGCTCGCGCAGCAGGTTGGCCAGTTCGACGGCGGACTTGACCTCCATCTTGTCGAACACGCGCGCGCGGTGCACCTCCACCGTGCGCACGCTGATGTCGAGCTGGTCGGCGATCAGCTTGTTGGGCAGGCCCTCGACCACCAGGCGCATGACGTCGCGCTCGCGCTCGGTCAGCTCGCCCAGGCGGGCCTGCAGGCCGGCCTTGCGCTGGCGCGCCTCCAGCCGCTGCTGCGAGGCGGCCAGGGCCTGCTCGATGCGGTCGACCAGGGCGTTGTCGGAGAACGGCTTCTCGCAGAAGTCGAAAGCGCCGCGCTTGACCGCGTCGACCGCGGTCGGCACGTCGGCGTGGCCGGACAGGAAGATCACTGGCCAGGCCTCGGCCAGGCCGCGCTCGACCAGCTTGTCGAACAGCGCCAGCCCGCTCTGCCCCGGCATGCGCACGTCCAGCAACAGGCAACCGGCCTGCCTGGGCAGGACCCCGCCGGCCAGGCCGCTCGCCGGGTCGGCCAGCATGCGCTCGAAGGCCTCGGCGCTGTCGTAGACCTCGCTGAGCAGGCGGCGCGAGCGCAGCAGCCAGGCCATGGCCTCGCGCACGCTGGCATCGTCGTCGACGATGAAGACGGTGGCGTTCAGGACGGGCTGCATGGGGGCATTCTAGGCCGCCGGCAGGGTGAAGCGGAACACCGTGCCGCGCGGCTCATTGGCGCGGAAGTCCATGTAGCCGCCATGCTGCTCGACCACGGTGCGGCACAGGCTCAGGCCCAGGCCCATGCCCTCGGCCTTGGTGGTGAAGAAGGGCGTGAACAGCTGCTGCGCGACCTCGTCGGGAATGCCCGAGCCCAGGTCGCTGACCGAGAACTCCAGCCAGCGGTTGCCCTCGGCAGAGGCCGCGCGGCGCACCTGCAGCACCAGCTCGCGCTCGCGCAGCTCGGGCCGGTCCATGGCCTGCATGCCGTTGCGCGCCAGGTTCAGCAGCACCTGCTCGACCATGGTGCGGTCGCACAGCGCGCGCGGCAAGCCGTCCTGCAGGTGCGTGAGCACGCGCACCTGCAGCTTGCGCGCCTGCAGGCTGACCAGGGGCATGATGGCGTCGAGCAGGGCCTGTGGCGGCACGGCCTCGCGCGCCTGGTCGCGCCGGCGCACGAAGTCGTGCACGCTGTTGATGACCCGGCCGGCGCGCTCGGCCTGCTCGGCGATGCGGCGCATGGCCATGCGCAGGTCGGCCATGGGGTCGAAGCCGCTGCCGGGCGCGGCCGGCTGATCGAGCAGGTTCAGCGAGCCCGTGGCATAGCTGGCGATGGCTGCCAGCGGCTGGTTCAGCTCATGGCTCAGCAGAGAGGCCATCTCGCCCACCGTGGCCAGGCGCGCCGTGGCCTGCAGCCGCTCCTGCGAGGCGCGCGAGAGCTCCTCGACGCGGCGCTGCTCGCTGATGTCGAGGAAGGCGCTCATCCAGCCGGTCTGCTCGCCCAGCACGCTGATCAGCGGCGCCTCGATGATCAGCACCGGAAAGCGCGAGCCGTCCTTGCGCATGAACACCGATTCGAAGCCCTCGCGCGGCGGCAGGTGGCCGGTCAGGCGTATGGCCTGGCGCTGCTGGTATTCGTCGGCCATCTCGGGCGGCCAGTAGGGCATGGGCGCGCTGTGGCCCAGCAGTTCCTCGGCGCTGAAGCCCACCATCTGGCAGAAGGCCGGGTTGACGTAGCTGATGCGGCCCTGCAGGTCGCGCGCGCGCAGGCCGGTCACCAGCGAGTCCTCCATGGCCTTGCGAAAGGCCAGCGCGTCGGCCAGGTCGCGCTCTGCCCTCAGGCGCCGGCGCATGTCCTTGCCCAGCAGCAACAGCACCGAGGCCAGCGCGATGGTCATGGCCGTCACCAGCGCCGTGAGCAGGTTGGGGAACAGGTCGGGCGCGCTGCGCCAGCCGTCCATGCGCAGCACCAGGGTGTTGCCCGGCAGGTCCAGCAGCTGCTGCGCCGAGAAGATGCGGCTGCCGCGACGCACCGAGCCGTGCAGCGCCAGGCGGGTGCCGTCGGGCTCGGTGAACGAGACCTCCTGGCGCCGCGTGTACTGCTTGCCGATCAGCTCGACCAGCATCTCCTGCAGCGAGTAGGTGGCGACCACGTAGCCGCTGAGCCGGCCCGCGCTGACCTGGGGCAGGCAGGCCTCCATGACCTCCATTCCGAGGCCGTCGCTCTGCGGCACGAAGTAGCTGCTGGAATAGGCCGGGCCGTTGGCCTTGCGCGCCGTGGCGCAGGCCAGCGCCACCTCGTGCTGGGCCGACGCGCGGCTCATGCGGCCGAACACCGGCTGGCGAAACGGCGTGTCCACATGGGCCAGCTCGGCCAGCTCGGCGTCGCGCCATTCCAGGCGCAGCCATTCGCGGTGCTCGCGCAGCAGCAGCGCCGCCTCGGGCTGCCAGGAGCCGGGCGTCGGGCTGCTGGCCTGCAGGGCCTGCAGGGCCTGGATGTTGCGGGTCAGCGCGCTGCGTATGTCGCTGACCGCGTCGGCGGTGTCGCGCTCGAGCTCGCCCTGCACCTGGCTGGCCTCGTAGCGACCCGCCAGCCAGACCAGGGTGGCCAGCACCAGCACCACCAGCACCACCAGCAGGGCCCACAGCGAACGGCGCCGGTCGGCCGGGGGCAGCCACAGCCGGGAAGTCGGCAGGGCGCGCACCTCGGCCATCACAGCACGCGGTGCGACAGCGCCGGCAGCTGCCGCCGGCAGTCGGCCAGGCGCTGGGCGTCGAGCTCGGCCAGCACCGCGCCGGCGCCCTCGGGCCGCAGCCCCTCTACCCGCCCCCAGGGGTCGACCACCATGCTGTGGCCCCAGGTGCGGCGGCCGTTTTCATGCCGCCCGCCCTGGGCCGGCGCCACCACCCAGGCCAGGTTCTCCACGGCCCTCGCGCGCAGCAGCAGCTCCCAGTGGGCCTGGCCCGTGGTGTAGGTGAAGGCGCTGGGCACCAGCAGCAGGTCGGCGCCCTGGGCCGCATAGGCGCGGTACAGCTCGGGAAAGCGCAGGTCGTAGCAGACGCTCAGGCCCACGCGCCAGACATGGCCGTCGCGCGAGGGCAGCTCGAACAGCGCCGGCGCGCGCCCGGCCTCGAGCACGCGCGCCTCGTCGAACTGCTCGCGCCCGCTGTCGAAGCGGAACAGGTGGATCTTGTCGTAGCGCGCCACGCAGCGCCCGTCGGGCGCGAAGGCCAGCGAGCTGTTGCGCACCTGGTGCGCGCGCCGCCCGGGCTCGTCCACCGACAGCGGCAGGGTGCCGCCGACGATCCACAGGCCCAGCTCGCGCGCGGCCTGCGCCAGCCACCGCTGGATGGTGCCGTCGCCGAAGGGCTCCTGCAGCGCCAGCTTGTCGGTGTCGCGCGCGCCCATCACGCAGAAGTACTCGGGCAGCACGGCGAGCTCGGCGCCGCCCTGCGCGGCCTGCTCGAGCAGGTCGCGCGCGCTGCGCAGGTTGCCCTCGAGCGCGGTGCCCGAGACCATCTGGAGCGCGGCCACCTTCATGGCGGGTTCCCCGGCTTCGTCTCGCCCGCGGGGGGCTTGGGCGCGACCTTGGTCACGCGCGGGTCGGTCCAGGTGCCGTCGATGTGGAACTCCTGGGTGGCGGCCTGGACCAGCGGCCGGCGCAGGAACAGCTGGGCCAGGAAGGTGCCCAGGCCCACGGCCGGGTTGATGGCCGACGCCACCAGCGAGGCCGTGCCGGTGTCGATCTCGGGCACCACGACCACGCGGATGTCCTGGGTCTCGCGCGCGATGTCGGCCCGGCCGTCCATCAGCACCGCGGCGTTGACGCCCTTCATCTGCAGGTTGTTGGTGCTGGCCATGCCCTGGGCGATGCCCACGTCGCCGCGGATGAAGTCGAAGGCGAAGCCATCGCTGAACACGTCGCGGAAGTCCAGCGTGAGGCGGCGCGGCAGCGATTGCAGGCTCAGCACGCCGAGCAGCTTGGCGATGCCCGGATCGGCCTTGAGGAACTGGCCCCGGCCCACGTTGACGTTGAACTGGCCGTTCATGGACGGCACGTTGAGCGACAGCGGCGAGCCGGTCCAGGCGACCTGGCCCTCGAGCCGGCCCTCGCCGCCGCGGATCACGTCCTTCATGCCCAGCCGGCCCAGCAGCCCGCCGGCGTCGGCCAGATCGAGCCGGAAGTTGAGCGTGGTGCGCCGCGCCCCCGGGCGCCCGCCCGCCGCCGCGGCGCCGGCCACCCATTGGCCGGTGGCCGCCAGGCTGGCCTCGGGCAGCGCGAGGTTGAGCTTGTTCAGGCGCCATTCGCTCGCCGCCGCCGCGGCGCCGCGGTTGACGGCCTCGATCTCGACCCGGCCCAGCTTCTTGCCGCGCAGCTCGAAGTCGTCGACCACGATGTCCAGCGCCGGCATGGTCGCGGGCGGCTCGTTGAGCAGGGTCTCGACCTCGCTGGCCGCCGAAGGCGCGATGGTCAGGCGCGCCAGGCGCGCGTAGACGCGGCTGCCGCTGCCGCCCGCGGGCTGGCGGTACTCGACGTAGCCGCTGAGCTCGCTGGCGTCGAGGTTGGCGCGCCACAGCGCGCCCTCGCGCGAGCCGCCGACCACCAGGTTGCGGTAGCGCCGGCCGTCCACGGTGAGCTCGCGCGCGCGCAGCGCCAGCACGGTGGGCAGGTAGGCCTGGGCCGGTCCGGCCAGATCGCTCTGGGCTGCGGCGGCCGGCGCGGCGGCGCCACTCCTCGGCGGGCCGGCCAGGGCCGCCTCCCAGGCGTCGACGTTGAGCTGGGCCAGGTTGACGTTGGCCAGCACGCCCTCGTCGGGCAGGGGCGCGGCCTCGCCCGGCGCCAGGCCGACCGCGATGCTGCCGCGCAGCACGCGCGGCTGCGCGCCGGAGAGCTCGCGCACGTAGACCAGGGACGCGAGCCGCCCCAGTTCCAGCTGCCATTGCTCGCGCGTGGCCGTCGCGCCCGGCGCCACGGAGTCGCGCTGCAGGGCGCTCTCGAAGCGCAGCGGCAAGGCGGTCTCGGCGGACTTGCTCAGCGGCGGCGGCAGCGTCAGCCCCAGGCCCTGCAGGCTGCTGGTCACCGACAGCTCGGGATGGCCGCGGCGGAACGCCAGCGTGGCGCTGTAGGCCGTGCTGCCGCTGGCGTTGTGCGCCAGGCGCGCGATGGCACCGAGTTCGCCGGCCTGGCGCAGGCCCTCGGCCGAGACCGTGCCCTGGGCGCGCAGCAGGACCGAGGCCTCGCCGCTGTTCGCCGGCACGGGACGCGAGCCGCCCTCGAGGCGCATGTCGCCGCCCAGCACGCGGGCCTGGGCGCCGGTGAGCGAAAAGCCGCTCTCGCTGAAAGCCACCACGCCGCGCGCGCGGCCCAGCAGCGGCGTGTCGGGCGTGACTTGCAGGTCGTTGCCGGCCAGCGTGACGCTGCCCTGCACGCGCGACCGGTTCAGGTCCGCCACCGGCAGGTTCAGCCGCAGGCGCAGGGCAGCGTCGCCGCCGGCGCGCGCCTGCGCCAGCGTGCCGCCCATCATGGCGTCGAGCGGCGAGCCCTGCACCACGCCCAGCATCTCGGCCGCCGGGCCGCTGGCCTCGGCCGTCACCTGCACCGCGGTGTCCTGCGCCAAGTTGGGGATCTGGGCCTCGACGCGGGACAGGCGCAGCTTGGGCAGGCCGTCCACGCGCGCGCTGGCGCCATTCACGCGCAGGCTGTTGCGGTCGATCACGAGTTCGCCGGCCAGCTCGGTCAGCGCCGGCCAGGGCTTCTCGCTGGCGCCCTGCAGGCGGCGCGGCACATAGGCCAGGGTCACGCCGCGCAGCTTGCCGGCGAAGCGGAACTCGCCCTGGCGCGCGTCGGCGTAGGGGATGTCGTTGAGGTCGCCGCGCACGCGCACCGCCACGCCGCTGGCCTGGCCCTGCTGCACCGCGTCGCGCACATAGTGGCGCGCGTCCTCGGCGATGCCCAGCGGCAGGTAGCGGTGCACGCGCGCGCCGTTGGCCCGGCTGAAGCTGCCCTGCAGGTCCAGCCGGCCCGGAAAGCGCGAGCGGCTGCTCGACTTGGCGGGGTCGCTGGTCTGCCAGCTGCCGCGGAACTCGCCCTCGGCGTCGGCGTTGGCCAGCTTGATGCTGGCCTGCGGGACCACGATGCGCTCGCCCTCGATCTGCCACTGGGCCTCGGCCTGCAGCCGGTCCAACGGCAGCAGGGGCTCCTCGAACACGCCGGGGAGCTCGAGGGCGCCGCCCGCGATGGCCAGGCGCGCGCGCCCGCCCGACTGGTTGAAGTCGAAGTCTATGGCGCCGCCGCGCAGGCCGGGCACGCCGAGATCGGGGGGACCGCTGTGCCCCGGCGGCGGCGGGGGGGCCGGCCGGGCCGCCAGCGTCAGCTCCGACACGCGGCCACGCGCCTGGTACTTGGACGGCGCGTCCCAGGGGCCCTGCCAGCTGGCCTGCAGGGTTTCGACCAGGCCGGTGGCCGGGTAGGCGCGCAGGGTCTCGCGCGCGGTCTCGCCCAGCGGCAGGCGGTCGGCGACCTGGCGCAGGACTTCGAGGTTCAGCCGGTCGGCGCGCAGCTCGCCCATGGCCGGCAGGCGGCCCTCGGCCGCGGTCTGCGAGACGAACAGGTTGCCGCCCGGCCAGCGCAGGCCGTCGCGGGTCTGGAACTGCAGGCCCTCGGTGTAGAACTGGAAGCCTCCGGCCAGGCGCTTGCCGCCGATGCGGCCCGACAGCGAGCGCAGGGCCAGCGGCTCCAGGCCGGACCCCAGCGTGGCGCTGAGGTCGGCCAGCGCCATGTCGGCCGCGGCGCCGACGAAGGCGCCGTGATCCAGGTCGGCCCACAGCCGCAGCGCGCCATGGCCTTCGGCGACCTCGACGTCCAGGCGCACATGGCGGCGCAGGAGCGACACGTCCACGCGCGCGAAGTCGGCGTAGAACTGGCCGCTCCAGTCGGCAAAGCGGCCCGGGTGACGCGACAGCAAGGGGCGGCGGAACTGGCCCATCAGCAGGAAGCGCTCACCCCAGCCGGACGGCGGCGTGGCGTCCAGGCGCAGCTCATGGCGGCGCGCGCCGTTGCGCAGCACGATGTCCACCTCGCCCAACGCCAGCGGCGGCGCGGCGCGCCCCTCGTCGCTCCAGCGCACGGTGCCGCGGCGCACCACCACTTCCTTCTGCGAGAAGAACCAGTCGACGGCCGGCGAGTCGCGCCCGGCGCCGGCGCCCAGGTCCAGTCCGGCCACCAGGATGCGCCCGTCGGCCAGGCGGCGGATGTCGAGCTCGGGCGCCTCGATGTAGAGCTGGTCGAAGCCCAGGCGCAGCAGCGAGGTCACGCTCAGCGCGGCCTGCAGGCGCGGCAGGCGCAGGGCCTCGCGGCCCTCGCTGTCGAGCAGCGCCACCCCGCGCAGCTCGAAGGAAGGCACCAGGCCGCCCGGGCGCGCCTGCAGCGCGCCTATGCGCACGGGTACGCCCAGGGCCTGGCCGGCCATCATTTCCAGCCGCGGGCGCAGCTCGTCGATTCGCGGCACAATCCAGCCGTGAAACGTTCCCCAGGCTGCGGCCAGCAACAACAGCAAGGCCAGCACCAGCCATGACACACCGCGCATCGCGACCGCAGCGGCTCTCATCAATCGGGGGGGGAACGTCGTCGATTCGTTCATTGGGTGCTTGGATGTGGCAGGAATTATGACCCGCAGCGACTCCGTGGGTTCGCAGCAGAACCATTTGTCGGCCGAGCCCGACGCCGGGGAGTCCGCCTCCCCATCGGCCCATTCCCGCTTCGTCCAGCGCCTGCGTCGCCGCTACGCCGAGCAGTTGCCCCTGCTGCCCGAGGGGCCGCCCACGCGGGACAGCCTGGCCCAGGCCTATGCGACCCTCGCCGCCCAGGGCGCGGACACCGGCGCGGCGCTGCGCATGCTGCGCCAGCTGCTGATGGAGCGCCTGGTGCGCCTGGACTGCGAGCAGCAGGCCCCGCTGGCCGTGATCACGCGCGGCGTCACCGAGCTGGCCGAGTTCGCGCTCGACGTCGCCTGCCGGCAGGCCTTCGCCGAACTCGACGCGCGGCATGGCGTGCCGCTCAAGGCCGACGGCCGGCGCGCCGAGTTCTGGGTCATAGGCATGGGCAAGCTGGGCGCGCGCGAGCTCAACGTGTCGAGCGACATCGACCTGATCTACGTCTACGACGAGGACGGCGAGACCGCCGGCCGGGTGGACGGGCGCGGGCGCATCTCCTGCCACGAGTACTTCACGCGCGCGGTCAAGCTGATCTACGGCCTGATCGGCGACCCCACCGAGCATGGCTTCGTGTTCCGCGTCGACCTGGCGCTGCGGCCCAACGGCAACTCGGGCCCCAGCGTGATCTCGCTCGGCGCGCTGGAGGAATACCTGCAGGTGCAGGGCCGCGAGTGGGAACGCTTCGCCTGGCTCAAGAGCCGCGTGATCGCGCCGCGCAGCGCGATCGAGGGCGGCTCGGCCCAGGCCCTGCGCGGCGTGGTCCTGCCCTTCGTGTTCCGCCGCTACCTCGACTACAACGTGTTCGAGTCGCTGCGCACCCTGCACCGCCAGATCCGCGACCATGCGGCCAAGCGCAGCGCCGGCCGCCCCGAGCGCGCCAACGACGTCAAGCTCTCGCGCGGCGGCATACGCGAGATCGAGTTCACCGTGCAGCTGCTGCAGGTGGTGCGCGGCGGCCAGTTCCCCGAGCTGCGCACCCGGCCCACGCTGGACGCGCTGCAGCGCGTGGCCAAGGCCGGCCTGATGCCCCAGGAGACCGCCGACGCGCTGGCGCGCGCCTACCTGTTCCTGCGCCGCGTCGAGCACCGCATCCAGTACCTGGACGACCAGCAGACCCATGTGCTGCCCACGCGCGACGAGGACCTGCACTGGATCGCCCAGACCCTGGGCTACGCCGGCTGCTGCCCCTTCCTGACCGAGCTCGACGCGCACCGCGAGCTGGTGGCCCAGGAGTTCGACACCCTGCTAGGCGGCGCCGGCGACAAGCCCTGCAAGGGCTGCAATGGCGGCAACGGCAACGGCAACGGCCGGCCGGCCGCGCCCGAGCTGGAGTCGCTGCTCGAGCAGTTGCCCGCGCGCGTGCGCGAACGCCTGGCGGCTTGGCAGAGCCACCCGCGCGTGCAGGCGCTGCGCGAGGAGGCGCGCGGGCGCCTGATGCGGCTGCTGCAACGCACCGCGCAATGGCTGCGCGAGGGCCGCGTGAACGAGGACGCCGCGCTGCGCCTGGCCGACTGGATCGAGCCGTTGCTGCGCCGCGAAAGCTACCTGGCCATGCTGCTGGAGCGCCCGGCCGTGCACGAGCGCCTGCTGCGCCTGCTGGGCGCGGCGCGCTGGCCGGCGCGCTACCTGCTGCAGCACCCGGGCGTGATCGACGAGCTGGCCGGCGAGGCCCTGCTGGCCGAGCGCTTCGTGCCCGAGGACTTCGAGCGCGAGCTAGAGGCGCGCCGCACCGCACTGCGGCGCACCGGCGAGGACGACGAGGAAAGCCTGCTCAACCTGCTGCGCCGCGCCCACCATGCCGAGCTGTTCCGCACGCTGGCGCGCGACCTGGAGGAGCGGCTCACGGTGGAGCAGGTGGCCGACGACCTGAGCGCCCTGGCCGACGCCACGCTGCGCGTGACCGCGCGCTGGTGCTGGGACCGCCTGAAGAACCGGCACCGCGAGACGCCGCAGTTCGCCATCATCGGCTACGGCAAGCTGGGCGGCAAGGAGCTCGGCTACGGCAGCGACCTGGACATCGTGTTCGTCTACGAGGACGCCGACGAGCGGGCGCCCGAGGTCTACGCGGCCTTCGTGCGCAAGCTGATCAACTGGCTCACCGTGAAGACCGGCGAGGGCGACCTGTTCGAGATCGACACGGCGCTGCGCCCCAACGGCAACTCGGGCCTGCTGGTGACGAGCTTCGAGGCCTATGCCAACTACCAGCAGCAGCGCGGCAGCAACACCGCCTGGACCTGGGAGCACCAGGCCATGACGCGGGCGCGCTTCGTGCTCGGTTCTTCATCCCTCCAGACGCGCTTCGACGCCGTGCGCCTGGCCGTGATCAGCGCGCCGCGCGACGCGGCGGCGCTCAAGCAGGAGATCGTCGCCATGCGCGACAAGGTGCGCGCCGCGCATCCGGTGCGCGCGCAGCGCTTCGACGTCAAGCACAGCCCCGGCGCCATGGTCGACGCCGAGTTCGCGGTGCAGTACCTGGTGCTGTCGCAAAGCGCCAGCCATCCGGCGCTGGTCGAGAACGTGGGCAACATCGCGCTGCTGCAGCGCGCCGAGCAGGCCGGGCTGCTGCCCGCCGGCCTGGGCCAGGCCGCCGCCGACGCCTACCGCGAGCTGCGCCGCGTGCAGCACCGCGCGCGGCTCAACGAGGAGCCGACCCAGGTCGACCCGGCGGCGCTGCAGGCCGAGCGCGAGGCCGTGCTGGCGCTGTGGCGCGCGGTGTTCGCTTAGACGTTCAGGATCGACACCGAACGCGTGTTCAGGTAGGCCTCGAGCGCCTCCGGGCCGCCCTCGGAACCGTAGCCCGAATCCTTGAGCCCGCCGAAGGGCATCTCGGGCCAGGGCGCGGCGGGCTGGTTGACCCACAACATGCCGACTTCGAGGTCCTGCGACAGGGCGTGAGCGTTCTTGAGCGAACGCGTGAACGCGTAGCCCGCCAGGCCGTAGGGCAGGCGGTTGGCCTCGGCGATGGCCTCGTCCAGCCGGTTGAAGCTGCGGATGGCGGCCATGGGGCCGAAGGGCTCGTCGTTGAACACCTTGGCGTCCAGCGGCACGTCGGTCAGCACGGTCGGCGCCCAGAAGTTGCCCACCTCGCCGATGCGCTCGCCGCCCGCCACCAGCTTGGCGCCGCGCTGCAGCGCGTCCTGCGTGAACTCGGCCATGGCCGTGACCCGGCGCGGGTTGGCCAGCGGCCCCATCTGCACACCCTCGCCCAGGCCGTCGCCGACCTTGAGGCCCTGGGCATGCCTGGCCAGCGCCGCGGCGAAATCGTCGCGTATGCTTTCGTGGACCAGAAAGCGCGTGGGCGAGATGCACACCTGCCCGGCGTTGCGGAACTTGGCGCCGCCGGCGGCCTTGACCGCCAGCTCGATATCGGCGTCCTCGGCCACGATCACGGGCGCGTGGCCGCCCAGCTCCATGGTCGCGCGCTTCATGTGCTGGCCCGCCAGGGCGGCCAGCTGCTTGCCCACGGGGGTGGAGCCGGTGAAGGTGATCTTGCGGATCACCGGGTGCGGAATCAGGTAGCCCGAAATCTCGGCCGGGTTGCCGTACACCAGGCCGATCACGCCTGGCGGCACGCCGGCGTCGGCAAAGGCCTGGATCAGCGCGGCCGGACCGGCCGGCGTTTCCTCGGGCGCCTTGACGATGATGGAGCAGCCCGTGGTCAGCGCGGCCGAGAGCTTGCGCACGGCCTGGTTGATCGGGAAGTTCCAGGGCGTGAAGGCCGCCACCGGGCCCACCGGGTCCTTCAGCACCAGCTGGCGCGCGGCCAGGTTGCGCGAGGGCACGACGCGGCCGTAGACGCGAAAGCCCTCCTCGGCAAACCACTCGATGATGTCGGCCGCGGACATGGCCTCTATCCTGGCCTCGGCCAGCGGCTTGCCCTGCTCCTGGGTCAGCACGGCCGCGATCTCGCCGGCGCGTTCGCGCATCAGGCCGGCCGCCCGGCGCATGATCTTGCTACGCTCGAACGCGGGCAGCTTGCGCCAGGTCGCGAAGCCCTGCTGGGCAGCGGCCAGCGCGAGGTCCAGGTCGGCCTTGGACGCATGGGCCACGCGGCCGATTTCCTGGCCGGTGGCGGGGTTGAAGACGGGCAGGCTGCGGCCGTCGGCGGCGTCGCGCCACTGGCCGGCGATGAACAGTTGGGTGTTGGGGTAGGTCATGGGGCTCGGTTCCTGGCAAAGTCTGCGAAGCCGGACATTGTCCGGCAATTCGACCCGACGCGCCCAGCCAAGCCCGTCACAGTCCCCGCGGCTCAGGCGCCCTGGTAGGCGTCCGTGGGCGGCAGGGTGGCCGCGATCTCCTTGCGGAAGCGGTTGAGCTCCTGCACGGTCTTGAAGCTGCGCTCCATCAGCAGGCTCAGGTTGTGCAGGATGCGCTCGACCACCTTGCTCTCCCAGCTCGCGTCGAAGTTGATCTGCTGGCTCAGCCACTTCTCCAGCCACTCGGGGTTGGGCAGGCGGCTTTGCACGGTGTCGCGCGGGAAATGGGCCTTGCTCACGTGCAGGTTGGTCGGGTGCAGAGCCTGAGCCGTGCGGCGCGCGCTCGCCATCAGCACGCCGACCTTGACGAAGGCCGACCTGGCCTCGTCGCCGAAGTTGGCGATCGCGCGCTTCATGTAGCGCAGGTAGGCGCCGCCATGGCGCGCCTCGTCCTGCGACAGCGTGGCGTAGATCTGCTTGATGACGGGCTCGGTGTGCCATGCGGCGGCGCAGCGGTACCAGTGGTTGAGGCGGATCTCGCCGCAGAAATGCAGCATCAGGGTTTCCAGCGCCGGCGCGGGGTCGAACTCGAAGCGCACCTCGTGCAGCTCTTGCTCGGTCGGGGCCAGGTCGGGGCGGAAGCGCCGCAGGTACTCCATCAGCACCAGCGAGTGCTTCTGCTCCTCGAAGAACCAGATCGACATGAAGGCCGAGAAGTCGGAATCGTCCCGGTTGTCGCGCAGGAACATCTCGGTGGCCGGCAGCGCCGCCCACTCGGTGATGGCGTTCATCTTGATGGTCTGGGCCTGCTCGTCCGTCAGCAGGCTGGCATCGAATCGGTCCCAGGGGATGTCCTTGTCCATGTCCCAGCGCACGGATTCGAGCTGTTTGAAAAGTTCGGGGTAGAGCATGCAGGTCTTTCGTAGCTGCCTCGATTTTAGGCAAAGCCTGTGACAACTCACAGTTCGTTACCCGCCATGCCCGGAACTTTGGGGCCGGAGCGACTATCTTTCACATAGCGAGGAGTGATTCATTCGCGTGTTTTCCTGTCGCGAAGCCTGTCGGGCCACGTGCCCGGCTGCTCCCCTGCAGCGTTTCTCCTCCTCCCTCCTCTGTTCGCTGCGGGCCGCTTCGCGACACTTTGTCTTCCAGCCGCCGGGACCAGAGGGTGCGTCCCGGCGCCCCGGAACGCGGGCAGGCGCTCAGGAGGGCTGCGTGTCGGCGAAGCTCGCGCGCTGCATCAGCTTGTCCTGCAGGCGCTGCAGGTTGGGGTGTTCGGCGCGCCAGTCGATCTGCGGAAAACGAAAGTCCAGGTAAGCGAGCGCGCAGCCCACGGCGATGTCCGACAGGCTCAGGTGGATGCCGCTGCAAAACGGCTTGTCCGCGAGGCCGCGCCCCATGGCCTTGAGGCCGCCCTGGATCTTGGCCATCTGGCGCTCTATCCAGGCATCGCTGCGCTCGCCGTCGGCACGACCCGGCCAGGTGGCTTCCAGGCGCGCCAGGATGGCGGCGTCGAGCACGCCGTCGGCCAGCGCCTCCCAGGTCTTGACTTCGGCGCGCTCGCGGCCCTGGCCCGGAATCAGCTTGCCCACCGGCGACAGCGTGTCCAGGTACTCGACGATGACGCGCGAGTCGAACACCGCCTCGCCGCCTTCCATCACCAGGCAGGGCACCTTGCCCAGGGGATTGGCCTCGGAAATCCGCGTGTCGGAAGACCAGACGTCCTCGGCGACGAACTGGTAGTCGAGCTTCTTCTCGGCCATGACGATGCGCACCTTGCGCACGTACGGGCTGGTCACGGCTCCGAGCAGTTTCATGGGCTCCCTCTGGGACATGGTGAAAAAAGTCACGAATTGATGCTTTGATTCTAGGGTAAGGCTCCAGGGAGAGTCCGGCGCCGGGCTGGCCACTTGGCGCCCACGGGGTCGCCCTACAATTCGAGGATGACCTTCTCGACCATCTCCGCCCTGTCCCCGCTCGACGGACGCTACGCCGCCAAACTCGCCACCCTGCGCCCGTTCATGAGCGAGCAGGGCTACATGCACCGCCGCGTGCAGGTGGAGATTGCCTGGTTCATCGCACTCAGTGATGCGGGCTTTGACGAATTCAAGCCGCTCACGCCAGGAGCACGTACTTACTTACTGGGCCTGGTCAAGAATTTCTCCGAAGCCGACGGCGCGGCCATCAAGGAGATCGAGAAGACCACCAACCACGACGTCAAGGCCGTGGAATACTGGATCAAGTCCAAGTTCGAGGCCCGGCCCGAGCTCGAGCATGCCGCCGAGTTCGTGCACTTCGCCTGCACCAGCGAGGACATCAACAACACCAGCCACGCGCTGCAGCTCAAGGCTGGGCGCGAGCAGGTGCTGCTGCCGGCGCTGGACCAGATCATCGCCAAGCTGCGCGAGATGGCCCATGCCCATGCCGCCGTGCCCATGCTCAGCCGCACCCACGGCCAGACCGCCAGCCCGACCACGGTCGGCAAGGAGCTGGCCAACGTGGTGGTGCGACTGGCGGCAGCGCGCTCCGCAATAGCCGGCGTCAAGCTGCTGGGCAAGATGAACGGCGCGGTGGGCAACTACAACGCCCACCTCTCGGCCTGGCCCGAGTTCGACTGGGAGGCCTTCAGCAAGAAGGTCATCGAGACACCCGAGCCCTTGGGCCTGGGCCTGAGCTTCCAGCCCTACAGCATCCAGATCGAGCCGCACGACTACATGGCCGAGCTGTTCGACGCCGTGGCGCGCGCCAACACCATCCTGGTCGACCTGTCGCGCGATGTCTGGGGCTATGTCAGCCTGGGCTACTTCAAGCAGCGCCTGAAGGCCGGCGAGATCGGCTCCTCGACCATGCCGCACAAGGTCAACCCGATCGACTTCGAGAACGCCGAGGGCAACCTGGGCCTGGCCAACGCCCTGCTGCGCCACTTGGCCGAGAAGCTGCCGGTCTCGCGCTGGCAGCGCGACCTGACCGACTCCACGGTGCTGCGCAACATGGGCGTGGCCCTGGGCTACGCGGTGCTGGCCTACGCGTCGCTGATGACCGGTCTGAACAAGCTCGAGCTCAACGAGGAGGCCCTGGCGGCCGACCTCGACGCGGCCTGGGAAGTGCTGGCCGAGCCGATCCAGACCGTGATGCGCCGCTTCGGCGTGGCCGGGGCCTACGAGAAGCTCAAGGAGGTCACGCGCGGCAAGACCGTCACGGCCGAGGCGCTGCACCAGCTGATCCGCTCGCTCGAGATTCCCCAGGCCGAGAAGGACCGCCTGCTGGCCCTGACCCCGGCCAGCTACCTGGGCAAGGCCGCCGAGCTGGCGCGCCGCGCCTGACCCGGGCCCGCCCGGCCGCCCCGCACCGCCCCGAGGCGCGGCGGCCATCCTCGACACCTCCACCAGCAGCTGCGGCATGGCCCTCAAATCCACCATCTTCAAGGCCAGCCTGGCCATCGCCGACATAGACCACGGCTACTACGCCGACCACGCGCTGACCCTGGCCCGGCATCCGAGCGAGACCGACGAGCGCATGATGGTGCGCCTGCTGGCGCTGGCGCTCCACGCCCACCAGCTGCAGACCGTCTGCCAGGGCGACGGCCAGCTGGCCTTCGGCGCCGGCCTGTCCGATCCCGAGGACCCCGACCTCTACCTGCGCGACTTCACGGGCCGCACGCGCCTGTGGGTCGAGGTCGGCCAGCCCGAGGACAAGCCGCTGGCCAAGGCCTGCCAGAAGGCCGACCTGGTCATCGTCTACGCCTTCCACCACGCGGCCGAGGTCTGGTGGCGCGGCATCGCGGGCAAGCTGGCGAAGCTGGACAAGCTGCAGGTCTGGCGCGTGCCCAGCGAGGCCGCCCAGGCGCTGGCCAGGCTGGCCGAGCGCAGCATGCAGCTGCAGGCCACGGTGCAGGAGGGCACGCTGACGCTCGGCAACGCGCGCGACAGCGTGCACCTGGAGCTCCAGCGCTGGAAGTGAATTTCAGCCCGCGCGCTCGGCGTAGCGGTTGAAGCGCCAGGCCGTGTCTTCCAGCGTGATGCGCCGCCAGGTGGCGCGCTTTTCGGCCGGGCTCATCTCGGGCCACAGCTGCACCTCGTCGAAGCTGCGGCCGCAACCCTTGCAGACCTCGTCGCCCTGGCTGGTCGAGCAGATCGCGATGCAGGGCGTGTCGGGCGTGGCCGCGTACCAGTCGAGCCAGGCCGCCTTGGCCCGCTGAGGCAGGCTGGCCTCGTCGGCCTCGTCCTCGCGATGAAACACCATCAGCGCGTACACCTCGGCCAGCGCGCGCAGCTCCGGCGCCAGCGTGACGCCGTCGGGCGAGGGCTTCTTCTGGCGCCAATGGTTGATCGCGGCCTCGATGTCGGTGATGTGTATGCCTGCCATGCTGGGTGTTCCGGGGGAGGGCGATGATAGCGCGGCCGTGCAAATGGGCCTGCAGCTTGCAAGGAAAACGCCTGGCCTGCTTTAATCGCCCCTTCCGAAGGGGAGTAGCTCCCGCCGGCCATGACGTCCCCTCTGCGTCGCGGCCGTCATCGGCAGGCCGTCATGACGAAGCATCGCTTCCGGTCTGTCGGGCAAGCATGCGCCAAACGCCTTGCCGAGCAAGACCTTCGATCCCTGGCCTGATGCGGGCGGGGTCGAGGTTTGCGCGGCAACCGCCCCTGTGGCGGGCCCTCCCCCGCATGCCTCCGAAAGCCTGCATCCGGTCGCCCACACCTGAACCGGAGATTCCGCATGGAGCTTTTTTCTGCCGCCTGGTGGTCAGCGTTGCTGGCCATCGTCCTCATCGACCTCGTGCTCGCCGGCGACAACGCCATCGTGATCGCCCTGGCCGCACGCAGCCTGCCGCCACAGCTGCAGCGCAAGGCGGTCGTCTGGGGCACGGTCGGCGCCATCGCCGTGCGCTCGCTGATGACGGTGGGCGTGGTCTGGCTGCTCAAGATCCCGGGCCTCATGCTGGTCGGCGGCCTGGGCCTGCTGTGGATCGCCTACAAGCTGCTCGACGAGGGCGACGGCGACGGGCACTCCGGCCCGGCCGCGAACACCTTCTGGGGCGCCATGAAGACCATCGTGGTGGCCGACGCGCTGATGGGCGTGGACAACGTGCTGGGCGTGGCGGGCGCCGCCCACGGCGCCTTCGACCTGGTGGTGATCGGCCTGCTGATCAGCGTGCCCATCGTGGTGTTCGGCAGCTCGGTAGTGCTCAAGCTGGTCGAGCGCTTTCCCATCATCATCCATCTGGGCGCGGCCGTGCTGGCCTTCACGGCCGCCAAGATGGTCGTCGGCGAGCCGCTGCTGGACGCGGTGTTCGATCCGCCCGAGCTGATGCACAGCGCGGCGCGCTGGGCCACCTACACGCTGGCCGTCGCCGGCGTGCTGGGCGCCGGCTGGTGGACCGCCAAGCGGCGACAGCCCGCCGCGTGACGCCCCGGGGCCGGGGTGCTATGCTCCCCGGCCATGAAACTGATCCTCAAGTGGCTGCTCAGCGCAGCGGCCCTGCTGGCGCTGGCGCAGCTCTACAGCGGGGTGCAGGTGCAGGGCTTCGCCGCCGCGCTGGTCGCGGCCCTGGTGATCGGCCTGTTCAACACCGTGGTGCGGCCGGTCTTGGTCGTGCTGACCCTGCCGGTGACCGTGGTCACGCTGGGCCTGTTCCTGTTCGTGATCAACGCGCTGATGTTCTGGGCCGCCTCGGGCCTGCTCGAGGGCTTCCAGGTCAGCGGCTTCGGCGCCGCGCTGCTGGGCTCGCTGATCTACTCGCTGTTCGGCCTGCTGATCGACTCAGCGCTCGAGCGCCTGCTCCCGCAGGGCTGATTCCGCCAGCCGCAGCCGGGTGTCGACGATGGACGCCTCGATGTGGTCGCCGGGCTGGCCGGGTCCCTGGCGGTACAGCGCCTGGGCGGCCCTGAAACGGTCCACCGCCGCGGCGTAGTCGAGCTGCGCCAGCCGGGCCTCGCCCTCGGCGCGGATCGCGCGCAAGCCCTGGCCCTGCGCCGCGTGGGCCGCGGCCAGCAGCTGCCAGGCCGAGGCGTCGCGCGGGTGGCTGAGCACCCAGGGCTGCAGCCGCGCGGCCGCCTCGGCCGCCTGCCCGCCGCGCGTGCGCAGCTGGGCCCACAGGAACAACTCGGGCCGCGCCGGCGAGGCATCGCCGGACGCACCCAGCAGCTGCGCGGCCCGCCCCAGATCGCCCGCCTGCAGCGCGACCTCGGCCCCCAGCAGCCGCGCCTGGCGCGCGCCCTGCGGCTGCGCCGCCGCCAGCGGTACCAGGCGCGCCGCGAACGCCGCGGCGCGCGGCAGATCGTTCAGCTGCAGGCTGGCCAGCGCCGCCGCGTAGAGCACGGCCGCCCGGCGCGGCACGGCCAGGCCCGCGAAGCCCGGTGTCTCCGCCTCGGCCACCCAGCCGCGCAGCACGTCCACGCCGGGCCGGGCCAGCACGCGCGCACGCGCCGCCACCATGGCCTGCTCGAGGTCCGGCGGCGGGGCGGCACGCGGCGCGCCCAGCGGCTGGCGCGCCTGCATGTCGGCGATGCGCTCGGTGGTCAGCGGGTGGCTGCGCAGGTAGGGGAAGGCGCCGTTGTCGTTCAGGCGCGAGGCTTGCTGCAGCTTCTCGAACATGCCTACGAAGCCCTCGGCCGCGAAGCCGGCCTGGGTCAGCACGCCGAACCCGATGCGGTCGGCCTCGCGCTCCATGTCGCGCGAGAAATTGAGCTGGCTCTGCGCCGCCACCGCCTGCCCGCCCACCACCACGGCCTGCGCCGCCTGGGGGTTCTTGGAGGCCGCCAGGGCGCCCAGGATCATGGCCCCGAGCAGCCAGGGCGCCTGCCGGTCCTGCTGCGCGATCAGGCGCGAGATATGGCGCTGCGTGACATGGCTGAGCTCGTGCGCCAGCACCGCCGCCAGCTCGTCGCGCCGCGTGACGGCGCCGATCAGGCCCAGGTGCACGCCCAGGTAGCCGCCGGGCAAGGCGAAGGCGTTGATCGTGCGGTCGCGCCCGAGCAGAATCTCCCAGGCGAAACGCTCCTCCAGCTCGGACGTGAGCTCGCCGCGCTGGCGCGCGGCCGCCAGCAGCGGCTGCCACAGGCCCTGCACGTACTCGGCCAGCACCGCGTCGTCGAGGTAGTCGGGGTCGCGGTACAGCTCGCGCGCGATGCGCTCGCCGAGCTTGCGCTCGGCGCCCAGCGTCATCTCGCCGCCGTCGCCCAGCGTGGGCAGCGCCGCCGCCCTGGGCTGGGCCGGCGCCGGTCCGGCGGACAGCAGCGACAAGGCCAGCAGCAGGCCGCCGGCCAGTCGCGGCAGGCGCCCCGGAGGACGCGGTGGGCAGTTGCGAAGTCTCAAGGTGGATTCAACGGCGGCGCACAGGTGCTGCCAGCATAAGCGCACATGGCCGTATCATGCGCGAACGAGATGAAGCTCTTGTAAACGGTTTTTTCCACTGGCCCGCTGCCGCATGAACACCCCCGCATCGCCCCTCACCCATTTCGACGCGCAAGGCCAGGCCCACATGGTCGATGTGGGCGCCAAGCCCGCGACGCATCGCGTGGCTGTGGCCCAGGGCCGCATCGAGATGCAGCCCGCCACGCTGGCGCTGATCCAGAGCGGCAACGCCAAGAAGGGCGATGTGCTGGGCATCGCGCGCATCGCCGGCATCCAGGCGGCCAAGAAGACCAGCGACCTGATCCCGCTGTGCCACCCGCTGGCGCTGACCCGCATCGCGCTCGACTTCGCCACCGAATCCTCGCCCACGGCAGCCGTGGAATGCACAGCGACCGTCGAAACCGTGGGCCCGACCGGGGTGGAGATGGAAGCCCTGACCGCCGTGCAGGTGGCCCTGCTGACCATTTATGACATGTGCAAGGCCGCCGACCGCGGCATGACCATCACCGGCGTGCGCCTGCGCGAGAAGCATGGCGGCAAGTCGGGCAGCTTCGTGAATCCCTGAGCGGGGCAACGGCCACGCCCTGCCGGGCGTGGGGCGGATCACGCCGCGCGTGCCAGGCGCATGCTGGGCAGCTGGTCGGCCGGCATGGGCCGGCCGTAGAGCCAGCCCTGGGCCAGGTCGCAGCCCAGCGCCTGCAGCGCGGTGGCCTCGGCGCCGGTCTCGACCCCCTCGGCCACGACTTCCAGGTGCAAGGCTTTGCCCATGGCCACCACGGTGCGGGCCAGCGACTGGGCGTCGTCGTTGGCCGCCATGCCGTGCACGAAGGCGCGGTCGATCTTGAGCGTGTTGACCGGCAGGTTGCGCAGGTAGGCCAGCGACGAGTAGCCGGTGCCGAAGTCGTCGATCGCCAGGCGCACGCCCAGCGCGCGCAAGCGGTTGAGCTCCTCGAGCACATAGCCGAAGTCGGCCATGATCGCGCTCTCGGTGATCTCGAGCTCCAGCATCTCGGGCGCCACGCCGGCGCGCGCGATCAGCAGCCGCACCTGGTCGGACAGCGAATCGCCGCGCGAGCGCATGAGCTCGAACTGGCGCGCCGAGACGTTGACGGCCACCGCCATCTGGCGGCCCGCTTCGGCCGACCAGCGCGCCACGTCGCTCAAGGCCTGCTCGATCGCCCACAGGCCCAGCTCGGCGATCAGGCCGGTTTCCTCGGCCAGCGGGATGAAGCGCATCGGCGGCACCGGGCCGAACTCCGGGTGGTTCCAACGCATCAGGGCCTCGGCGCCGACCACGGCGTTCTCGGTCCAGCTGTACTTGGGCTGGTAATGCAGCGCGATCTCGCCGCGCGCCAGGGCCCCGCGCAACGCCTTTTCCAGCCGGTGGCGCTTGGCGATCTCGCCTTCCTGCGCAAGGCTGAAACGGGTCAGCGGCGGCTTGGTGCTGAACAGGCCGCTGGCCAGGGCCAGGCTGGCGCGCCGCAGCAGCTCGCCGCTGGCGCTGCCATGGGCCGGGGCCTGCACGACGCCGAAACGGGCGTCGAGCAACATTTCGTAACCGCCCACCGCCAGGGGACGGGCGATGCAGTCGAGAACGCGCGCGCGCAGCCGCTCCAAGGCCGCCTCCGACTCGGCGTCGTCGACCACGATGACGAACTTGGCGCTGCGCCAGTGGGTCAACCACACACCCAGGGGCGCCAGCGCCTGCTGCAGCAGCTTCGCCGCGGCGCTCAGCACCTGCTCGCCGAAGGTGTGGCCCTCCAGGTTGTCCAGGCGCCGGTGGCCCGCCAGCTCGAGCAGCACCAGGGAGAACCGGGTCTCGGGCTCGGCCAGCCGCGCGTCCAGGCATTCCAGCAGCGCATGGGCATTGGGCAGACCGGTCAGGGTGTCGTGACTGGCCAGGTAGGCCAGGTGGCGCTTGCGCTCGCTCAGCTCGGCCGTGCGCTCGGCGACCAGGATCTCCAGCCGCTCAGCCTCGATGCGGCGGTGGTTGTGCAGCGCACGCACCTCGAGCAGGTTGCGGATGCGCAGCAACACCTCGCCCGCATCGAAGGGCTTGGACACGAAATCGCGCGCGCCGGCCTCGAGCGCGGCGAGCCGCGTCGGATGGTCGGCGTGTGCTGTCAGCACCAGCACCGGCAGGTATTCGTCACCCTGCAGGCGCTCGCGCAGCGCGCGCATCACGGCGAAGCCGTCCATGCCGGGCATGCGGATGTCGAGCAGGATCAGGTCGTGCTGGCCCTGGACGAAGCGCTCGACCGCCTCGAAGGGGTTGGTGGTGGACTCGAGATCGCTAAAGCCCGCGTCGTCGAGGATGTCGACCAGCAGGGCCACGTTGGTCGGGTTGTCGTCGACGATCAGGATGCGCGCGTCGGTATGGGGCTGGTCGGGAAGAATCATGCGCCGTCTCCCGGTAAGAACTGCTCGAGGGTCAGCAGCAGCTCGGCCACGTTCACCGGCTTGGCCAGGTAGGCGGCAAACACTTTTTCGTGCTCGGCGCGGGTGGCGCTCGAGCCCGGCACGCTGGCGGACAGGGCGATCACCGGGACGGCGGCCGTCTGCGGCAGGCGCTTGAGCTGGCGCGCGGCGTCCAGGCCGCTCATGCCCGGCAGGTTGATGTCCATGAGGACCAGGTCGGGCTTGCGGCTGCGCGCGAGCTCGATGCCCAGCTCGGCGCTCGGCGCGGAAATCAGCTCGAGGTTGTCGGTCTCGGCGATCAGCTCACGCATCAGCGTCAGGTTGGCAGGGTTGTCCTCGACGTACAGCAGCAGGCGCGAGGCGCGCTGGGTCAGTCCGGTCAGGCCGTTCAGCGCCAGGGCCGCGCCCGCGCCGGCCAGCGGCTCGCCGCCGCTGGCCAGCGGGAACACCACGGTGAAGACCGAGCCCACGCCCAGTGTGCTCTCGAACGAGATGCGGCCGTGCATCTGCTGGACCAGGCGCTGCGTGATCGTGAGGCCGATGCCCGTGCCTTCCGGCCCGCCCGACTCCTGGCCCAGGCGGCTGAAGGGCTTGAACAGCTCGGCCTGGCGCTCCAGCGGAATGCCGGCGCCGGTGTCGCGCACCTCGATGCTCACGCCCTGCTGGTCGGCCAGCGCGCTGATCACCACCGAGCCGCCGTCGCGGTTGTACTTGATCGCGTTGCTCAGCAGGTTCAGCAGCACCTGCTTGCCGCGCGTGAAGTCGAGCGCCGCCGCCGGCAGGCGCGGGTCGATGCGGGCGCGCAGCACGATGCCGCGGCGCTCGGCCATGGCGCGCAGCATCAGCAGGCAATCGTCGATCAGGGGGCCGACCGCCACGCTTTCGATCGACAGGTGGAGCTGGCCGGCCTCGATGCGCGCCAGGTCCAGTACCTCGTTGATCAGCTTCAGCAGGTGCTCGCCGCTCTTGACGATGTGCTCGGCCTGGCCGCGCTGGCGCTCGGACAGCGGCTCGCGCCGGCTGTTCATCAGCAGCTGGGCGAAGCCGAGCACGGCGTTGAGCGGCGTGCGCAGCTCATGGCTCATGCTGGAGAGGAACTCGCTCTTGGCCTGGTTGGCGCGCTCGGCCTCCTCCTTGGCGGCCACCAGCTCGAGGCGCTGGCGCTCGGCCTCGCGCTCGAACTGCCGGGCATGCTCGAACCCGTCCTTGAGCTCGGCGGCCTGACGCGCCAGCTCGAGCTCGTTGACCACCAGGGCCGCGAGCTCGCGCAAGGTCTCGAGGTCCTGCTCGGAAAATTCGCGTGGCGCCTTGTCGACCACGCACAGGGTTCCCAGCGCATGGCCGCTGGCCACCACCAGGGGCACGCCGGCGTAGGCACGGATGCCGGGAAAACCGGTCACCAGGGGGTTGTCGACAAAGCGCGGGTCCTGCAGCGTGTCGGGCACGACCATCGGCTGGCCCGCGTGCACCGTGTGCGCGCAAAGCGAGATGTCACGCGGGTAGGACGCGTTGCCCAGCCGCACCGAAGCCTTCAGCCATTGCCGGTCCGCGGCCACGATGGACACCATGGCGTAGGGCAGCGCGAAGACCCGTTGCGCCAGACGGCAGATGCGGTCCAGGGCCGGGTCATTCGGGGTGTCCAGCACCCGATAGGCCTCCAGCTCGGCCAGCCGATCAGCATCGTTGGTTGGTATCGGAGCCCGGATCATGCAGCAAAGCGGTCCCTGTAGGTCAAACGACGAGCGCCGTTCTTGGGCGGTCCGGCGCGGTTACACCGACAACGCGGCCGAGAGACGGTGTAATGCATATTGCCACACTTGTATCAAGATCCTACTGTTTTAGGCGAAAGCAGCGTGGCGTATCCGCCACGCCCGGCGTGCCAGCAGGCCCTGCAGCGCGGGTACGGGGGTCGGTTCCGCGACCAAGCTTACGCTGGCGAACGCTATGCCGGCAGGTCGGCCGGCGCCGCGGCGACGACCCGGTTGCGCCCTTCGTGCTTGGCGGCATACAGGGCCAGGTCGGCGGCGTGCAGCCAGGCGTCCACCTTGGGATCGTCGCCCTCCAGGCTGGCCACCCCCAGGCTCAGGGTGATCTCGCCAACCTCGGGACAGGCTTGGGCGACGGCCTGCGGCAGCGCGCGGCAGATGCGCTCGGCCAGGGTGATGGCGCCAGCCAGGCTGGTCTCGGGCAGCAGGATGCAGAACTCGTCGCCGCCCAGACGGCCCAGGCAGTCGGGCACGCGCAGCATGGCCTGCACATGGGAGGACACTGCGACCAGCACGCGGTCGCCCATGGCGTGGCTGAAGCGGTCGTTGATGCTCTTGAAGTGGTCGATGTCGAAACAGACCAGGGCCGCCGGCCGCTGGTAGCGCGCCACCCGGGCCACGCAGGCCTCCAGCTCCATGAGGATGCCGCGCCGGTTCAGCGCCCCGGTGAGCTCGTCGCGGCGCGACAGGCGTTCGAGCTTGGCCTCGATCTGGCTTTGCACCATGTTCATGCGGCCGACCGCGCCGACCTGTTCGCGGGTCTGCTCGAGTTTGGCCTCGAGCTGGCCCTGCGCCACGGCGAGGTTGGCCGCGTTGCCGCCGACCATCGCCACACCCAGGACCAGCCAGCTCAGGGACTGGGGCAGCAGCATGGTGTGCGAAGCCGACGCCGGCTCGCCGAGCGTCGCCGCGAGGGCGACGGCGCGGCCCAGGAACAGCGCGGCCGCCACACCCCAACAGATGGCAGCCACCTTGGCCGCCACCTGGCCGGGTGGCAGCGCGATCCGCCACACCACGGCGGCCGTGGTCAGCAGCAAGGCCGCCATGAGCAGGGCGCCCAGCAGCGTGCCTGGCGCCAGGACCTCAGGCCAGGCGCCACCCAGGGCAGTCATCAAGCCCACGGCGGCGATGCAGGCATAACCCCCGCGCCGCGCCGCGGTTCGCCCCGCCGCACGCTGGGCCCCCCACAGCTGCAGGACCAGCGACATGGCCATCGCCGTGTTCGCCAGGAACGGCAGGGCCGCGCCGGAAAACAGCCGCAGCTGCCAGGCGGCCAGTCCCAGCGCCACGACCGACAGGCCCCAGAGGCTGCCGGCCCATTCGCGCAAGGCGACCGGCCGGCTCTGCGCACGCGCCGCCAGGCTCAGGCCCGCCGCCAGGGCCATGGACATCAGGGCCGAGGTCAGGGCCAGGGTGGCGAAATCCAGGCGCATGGTGAGCGCGGACTCAGAGGCTGGGCGTCCAGTCGCGCGCCGCGTCTGCGGGCATGGGCCGGGCCAGCAGATAGCCCTGCACCTGGTCGCAGCCCAGCGCCTTGAGCAACTGCAGGGTACCGGTGTTCTCCACGCCCTCGGCCACCGTGGTCAGGCCCAGCTTCTGCCCCAGGTCCAGCGAGGCCGCCACGATGTCGCGCGACTCCGAGGAGCCGACCATGGACATGACGAAGGACTTGTCCACCTTCAGCTCGGTGAAGGGCAGGCGCGACAGCTGGGTCATCGAGGCGTAGCCGGTGCCGAAGTCGTCGATGCTCAGGTGAAAGCCCTTGATGCGCAAACGGGTCAGGATGTCGAGCGCATCGCCGAAGTTGCGCACCGCGCTGCTCTCGGTCAGCTCCAGCGTGACGCGCTGCGTCGCGAGCCCGAGCTGGGCGCACTGCGCGCTCAGCGCATCGGCCAGCGCCAGGTCCTGCAGCGCGCTCGGCGACAGGTTCAGCGACAGCGAGACCTCGCGGCTGGCCGGCTGGCCGGCCAGCCAGCGCAGGCCGGTGCGGAACACCCAGTCGCTGAGCGCGCCTATCAGGCCGCAGGCCTCGGCCATCGGAATGAAGCGGCTGGGCCGTATCGTGCCCAGATCCGGGTGCTCCCAGCGCACCAGGGCCTCGAAGCCCGCGAGCCGGCCCGAGGACAGCTGCAGCCGGGGCTGGTAATGCAGCTCGAACTGCTCGCAGGCGATCGCCTGCTCCAGCACCTCGGGCGTGATGTCGTCCTCGGTGTAGGCCGCCCACATCGACTGCTGCGAGTGCAGCGAGTCCTGCGGGGGTGGGCAGTCGAGCAGCTCGCGCAGCGCCTTGGGCGTGAACGGCTTGGGCAGCAGGCCCAGGAAGTTGAGCCCGCGCTGCGTCGCGACGCGCCGGGCCGACTCGAGGATCTTCGCCCCCATGCCGCTGGTGACGATCAGCCAGGCCGCGCAGCCACGGCTGGCAAGCAGGCGTATGACCTCGATGCCGTCCATCTTGGGCATGACCAGGTCGACCACCACATGGCTGGGCTGCCAGCGCTCCAGCTCGACGAAAAAGACCGCCGGGTCCACGCAGCAGCGGACGTCAAAACCGCTGCGCCGCGCGACGACCTCCATGGTCTGCGCGACCGCACTCTCATCGTCCAGGATCAGCAAGCGCTTGCTCATGTTGTGCCTCTTGGCTCCTCGTCCATGCCACCATTGTCCAGCAAGGCGCGCAGTTTGCCGGCCAGCTCGCCACGGCCGTAGGGCTTGTGCAGCCAGTCCACGCCGCCGCCCCAGATTTGCTGCGGCGCAGCATCCGGCCCCAGGTAGCCGGAGCAGAACAGCACCGGCAGGCCTGGGCGCAGCCTGCGCGCCTCGCGCGCGAGCTGCGGTCCGCCCATGCCTCCCGGCATGAGCATGTCGGTGAACAGCAGGTCCACCGACGCCCCACCGGCCAGCAGGTCCAGGGCCTGCTGGCCGCCGCCAGCGGTCTGCACCTGGTAGCCCAGGCCGCGCAGCAGCGCCGCGGCATGCGCGCGCACCAGCTCGTCATCGTCCACCACCAGCACGCGTTCGGCGCCACGCGCCGGCGCGTCCACGACCCCGCTGGCGCCGGCCTCGGCCTCGTCCGCCTGGGGCTGCGCCACCGGCAGGTACAGCCGCACCACCGTGCCCTGGCCAGGCCCGGAATCGATGCCCACCTGCCCGCCCGACTGCCTGGTGAAGCCATACACCATGCTCAGCCCCAGGCCCGTGCCCTGGCCACGCAGCTTGGTCGTGAAGAAAGGCTCGAACACCCGCTCCAGCACCTGCGGCGGCATGCCGCTGCCGGTGTCGCTCACGGCCAGCTGCACGTAGCGGCCGGGCACCAGCTCGAGATGGGGCGGCGCTTGCCCGGCCTCGAGCACCAGGCTGGACGCCTCCACCCGCAGGCAGCCTCCGGCCGGCATGGCGTCGCGGGCGTTGAGGCAGAGGTTGAGGACCGCCGTCTCGAACTGCGCGGGATCGATGCGCAGCGCCTCCAGCTGCGGCGCCAGCACCATCTGCACGGCCACCTCGGGGCCCAGGGTGCGTCGCAGCAGCGTCGCCATGCCCTCGAGCAGCTCGCCCGGCCGAACCACCCGAGGCCGCAGCGCCTGCCCGCGCGCGAAAGCCAGCAGCTGATGGGTCAACTCGGCGCCACGCCGGCCGGCGGCATGCACCATGGCCGCCAGCTCGGCCTGGGCCGGGCGATCGGCCAGGTCCTCCATCAGCAGCTCGGCGCTGCCGTTCATCACCGTCAGCAGGTTGTTGAAGTCGTGGGCGATGCCGCCCGTCAGCAGGCCCATGGCCTCGAGCTTTTGCGACTGCGCCAGGCGCTGCTCCAGCGCCCGCCGCTCGCGCTCGGCCTGCTTGCGCCCGGTGATGTCGCGCCCCACGACCACCCAGTGCGTGTACCAGCCCCTGGCATCGGCGACCGGCGCGATGTCCAGCTCCAGCCACAAGGGCGCAGCGGCGGCGCGCCGCTGCTGCAACTCGACCCGCAGTGGCTGCCAGCAACGCAGCGCCGCCTGGATGCGGGCGCGCTCGTCGGGGTCGGCCATCCCGTCCTGCCAGAGCGCGGGCGGACGGCCAATGGCCTGCTCACGCGTGCAGCCGGTCAGGCGCACGAAGGCCTCGTTCACATAGACGATGTTCGGCCCGGGCTCGCCCGTGGCCGTGTCCAGGATCATGACGATGTCGTCGATGCGCTCTATGCCGGCCTCGACCAGCTTGAGGTGCTCGCGCGTGGCGCGCCGCGCCGTGATGTCGCGGAAGAACACGGCCAGCCCCTGGCCCAGAGGCTGTGCCCGCACCTCCAGCCAGGCCTCGCGCAGCGTGGAGCAAGCCTCGAAGCTCACCGTGACCTGCTCGCGCAGCGCGCGCTGGTAATGCTCATGGAACACCGAGTTGCGCGCCTGGGGAAACAGCTCCCAGAGCCTGCGGCCGGTCATCAGCTGGCGCGGCCGGCCCAGGAAGTACTCGGCCTGCCGGTTCACAAAGCCCAGGCGCCACTGCCGGTCCAGCGTGAAGCAGGCCTCGGAGATGCCGTCCAGGAGCTGGCCCATTTCGTCGCCCAGGCCCGATACCGCTGGCGACGCCGTCATGTCACCCGCGGACGATGGGGGCTGCCGCGACGAATGTGACAGGGCTTGCGAACGAGGGGCCACCCATCGCCTCCTTCAGCCACCCGCGCCGGTCTGGCGCCTGGCCCAGTGCGCGTGCGCCTCGGGGAATGCCGCACGATAGCGCACCAGCAGCGCCAGCGCCTCCTGCTCGCGGCCCAGCAGCACCGCGCTCTCGACCAGCGCTTCGACCACGCGGGGCTCGGGGGCGTAGTGCAGCAGTGCGCTGGCAGTGCGGTAGGTCCAGACCGCGTTCTCGCGCGACAGCGCGCTCAGTGTCAGCTCGGCAAAACGCGCCTGGTCGCGAAACAGCCAGCTGCCGCGCACGGCCGCCAGCGGGTCGTCGCGCCAGGCCTCGGCCCGGGCCTCGGGCGGCAGGTAGACCTGACTCACGCGCCAATAGTCCCAGGCCGCGGCGCCGCTGGCCGCGATCAGGGCCAGCGCCAGCAGCTTCTGGGGCCAGGAGGCCAGGGGCTTCGTCGATGTCATGTGGCTTGCCGAACGCGTCGCCGCATTGGGCCAGAGCAGGCCCAGGCACAGGCCCAGCGCGATCTGGAAGGGACCATACCACAGCGGGTATTCGAGCCCGCTGTGCAGCGCGATCACCGCGAGCACGCCCCAGGCCATGCGGCGCGCCGCATCGGTCTCGCGCCAGGGCCGCGCGCGCCAGACGGCCCAGACCACGGCACCGCACAGCGCCATGGCCGCCGGCAGGCCCAGCTCCACCGCCAAGTGCAGCGGCAGGTTGTGCGCGTTGTCCAGGATGTCGCAAAAGCGCGGCCCCTCGTAGAGCGTGACGAAGTGGGCGTAGTCCAGCTCGCCCCAGCCCCAGCCCAGCCAGGGCCGCAGGGCAATCAGCTGCAGCACGTTGCGCCACAGCGTGAGACGGCTCGCGCAGTCCACCTGCTCGCTGGCCAGGCGCGCCAGGGCGCCCGGCGGCAGCGCGCCGAGCCCCGCCAGCCAGGGTAGAGCCATGCTCGCCGCGCCGTAGGCCAGCACCGCGACGACCAACATGCGCCGTTGCAGCGGCCGGCGCAACGCCCCCCAGCCGCCGGCCAACACCAGCACCACGGCCAGTTGGACCAGGCCGGTGCGTGAACCCGAAGCGGCGTTGCCGGCGGCCAGCAGGGCCGCGCCCAGCGTCAGCAGCACAGCCTGCTTGCGCTGCGCCGGCGAGGCCGCCAGGTACAGCCCGGCCACCAGGCCGATGTTGGTCAAAGAGGCGAACTGGTTGCGCTGGCGCAGATTGGCGAAGGCCTGGCCGACCTCCGTGGCGTTGATCCAGGGAGCGAGTGCGGCGCCGACGCCGGCGTACTGCATGAGGCCCATGAAGCTGCTGAGCAGGCCGGCCAGCAGCCAGGCCCAGGCCAGCAGATGCGCGCCCCGCCCCTGCTCGCCGGCCTGGGTCGCCGCGTAACCGGCGCAGACCATGAGCCCGCCCACCAGGGTCCCGGCCCACACCAGCGGCGCCGTCAGCGCGCTGGCCGCCGCGAGCGCACTCAGCGCCAGAACCAGGCCCGACAGCACGCGGCCCTGGGGCGCAGCCAGGAACCACAGCAGGGCGGCGACCAGCAGGCCGAACAGCATGGGTTGCACGGCGGGCGAGGGCCCGCCCGCAAAGGGCCAGAGCCACAAGGCCAGCAGCAGACCGGTCGTCGACCAGGCAGAAATCGTTCTTGTCATCCAGCGGTCAGGGCAGGCGCAGGCTGTCGCGTGGCAGGTGATGGTCGTCCAGTTTCTGTTCCATTTGTTCGCGCAGTTGCCGGTGGATTTTCTCACCGTGCTGCGCACGCAGCACCTGCATCTGTCGCGCCGCTTCCTCGCCCTGGCCGTTCAGCGCCAGCGCCAGCGCATAGCGGTACTGCGTGGCCGTCCAGGGGTGGCGCAGGGCCATCTGCCTGATCAAGCCCAGCTGGCCTTCCGGCATGCCCGGCCGCAGCTCGATGCGCATGCTGTCCAGCAAGGCGCCCAGCTGCGTCAGCAGCAACACCCTGGGCCGCTCGTGCCCGGCCGGCGTCTGGCCGACGCGCAGGGCCTCGAAACGCGCTACGCGGAAATCCTCTTCGACACGCAGGTACTCGACCGCCGACCAGAACACGAATCCCGCCGCCGCCAGCAGCAGGACCGCTGCAGGCCTGCGTCCCAGCCGAAGCAGCGGCCGGACACCGAGCCGGCCCTCGAGCACGCCGAGCGCCAGCATCACCGGCACGAGGAAATAGGCGTAGGCATGCGGAAACTCGAGCATCGCATGCACGCCGACCGGCAAGGCCACGGCAAGGGCGTACCAGCTGACGGCGTCACTGGCGGCGCGCAGCCGACGCCAGAGCCAGAGCGCCGTCGCGCCGACCAGCACCAGCGTCGCGGGGATGCCCAGCCACAGCGCCAGGTCCAGGACCAGGTTGTGGCTGTAAGTGAAGGGCTCGCTGGTCGCATAGGCGTGGGCCACGGCATTGTGCGCCTCGGCCACATTGCCCATGCCCCAGCCCCACCAGGGGCGCATCAGCACGGCCTCGATCAGTTGCGGCCAGACCGTCAGGCGCAGGCTGCCGGTCGCCAAACGGCCCTGGACCTCGCCCGGGCCCGCCATATGCACGGCCGCAAACACCGAGGGCCAGACCACGAACATCAGGCCAGCAATTCCGCCAGCAGCCGGGCCCCACCCCGCCGGCGTCCGTGCTGCCGCCCCGTGGCGCTTGGCGAGCCACCAAAGCAGCAACACGCCCAGTCCCAGCAGCCCTGCGCGCGACTCGGTCATCGCCAGGCCCGCAGACAACAGCGCCCACAGCAGGGCAGCGACCGCGCCGCCGAGCCGGCGGATGGCCAGTAGATGCATGACACTGGCCATGGCCATGACCAGCAGGATGGCCAGGTGGTTGGGCTGGCCCATGTTGCCGCCGGGGCGACGCAGACTGGGCATGCGCGCAATCCAGGCCGAGTCTTGCCACAGGTCGAAGGCCTGGGCGCCGGCCACCGCCGAGGAAACCATGCCGCCGACCAGCAGCACCGCAGCCAGCCGTTCCAGCAGGGACCCGTCATCCGCCGAGGCGCAGGCCGGCTCTTCGGCGCCCTTGGCGCCCGCGTAGCCCAGCGTCAGCGCCGTCGCACACAGGGCCGCATAGAGGACGAACACCAGCGCGCTGCCCCAGAAGGCGATGCTGCCCGCCGCCGCCTGCAACACCGCCCAGGCAGCCAGCGCCAGGAAAGGCCACGCAATGAGCGGGACCGCCAGCCGGTGGGAAAAGGCTCCCTTGGGACCCGGCATGGCGATACCGGCGCCCAGCAGCACGACCAGGAACGCCGGGGCCTCGGCATGCCAGCTGACCCAGGGGGGGAAATGGACGGGCACCAGCCAGGCCAGCGCCATAAGCAGGCCCATGCCGTAAGGCCAGCAGACGCCCAAAGAAAAACGCCCCGGAAGGGGCGTTTTCAGCATACCAATTAATGCCGCCTTCGACATCAGAGGCCGCGACAGGAACCCGGCAGGTACTTGCTCGGCACAGTAGTTACGAAAGCGCTGGTACCCGCGGCAGTCGTATTGCCGCAGACCCACTTGAATACCGCTGAGCCGCCCGTAGGAGTGGCATTGGCACTATCCAGGGGGACCAGCGTCACGAATTTTCCATCGATATTGGTCGCGTCAATGCCGGTGGCCGTTACGCGAACGGCACCGTTTGCATCGGTCTCAACCTTGGCCACGTACTTGGACGATGCCGTGGAGCTTTCGCAACCCCAGTCATTGGCCACGGGCAGGCTGCCTGCCGAGTTGGACTGGAACACTTCGGTAATCGTCGTACGGCAAGCAGATGCGGCTAGCACCACCTCGGACATTTTCGCCCGCTTGCTGTAGTCCTGGTACGCCGGCAGCGCCACGGCGGCCAGGATGCCGATGATCGCCACGACGATCATCAGTTCGATCAGTGTGAAACCCTGTTGCATGGAACGCTTCATTGCTTACTCTCCTTGAGTTGATGCACAAGTGCATGCCGGAGTCCGCAGATTTCGTGCCAGGCGGGAATCGGTGGCCGCGAGGCTCAAATTGAGCACCTTTGGATTAAATTTCCCGCCCTTTTCGGACTCGTCGGGCGCAGGGCTGACATTTCCCGTCAGGCCGCCCTGACAATTCGTGTCAGGCTCAGGCGCTTCAGGCGCGCACGAACTGCATCTGCACGCCCGACAGATCGATATGGTCACCGTCGGCCAGCATCAGCGGCTCGCTGCCCAGCGCCTGGCCGTTGACAGCGGGCGCCTCGCCTTCGATATGAGTCAGCGCGAAGCCCTGCGGCCGGTGCGTGATGGCGGCCACGCCGACCCCGGGCTTGCCCAGGGTGGTGACGATCTTGACCAGGGGCAGCTCGCGGCCGGCACCGGGCCCGTTCAGGACGCGGATACGGGGCCCGGTGCCCGGAGCCGGGGCGGCTGCCACGTCCGAGGCGACGGCCGGTGCGGCGGAAGGCAGTACGGAAGGTGCCGGCGGGGACACGGGCGCCGCCTGGCCGGCCGGCTGCTCCTGCAGGAAGCGCAGGCGGTACTTGCCGATCTCGACCAGGTCGTCGTGCTGCAGCTGGGCCAGCTTGACCGGCCGGCCGTTGAGGCGGGTGCCGTTGGTGCTGCCCAGGTCGTGCAGCAGCACCTGCTGACCCACCAGCTCGAGCGCCGCGTGCTCGCCGCTGACCGCGAGGTTGTCGATCACGATGTCGTTGTAGGGCCGGCGGCCGATGGTCGTGCGCGCCTGGGTCAGTTGGGCTTCCTTGATGACGACGCCGTCGATCGAGACGATGACTTTGGGCA
Source organism: Comamonadaceae bacterium 2FH (assembly GCA_005503335.1). Taxonomy (GTDB): domain Bacteria; phylum Pseudomonadota; class Gammaproteobacteria; order Burkholderiales; family Burkholderiaceae_C; genus SCMQ01. The sequence goes on from SCMQ01000009.1 coordinate 47,993, forward strand.
TGGGGTTCCTAGGGCCTGTTCTTGCGCCACGAGCCAAATTGTAGGATGGCCGCTCAGGCCGGGGCGCTCAGTTGCGCGAGCACGACGGAAACATTGTCGCGCCCGCCCTCGGCGTTGGCGCCGTCGACCAGGCGCTGCGCCTGCGCCTGCAGGCCGCCGCCCTGGGCGAGCAGGCCGGCCAATCGCTCGTCATCGAGCATGTCGGTCAGGCCGTCGGAGCACAGCAGGTACAGGTCGCCCGGCTCGACGGCCAAGGCGCGCAGCGCCAGCACCACACGTGCCTCCACGCCCAGCGCCCGGGTCAGCAGGAAGCGGCCGGCGGAGCGGGCCGCCTGGGCCGGCGTCAGCAGGCCGGCGTCGAGCTGGCGCTGCAGCAGGGTGTGGTCGGTGGTCAAACGCTCCAGACGCCCCTGGCGCCAGCAGTAGGCGCGTGAATCGCCCACATGGCCGAGCAGGAGCTGGCTGCCATGGAAGGCACCGAACACCACCGTGGTGCCCATGCCGGCGTATTCGGCACGGCTGGCCGCCGCCTGCAGGATGGCCTGGTTCACACGGTCGACGCAGTCGCGCAAGGCCCCCATGGCCTCGGCCGCCGTGGCCTGGCGGCCCGGCCCCGACAGCCAGGGGCCCAGCTCGGCGGCGATCAGGCTCACCGCCATGCGGCTGGCCACCTCGCCGGCCTGGTGGCCGCCCATGCCGTCGGCCAGGACGATCAGCCGGCTGGCCTCGTCGACGCAAACCGCATCCTCGTTGTTGGGCCGCAGCCGGCCGGCGTCCGTCAGCGCGCAGAAGCTGTGCAACATCATGACCGCGCCGCTGCGGATGGCCGATCAGGCGTTTCCTCAGGCCGTCTCCGTCTGGGCGGTGCGGCCGCGCTGCAGGAGCTTGCCGACCGCCAGCACGATCAGGGCACCGGCGACGCCCAGGGCGTAGTTCCAGGCCTTGCCCTGGGGCAGGTACTCGACCAGGCCGGGGTCGGTGTGCACCATGGTGCCGGCGATCCAGCCCAGCAGCATGCCACCCACGGTGATGATGAAGGGGAAGCGGTCCATCAGCTTGAGCACCAGCTGGCTGCCCCATACGATGATGGGAATGCTGACCAGCAGACCGAAGATCACCAGCGGCAGCTGGTGCTGCTCGCCCGCGCCCTGGGCGGCGCCGGCGATCGCGATCACGTTGTCTATGCTCATCACCAGGTCGGCCACGATCACGGTCTTGACGGCGCCCCAGAGCTTGTCGCTGGCCTTGATGTTGCTGTGCTCGTCCTCGTCCTCGGGCACCAGCAGCTTGATGCCGATCCAGACCAGCAGCGCGCCGCCGACCAGCTTGAGGTAGGGAATGGCCAGCAGGGTCAGGGCGAAGGCGATCAGGATCACGCGCAGCACGATGGCGCCGGCCGTGCCCCAGAGGATGCCCTTGGTGCGCTGGTGCGCCGGCAGCTGGCGGCAAGCCAGTGCGATGACCACGGCGTTGTCGCCGCCGAGCAGGATGTCGATCATGATGATCTGACCGACGGCGAGCCAGAAATGGGCGGTGAGGAATTCTTCCACGGTGATCTTTCGGACGGACGCCACAGGGCGTCATTGAAAAAAATGACAAAGCCGGATTGTCCCGCAGGAAATCCGGCTTGGCATTGTGGCAAACCGCAATGACGCCCGGCACCGGGCGCCATTGCGAAGGCCCCAGGCTTACAGCAGGCCCTTGAGCAGGCGCCCCATCTCGGACGGGTTGCGCGTGATCTTGAAGCCGCATTCCTCCATGATGGCCAGCTTGGCGTCGGCCGTGTCGGCGCCGCCGGAGATCAGCGCGCCGGCATGGCCCATGCGCTTGCCGGGGGGCGCCGTCACGCCGGCGATGAAGCCGACTATGGGCTTCTTCATGTTGGCCTTGCACCAGCGCGCGGCTTCCGCCTCGTCCGGGCCGCCGATCTCGCCGATCATGATCACGGCGTCGGTGTCCGGGTCGTCGTTGAAGGCCTGCATCACGTCGATGTGCTTGAGGCCGTTGATCGGGTCGCCGCCGATGCCCACGGCCGAGGACTGGCCGATGCCCAGCTCGGTCAGCTGCGCCACGGCTTCGTAGGTCAGGGTGCCGGAGCGGCTGACGACGCCGACGCGGCCCTTCTTGTGGATGTGGCCGGGCATGATGCCGATCTTGATCTCGTCGGGCGTGATCAGGCCCGGGCAGTTGGGGCCCAGCAGCAGGGTCTTCTTGCCGCCGGCGGCCTCCTTGGCCTTCATCTTGTTGCGCACTTCGAGCATGTCGCGCACCGGGATGCCTTCGGTGATGCAGATCGCCAGGTCCAGGTCGGCTTCGACGGCCTCCCAGATCGCGGCGGCCGCGCCGGCGGGCGGCACGTAGATCACGGAGACGGTGGCGCCGGAGGCCTGCTTGGCTTCCTGCACGGTGGCGTAGATGGGCACGCCCTCGAAGTCCTCACCGGCCTTCTTGGGGTTGACGCCGGCGACGAAACAGTTGGCGCCGTTGGCGTACTCGCGGCACTTGGAGGTGTGGAACATGCCGGTCTTGCCGGTGATGCCCTGGGTGATGACTTTGGTGTCTTTGTTGATGTAGATGGACATGGCGGACTCCTCTTAGGCGTTGACGGCGGCGACCACCTTCTGGGCGGCTTCGGCCATGGTGTCGGCGCTGATGATGGGCAGGCCGGATTCGGCCAGCATCTTCTTGCCCAGCTCTTCGTTGGTGCCCTTCATGCGCACGACCAGCGGCACGGACAGGTTCACGGCCTTGCAGGCGGTGATGATGCCGGTGGCGATGGTGTCGCAGCGCATGATGCCGCCGAAGATGTTGACGAGGATCGCCTTGACCTTGGGGTTCTTGAGCATGATCTTGAAGGCCTCGGTGACCTTCTCGGGGGTGGCGCCGCCGCCCACGTCCAGGAAGTTGGCCGGCTCGGCGCCGAACAGCTTGATGGTGTCCATGGTGGCCATGGCCAGGCCCGCGCCGTTGACCAGGCAGCCGATGTTGCCGTCCAGGCTGATGTAGGCCAGGTCGAACTTGCTGGCCTCGATCTCGGCCGGGTCCTCCTCGTCGAGGTCGCGCAGGGCGACGATCTCGGGGTGGCGGAACAGGGCGTTGGCGTCGAAGTTGAACTTGGCGTCCAGCGCCATCAGCTGGTTCTGGCTGTCACGGTTGAGCGGGTTGATCTCGACCAGGGAGGCGTCGGTGTCCATGTAGCACTTGTAGAGCTTCTGGAACAGGTCGACGGCCTGGGCCGTGGACTCGGCGGGCAGGCCGATGCCGGCGGCGATCTTCCTGGCCTGCTCGGCGGTCAGGCCGGCGAGCGGGTCGATGAACTCGGTGATGATCTTCTCGGGCGTGCTGTGCGCCACTTCCTCGATGTCCATGCCGCCTTCGCTGGAGGCGATGAAGGCGAGCTTCTGCGTGGCGCGATCGGTGACGACGGAGACGTAGTATTCCTTCTGGATGTCGGCGCCGTCTTCGATGTACAGGCGGCGCACCTTCTGGCCCTCGGGGCCGGTCTGGTGGGTCTTGAGCTGCATGCCCAGGATCTCGCCGGCCAGGCGCTTGACGTCGTCGATGCTCTTGGCGACCTTGACGCCGCCGCCCTTGCCGCGCCCGCCGGCGTGGATCTGCGCCTTCACCACCCACACCGGGCCGCCCAGCTTCTGGGCGGCTTCCACCGCCTCCTGCACCGTGAACGCCGCAATGCCGCGCGGCACAGGCACACCGAATTGACGCAAGATTTCCTTGCCCTGGTACTCGTGAATCTTCATGAAGTCTCTCTCAGGAGTGGATGGTTTTCACCTGGCTGCGGCGTTTGACTTCGAGCAGCCGGCACTGGACACTGCAGCCCACGACTGTATCATGCTGCAATGCACAAAAACCGTGCATGCCATGTCGCACGGTTCCATGGCAATCTGATGACAAACCCCTGCCGCGCCCGGCCGCGGCCCTCCTCTCCCGACAGGACAGCACCATGAGCAAGGTCTTCATCGACGGCGAAGCCGGCACCACCGGGCTGCAGATCCGCGAGCGCCTGCAGCAGATCCCGCAGGTCGAACTGGTCAGCATCGCGCCCGAGCGGCGCAAGGACCCGGCCGCCAAGCGCGATTTGATGGCCCAGGTCGACCTGGTCGTGCTCTGCCTGCACGACGACGCGGCCATCGAGTCGGTGGCGATGATCGATTCGCTGCCCGGACGCAAGCCCAAGATCATCGACGCCTCCACCGCGCACCGCACGGCGGCTGGCTGGGTGTTCGGCTTTCCCGAGCTCGCGGCCGGCCAGCGCGAGGCCGTGGTCCAGGCCCAGCGCGTGGCCAACCCGGGCTGCTATGCCACGGGCGCGATCGCGTTGATCCGGCCCCTGGTCGACGCCGGCCTGATTCCCCCGGACTTCGCACTCGCCCTGCCCTCGGTCAGCGGCTACTCGGGCGGCGGACGCAGCATGATCGAGGCCTACGAGAGGGGCGAGGCGCCGCTGTTCGAGGCCTATGCCCTGGGTCTCAAGCACAAGCACCTGCCCGAGATCATGGCCTACACCGGCCTCACGCGCCGCCCCCTGTTCGTGCCTTCGGTCGGCAACTTCCGCCAGGGCATGCTGGTGCAGCTGCCGCTGCACCTGGACCTGCTGCCGGGCCAGCCCAAGGCGGCGGACCTGCACGAGGCGCTGGCCGCGCACTATGCGCCGAGTGCGGCGGCCGGCGGCTGGGTCAGCGTGGAGCCACCGACCGAGGACGGCAAGCTCGACGCGCTCGCTCTCAATGACACCAACAAGCTGGAGCTGCGCGTGTTCGGCAACGACGCATACCACCACGCGGTGCTGATCGCGCGCCTGGACAACCTCGGCAAGGGCGCCAGCGGCGCCGCGGTGCAGAACCTGCAGCTGATGCTGGGGCTCTGAGCCCCGCTCAGCCCTCAGTCTTCTTCGGTGCCCGACACCACGCGCCGGATCGCCTCGGCGCCGAAGCCGCGCGCGGCCAGAAAACGCATCTGCCGCGCCCGCCCGGCCGCATCGGCCGCGGGCTCGCCGAACTTCTTGCGCCAGACCTCGCGCGCGCGCTCGAGCTCGGAGCCCTGCAACTGGGCCACGGCCTGCTGCACGGCCGCTGCATCCAGCCCCTTGGCCTGCAGTTCCTGGCGTATGCGCGCCGCGCCGAGCTTGCCGGCGCGCCGGTGCAGCAGCGACTCGACCACGCGCTGCTCGTCGATGAAGCCGCGGGCCTGCAGGGCGTCGAGCACGGCGTCCAGGTCCTCGCCCTCCTGCACATGCGGCGCCAGCTTGCGCGCCAGCTCGACGCGCGAATGCTCGCGCTGCGCGAGCAGGCGCAGCGCGCGCCCCTTGAGCGACAGCATGGGCGGCATCGCAGCGCAGCGCCCGGTCAGTCGCCGCCGGGCCGCCCCAAGGCGACTGCGGCCCCCTCGGGGGGCAGCGACGTACACGCAGTGACGAGCGTGGGGGCCATAAGCTACTCGGCGGCTTCCGCGCTCTCGTTGAGCAGCGGAATGCCCAGCGACTCGCGCACCTTGTTCTCGATCTCGTGCGCCAGGCCCGCGTTCTCGCGCAGGAACTCGCGTGCGTTGTCGCGGCCCTGGCCGATCTTCTCGCCGTTGTAGGCGTACCAGGCGCCCGACTTCTCGATGATGCGCGCGTTCACGCCCATGTCGATGATCTCGCCCTCGCGCGAGATGCCCTCGCCGAACAGGATGTCGAACTCGGCGGTCTTGAAGGGCGGCGAGACCTTGTTCTTCACCACCTTGACCTTGGTCTCGTTGCCGATCACCTCCTCGCCCTTCTTGATCGAGCCGGTGCGGCGGATATCGAGGCGCACCGAGGCGTAGAACTTGAGCGCGTTGCCGCCCGTCGTGGTCTCGGGCGAGCCGAACATCACGCCGATCTTCATGCGGATCTGGTTGATGAAGATCACCATGCAATTGGTCTTCTTGATGGTGGCGGTGAGCTTGCGCAGCGCCTGGCTCATCAGGCGCGCCTGCAGGCCGGGCAGACTGTCGCCCATCTCGCCCTCGATCTCGGCCTTGGGCGTGAGCGCGGCCACCGAGTCGATCACCACCAGGTCCACCGCGCCGGAGCGCACCAGGCTGTCGACGATCTCCAGCGCCTGCTCGCCGGTGTCGGGCTGGCTGATCAGCAGGTCTTGCAGGTTCACGCCCAGCTTTTGCGCGTACTGCACGTCCAGCGCGTGCTCGGCGTCGACGAAGGCGCACTGGCCGCCGAGCTTCTGCATCTCGGAGATGACCTGCAGGGTCAGCGTGGTCTTGCCCGAGGATTCCGGACCATAGATCTCGACCACGCGGCCGCGCGGCAGGCCGCCCACGCCGAGCGCGATGTCCAGGCCCAGCGAGCCGGTGGACACCACCTGGATGTCCTCGATCACCTCGCCCTCACCCAGGCGCATGATGGTGCCCTTGCCGAACTGCTTCTCGATCTGGGCCAGGGCGGCCTGCAGGGCCTTGGCTTTTTCGCTGTTGGCGGCGTTCTGGCCCTTGACGGCTGCGTCCATGAAAATCTCCTTGAAAATCAACGGGTTGTTCGGGTGGATCCAGCGTCTTCGACGACGACATGGATGTTTGAACAGTACTTTAGCAGCGACTTCCGGCAAGTAAACGGATTTTTTGGTCAGTTTGACTTACGATCTGGACATGCTTGCCAACACCGTCGAAGACAGCTGGCGCCAGACCCATCTGGGCCGGCTGCTGGGCCATGCCATGCGCCGCTTCGACGAGCGCGTGCTGGCGCTGATGGCCGGCAACGTGGAGGTGCCGCTGACCCTGTCCAACCTGGCTGCGCGCGCCCAGGTCAGCGCCGCCCATGTGCACATCACGCGCCATCTCGCCCTAGCCGGCTCGCGCCTGACCGAGCTGGCCGCCGCGGCCGGCATGAGCAAGCAGGCCATGGGCGACCTGGTCGACCAGTGCGAGGCCTGGGGCCTGGTCGCGCGCGGGCCCGACCCGCTCGACGCGCGCGCGCGCCTGGTGCGCTTCACGCCCACCGGCCTGGCCTGGCTGCAGGCCTTCCGCGACGCGGTGGCCCAGGCCGAGGCGGAGTTCCGCAGCGCGGTCGGCGACGAGGTGGCGACCGTGGTGGCGCTGGGCCTGGAGGCTTACGCCGCCTGAGCCGCATGACAAGCGCCTAGAATTTGCCGAAGCGCCCCGCGCAGCATGACCCCAAGCAGGAGACAGCGATGCGAATACTGATTGCCGAAGACGACCAGGTGCTGGCCGACGGCCTGCTGCGCACGCTGCGCAGCTCGGGGGCCGCAGTCGACCATGTGGGCGACGGCGCACAGGCCGACGCGGCGCTGATGACCAACACCGAGTTCGACCTGCTGATCCTGGACCTGGGCCTGCCCAAGCTGCACGGCCTGGAGGTGCTCAAGCGCCTGCGCGCGCGCGGCGCCGCCCTGCCGGTGCTGATCCTCACCGCGGCCGACAGCGTGGAGGAGCGCGTCAAGGGCCTGGACTACGGTGCCGACGACTACATGGCCAAGCCCTTTTCGCTGCAGGAGCTCGAGGCGCGCGTGCGCGCCCTGACGCGGCGCGGCATGGGTGGCGCCAGCTCCACGATCCGGCACGGCCCCCTGGTCTACGACCAGGCCGGGCGCGTGGCCACCATCGACGGCAAGATGGTCGAGCTGTCGGCGCGCGAGCTGGGCCTGCTCGAGGTGCTGCTGCAGCGCGCCGGCCGCCTGGTCAGCAAGGACCAGCTGGTCGAGCGACTGTGCGAGTGGGGCGAGGAGGTGAGCAACAACGCCATCGAGGTCTACATCCACCGCCTGCGCAAGAAGATCGAGAAGGGCCCGATCCGCATCGCCACCGTGCGCGGCCTGGGCTACTGCCTTGAAAAAATCCAGGGCTGAGTCAGCTTCCCGGTCGGCCAACTGGCCGGTCACCCTGTTCAAGCGCGAGCAGCGCTCGCTGTTCGGCGAAATCCTGGACTGGATGCTGACGCCGCTGCTGCTGCTGTGGCCGGTCAGCCTGGCGCTGACCTGGCTGGTGGCGCAGGGCATCGCCAACAAGCCCTTCGACCGGGCCCTGGTCTACAACGTGCAGGCGCTGGCACAGCTGGTCAAGGTCGGGCCCAACCACAAGGTCCAGTTCAACCTGCCGCAGCCGGCCAGCGAGCTGCTGCGCGCCGACGACTCGGACATGGTGGCCTACCAGGTGCTGGGCACCAACGGCGAGTTCCTGAGCGGCGAGCGCGAGCTGCCGCCCCCGCCCGAGGACGAGAAGCCCGCCATCGACGAGGTGCGCCTGCGCGACGCCGAGCTGCGCGGCCTGGAGGTGCGCGTGGCCTATACCTGGGTGGCGCTCGAGCTGCCCGATGCGCGGCCGGCCCTGGTCCAGGTGGCCGAGACGCGCGAGAAGCGCTCGGTGCTGGCCACCGAGATCATCAAGGGCGTGATGCTGCCGCAATTCGTGATCCTGCCGCTGGCCGTGCTGCTGGTCTGGCTGGCCCTGGTGCGCGGCATCAAGCCGCTGTCGCAGCTCGAGGAGCGCATCCGCGCGCGCAAGCCCGACGACCTGAGCCCGCTCGACGAGAAGGCCGTGCCGCTGGAGGTGGCGCCGCTGGTCTCGTCGGTAAACGACCTGCTGACGCGGCTCAAGGACTCGATCGCCACGCACAAGCGCTTCCTGGCCGACGCGGCGCACCAGCTCAAGACGCCGCTGGCCGGCCTGCGCATGCAGGCCGACCTGGCGCAGCGCGAGGGCGCCGGCGAAGAGGAGCTCAAGCAGTCGCTCAAGCAGATCGGCCGCGCCAGCATACGCGCCACGCACACGGTGAACCAGCTGCTGTCGCTGGCGCGCGCCGAGGGCGGCGGCACGGCGATCAGCCGCCAGCCCTGCGATCTGGCGCGCCTGACCATGGACGCGGTGCGCGAGGCCGTGCCGCGCGCCATGGACAAGGCGCTGGACCTGGGCTACGACGGCGCCGAGCCGGGCTCGCCCGGCGTGGTGCTCGAGGGCAACCCGACCCTGCTCAAGGAGCTGGTGCGCAACCTGGTCGACAACGCGCTCAATTACACGCCGTCGACGCCGGCACGGCCGGGCGTGATCACGGCACGCGTGCTGGCCGACCCCTTCGGCCACGCGCTGGCCTTGCAGGTCGAGGACAACGGCCCCGGCATCCCCGAGGCCGAACGCGAGCTGGTATTCCAGCCCTTCTACCGCGCGCTGGGCACCAACGTCGACGGCTCGGGCCTGGGCCTGCCCATCGTGCTGGAGATCGCCCAGCAGCACCGGGCCACGGTCGCCATCGAGGACGCCCACCCGGGCCAGCAGCCGCCCGGTGTCCGCTTCACGGTGCGCTTTGCGCCGGCGACGTCCTGATCAGCCGGGCTTGTACAGATTCAGCTGCAGGCGCTCGCGCTCGATCACGCGCGCCACCGGCGGCAGGGCCGCGATGCGCTGCACGAAGGCCCAGAGGTCGGGATGGTCCTCGGGGTTGATGCCGGCGATCGTGCCCCAGCGCAGGAAAGTGAGCGCATAGGCGTCCAGCGGGCCGAAGCGCTCGCCGCCCAGGAAGGCGCGGCCGGCGGCGCTGGCGGCGTGCACCAGGGCCTGCAGCTCGCCCAGCAGGCTGCGGAAGATCTGCGTGTTGTAGCCCTTGATCTCGGCCTGCGCCGCCGCGTTGTCGGTGAACTTCTGCGGCATGAAGATGTGCGTGAAGGTGGGATGGATGGTGTTGTTCATCCAGGCCAGGGTCTCGATGGCGCGGGCGCGGGCCACGGGCTCGGCGGGCAGGAAGCCGGCCTGCGGGAAGCGCTCGGCGATGTAGCTGACGATGGCCACGATCTGGGTGATGACCTGGCCGCCGTCGACCAGCACCGGCACCTGGCCGCGCGGGTTGATGGACTTGTATTCGGGGCTGTTCTGCTCGCCCTTGTGCAGCTTGACCATCACCGGCTCGTAGGGCTCGCCCGCGGCCTCGAGCAGGGTGTGCGGCACGAAGGAGCAGGCGCCAGGGGCGTAATAGAGCTTGAGGGTCATCGAAAGTCTCCGAAAAAAGGGGGTTGGATGGGGTTCAGCGGCAGGGGCGCAGCGGCTGGCCGGCCAGCGCATCGCGCGATTGTTCCACGCGCGCGCGCAGCGCGGCGTCGGCCATAGGCAGGCGCAGCCACTGGCCCGCGAGCTCGGCGCGCTCCTGCAGCACGCGCGCGGTGCGCACGCCGCGCTCGGCCAGCGCATCCAGGGCCTGGGCGGCGGCCGCCTCGGACGGGTAGTCGCCCAGCGACAGGCCGGGCGCCAGCGCGGCGCTGTCCACCGGCTCGAAGCGCAGCTTGAGCGCGCGCAGCTGGGCGCGCTTCCTGTCCAGCGCCTCGGCCGTTGGGAAGCGCCCCATGTAGACGATCCAGCGCGCCGGCAGGCGGCCGGGCTCCAGGGCCCAGCTGCCGGCCGGCAGGGGGGCCAGCGCCTGGCGCAGGACGGCGGCCTGGCGCTCATCGAACAGGCCGGCCTGCAGGCACTCGGTCCCCGCTGGCAGGCCCTGGAGACGGCGCGCCTCCTCGGGCGCCAGCAGGTGCAGTCCTTCGGGGTGGATCTGCTGGGCCAGGCGCTGCGGCTCGTCCTGGCGCTGCGGCGCCAGGCCCAGCGCACCCAGCCACTCGTGCGACCAGGCGTAATACGCGGCGTTGGCCAGCAGCAGGAGCAGGACCGCCAGGCGCAGCACGGGCTCAGGCCTCCTGCCGGGCCGCCCGGAGCCGTTGGTCTGCGAAGCGAACCAGGCGAAGGGCGGCCATGGCGCTGCTGCGCTGTACAGCTGCGCGCACGACGCTGCGCAGCGCCGCCCCAAAGGAGGCCTGCGCCCCCTCGGGGGGCAGCGAATACACGAAGTGATGAGCGTGGGGGCTCATCAAACCCCGCCCGAATCCGCCGGACGCACGCTGACCTCGGCGCTGGTGATTTCCTGCAGGCCCTGCGCAGTCTGCACCCGCAGCGCGCCGTCCTGGCCCACGCCCAGGGCCTGGCCGCGCGTGCCGTCGCTGAGCGTGACCGGACGCCCTTGCAGCATGTCGCGCGCGTTGAAGCGCGCCTGAAACGGCGCGAAACCGAGGCGCTCGAAGGCCTGCACGGCCTGCACCAGCGGCGCGGCCAGGCGGCCCAGGGCGCCCGGCGCGTCGAGCTCCGGCGCGATGGCCTGCAGCCAGGCCGGCGGCGTGGACAGGCCCGCGGCCGCGCGCGGCGCGATGTTCAGGCCCACGCCGATCACGGCGTAGCGCTGCACGCCCAGGCTGGTGGTCTCGATCAGGATGCCGCCGAGCTTGCGGTCCTGCCACCAGAGGTCGTTCGGCCATTTGAGGCCGATCTCGGGATGCAGGCTTTCCGCCACGGCCACGCCCACGGCCAGCGACAGGCCGGACCAGTCGACCGGCGCCAGCGGCAGGCCCAGCGAGAACGTAAGGGAATCGCCTGACGTGCTCTGCCAGTCACGCCCCAGCCGGCCACGGCCCGCGGTCTGGGCCTCGGCCACCAGCAGCACCGGCTCCAGTCGGCCGGCGCGCGCGCGGCGCATCAGCTCGCTGTTGGTGGAGTCGAGCTCGGGCAGGATCTCGACGCTGAAGTCGGGCAGCTGGGGCGAGACGGCCTCCCAGATCGCCTCGGCCGGCCAAAGCAGGTGAGCCCTGGACATGGGCTGCGCCTTCAGCGACGGCGCTGCGCCGGCGTCCTGGGCGTGGCCGGACGGCGCTTGGGCGCCAGCAGGGTGCCGCGGCAGTGGGAGCTGCCGCACCAGCAGGGGTACTCGGCCTTGAGCTTGGGGGTGTAGCGCTCGTCGATGATCAGGCCGTAGTCGTAGTTGAGCTCTTCGCCGGCGCGGATGTTGCGCAGCGCCTTGATGAAGACCCGGCCGTCCTGCTCGTCGGCCTCGCAGTTGGGCTCGCAGCTGTGGTTGATCCAGCGCGAGGAATTGCCGCCGTGGAGCGCGTCGATCACGCGGTCCTCGTCGACGTGGAAGTAGAAAGTGTGGTTCGGGTCCGCGGGGTCGTGCGGATGGCGGTCCTGCGCCTCCTGCCAGCTGATGATCTCGCCCACGTACTCGATGATGATCTCGCCTTCGGCGATGTCCTGCACGGCGAACACGCCCTTGCCGTGCACGCCGGAGCGGCGGGTCTGGATGCGCCGGGACGACGCGAAGCTGGATTTCTGGGGCACGGCAAAATTTTGGTAAGGTGAAACCGTACGCACATGTGCGCGTGCGTGCGCAGGTGCGCACGCGAGAAACCGGATTGTAATGAGATGAAAACCCTGGTCATTGCGGAAAAACCTTCGGTGGCCCAAGACATCGTGCGGGCGCTCACGCCCGTGGCGGGCAAGTTCGAAAAGCACGAGGACCACTTCGAGAACGACCACTATGTGGTCACCAGCGCGGTCGGCCACCTGGTCGAAATCCAGGCGCCCGAGCAGTTCGACGTCAAGCGCGGCAAGTGGAGCTTTGCCCATCTGCCGGTGATCCCGCCCTACTTCGACCTCAAGCCGGTGGACAAGACCAAGAGCCGGCTCAACGCGGTCGTGCGGCAGGCCAAGCGCAAGGACGTGGGCAGCCTGGTCAACGCCTGCGACGCGGGACGCGAGGGCGAGCTGATCTTCCGCCTGATCGAGCAGTACGCCGGCGGCCACAAGAATGGCCAATACCTGCCGCTGGGCAAGCCGGTCAAGCGCCTATGGCTGCAGTCCATGACGCCGCAGGCCATACGCGACGGTTTCGACAGCTTGCGCAGCGAGCAGCAAATGCAGGGTCTGGCCAACGCGGCGCGCTCGCGCTCGGAGGCCGACTGGCTGGTCGGCATCAACGGCACGCGCGCCATGACGGCCTTCAACTCGCGCGACGGCGGCTTCTTCCTGACCACCGTGGGCCGGGTGCAGACGCCCACGCTGGCCGTGGTGGTCGAGCGCGAGGAGCAGATTCGCAAGTTCGTCAGCCGCGATTACTGGGAGATCCACGCCAGCTTCCTGGCCGAGGCCGGCGAGTACCCGGGCAAGTGGTTCGACCCCAAATGGAAGAAGGACGCGGAAGACGGCGAGAAGAAGGCCGATCGCGTCTGGTCGCTGAAAGAGGCCCAGGCCATCGCCGACGCGGTGCGCGGCAAGGCCGCCACGGTCACCGAGGAGAGCAAGCCCACCTCTCAGGCTTCGCCTGCCCTGTTCGACCTGACCTCGCTGCAGCGCGAGGCCAACGGCAAGTTCGGCTTCTCGGCCAAGACCACGCTGTCGCTCGCGCAGTCGCTCTACGAGCGCCACAAGGCCCTGACCTATCCACGAACCGACTCGCGCCACCTGCCCGAGGATTACCTGGGCGTGGCCAAACAGACCTTCGAGATGCTGGCCGACAGCGGCATGCGCCACCTCGCGCCCTTCGCGCGCCAGGGCCTGGACGAGCGCTACATCAAGCCGAGCAAGCGCATCTTCGACAACGCCAAGGTCAGCGACCACTTCGCGATCATCCCCACGCTGCAGGCGCCCAGCGGCCTGTCCGACGCCGAGCAGAAGCTCTACGACCTGGTGGTGCGGCGCTTCATGGCGGTGTTCTTCCCCAGCGCCGAGTACCTGGTCACGACCCGCATCACGACTGTGACCCCCACGCTTGTCGCTGCGCGTACTGCGCTGCCCCCCGAGGGGGCCACGCCTGGCTTGGGGCGGCCCGGCGCTGCGGCGGCCGTCGACCACAGCTTCAAGACCGAGGGCAAGGTGCTGGTCAAGACGGGCTGGCTGGCGATCTACGGCAAGGAGGCGGCCGACGAGGTGGCCGATGCCAAGGAGGGCGACAAGGGCCAGAGCCTGGTGCCGGTCAAGCCCGGCGAGATGGTGCGCACCGAGACCGCCGAGCCCAAGGGCCTGAAGACCCGCCCGCCGGCGCGCTACTCCGAAGCCACGCTGCTGGGCGCAATGGAGGGCGCGGGCAAGCTGGTCGACGACGACGAACTGCGCGAGGCCATGCAGGAGAAGGGCCTGGGCACGCCGGCCACGCGCGCCGCCATCATCGAAGGCCTGCTGACCGAGAAATACATGCTGCGCGAGGGCCGCGAGCTGATCCCCACGGCCAAGGCCTTCCAGCTCATGACCCTGCTGCGCGGCCTGGGCGTGGAGGAGCTCTCCAAGCCCGAGCTGACTGGCGAGTGGGAATACAAGCTGGCCCAGATGGAGCACGGCAAGCTCTCGCGCGAGGCCTTCATGCGCGACATCGCGGCCATGACCGAGCACATCGTCAAGAAGGCCAAGGAATACGACCGCGATACCGTCCCCGGCGACTACGCCCAGCTGTCCACGCCCTGCCCCAACTGCGGCGGCGTGGTCAAGGAGAACTACCGCCGCTACGCCTGCACCGGCGCCGACGGCCGCGGCGAGGGCTGCGGCTTCTCGTTCGGCAAGTCGCCCGCCGGCCGCACCTTCGAGCCGGCTGAGGTCGAAGCTTTCCTGCGCGAGCGCAAGCTGGGCCCGCTGGAAGGCTTCCGCTCCAAGGCCGGCTGGCCGTTCACCGCCGAGATCGCGCTGCGCTATAACGAGGAAGACAGGAACTGGAAGCTCGAGTTCGACTTCGGCGACGACAAGAACGCCGAGGAGACCGGCGAGCTGGTGGATTTCTCGGCCAGCGAGCCGCTGGGCCCCTGCCCCAAGTGCGGCGCGGCTGTGCACGAGCATGGCAGCAACTACATCTGCGCCAAGTCCGTGCCGACCGCGGACCAGCCCACGCCCAGCTGCGACTTCAAGAGCGGCAAGATCATCCTGCAGCAGCCCGTGGCGCGCGAGCAGATGGCCAAGCTGCTGGCCACCGGCAAGACCGACCTGCTGGACAAGTTCGTCTCCATGCGCACGCGCCGCAGCTTCAAGGCCTTCCTGGCCTGGGATGCGGCCGCCGGCAAGGTGAATTTCGAGTTCGAGCCGCGCGAAAGCAAATTTCCGCCGCGCAAGACGGCAGCCGGCGCCGCCGCCAAGGCCGCCCCCGCCAGGAAGGCCGCGGCCAAGGCGCCGGCAGCGAAGAAGGCGGCGCCCGCCAAGGCCCCCAAGGCGCCGCGCAAGACCGCTCCGGGCGCGGGCCTCAAGCCCAGCGAGGCCCTGGCCGCCGTGATCGGCAGCGAGCCCCTGGCCCGCACCGAGGTCATCAAGAAGCTGTGGGACTACATCAAGGCCAACGGCCTGCAGGACGCAGCCAACAAGCGCGCCATCAACGCCGACGCCAAGCTGCGCGCGGTGTTCGGCAAGGACCAGGTCACCATGTTCGAGCTGGCCGGCATCGTCGGCAAGCACCTGGGCTGAGCCCGCCCGAAAGACAAGAGGAATACTGCGATGAAGATCAGCAAGGACACCGTCGTGACCCTGAGCTACCAGGTGGCCGACGCCCAGGGCAAGGCCCTGGAAGCGAGCACCGAGCCCATGGCCTACCTGCACGGCGGCTACGGCAACACCTTCGAGAAAATCGAGGCCGCGCTGGAGGGCCAGGAGCCGGGCTTCGCCACCACCGTGCTGCTGCAGCCCGAGGACGCCTTCGGCGCGCGCGACGAAAGCCTGGTGCGCACGATTTCCAAGGCCGAGTTCCCGCCCGGCGTGAAGGTCGGCGGCACGCTGCGCGGCCGGGCCGATGACGGCCACGAGCGCATCTTCACCGTGCTGAAGATCAAGGGCCCGCAGGTGGTCCTGGACGGCAACCACCCGCATGCGGGCAAGGTGCTGCGCTTCTCGCTCAAGGTGACGGACGTGCGCGCGGCCAGCGCCGAGGAGATCACCCACGGCCATGCGCATGGGGCGCACGGCCACCACCACTGAGCCGCGGTCCTGCGGGACGCGCAGCCGCCATGAAAAAACGCGCCCTCGGGCGCGTTTTTTCTGTGCGAGGCAATGACTTACTTGGCCGCCACCACGCGCGCCATTTCCAGGCACTTGTTGGAATAGCCCCACTCGTTGTCGTACCAGGACACGAGCTTGACGAAGCTCTTGTCCAGCGCGATGCCGGCCTCGGCGTCGAACACCGAGGTCATGGCTTCGCCGCGGAAGTCGGTCGAGACCACCTTGTCCTCGGTGTAGCCCAGCACGCCCTTGAGCGCGCCCTGGCTCTGGGCCTTCATCTCGGCGCAGATCTCGGCGTAGCTGGCCTCGCTGTTCAGTTCCACGGTCAGGTCCACCACCGAGACGTCGGAGGTGGGCACGCGGAAGGCCATGCCGGTCAGCTTCTTGTTCAGCTCGGGGATCACCACGCCCACGGCCTTGGCAGCGCCGGTGGAGCTGGGGATGATGTTCTCCAGGATGCCGCGGCCGCCGCGCCAGTCCTTGTTGGACGGGCCGTCCACGGTCTTCTGCGTGGCGGTGGCGGCGTGCACCGTGGTCATCAGGCCGCGCTTGATGCCCCATTTGTCGTTCAGCACCTTGGCCACGGGGGCCAGGCAGTTGGTGGTGCAGGAGGCGTTGGAGACGATCGCCTGGCCGGCGTAGCTCTTGTCGTTCACGCCGTAGACGAACATCGGCGTGTCGTCCTTGGACGGGGCCGACATGATGACCTTCCTGGCGCCGGCGGCGAGGTGCTTCTCGGCGGTTTCCTTGGTCAGGAACAGGCCGGTGGACTCGATCACCACGTCGGCGCCGACCTCGTTCCACTTGAGCTCGGCCGGGTCCTTGACGGCGGTCAGGCGGATCTTCTTGCCGTTGACCACCAGGGTGTTGCCATCGACGCTGACCTCGCCCTTGAAGCGGCCGTGCACGCTGTCGTACTTGAGCATGTAGGCCAGGTAGTCGGGCTCGAGCAGGTCGTTGATGCCCACGACCTCGATGTCCTGGAAGTTTTGCACGGCGGCACGGAACACCATGCGCCCGATGCGGCCGAAGCCGTTGATGCCGATCTTGATGGTCATGATTGGATCTTCCTAGAAGTTAAAAACCTGAAACTCAGCGGGCCAGCACGGCCTGCACCGTCTCGGCCACGTTCTCGGCGGTGAAGCCGAAATGCTTGAACAGCACCGGTGCCGGCGCCGACTCGCCGTAGCAGTCGATGCCGACCACGGCCGCACAGCCGTACTTCCACCAGCCGTCGGTCACGCCCATCTCCACCGCGATGCGCGGCAGGCCCTGGGGCAGGACTTCGCTCTTGTAGGCGAGGGTCTGACGGTCGAAGGCCGTGGTGCTGGGCATGGAGACCACGCGCACCGCGATTTTCTTTTCGGCCAGCAGCTCCTGCGCCTTCAGCGCCAGCTGCACCTCGGAGCCGGTGGCGATGATGACGGCCTGCGCCTTCTTCTTCAGGCCCACGCGGCCAGGCTCGGCCAGCACGTAGGCACCGCGGCTGATCTCGCCGAGGTCCGACTTCGGCGCGTAGGGCAGATTCTGGCGCGAAAGCAGCAGGGCCGTGGGTTTGTTCTGGTTTTGTAATGCCACGGCCCAGGCCACGGCGGTCTCGGCCGTGTCGGCGGGGCGCCAGACGTCGAGGTTGGGAATCAGCCGCAGGCTGGCCGCATGCTCGATCGACTGGTGCGTGGGGCCGTCCTCGCCCAGGCCTATGGAGTCGTGCGTGAACACATGGATCACGCGCTGCTTCATCAGCGCCGCCATGCGGATGGCGTTGCGGCTGTAGTCGCTGAAAGTCAGGAAAGTGCCGCCATAGGGGATGTAGCCGCCGTGCAGCGCGATGCCGTTCATGATGGCGGCCATGCCGAACTCGCGCACGCCGTAGTTGATGTGGCGGCCGACCTGGCCCTCGGGCGTGGTCACCACCTCGCCGGCCAGGTCGAAGCGCAGCGCCGGCGTCGACTTGGTGTTGGTCAGGTTGGAGCCGGTCAGGTCGGCGCTGCCGCCCAGCAGCTCGGGCAAGGCGGCGGTGAAGGCTTCCAGCGCCAGCTGCGAGGCCTTGCGGCTGGCCACGGTCTCGGCCTTGGTGTGGGCCGCGATCGTGGCGTCGACCGCGACCTGGTGGAAGCTCTTGGGCAGCTCGCCCTGCATGCGGCGCGCGAACTCGGCGGCGAGCTCGGGATGGGCGGCCTTGTAGGAGGCGAACTTGGCGTCCCACTCGGCCTCGGCGGCCAAGCCCTTGGCGCGCGCGTCCCAGTCGGCGTAGACCTCCTGCGGCACCTCGAACGGGGCGTGCTCCCAGCCCAGGGCCTCGCGCGTGAGCTTGATCTCGTCGGCGCCCAGCGGCTCGCCATGCGCCTTGGCGGTGTTGGCACGATTCGGCGAGCCCTTGCCGATGTGGGTCTTGCAGACGATCAGTGTGGGCTTGTCGGCGCTGTTCTTGGCGTCGGCTATGGCGCGCGAGACGGCGTCCACGTCATGGCCGTCGATCGGGCCGACCACGTTCCAGCCGTAGGCGGCGAAGCGCAGCGCAGTGTTGTCGATGAACCAGGGCGTGACCTGGCCGTCGATCGAGATGCCGTTGTCGTCGTACAGCGCGACCAGCTGGTTGAGCTTCCAGGCGCCGGCCAGGGCCGCGGCCTCGTGGCTGATGCCCTCCATCAGGCAGCCGTCGCCCAGGAAGACATAGGTGCGGTGGTCGACGATGGCATGGCCCGGGCGGTTGAACTCCTTGGCCAGCAGCTTCTCGGCCAGCGCCATGCCCACCGCGTTGGTGAGGCCCTGGCCCAGCGGGCCGGTGGTGGTTTCCACGCCGGGCGTGACGCCGGTCTCGGGGTGGCCCGCGGTCTTGCTGTGCAGCTGGCGGAAGTTCTTCAGCTCCTCGATCGGCAGCGCGTAGCCCGTGAGGTGCAGCAGGGCGTAGATCAGCATCGAGCCGTGGCCGTTGGACAGCACGAAGCGGTCGCGGTCGAACCAGTGCGGGTTCGCCGGGTTGTGGCGCAGGTGCTGGCCCCACAGCGCGACGGCGATGTCGGCCATGCCCATGGGCGCTCCCGGGTGCCCGGAGTTGGCTTGTTGGACGGCGTCCATGGCCAGCGCGCGGATCGCATTGGCCATGTTCACGCGGTTGGCGGTGGGCACGGTGAGGGTTTGGGCCATGTCAGGCAGCTCCGGGGAAATCAGGGGAAACCGAGGATTTTACCGTTTGGCCCCGGCGGCGCCTTTTCCGGGCCTGCGCAGAGCATGGCACCATAGCGGCATGAGGTTGACCGCGTCCCCCCCCTTGCCCCATGTGGCGGCCATGATCCTGGCCGCCGGCCGCGGCGAGCGCATGCGCCCGCTGACCGACCAGCGCCCGAAGCCCCTGCTGGCCGTGCGGGGCAAGCCGCTGCTGCAATGGAGCATGGAGGCGCTGGCGCGCGGCGGCTTCTCGCGCCTGGTGGTCAACACGGCCTGGCTGGGCGAGCAGATCGCGGCGCAGTTCGGCCCCCAGCCGCTGCTGGAGGCTTCGAGCCCGGCAGCCAGGGCCGAGCGCGTGCACATCGACTACTCGCACGAGGGACAGGACTTCGGCTATGCCCTGGAGACCGCCGGCGGCATCGCGCGCGCCCTGCCCCTGCTGGGCGATCCGTTCTGGGTGCTGGCCGGCGACGTCTACGCGCCGGATTTCCGCTTCGCACAGGACAGCGTGGAGCGCTTCGCCGCCAGCGGCATGCTGGCCCACCTCTGGCTGGTGCCCAATCCGCCGCACCACCCGCGCGGCGATTTCGGCCTCTCGGCCCAGGGCCTGGCGCTGAACCAGGCCGCGCAGACCTACACCTTCAGCACCATCGCCCTGTACCGCCGAGCGCTGTTCGAGCCGCCCTGGTGCGCCATCCTGCCCGGCAACCCGCAGGGCACGGCCGCGCCGCTGGCGCCGCTGCTGCGCGCCGCCATGGACCAGGGCCTGGTCAGCGCCGAGCTCTACCAAGGCGCCTGGACCGACGTGGGCACGCCCGGACGGCTGGCCGAACTCAATGCCGCATGACCGACACCTCAGGAACCGCACCATGAACCCCTCCCTCTACGCCCAGCGCCGCGCCCGCGTGGCGGCGCAGCTCAGCCCCGGCGGCATCGCCATCGTGCCCACCGCGCCCGAGCGCCAGCGCAACCGCGACAGCGACTACCTGTTCCGGCACGACAGCTACTTCTACTACCTGAGCGGCTTCAGCGAACCCAACGCCTGGCTGGTGATCACGGCCGACGGCCGCAGCACCCTGTTCTGCCAGCCCAAGGACCCGGAGCGCGAGATCTGGGACGGCCTGCGCCTGGGGCCCGGGGCCGCGCCCGAGGCGCTGGGCGTGGACGCCGCCTACCCCATCGGCCAGCTCGACTCCGAGCTGCCCCGGCTGCTGGAGAACCAGGCCACGGTCTGGTTCCCGTTCGCCACCCATGCGGGCCTGGAAAGCCGGATCGACGGCTGGCTGGGCAAGGTGCGCGCGCGTGTGCGCTTCGGCGCCCTGTGCCCGGCCGAGCAGCGCGACCTCTGCGCCGTCCTGGACGAGATGCGCCTGTTCAAGGACGCCGAGGAGCAGGCCATCATGCGCCGTGCCGCGCAGATCAGCGCCCAGGGCCATGTACGCGCCATGCGCCGCTGCGTCGCCATGCTGCGCGCGGGCGAGGACTTGCGCGAGTACCACCTCGACGCCGAGCTGCTGCACGAGTTCCGCCAGCACGGCTCGCAGTACCCGGCCTACGGCTCCATCGTGGCCGCCGGGGCCAACGCCTGCGTGCTGCACTACCGTGCCGACCAGGCGCCGATACGCGACGGCGAGCTGGTGCTGATCGACGCGGGCTGCGAGCTCGACGGCTACGCCAGCGACATCACGCGCAGCTTCCCGGCCAACGGCCGCTTCAGCGGCCCGCAGCGCGCGCTCTACGAGCTGGTGCTGGCCAGCCAGGACGCGGCCGTGGCCGAGACGCGGCCCGGCGCGCGCTTCACCGCGCCGCACGAGGCCGCCGTGAAGGTGCTGGCCCAGGGCCTGCTCGACCTCGGCCTGCTGGACGGCAAGAAGGTCGGCTCGGTCGACGACGTGATCGCCAACCGCAGCTACTTCCCGTTCTACATGCACCGCACCGGCCACTGGCTGGGCATGGACGTGCACGACTGCGGCAGCTACGTCGAGCCCGGCGAGCAGGGCCAGGTCAGCGAGCGCCGCGACCCGATCAGCGGCGAGACCATCAAGGACCGGCCCAGCCGCATACTGCGCCCCGGCATGGTGCTGACCGTCGAGCCCGGCCTCTACGTGCGCCCGGCCCCGGGCGTGCCCGAGGCCTTCCACCACATCGGCATCCGCATCGAGGACGACGCCATCGTGACCGACACGGGCTGCGAGCTGATCACGCGCGGCGTGCCGGTCGAGCCGGACGAGATCGAGGCGCTGATGCGCGGTTGATCCCGGCGCCGACGATTGGATGCCAGGCGGTATGAGTCAACCGGCCCGGCGCAGGGTCAGGTTGATGCGCTCGGCGCCCGTCAGCGGATGGCTGCCCTCGGCCAGCGGCAGCACGCCGTGGTAGACCAGGCGCGAGGGCCCGCCCCAGACCACCACGTCGCCATGCGCGAGCGGCAGGCGCCGCGGCCGGTCGGCGCGGCGCAGCCCGCCCCAGAGGAAGACGGCCGGCAGGCCCAGCGAGACCGAGACGATGGGCCTGCCGAAGTCGCGCTCGTTGCGGTCCTGGTGCAGCGAGAGTCGGTCGCCGGGCCGGTAGCGGTTGACCAGGCAGGCGTCGGGCTGGAAATCCGCAAAGCCCGCCTCCCTGGCCGCCGCCTGCGCCAGGCGCAGCAGCAGCGGCGGCATGGCAGGCCAGGGGCGGCCGCTGTCGGGGTCGAGCGGGTCGTAACGGTAGCCGCGGCGGTCGCTGACCCAGCCCAGCGCGCCGCAGTTGCTCATGGCCACCGACATGGTCTGGCCGCCCGGCGTCAGCATCTGGCGTAGCGGCGCCTGCGCCGTGATCGCCTCCACCTCGGCCAGCAGCGCTGGCGCATCATCCAGCGCGAAACCCGGCAGCAGGACCGCGCCCGGCCCGAGCATGGTCGGCCCCAGGTCGAACAAGGCCTGCGTCACGCGCTGGCCTCGCGCGCCAGCAAGGCGGCCTTGCGCGCCACGCCCCAGCGGTAGCCCGACAGGCCGCCGTCGCTGCGCACCACGCGGTGGCAGGGAATGGCCACGGCCAGTGGGTTGGCGGCGCAGGCGCCGGCCACGGCGCGCACGGCGCGCGGCGCGCCCAGGCGCTGCGCGAGCTCGGTGTAGCTGCAGGTCTGGCCCGGCGGGATCTCGCGCAGCGCCTGCCACACGCGCTGCTGGAAGGCCGTGCCGCGCAGGTCCAGCGGCAGGTCCAGGCCCAGGGCCGGCGCCTCGACCAGGCCGACCACCCGGGCCACCCATTGCTCGAAACCCGCGTCGCCGCCGACCAGGGTCGCCCTGGGGAAGCGGTCCTGCAGCTCGCGCAGCAGGGGCTCGGGCTCGTCACCCAGCGCGATGGCGCAGATGCCCCGTTCGCTGCCGGCCACCAGGATGGCGCCCAGCGAGCATTGGCCGAGCGCGAAGCGGACCTCGCTGCCCGCGCCGCCGGCACGATAGCGCCCCGGCGTCATGCCCAGGACCTGGTCGGCCTGCTCGTAGAGGCGGCTGCTGCCGCCGTAGCCGGCCTCGTACAGCGCCTCGGTCACCGGCGCGCCGCGCGCCAACGCCTCGCGCAGCCTCTGCGCGCGCGCGGCCTGCGCCCAGGCGCGCGGCGTGAGGCCGGTGTGCTGCTTGAACAATCGGTGCAGGTGATGCGGGCTCAGGTCCAGCTGCCGGGCCAGCTCCGCCAGTGGCAGCGCCTGTTCGCTGGCCGCGATCAGGCGGCAGGCCCGGGCCACCAGGGCCGCGTGGCGTTCGGGCAGCGCGGCCTCCTGGGGCCGGCAGCGCAGGCAGGGCCGGAAGCCCGCCTGCTCGGCCTCGGCGCAGCTGGCGTGAAAGCGCACGTTCTCGGGCCGGGCGTGGCGCGAGGGGCAGGAGGGCCGACAGTACACGCCGGTGCTGCGCACCGAGTAGACGAAGCGGCCGTCGGCCTGCGCATCGCGCGCCAGCACCGCGGCCCAGCGCGGGTCGCGCAAGGTCGCGGCCGCGGGGTCGGCCGGCTGGGAGGCGGAACGGGTCACGGCGTCTTCCTTTCGTCGCAGGGGCTGCATGAAAGGAAATTTAGCCGCAGCGCCGCGTCTTCGCACTCCGCGGCTTGCTTTCAAATTCGAGCCGAGGGCGGCGCGCTCAGCGCTACTGGAAGATGGCCTCGAGGTCGGCCTCGATGGGCGCGCCCTCGAGCTTGAGGCTGCGCTCGATGTCGTCCAGGTGGTGCAGCATCAGGGCCTGGGCCTTGGCCAAGTCCTTGGCCGCGATCGCGTCGACGATGTGGTCGTGGTCGTCGGCCCGGCAGCTGGTCGCCGTCGGCGCGTCGTACAGGAAGATGATCAGGCAGGTGACGGTGGACAGCTCGCGCATGCTGCGCACCAGGGCGGTGTTGCCGGCCAGCTCGGCCAGCAGCAGGTGGAACTCGCCCGACAGGCGCACGATGGCGCGCTTGTCGTCCATGCGCCGGGCCTCGACCTCCTTGCGCTGGTGCTCGCGCAGCCGCGCCAGCATGGTCGCGTCCAGGCGCTCGACCAGACGCTTGATGATGCCGGGCTCGATCAGGCGCCGCGCCTCGAACACGTCGTAGGCCTGCTCCACCGTGGGCTTGGCGACGAAGGCGCCGCGCTGCGGGAACAGGTCGACCACGCGCTCGTTGGCCAGCCGGGCCAGCACCTCGCGGATGCGGGCGCGGCTGGTGCTGAAGATGGTGGCCAGGCGGTCCTCGCCGAGCTTGGTGCCCGGCGCCAGGCGGTGCTCCTGGATCGCCGTATACACCTTCTCGACGATTTCCTCGACGGTCTTTTCCCGCGCCGGGGCGGCCTTGCTGAGCGCTGCTGTGTTTTTTGGTGGCATTTGGCAGAAACAGGCTTGCCGCGCGGTGGCCGGGGCCGGTCACCGCTGGCGCCCACGGGGCGCCTGAAGGCAAGGCCGCATTCTAGCCATCCGTGCCCGTTCGCGCCGGCAGGGCTGCCACGCGCGGCAGCAGCGTGGGCGCGCCGCAGGCCAGGAACTGCCCGGGCCGGGACGGCGGCCGGAAGTCCTGGCCGTCCCAGACGACCTCGCCGCGCGCGATCGTCAGGCCCGGCCAGGCACGCAGGCGCTGGCCCTCGTAGGGCGTGTGGTCCACCGCGTGGTGTAGATCGGCGTTGCGTATGACGCGCTCGCCCTCGTCCCAGACCACCAGGTCGGCGTCGGCCCCCACGGCGATGGTGCCCTTCCTCGGGTGCAGGCCATAGGCCTTGGCCGGGTTGGTGGCGGTGAGCTCGACGAAGCGGTTCAAGGTGATGCGCCCGCCCAGCACGCCCTCGGAGTACAAGAGCGCCATGCGGGTCTCTATGCCGGGGATGCCGTTGGGGATGTGGCGGAAGGCCACCTCCTGGCCGCCGGGCTTCTTGCCCTCGGGGCTGTCGTAGTTGAAGGGCGCGTGGTCGGAGGAGAAGACGGTGAACAGGCCGTCGGCCAGCCCGTCCCAGATCACCTGCTGGTTGGCCTTGTCGCGCGGCGGCGGGCTGCAGACGCAGCGCGCGCCCAGGTAGCTGTTGTCTATGCCGAGATCCTCGGCGGAGAGGAACAGGTACTGGGGGCAGGTCTCGGCGAAGACCTTGAGGCCCTGGGCGCGCGCCCAGCGGATCTGCTCGACGGCCTCGCGTCCCGAGACATGGACGACCAGGATGGGCGTGTCCACGAGCTCGGCCAGGGCGATGGCACGGTGGGTGGCCTCGCGCTCGACCAGCATGGGGCGGCTCAGGCCATGAAAGCGCGGCGCGGTCTGGCCGGCGGCCTCGAGCTTTTTGGTCAGCCAGGCGATGCAGTCGGCGTTCTCGGCATGGACCATGGCCATGGCGCCGTGCTGGCGCGCGACGGCCAGCACATCGAGGATCTGGCCGTCGTCGAGCTTGAGCTCGTCGTAGGTCATGTAGATCTTGAACGAGCTGTAGCCCTCGCGGATCAGGGCGGGCAATTCCTCGCCCAGGACCTGGGGCGTGGGGTCGCTGACGATCAGGTGGAAGGCGTAGTCCACATGGGCGCGGCCCTCGGCGCGGCGGTGGTAGTCGGCGACGGCGGCGCGCAGCGACTGGCCCTTTTCCTGGGCGGCGAAGGGGATGACGGTGGTGGTGCCGCCGCAGGCGGCGGCGCGGGTGCCGCTGTCGAAGTCGTCGGCCATGCGCACCGGCGGAGCCATGGGCTGGTCCAGGTGGCAATGGGCGTCGACGCCGCCGGGGGTGACGACGCGGCCGGCCGCGTCGATCTCGCGCGCGCCGGCGGGCAGCTGGGTGCCGATCTGCACGATGCGGCCGTCGCGTATGCCGAGATCGGCCTCGAAGGTGTCGCTGGCGGTGGCCACGCGGGCGTGGCGCACCACCAGGTCAAAGGCGGGAAAACTCATGCTGCTGCTTCCGAACCCCGGCTCAAGCCACTTCCTGGAACAGCCGGCCCCAGCCCTTGAGCTCGCGCGGGTCCACGCCCACGGTCTTGAGCGCGCGCCAGACCACGGTGGCCACCGAGTCGTAGATCGGGATGCCGAGCTCGCGCTCCATCTCGTCGACCAGCTGCGCGCCGCGCAGGTTGGTGCACATGATGGTCATGGCCTCGGGCCGCGCCTGGGCCGCTTCGCGCAGCATGCGGCGCAGGGTCTCGGGCTCGACCTCGCCGAAGTCGTAGTTGACCGTGATGCTCAGGTGCTGCTCGGACACGCAGGGCACGCCTATGCCCGCGTAGTTGGCCATGATCAGGCGCTGCACCTCCTCGACATAGGGCGAGACCAGGCCCAGGCTGCGCGCGCCCTGCGCGGCCAGGATCTCGTTGAGCGCCAGCACCGAGGTGGTGGCCGGTATGCCGGTGGCCTCGGTGATGCGCGCGCACAGCTGGCGGTCGCGCTCGAAGCCCAGCCAGCTGGCCGAGGTGCCGCTCCAGCAGATCACGTCGACCCGGGCGTCGGCCAGCAGGCGCGCCGCCTCGAGGATCTTGCTGTCGTCGAACTGGTTCAGCGACTGGTCGCGCATCGAGATCTCGGTCACGGTGAAGCGCGAGAAATGCGCCGAGACACCCGGCAGGCTGCCGACCATGGCGCTGGTCAGCGGCTCCAGCGCGGTGTTGGAGGACGGCGTCAGCACGCCGATGAGTTTGCGTTGGCTCATGGTGGGTCTTTCTTGGGTTCAGGCGGCCTTGCGCGCCTTGGGGTGCTTGGGCACGAACCAGAGGATCAGCAGCACGGCCAGCAGCTCGACCGCGGCGATCACGAACAGGCCCGGGCTCAGGCCGCCGGTGGCGGCCTTGACCTCGGCCAGCATGAAGGGCGAGCCGAAGCCGGCGAGGTTGGCGATCGAGTTGATCAGCGCAACGCCCACGGCCGCGGCGGCGCCGCTGAGCAGGCGGTTGGGCATCTGCCAGAACACCGGGAAGGCGCTGCTGGTGCCGATGACGGCGATCACCAGGCCGGTCAGCACCAGGGCCGGGCTGCGGCCCAGCGAGATGGCCACGATCAGCATGCCGATCACGCCCAGCAGGGCCGCGCCGGCGCAATGCCAGCGCACCTCCTGCTGGCGGTCCGAATGCGAGCCGTTGGCGATCTGCGCCACCGCGCCGAGCAGGAAGGCGCCCGACATGATCCAACCTATGGTGGCGGGGTTGGTGTAGCCCAGCTCCTTGACGATGCTGGGGCCGTAGAAGTTCAGCGTGGCGTTGGCGGCGACGATGCTGAAATAGATCAGCACGAACAGCCACAGGCGCGCATCCTTGAGCGCGGCGAACACGCTGTGCTCGCGGTGGCCCAAGGCCTGGTGGTCACGCTCGAGCTCGGCGGCGACCAGTTGCTTCTCGCGTGCGCTCAGCCAATTGGCTTCCTGCGGGCGGTCGGTCAGGTAGAAGTAGGTGAAGACGCCGGCCAGCACGGTGGGCGTGCCCTCGATCAGGAACACCCATTGCCAGCTCGACAGGCCGCCCACGCCGCCCATCAGGTTCAGGATGTTGCCGGCCAGCGGGCCGCCGACCACGCTGGACAGCGCCGAGGCGGCGGTGATCAGGCTCAGCACCTTGGCCCGGCGTCCGCTCGGGAACCAGTAGGTCAGGTAGACGATCACGCCGGGCAGGAAGCCGGCCTCGAACGCGCCCATCAGGAAGCGCAGCGCGTAGAACACCTCGGGGGTCTTGGCGAACATCATCGCGATGCAGGTCGCGCCCCAGCCGATGGTGATGCGCATCAGGGTCTTCTTGGCGCCGATCTTCTGCAGCATCAGGTTGCTCGGGATCTCGAAGAAGAAGTAGCCGAGGAAGAAGATGCCGGCGCCCAGGCCGTAGACCGACTCGCTCCACTTGAGCTCGTCGAGCATGGTCAGCTTGACGTAGCCGACGTTGACACGGTCGATCCAGGCCAGCAGCCAGAGGAAGGCCAGGAAGGGGATCAGCCGCCAGGTGATCTTGCGGTAGGTGGTGTCGATCTCGCTCTGGGAGTGCGGTGCCGCCCCGGCGTGAACGGTGGTTGAGAGGCTCATGGTCGATGTCTCGCGATGTGGATGTGGCGCGCCGGTTCGCCTGGGATGCCCCGCCGTTCCGGCCCATTGTGCAGCCGTGGAGCGGCAGGCGTGCGCGCAACGCCCCGGATCCTCGACAACATGAGGGCAGTATAGAAATACTCAGACAACTATGTCAACAACGTTGTTGACAATTAATTTCAGGGCTTTCCCTGGGTCGAGTCATGTGGCAAAAAATAGTTTTCATCAATTGATTAGCAATCATCAATTGGCAAATTTAATTGAAATTTTCTACCATTTCCCCTGCCGCGATTGAAGACATCAATCGATTTACCCACCGCCCCACGACTGGAGTTCCCATGAGCAAGCCGCAACGCCCCGAGATCAAGACCTTGGCCAACCTCGAGGCTGCCTTCGCCGGCGAGTCCATGGCCCACATCAAGTACCGCTATTTCGCCAAGCCAGGGCCTGTTCACGCTGTTTTTGCCAGTGCGAAAACAGCGCGAGCTAGGCCCTAGCGCGCGAGATGGGCGACGAGGACACGGCGCGCGCCTTCGAGGCCACCGCCGACCAGGAGGTCATGCACGCCTTCGGCCACCTGGACCTGCTCTACCCCCGGGCCACCATGACGCCGGCCAAGGCGCTGCAGATCGCGATAGACGGCGAGACCTACGAATACAGCGAGATGTACCCGGGCTTTCGCGCCACCGCCGAAGCCGAGGGCCATTGGGCCGCCGTGGCCGAGATGGACGAGCAGATCGCCGAGTCCCGCGAGCATGCCGCGCAGTTCCGCGCCACGCTGGAGAAAGCCCGCAAGCGCTTCGCCGCGCTGGCCAAGGTCGAGGAGCGCCACGCCCGCCACTACCAGGACCAGCTGGCCCAGGTCGCGGCCTGAGGCCGGTCCAGGCGTCCGGGCGACACCCTCTTCATCGAACCCTTCATCTGCAAAGGAAGACCCATGAAAACCTACATCTGCATCGTGTGCGGCTTTGTCTACGACGAGGCCGCCGGCCGCCCCGAGGACGGCATCGCGCCCGGCACGGCCTGGGCCCAAGTTCCCGAGGGCTGGGCCTGCCCGGATTGCGGTGTGGCCAAGGCGGACTTCGAAGTCGTCGAGATCTGAGCCCGCCCGGCCTCCATGCCGGTGGCCGTCAAGACCTCGGCGCCGCGCCCAGGGAAAACCCGGGAGCGATATATATTTGACATCTAAACTATTTATGTGTAATCTTTCCTCGTCCCACCGCCTCCAGCCGGGGCGGCTCAATGACCCTGTGATCGAGGAAAACGCATGAACATCGTCTGCATCGGCGGCGGCCCCGCCGGCCTCTACTTTGCCCTGCTGATGAAGCAGCAGGACCCGTCGCACGACATCACCGTGGTCGAGCGCAACAAGCCCTACGACACCTTCGGCTGGGGCGTGGTGTTCTCCGACCAGACCCTGGGCCACCTGCGCCAGGCCGACCCCAGGACGGCCACGCAGATCCTCGACGCCTTCAGCCACTGGGACGACATCGAGGTGAACATCCGCGGCCACAAGCTGCGCTCGGGCGGCCACGGCTTCTGCGGCATAGGCCGCAAGCGCCTGCTCAACATCCTGCAGGCGCGCTGCGAGGAGCTGGGCGTCAAGCTGGTGTTCGAGACCGACGTGCAGAGCGACGAGCAGTACCCCGACGCCGACCTCGTGATCGCCAGCGACGGCCTGAACAGCCGCATCCGCACGAAGTACGCGGCGACCTACCAGCCCGACATCGACACGCGGCGCTGCCGCTTCGTCTGGCTGGGCACGCGCAAGCTGTTCGACGCCTTCACCTTCGCCTTCGAGCAGACCGAGCACGGCTGGTTCCAGGCCCATGCCTACCGCTTCGACGATCAGACCTCCACCTTCATCGTCGAGGCGCCCGAGGAGGTCTGGCTCAAGGCCGGCCTGGACAAGATGGAGAAGGAGGAGGCGATCGCCTTCTGCGAGCAGCTGTTCGCCAAGCACCTGGACGGCCATGCGCTGATGTCCAACGCCTCGCACCTGCGCGGCTCGGCGCAGTGGATCAAGTTCCCGCGCGTGGTCTGCAGGACCTGGGTGCACCACAACGGGCGGGCGCCGGTGGTGCTGATGGGCGACGCGGCCCACACCGCGCATTTCTCTATCGGCTCGGGCACCAAGCTGGCGCTCGAAGACGCGATCGAACTGGCGCGCTGCATCGCCCGGCACCCGGGCGAGCTGGCCGCGGCGCTCGCGGACTACGAGGCGGTGCGCAGCGTCGAGGTGCTGCGCATCCAGAACGCGGCGCGCAACTCGACCGAGTGGTTCGAGAACGTGACGCGCTACGCCGGCCTGCCGCCCGAGCAGTTCGCCTACTCGCTGCTCACGCGCAGCCAGCGCATCAGCCACGAGAACCTGCGCCTGCGCGACAAGGACTACGTGGAACGCTACGAGGACTGGATCGCCGAGCGCGCCGGCGCGCAGCGCGCGCCCAGCGCCGCGGCCATCCCGCCCATGTTCACGCCCTTCACGGTGCGCGGCCTCACGCTCAAGAACCGCGTCATGGTCTCGCCGATGGCGCAGTACTCCTGCGTCGACGGCCTGGCGGCCGACTACCACCTGGTGCACCTGGGCGCGCGCGCCATGGGCGGCGCGGGCCTGGTGATGGCCGAGATGACCTGCGTCTCGCCCGATGCGCGCATCACGCCCGGCTGCCCCGGCCTGTGGCACACCGGGCAGCGCGACGGCTGGAAGCGCATCGTCGACTTCGTGCATGCCAACAGCGATGCCAAGATCGCGCTGCAGCTCGGCCATGCCGGCGCCAAGGGCGCGACCCGCCCGGCCTGGGAGGGCATAGACCAGCCGCTGGACGAGGGCGCCTGGCCACTGCTCTCGGCCTCGCCGCAGCAATACCTGGATGGCGTGAGCCAGTGGTCGCACGCCATGACGCGCGCCGACATGGAGCGCGTGCAGGCCGACTTCGTGCACAGCGCGCGCTGGGCCGACGAGGCCGGCTTCGACTGGCTGGAACTGCACTGCGCCCACGGCTACCTGCTGTCCAGCTTCATCTCGCCGCTGACCAACCAGCGCACCGACGACTACGGCGGCCCGCTGGAAAACCGGCTGCGCTATCCGCTCGAGGTGTTCCACGCCGTGCGCGAGGTCTGGCCGCAGCACAAGCCGATGTCGGTGCGTATCTCGGCGCACGACTGGGTCGAGGGCGGCATCACGCCCGACGACGCGGTGCAGATCGCCAAGGCCTTCAAGGCCGCGGGCGCCGACCTGATCGACTGCTCGTCGGGCCAGGTCAGCAAGAAGGAGCAGCCGGTCTACGGACGCATGTTCCAGACCCCGTTCGCCGACCGCGTGCGCAACGAGGCCGGCATCGCCACCATCGCCGTGGGCGCGATCTCCGAGGCGGACCATGTGAACAGCATCATCGCCGCCGGCCGCGCCGACCTCTGCGCCGTGGCGCGCCCGCACCTGGCGAACCCGGCCTGGACGCTGATGGAGGCGGCCAAGATCGGCTACCTCGACCTGGCCTGGCCTCGCCAGTACCGCGCCGCCAAGCAGCAGCTCGAGCGCAACCTCGAGCGCGAGCGCGCGATGGCGGCCCAGGCCGTGGGCCTGTCGCCGCTGGAGCAGGCCAACCGCGCGCAGGGGGTCTGATGGCGAATCCCATGCCCCTGAGCGGCCGCCACGCCCTGGTCACCGGCGCGGCGCGCGGCATAGGCGCCGCGATCGCGCGCGCCCTGGCCGAACAAGGCGCGCGCCTGACCCTGGTCGGGCGCAGGCTGGAGGGCCTGCAGGCCCTGGCCGCCGAGCTGCCCGGCGAGGTCCAGGCGCTGGCGGCGGACGTGGCCGACCCGGCCGCGGTGCAGGCCGCCTTCGCCCAGGCGCGCGAGCGCTTCGGGCCCGTCACCGTGCTGGTGAACAACGCCGGCCAGGCCGAGAGCGCGCCCTTCGCCGGCACCTCGCTCGAGCTCTGGCAGCGCATGCTGGCCGTCAACCTGACGGGCAGCTTCCTGTGCGCCCAGGCCGCCCTGCCGCAGATGCTGGAGGCCGGCTGGGGCCGCATCGTCAACGTCGCGAGCACGGCGGGCCTCAAGGGCTATGCCTATGTGTCGGCCTACTGCGCGGCCAAGCACGGTGTGATCGGCCTCACGCGATCGCTGGCGCTGGAGCTGGCGAAAAAGGGCATCACCGTCAACGCGGTCTGCCCCGGCTACACCGACACCGACATCCTGACCGAGAGCATCGCCAAGGTGGTGGCCAAGACCGGGCGCAGCGCCGAGGCCGCGCGCGCCCAGTTCACGGCCGGCAATCCGCAGGGCCGCCTGGTGCAGCCGGACGAGGTGGCCGACGCCGTGGCCTGGCTGTGCGGCGATGGCGCGGGCGCCGTCACCGGCCAGGCCATCGCGGTCTGCGGCGGCGAGCTCATGTGAGCACGGACAGCCTGCCCCAGCCCGCGGACCGCGCGGTGTTCCGGCGCGCGCACCGCATCCGCTTCTCCGAATGCGATCCGGCCGGCATCGTGTTCTACCCGCAGTACTTCGTGCTGCTCAACGACCTGCTCGAGGCCTGGGTCGACGAGGCCCTGGGCCTGGGCTTCGCACGCCTGATCGGCGAGCGCCGCATCGGCCTGCCGACGGTGCGGCTGGAGGCCGACTTCCGCGCCGTCAGCCGCATGGGCGACGCGGTGGCGCTGTCGCTGGCCGTGGAACGCCTGGGCCAGCGCTCCCTGGTGCTGGCGCTGCGCTGCGAGAGCGCCGAAGGCGAGTTGCGCATGGCAGTGCGCCAGACCCTGGTCACCACCTCGCTGGACAGCCATGGCGCCATCCCGATTCCGGCCGACCTGCGCGAGGCCATCGCGCGCCGCCACGGCCTGCCGGCCTGAAGCCGCGCCGCGGCAACCCTGATGTCTGCCGGGTTTCTGGAAAAGCGGCGGAACTGCGTCTAAATTGAAAATGGACCCGGTGTCAAGGACGCCGTGGTGGTAGGGCCCATGGGTTTCGGCTCATGGATTTTCAACAGGAGGCTGTCATGTCAGTTTCCAGATATCTTTCCAGCTACCTCGACGAACGCGGCGCACGCTACGAGGTCTGTACACATGCGTACAGCCGCAGCAGCGCGGAGACCGCGCGAACAGCCAACGTGATGCCCAGCCTGCTGGCCAAGTCGGTGATCCTCGAAGACGAGAGCGGTTGTGTGATGGCCGTGATCCCCGCCGATAGAAGCGTGATGGTGGGTGAGCTTGCGCGCCTGCTGGGACGCAAGGAGCTGAGGTTGGCCGACGAAGAACGGATCGTGGCACTGTTCGGTGACTGCGATCGCGGTGCCGTGCCCTCGGTCGGAATGGCCTGGGGCATCGAGACCGTCGTCGACGATGAACTTGAGGAGAACGACGTTGTCTACGTGGAAGCCGGCGACCATGAACGGCTGCTGCGCTTGTCCCACGACGACTTCCATGCGTTGATGGATGGACAACGGCACGCTCGCATCTCCAGAGTCCCGATGCATTGATTCGGGCGTCATAGGTGGACAGCAAGCCGCCCCCGGCCGCAAGGTCGGGGGCGGCTTCTTCGTTCGGCCCTATTCGAGGGTGAAGCCGACCTTGATCGTCACCTGCCAGTGCGCGACCTTGCCGTCGACCACGTGGCCGCGCGTCTCGGTGACGGCAAACCACTGGATGTTGCGCAGCGACTCGTGCGCCTTGGCAATCGCGTGGCTGACCGCGTCCTCTATGCCGACGCTGGACGAGCCGGTCAGTTCGATCTGCTTGTAGACATGGTTGCTCATGAAGCTCTCCTCTTGTTGACTTACAGAAAATCGCCCTGCTCCATGAACAGGGTCGCCGGACATTCGAGGTGGCCGCGCAGGGCCTGCACGAACTCGGCCGCGTGCAGGCCGTCGATCACGCGGTGATCGAAGGAGCAGGACAGGTTCATCAGCAGGCGCGGCACCCAGACACCGGCGCGCAGCACGGGCCGCTCGACCATGCGGTTGACGCCCACGATGGCCACCTCGGGGTGGTTGATCACCGGCGTGGCGACCAGGCCGCCCAGGGCGCCGAGGCTGGTCAGCGTGATGGTCGAGCCCGAGAGCTCGGCCCGCACCACCTTGCCGCTGCGCGCGGCCTCGGCCAGGCGCGCGACCTCGGCCGCGCTGGCCCACAGGTCCAGCGCCTCGGCATGGCGCAGCACGGGCACCAGCAGGCCGGCCTCGGTCTGGGTCGCGATGCCGATGTGCACCGCGCGGTGCCGCGTGAGCACGCCGGCCTCGTCGTCGAAGCGTGCGTTGAAGTCGGGAAAGCGCTCGACCGCGAGCACCATGGCGCGCATCAGAAAGGGCAGCAGGGTCAGGTGCGGGCGCCGGGCGCCCGAGCGGCCGTTCAGGCGCGCGCGCAGCGCCTCCAGCTCGGTCACGTCCACCTCCTCGACATAGGTGAAATGCGGAATGCGGCGCTTGGCCTCCTGCATCTTCTGCGCGATCTTGCGCCGCAGGCCGATCACGCGCACCGCCTCTTCGCCCTCGCGCGGCTGCAGCCGCGCGCCGGCCGCGCCCCCCGCCGACAGCCGCGGTGCCCCGCTGGCCACATGGGCGTCGAGGTCGGCCTGCACGATGCGCCCCGCCGTGCCGGTGGCGCGCACCTGGGCCAGGTCGATGCCGAGCTCCCAGGCGCGGCGGCGCACGGCCGGCGAGGCGATGGGCCGCTCGTTGCCGGGCGGCGGTACGGCAGCGGCTGGCGGCTCTGGCCTGGACTGGGCGGCGGCCTGCGGGGCCGGCGCCGCGGGCCAGGCCGGTGAAGGGGGTGGTGGGGGCGGAGGCGCCACGGCCACCGCCGCGGCCGGCGGCGGCGCGGCGAGGTTGCCCGCGCCCTCGACCTCGATGCGTATCAGCTCGGCCCCCACGGCCAGGACCTGCCCGACCTCGCCGCCCAGGGCCAGCACCCGGCCCGCCACCGGCGAAGGAATCTCCACCGTGGCCTTGTCGGTCATGACGTCGGCCAGCACCTGGTCCTCGGCCACCACGGCGCCGGGCCGCACATGCCAGGCCACCAGCTCCACCTCGGCAATGCCCTCGCCTATGTCCGGCATCTTGATGACATGCACACCCATCATGCCTCCATGACGCGGCGCATGGCCCGCGCGACGCGGTCCGGGCCCGGGAAGTAAGCCCATTCCTGGGCATGCGGGTAGGGCGTGTCCCAGCCGGCCACGCGCTCGATCGGCGCCTCCAGGTGGTAGAAGCAATGCTCCTGCACCAGCGCGGCCAGCTCGGCGCCAAAGCCGCTGGTGCGCGTGGCCTCGTGCACCACGACGCAGCGGCCGGTCTTCTTCACCGAGTCGACCAGGGTGGGCAGGTCCAGCGGCCACAGGCTGCGCAGGTCGATGATCTCGGCGTCTATGCCGCTCTCCCGGGCGGCGCACTCGGACACCCAGACCATGGTGCCGTAGGTCAGCACCGTGAGGTCCCGGCCGGCACGGAACACGGCGGCCGACTCCAGCGGCACGGTGTAGTGCCCCTCCGGCACCTCGCTCGTGGGGTGGCTGGACCAGGGCACCACGGGCTTCTCGTGGTGGCCGTCGAAGGGCCCGTTGTACAGGCGCTTGGGCTCGAGGAAGATCACCGGGTCGTCGTTCTCTATGCAGGCGATCAGCAGGCCCTTGGCGTCGTAGGGGTTGCTGGGCATCACGGTGCGTATGCCGCAGACATGGGTGAACAGGGCCTCGGGGCTCTGGCTGTGCGTCTGCCCGCCGTAGATGCCGCCGCCGCAGGGCATGCGTATGGTGATGGGGGCGCTGAAGTCGCCCGCCGAGCGGTAGCGCAGGCGCGCCGCCTCGGACACGATCTGGTCGTAGGCCGGGTAGAAGTAGTCGGCGAACTGCACCTCGACCACGGGCCTGAGGCCGTAGGCGCCCATGCCTATGGCCGAGCCGACGATGCCGCCCTCGGAGATAGGCGCGTCGAACACGCGCGAGGAGCCGTACTTGGCCTGCAGGCCCTCGGTGCAGCGGAACACGCCGCCGAAGTAGCCCACGTCCTGGCCGTAGACGATGACGTTGTCGTCGCGCGCCAGCATCACGTCCATGGCCGAACGCAGGGCCTGGATCATGGTCATCGCGGCCACGATCAGGCTCCGAGAAGTTCCTGGCGCTGCCGGCGCAGATGCTCGGGCAGCTCCTTGTAGACGTCCTCGAACATCGAGGCCGCGCTGGGGATATGGCCGTCGGTCAGCATGCCGTAGCGCTCGGCCTCCTTCTGCGCGGCGGCGAGCTGGGCCTCCAGCTCCTTTTGCGTGGCCTCGTGCTCGGCCTCGGTCCAGGCGCCCAGGGCTATCAGGTGCGCCTTCAGGCGCGCGATCGGGTCGCCGAGCGGGAAATGCGCCCAGTCGTCGGCCGGGCGGTAGCGCGAGGGGTCGTCCGAGGTCGAGTGCGCGCCGGCGCGGTAGCTGACCCATTCGATCAGCGTCGGCCCCAGGTTGCTGCGCGCGCGTTCGGCCGCCCAGCAAGAGGCCGCGTAGACGGCGAGGAAGTCGTTGCCGTCCACGCGCAGCGAGGCGATGCCGCAACCCACGCCGCGCGCGGCAAAGGTCGTGGCCTCGCCGCCGGCGATGGCCTGGAAGCTCGAGATCGCCCACTGGTTGTTGACCACGTTGAGGATCACCGGCGCGCGGTAGACATGGGCGAAGGTCA
The DNA here is from genome assembly GCA_005503335.1 of Comamonadaceae bacterium 2FH. Lineage (GTDB taxonomy): Bacteria > Pseudomonadota > Gammaproteobacteria > Burkholderiales > Burkholderiaceae_C > SCMQ01. The sequence goes on from SCMQ01000009.1 coordinate 84,054, forward strand.
GCGCGGTGTGGAAGTCGGACTCGGCCGTGGAGCCGTCGCCTATCCAGGCCGAGGCGATTTTCGTGTCGCCCTTGATCGCCGAGGCCATGGCCCAGCCCACGGCCTGTATGAACTGCGTGGCCAAGTTGCCCGAGATCGTGAAGAAGCCCGCGCGCTTGTACGAGTAGAGCACCGGCAGCTGCCGGCCCTTGATCGGGTCGCGCTCGTTGGACATCAACTGGCAGATCATTTCGACCAGGTCGATGTCGTCGCGCACCAGCAGCAGGCCCTGCTGGCGGTAGGTGGGAAAGCACATGTCGCCGGGCTGCAAGGCCAGCGCATGCGCGGTGGCGATGGCCTCCTCGCCCAGGCATTGCATGTAGAACGAGATCTTCTTCTGGCGCTGGGCGATCAGCATGCGCGCGTCGTAGACGCGCGTCTTCATCATGGCGCGCAGGCCGCGGCGCAGCAAGGCCAGGTCGACCTGCGGCGCCCAGGGGCCGACCGCGCGGCCCTGGTCGTCGAGCACGCGCACCAGGGCGTAGGCCAGGTCGCTGGTGTCGGCCGGCGCCACGTCCACCGGCGGGCGGCGCGCCTGGCCGGCGGGCGAGAGGTGCAGATAGGAAAAATCGGTGGCGTGGCCGGGGCGCCCGGTCGGCTCGGGCACATGAAGACGTAGCGGCTGATGCTGGCTCATACGCGTCCTTCCTCGCTCGATCTCGTCTCGCGCCGGGTCGCTGCGTGCAGCGCGGGCGGTGGCGCTGCAGGCCACCCCTTGCAGACCATGCTAGCGGATTTCGCGGGCGCTGTGCAGGCCATCGAGCACCCCTTGATCTTGCGCCAGCTTGGGCGCAGGATGCGCGGTGGGCGCCACCGGCTGCCCTGCAGGAGGTCCCCTCATGGAACGACGCACCGCCCTGGCCCTGAGTCTATCGCTGCTGCTGCCGGCCTGCGCGATCGGCCGCTCGCCCCAGGAGCAGCGCGCCGCCGTGCTGGCCATGCGCGACGAGGTGCTGGCCGAGCTCTACCGCATCCACCCGCCGGCCAAGGCCGAGATCGAGGCAGCGCCCGGCTATGCCGTGTTCAGCAACGCCAACGTCAACGTGGTCCTGGCCAGCTTCAGCGGCGGCCGCGGCGTGGTCCAGGACAACCAGAGCGGCCGCCAGACCTACATGAAGATGGCCGAGGCCGGCATAGGCCTGGGACTGGGCCTCAAGGACTTCCGCGCCGTGTTCGTGTTCCGCGACCGCGCGACCATGGAGCGTTTCGTCAGCCGCGGCTGGGAGTTCGGCGGCCACGCCGACGCCGCGGCCAAGGCGGCCGGCCAGGGCGCGGCCGTGGGCGGCGAGCTGCTGGTCGACGGCATACGCGTCTACCAGATCACCCGCACCGGCCTGGCGCTGCAGGCCACGGTCAAGGGCTCCAAGTACTGGAAGGACGAGGCGCTGAACTGAAAGGGCTTGCGAGGCGGCGGACCGTCGCTGCCGGCCCCTCGCGCTTTTCACACCGGCCCCGGGGACCGGCGCACTTTTACCCAGAAGTCAAAACCGAACCACCCGACTACGCAGAATTGCGAACTACGGAGGATGGAGCGCGAGGTCTACAATCCGATTCCCTTACAAGAGCTGACACGGCCGGCCCCCGGCCAGCCGCCGTCCCTGCAGGAGATCCTGAATGTCCACCGCCAAGGTGAATCCCGAAGACAAGCGCGCCGATCTGCGCGATGCCGCGCTCAAATACCACGAGTTTCCCACCCCCGGCAAGATCGCGATCGCCGCGACCAAGCAGCTGATGAACCAGCGCGACCTGGCGCTGGCCTATTCACCCGGCGTGGCGGCGCCCTGCGAGGAGATCGTCAAGGACCCGAACACGGCCTTCAAGTACACCAGCCGCGGCAACCTGGTCGGCGTGGTGACCAACGGCACGGCCGTGCTGGGCCTGGGCGACATCGGCCCCCTGGCCGGCAAGCCGGTCATGGAAGGCAAGGGCGTGCTGTTCAAGAAGTTCTCGGGCATCGACGTGTTCGACATCGAGATCAACGAGAAGGACCCGGACAAGCTGGTCGAGATCATCGCCTCGCTCGAGCCCACCTTCGGCGGCATCAACCTCGAGGACATCAAGGCGCCGGACTGCTTCTACATCGAGCGCAAGCTGCGCGAGCGCATGAAGATCCCGGTCTTCCACGACGACCAGCACGGCACGGCCATCGTGGTCGGCGCGGCCATACTCAACGGCCTCAAGGTGGTGGGCAAGGACCCGTCCAAGATCAAGCTCGTGACCTCGGGCGCGGGCGCGGCGGCGCTGGCCTGCCTGGGCCTGCTGGTCAAGCTGGGCATCCCGCGCGAGAACATCTGGGTCACCGACCTGGCGGGCGTGGTCTACGAGGGCCGCACCGAGCTGATGGACGAGGACAAGGTCCAGTTCGCGCAGAAGACCTCGGCGCGCAGCCTGTCCGAGGTCATCGAGGGCGCCGACGTGTTCCTCGGCCTGTCGGCCGGCGGCGTGCTCAAGCCCCAGATGGTCAAGAAGATGGCGGCCCGCCCGCTGATCCTGGCGCTGGCCAACCCGAATCCGGAAATCATGCCGGAGGACGTCAAGGCGGTGCGCGACGACGCGGTCATGGCCACCGGGCGCACCGACTACCCGAACCAGGTCAACAACGTCCTGTGCTTCCCCTACATCTTCCGCGGCGCGCTCGACTCGGGCGCGACCACGATCACGGTGGAGATGGAGATCGCGGCCGTGCACGCCATCGCCGAGCTGGCCCAGGCCGAGCAGAGCGAGGTGGTGGCGGCGGCCTACGCCGGCGAGCAGCTGGCCTTCGGTCCCGAGTACCTGATCCCCAAGCCCTTCGACCCGCGCCTGATGATGAAGATCGCGCCGGCCGTGGCCCGTGCGGCGGCCGAGAGCGGCGTGGCGCTGCGCCCGATCGCGGACCTGGACGCCTATTGCGAGAAGCTGCAGACCTTCGTCTACGCCTCGGGCACGGCGATGAAGCCGATCTTTCAGGCCGCCAAGCGGGCCCTGCGCAACCGCGTGGCCTACTCGGAGGGCGAGGAGGAGCGCGTGCTGCGCGCCGCCCAGATCGTGGTCGACGAGGGCATCGCGCGTCCCACGCTGATCGGCCGCCCCGCCATCATCGCCCAGCGCATCGAGAAGTTCGGCCTGCGCCTGAAGGAGGGCAGCGACTACGACGTGGTCAACGTCGAGCACGACGAGCGCTACCGCGATTTCTGGCAGACCTACCACCGCATGACCGAGCGCAAGGGCATCACCATGCCGCTCGCCAAGATCGAGATGCGCCGCCGCCTGTCGCTGATCGGCGCCATGCTGCTGCACAAGGGCGACGTGGACGGCCTGATCTGCGGCACCTGGGGCACCAACCCCATGCACCTGAACTACATCGACCAGGTGATAGGCAAGCGCGCGGGCGTCAACACCTACGCCTGCATGAACGCGCTGATGCTGCCGGGCCGCCAGGTGTTCCTGGTCGACACCCATGTCAACTACGATCCCACGGCCGAGCAGCTGGCCGAGATCACGGTGATGGCGGCCGAGGAGATGATGCGTTTCGGCATCAAGCCCAAGTGCGCCCTGCTCAGCCATTCCAACTTCGGCTCGTCCAGCCAGCCCAGCGCGCTCAAGATGCGCCGGGTGCTGGAGCTGCTCCAGGCCCAGGCGCCCTGGCTGGAAGTCGACGGCGAGATGCACGGCGACGTGGCCCTGGACGGGGCGGCGCGCCGCGCCATGATGCCCAGCAGCACGCTGAACGGCGACGCCAACCTGCTGGTGCTGCCCAACATCGACGCAGCCAACATCTCCTACAACCTGCTCAAGACCGCCGCCGGCGGCAACATCGCCATCGGCCCGGTGCTGCTGGGCGCGGCCAAACCGGTCCATATCCTGACGGCCAGCGCCACCGTGCGCCGTATCGTCAACATGACCGCGCTGACCGTGGCGGACGCCAACGCGGCGAGGTAAGCCAAAAAGCGCAGCGAGCACACACTCACTTTCGTTGCCGGGACGCTGAACCCGGCCCCTGGCGGCTGCCCGTGAATCGGGCGGCCGCTTGCTTTTTGCAGCCAGTTCGGTCACACTAGCGCCTTGAAATTTCGGGTTTACCCGGGGTTTTTTGAAGGTGTGTTTATGTTGCGAGCCGCAACAAGTCTAAAAAGTAAGTCCTTGCTCGCAAGTGTGCTGCTGCTGGCCAGCCTGACAGGCTCCTTTGGAGTTCAGGCCCGCCAGCCTCTGACAGCGGCCGATTCGGCCACCGTGGTGGTGGCCGCGCTGCCGCCCCAGGGACGTGAGACTTACCGGCTGATCCATGCGGGCGGGCCTTTCCCGTACAGCAAGGACGGCACCGTGTTCGGCAACCGGGAGCGCCTGCTGCCCTCCAGGCAGCGCGGCTATTACCGCGAATACACCGTGAAAACACCCGGCTCCCGCGACCGCGGGGCCCGCCGCATCGTGTGTGGCGGTCCGGCGCGCACGCCGGACGCCTGTTATTACACGAGCGACCATTACGCCAGTTTCAGCCGCATCGTCGAGTGACGATGCGGCGAGAGTTTTTTGACCTACGAGAAAGAGCCACGGAGATGGATACGCCACTTCGTAAAGACACCGACACCCCGTTGAAAGGGGTGCGAACCAACATCGTGCAGTCGATCCGCGCCTTCCGCGTGAGTGACCTGCATGAAGCCGCTCAGGGGCTGGGCCACCATTTCCTGTACGCCAACCTGGCCAACGCCCAGAGCAAGCAGGACGTGCTGGACATGATCGCCCAGCAGTTCACCTTCCCGTCGCACTTCGGCAAGAACTTCGACGCGCTGTACGACTGCATGACCGACCCGCTGCACAAGTCGGGCCCGCAGCCCGGCTTCATCGTCGTGCTCGAGCAGATCCCGGCCAACGCCAAATTCGACAAGGAAGCGCGCGAGCAGCTGCTCGACATCTTCCGCGACGCGGCCGATTACTGGGGAGACCGGAAGATACCCTTCCGATGCTTCTATTCTTTTCTGTAGCCCGTTCTGCACAAACCAGCCAAGCAGAACGGGCGAACGAGGCTAACAGCGATGCCGTCAGCGGCATCGAGCTGACCACCGAAAATGGCGAGAAGATGCCGACCGACAAACTGGTCGACGTGTCGCCGCTGGCGCTGCGCATGAGCAGCCCCTTCAACGCCGGATACTGGCTGGCCGCCGCCTGAGCGCAGGCCGCCCCAGACCCCGGGCCCGTCCTTGCGACGGGCCTTTTTCTTTGTCAGGCCGGCAAGGCCTGGACCAAGGCCAGGTACTCCGCCACCGGCACCTCTTCAGCGCGCCGCTGCAGGTCGAAGTCGCCGGCGAAGCCCTGGGTCTGCAGCCAGGGGCCCAGGGTGTGGCGCAGCAGCTTGCGCCGCTGGCTGAAAGCGACCTGGACCAGGACTTCCAGCCGCGCCTGGTCGACCGGCGCCGGATCGGCCAGCGGCAGCATGCGCACCACGGCGCTGTCCACGCGCGGCGGCGGGTCGAAGCTCCCGGGCGGCACGAACAGCACGTTTTCCATCGCGTAGCGCCACTGCAGCATCACCGACAGGCGGCCATAGTCGGCCGTCGCGGGCGCGGCCACCATGCGGTCTATCACTTCCTTCTGCAGCATGAAATGCTGGTCCTCGACCACCGCCACATGCTCGAGCAGGTGGAACAGGATGGGCGTCGAGATGTTGTAGGGCAGGTTGCCGACAATTCTGACTTTGGGAGCGCCAGCCTCGCGCGCCAGCGCCGTGAAGTCGACCTTGAGCACGTCCGACTCGACCACCGTGAGCTGCGGGTGGGCGCGCAGGCGCGCGGCCAGGTCGCGGTCGAGCTCGACCACGGTGAGATGCCCCAGGCGCTCGACCAGGGGCTGGGTCAGCGCCGCCAGGCCCGGGCCGATCTCGACCATGGCCTGTCCGGGACGCGGCGCGATCTCGCGCACGATGGCGTCGATGATGCTCAGGTCGGCCAGGAAATGCTGGCCGAAACGCTTGCGGGGGATGTGTTTCACAAACTCTCGGTCAGGGCGCCGGCTGCTCGCGGAACTCGACGTAGGCGCGGGCGCGCAGCTCCTGCACCCAGTTGACGTAGGCCTCGTCCAGCTTCTTCTCGCGCAGCATGCGGCGCGCCAGCTCGCGCTGCTCACGCGGGCCCAGGCTGGACTGGCGGCGCTCCAGCACCTGGATCAGGTGCACGCCGAAGCGCGACACCAGCGGCTCGCTGATCTGGCCGGGCGCGAGCTTGTCCATCGCCTCCTCGAACTCGGGCACGAACTGGCCCGGGCTGGCCCAGCCGAGCTCGCCGCCCTCGCGCGCGCTGCCGTCCTGCGAATGCTCGCGCGCGAGCGCGGCGAAGTCGGCCTGGCGCGCCTCGATGCGGCGCTTGTAGTCGGCCAGGCGCGCGCGCGCGGCCGACTCGCCGAGCGAGGCGCTGGGGCGCAGCAGGATGTGGCGGGCACGGGTCTGGGCCACCGTCATCGAGGGCTGGCTGGCCTGGCGCTTCTCGATCAGCTTGAGCACGTGAAAGCCCGCGCCCGAGCGCACCGGCCCGGCGATCTCGCCGGGACGCAGCGCCTGGGTCGCCTCGACGAACAGCGTGGGATAGCGGTCGACGCTGCGCAGGCCCATCTGGCCGCCCTCGGGCGCGCGGTCCTTGGCGTCCGAGAACTCGCGCACCAGGGCGCCGAAATCCGCGCCGGCACGCGCGCGATCGGCCAGGCCCTGGGCGCGCTGGCGCAAGGCCTCGACCTGGGCCGGCGTGCCGTTCTCGGGCACGGCCACCAGCAGCATGGCCAGGTTGAGCTCCACCGCGGCGGCCGGGGCGTCGCTGGCCTGGCTGCGGATGAACTGGTCCAGCTCGGGCTCGCCTATGCGCACGCGCGCGTCGACCTCGCGCTCGCGCAGCCGCGCCAGCAGCAGCTGGTTGCGCAGTTCCTCGCGGAACTGGGCCAGTGGCACGCCGTCCTGCGCCAGGCGCCTGCGCAACTCGGCGCGATCGATCTGGTTCTGCACCGCCACGCTCTGCTCGGCCTCGTCCAGCGCCGCGTCGTCCACGCGCAGGCCGGTTTCGCGCGCCAGCTGCAGCTGGGCCTTCTCGACGATCAGCTGCTCGAGCACCTGGCGCGCCAGCGCCTCGCGCCCCGGCTGCGTGCCGCCCTGCTGGGCCAGCTGGCGCTGCACGCGCGCCACACGGGCGCGCAGCTCCTGGTTGGTGATGGGCTCGGTGTTGACCACGGCCACGATGTAATCGGCCTGGCTCTGCGCCGTCGTTGCCGCCGGGGCCGCCGGCAGGGCCAGGCCGCCCGCGCGGCCGGGCGCGCGCAAGGCCTGGGCCTGGGCGCCCGGCCCGGCGAGCAGGGCGAGCACGGCCAGCAGACCCAGGAGGGGGCGCGGCGCGAGGAGGGAACGTGAATTCATATCAGTCATAGTTGCTGAAGCGGCTGGGCGCGGTGCTCTGCGAGCGCAGTTCCTGGTAGCCCCGGATGTTGTCGCGCAGGGTCTTCAGCGGGCTGGAGCCGATGCGCGAGAAGCCGACGAACTCGAGCTGGAACAGGATGCGCGTGTTCGCCGTGGTGGTGGTGCTCTGCAGGCGCTCGAGCACCACGCGGCCTATCCAGCAGCAGGCGTCGTACTCGACGCCCAGGATGGCGTCGACCAGCTTGCGGTCCTGCAGGCTGTAGTTGAGGCGCCCCACGCTGTACCAGCGGCCGCCCGAGCGCTTCTCGCCGCTGTCGCCGCCCAGGCTGGAAAGACTGGACAGGGGCCACTGCCAGCCGAAGTCGATCTGCTCGCTGGTGCCGCGCTGCAGCCGGTAGGCCAGGTTGAGCACGCGGTAGGGCCCGGGCAGGTAGCGCGCGCCCAGCGTGGTGCGGATGGAGCGGTGCGTCTTGGGGTTGTATTGCACGGTGCCGTCGAAGCCCCAGCGCGGGTCCCAGTTGAGAGCCGCGCCCAGCAGCACGTCGCTCAGCCGCTCGCTGACCGGTGTGCCTCCGGGCAGGGTGACGTTCTGGTCCGAGAAGCGAAAGCGCTGGGCCAGGCCGAAGCGCGCGGCCTCGGCGCCGGTCTCGGGATCCAGCAGGCGCGTGGTCACGCCCATGGTCAGCAGGTTGTTGTCGGCGATGCGGTCGTGGCCGACAAAGGCGTTCTCGGTGTAGATGGTGGCGAAGTTGAAGTCGTTCGCGCCCGAGTCGTAGTTGGGCAGCAGGCTCTGGTCGCGGAACGGCGTGCGCACGTAGAAGGCGCGCGGCTCCAGCGTCTGTCTCAGGGCGCGGCCGAAGAAGCTGGCGTCGCGCTCGAACACCAGGCCGCTGTCCAGGCTGAAGGTCGGCAGCGTGCGGCTGGCCGTGGTCGCGCCGTTGGCCAGCGCCGCGTCGAACTGGTAGTTCCTGGCGTGCAGCTGCAGCTTGGGGGTCAGAAAGCCCCAGGAGCGCAGCCAGGGCCGGCTGAGCTGCGCCAGCAGGAAGCTGCGCTGGCCGTTGGGCTGCACGGGACGCAGGCTGGGCGCGAGACGCGAGAAATCGGCCTCGAAGCGCGTGGTGTCGGCGTCCACCGAATAGTCGAAGCCGCCGATGTTGAAGCGCGCGTAGCGCGCGGCCAGCTGGGGCATGCGGTCGTAGGGCGGCACGATGGGAGCCGTCACGTCCTGCAGGGTCTGCCACTTGAGCGCGCGCGCATTGAACGAGAAGTCGCCGCGCGCCCAGGCCAGGCTGCCGTCGCTGGGCAGCAGGCGCTGGGTCAGCGTCAGGCCGGCGCGCGGGAAATCGCGCCAGTAGTTGTCGTCGCTGACGCGGTTGAGGTTGAGGTTCAGCCCCAGCGCACCCACCCGCGACCAGCCGGTCTGCACGCTGCCCTGGTGCTGCAGCGAATAGCCCCAGCGGTCGCGATCGCGCAGCCGGTCGCTGGGCATCAGGTTCACGCGGGCCTGGCCCTTGTAGTCGTTCTCGAGGTAGCGGAACTCGCTGGCCAGGTCCACGCCGCGCTTGCTCATCAAGGTGGGCGTGAAGGTCGCGTCGCGGTTGGGCGCGATGTCCCAGTAATAGGGCAGGGACAGCTCCAGGCCGCTGACGCTGTCGATGCCGAAGGTGGGCGGCAGCACGCCGGACTTGCGCCGGTCGCTGAGCGGGAAGCTCATCGAGGGAATCGGCAGCAGGGGCAGGCCCTTGAAGCTCAGCAGCGCGCCCTCGGCCTGGCCCACCTCGGCCTCCTGGTCGAAAGTGATGCGGTCGGCGCGCAGGATCCAGTCGGGCATCCAGCTCGGCCCCGGCTCGCGCAGGCAGGTGGTGTAGCTCGCCTGGTGCACGATGGCCCGCTTCTCGCCCGCGAAGTCCACGCGCGAGGCCTCGCCATGCGCCTGGTTGCGCAGCAGCTGGTAGGTCGGCTGCAGGAAGAAGCCCTCGAAGGCATCGACGTAGAGCTCGAGCTCCGGCCCCTGGAACAGGTCGCCGGCGCGGTTGATGCGCACATGGCCACGCGCCTTGGCCAAGTCCTCGGGCTGGTGGTACTCGAGGCGGTCGGCGCGGATCACGGTGTCGGCTCTGCGCAGCTCGGCATCGCCCTCGACCACGGTGACCAGGTCCTGCTGGCCCGAGATGCGCTCGCCCGACACGAAGGTCGGCGTCTGCCGGCGCTGCGCCTCGCTGACCGGCTCTTCGAGCCGGGGACTGGTGCGCAGCGGCGCGGTGTCGGCCTGCGCCCAGGCCGCCCCCTGCAGCAGGGCCAGGGCGGCCCAGGCCACGGGCCTGAGCGCGAGGGGCATGCGCAAAGCCCCGCAACTCATGGGAGACGGCGACGCTGGCAAGGGTTGAGGGTGTGCATCCGGCGCATGGAAAAGACGGGACAGGCGGGCCCGGCCCGACGGGGCTGGGTTTTAGAATGGATTATCCATGAGCGCACCGACCTCCTCCCCATCACCGACCGCCCCCGGCCAGCCCGCCGCCATCGCCTGGAGCGATCCGGCGCGCGAGGCAGCGTTCCGCGGCTGGCTGGCGCGCATCGCCCCGGCCCAGGGACTGGCCGTCACCAGCCTGCGCCTGGCCTCGGCCGACGCGAGCTTCAGGCGCTATTTCCGCCTCGACACCGAGGACGGCCAGGACAGCCGCATCGTCATGGACGCCCCGCCCGCGCAGGAGAACAGCGCGCCCTTCGTGCAGGTGGCGGGCCTGATGGCCGAGGCCGGCCTGAACGTGCCCCGGGTACTGGACTGGGACGCCGCCCAGGGCTTCATGCTGCTGACCGACCTGGGCCAGCAGACCATGATGGAGGCCATAGACCGCGGGCGGCCGCAGGCCAACCAGGCCCTGTACCTGCAGGCGGTCGACGCCCTGGTGGCCTGGCAGCGCGCCTCCAGGCCCGGCGTGTTGCCGCCCTACGACGCGGCGCTGCTGCAGCGCGAGCTGGCCCTGTTTCCCGACTGGTACCTGGCCCGGCACCGCGGCGTGGCCGTGGAGGGCCGGCTGCGCGAGACCCTGGATGCCTGCTTCCAGCAGATCGTGGCGCGCAACCTGGCCGCGCCCAGCGTCTACGTGCACCGCGACTTCATGCCGCGCAACCTGATGATCCCGCGCCAGCCCCAGGCCGATCCCGTGCAGGCCCTGGGCGTGCTGGACTTCCAGGATGCGGTGTACGGCCCCGTCACCTACGACATCGCCAGCCTGATGCGCGACGCCTTCCTGAGCTGGGAGGAAGATTTTGTGCTCGACATTACCATCCGTTACTGGGAGAAGGCACGCCGCGCCGGCCTGCTCGACCACGAGGACTGGCACAGCGACTTCGGCGCCTTCTACCGCGCCGTCGAATGGATGGGCCTGCAGCGCCACCTCAAGGTGGCCGGCATCTTCGCGCGCCTGACGCTGCGCGACGGCAAGCCGCGCTACCTGGCCGATACGCCGCGCTTCATCGCCTACATCCGCACCACGGCCGCGCGCTACCGCGAGCTCGCGCCGCTGCTGCGCCTGGTCGACGAGATCGAGGGCAGCGAGGCCGTGAGCGGCTACGCCTTCGGGCGCATCTGAGCGCAAGTCGCCGGCCATGCCGCGCTTCTACTGTCCCCTGTCCCTGAGCGCCGGCGCGCGGCTGGATCTACCGGCCGGCGCCGCGCGCCATGTCCAGGTGCTGCGCCTGCAGCCCGGCGCATCCGTCACCCTGTTCAACGGCGAGGGCGGCGAGTGGGACGCCAGCGTGGTCCAGATGGGCCGCAGCTCGGTGACGGTGGAGCTCGTGGCTCACCACGCCATCGAGCGCGAGGCCGCGCGCGAGGTGCACCTGCTGGCCGCCAGCATCGCCAACGAGCGCATGGACTGGCTGGTGGAAAAGGCCACCGAGCTCGGCGCCGCCAGCTTCACGCCGCTGCTGGCCGAGCGCAGCGTGCTCAAGCTCAAGGGCGAGCGCGCCGACAAGAAGCTCGCGCACTGGCGCGGCGTCGCGGCCGCGGCCTGCGAGCAGTGCGGCCGCAACCGCCTGCCCAGCTTGCACGAGGCGACGGGCCTGGCGCCATGGCTGGCCGACCACCCGGCCTCGGGCCAGCGCCTGCTGCTCTCGCTGCACCCGGGCGCCCGGCCGCTGGTCCAGGCCGCGGCCGGCGACGGCCCGGTCACCCTGCTGTCCGGCCCCGAGGGCGGGCTGACCCCGGCCGAGGAGGCCGCCGCCCTGGCCGCCGGCTTTGCCCCGGTCACGCTGGGGCCGCGCGTGCTGCGCGCCGAGACCGCCCCGCTGGCGGTGCTGGCTGCGCTGCTGCTCTGACGCGCTTGCCCTGACCCTCAGGCCGCCAGCTCGGCCTCGACCCGCGCCAGCACCGCCTCGGCCTCGGCCGGGTCGAAGTCCGCATGGCTGCGCTTCTTCACGCCCCACAGGTGCAGCGCGTAGTAGCGCTGGGCTGCCAGTTGGTGGCGCGCCAGGCAGCTCCTGGCGCAGCCCAGCGGGCAGCCGTCGAGCACGACGATGGGCCGGCCCGAGTGGGCGATCTTGAGCAGGTGCGGCACGTCGCCGCCCACGCCCGCGATGCAGGACATCTCGGCCAGGCCGCGCCGGTCCAGCTGCAGCGCCACATGGTTGGCCAGCTGCGCGGCGCTGGAGCAGCCCGAGCAGGCGTAGACCAGGGGCAGTGGGGCAGCAGGCGGGTACATCGGCTTCTCCTGGGCAGGTGGCTGGGCATGGCGCCCAGCAGGCAAGTTAGCCCCAAGGCGGCGACAGGGTTTTGCGCCCCGTCAAGGGCACCGTCAAACTCGGGGGCGTCGGGCGGCCTACACTGCGCCTGGCGCGCGACCCCGCGCGCGCCCTTGCCGCCAACTTCCGCCCATGAACCCTTCCCTTGCCCTGCTCGCCCTGTGCCAGGGCCTGTTCCTGACCAACAACGTCACCTTCATCGCGATCAACGGCCTGGTCGGGCTGAGCCTGGCACCGCTGGGCTGGATGGCCACCCTGCCCGTCATGGGCTATGTGGTGGGCGGCGCACTGTCGACCGGGCTGGTGGCGCGCACGCAGTCGCGCTGGGGCCGGCGCGCCTCGTTCCAGAGCGGCCTGGCCGTGGCACTGCTGTCCTGCCTGCTGTGCGCTTATGCGGCCTGGAGCCGCAACTTCTGGCTGCTGGTCTCGGCCACCGTGGTCGCCGGCTATTACAGCGCCAATGGCCAGCTCTACCGCTTCGCCGCGGCCGAGCTCGCGGCGCCGGCCTTCCGCGAGAAGGCCGTGTCCCTGGTGCTGGCCGGCGGACTGCTGGGCGCGGTGCTGGGCCCCAACCTGGCGGCGCGCACGCGCGAGCTGACGGCCGCGCCCTTCGTCGGCGCCTACCTCGCGCTGGCCGCGGTGGCGCTGCTCGGCATGGCGCTGATGGCGGGGCTGCGCTTTCCGCCCAGCCCGCCGCGCAGCGAAGGCCAGGGCAGCGGGCGGCCGCTGTCCGAAATCATGCGCCAGCCGGTGTTCATCGTCGCCACCGCGACCGCGGCCCTGGGCTATGGCGTGATGAACCTGCTGATGGCGGCCACGCCGCTGGCCATGCAGGTCTGCGGCCTGCCTTTCGCCGACACCGCCCTGGTGCTGGAATGGCATGTGATCGGCATGTTCGCGCCGGGCTTCTTCACCGGCCACCTGATCCGCAAGTTCGGCGCCCTGCCGGTCATGGGCGTGGGCGTGCTGCTCAACGCGGCCTGCATCGCGGTGGCGCTTTCGGGCGTTCAGCTCCATCAATTCGTGGTCGCGCTGTTCCTGCTCGGCCTGGGCTGGAACTTCCTGTTCACCGGCAGCACCACGCTGTCGCTGCGCGCCTACCGGCCCGAGGAGAAGGACCGCGCCCAGGCGGCGATCAACTTCTTCGTGTTCCTGGTCATGGCGCTGAGCTCCTTCGCCTCGGGCGCCCTGGTCACCACCCAGGGCTGGGCCCTGCTCAACCTGGGCTCGCTGCTGCCGGTGGCGCTGACCGGCGCGGCGCTGGCCTGGCTGGCGCTGCGCCAGCGCGCCGAAGGCCGCGCGTAGCCGGCCTCAAGGCATGCGCGCGATCACCTCGGCCACGGCGGCCGTGAGCCGGCGCGCATAGGGCACATGCAGGAACTCGTTGGGCCCGTGGGCATTGCTCTGCGGCCCGAGCACGCCGCAGACCATCATCTGCGCCTGCGGGAAGCCCTGGCTCAGCAGGTTCATCAGCGGGATGGTGCCGCCCTGGCCTATGTAGCCGCAGGGCGCGCCGAAATAGGCCTGGCTGGCCGCGTCCAGCGCGGCGCCGAACCAGGGCGGCGCGCTGGGCGCGCTCCAGCCGCTGGCCGCGCCGTCGGGATGGAAAGTCACCTTGGCCTGGTAGGGCGCGTCGTCCTCCAGCAGCGCCTTCATCTGCTGCAGGGCCACGGCCGCGTCGACCAGCGGCGGCAGGCGCAGGCTGAGCTTGAAAGCCGTATAGGGCCGCAGCACGTTGCCCGCGTCCTTGAGCGCGGGCAGGCCCTCGGCGCCGGTCACGCTGAGCGTGGGCGCCCAGGTGCGGGCCAGCAGGCCGTCCAGCGGGTCGCGCGTGGTGGGCAGGGTGAAGACCGTGGAGCCGCCGCAGTCGTGGTGGGCCCAGGGAAAGCGCTTGTGCACCTCCTCGCCGAGGATGGCCGCCGTGGCGCGCGCTTGGGCCAGCCGGTCAGGCGGCACCTCGCAGTGGAAACTCGCCGGCAGCAGGCGGCCGGTGGTGCTGTCCTCCAGGCGGTCCAGCAGCTGGCGCATGATGCGAAAGCTCGAGGGCACCAGGCCCGAGGCGTCGCCCGAGTGCACGCCCTCGCTCAGCACCTCGACCTTGAGCGTGCCGCTGGCCATGCCGCGCAGGCTGGTGGTCAGCCAGAGCTGGTCGTAGTTGCCGGCGCCGCTGTCCAGGCAGATCACCAGGCCCACCTGGCCCAGGCGCGGGCGCAGGGCATGAACATAGGGCAGCAGGTCGTAGGAGCCCGACTCCTCGCAGGTCTCGATCAGGCCCACGATGCGCGGGTGGGGCAGCTGCTGGGCCTTCAGGGCCTGCACGGCCGCGATGCTGGCGTAGACCGCGTAGCCGTCGTCGGCGCCGCCGCGGCCATAGAGCCTGCCGTCCTGGTACTTGGGCGTCCAGGGGCCCAGGTCGCTGCGCCAGCCCGAGAACTCGGGCTGCTTGTCGAGGTGGCCGTACATCAAGACCGTTTCCCGCGCGTCGCTGCGCGTGGCGCCGATCTCGAAGAACAGCACCGGCGTGCGGCCTGGCAGGCGCACGACCTCGAGCTTCAGGCCCTCGACTTTCTGCGCCTCGACCCAGGCCGCGGCGTTGCGCACCACGGTCTCGATGTGGCCGTGCGCGGCCCAGTCGGCGTCGAAGGCCGGCGACTTGGCCGGAATGGCGATGTAGTCGGTCAGCTGGCGCAGGATGTCGCCGTCCCAGGCGCGCGTGACATGGTCCAGGGCGGCGGCGGCGTCGAGCGCGCCGGCGGGCAATTCGCGGTGCAGCGGGGCATTCATGGCGGTCTCCGGTGGGAGACGCTACTGTACCCCCGCGCCGGCCGCGCAGCTCAGCGGGCGCCGGCGCTCACCGGGCGCTGGGCGCGCCGGTCCAGCAGCCAGGCGCCGGCCAGCCAGGCCGTGGGCACGAGCACCAGGGCCAGCGAGATCGCCTGGGCGATCCAGCCCTCGGCCAGGTCTTCGGTGGCCAGGTGCCACCAGGCGTTGTCGACGACAGGCACCAGGTTGGCCTCGGTGAACTCGTGCAGGGCGTAGATGACCAGCTGCAGTGCGAACAAGGCCATGAACCAGGCCGTGACGCGGAAGAAGCGGCCCAGCTGCACCTGGTGGCCGAAGCGCACCCACAGCAGGGCGATGGCGGCGGCGATCAGCAGGCCCATGAAGCCGCCCACGGCCATGTGGCGCAGCTCGTGGTTGCCGGCCAGCGAGGCGATCATGGTCGCGGTCTCCACGCCCTCGCGCCCGACCATGAAGACCGTGAAGGCGAATACCGACCACCAGGCGGCGGCGCCGTTGCGTGCCGCGGCCTGCTCCAGCCGCAGGGCGATGTCCTGGACCATGCCCTTGCCGGCACGCCGCATGTGGACCACGCACCAGGCCACGGCGGCGGCGGCCAGCAGCGCCAGACTGCCCTCCCAGGCCGGCGACAGGGCGCCGATCTGCGACAGCAGCAGGCCCAGCAGGGCCGAACCGGTCACGGCCGCGACCACGCCCCAGCGCAGAGCGCCTAGCAGCGTGAACAACCCGAAACGGCGCAGGTACAGGGTGGCGATGGCCACCACCAGAAAGGCCTCGAGGCCTTCGCGAAATCCGATCAGCAACACCTGGAACATGCCTCAACCTCTCTTTTCAATATCGCTAATGATAACCACTCTCATTTCGATTTACAAGACAGCAGGGACTTGCGTGACCTCTTGAAACGAAGCGCAGCAGGCTGCGGCCTAGAATGGCCCCATCCTTTCCCATGACGGCCCCTGGCCATGCTGATGCGCGCTCCCCGGCTTTCCCCGGCCCCTGGCCAAAGGCGCCTGGCCCTGGCCCTGGCGCTCGGCCTGTGCCTGGCCCTGGCGAGCGGGGCCAGCTGGGCCGCGGCTGGCGAGGAACTGCTGTGGTTCGCGGCCGGCCGGCCCAGTGCCCAGGCGCGGCAGGCGATCGAGCTCCTGCAGGCCGCCCGGTCCGACGGGCTGGACCCCGCGGACTACCAGGCCGAGCCGCTGTCGCTCGCCCTGGCCCAGGTCGAGCAGGCGCCCGCAGGGCCCGCGCTGCGGCCGCTGGACCAGGCGCTGACTCAGGCCATGCAGCGTTACCTGGCCGACCTGCACCAGGGCCGTGTCGACCCGCGCCGCATCCACGCGGATTTCAGCGTGACATCACCCGGGCGCATCGATGCGCCCGCCCGGCTGCGCACGGCGCTGGCAGGCAACCGGCTGGCCGAGGCGGTGCGCGAGGCGGCGCCGGCCCTGCCCCAGTACCCGCGGCTGCGCGCGGCCCTGGCCCGCTACCGCGAGTTGGCCGAGCACCCGGCTTGGCAAGCGTCCCTGCCGCCGCTGCCGGGCAAGGCCCTGAAGCCCGGGCAGGCCTGGTACGGCCTGCCCCTGCTGGCGCAGCGGCTCGGCGCGCTCGGCGACTTGCCGGCCGGCGCGCCGCTGCCCGGGCGCTACGAGGGCGCCTTGGTGGACAGCGTGCGCGCCTTCCAGGCGCGCCACGGCCTGGCCCAGGACGGCGTGCTCGGCCCGGCCACGCTGGCCCAGCTGAACCAGCCGCCCGCGGCGCGCGCGCGGCAGATCGAGCTGAGCATGGAGCGCCTGCGCTGGACCCCGCTGCTGCAGGGACCACGCATGATCGTGGTCAACGTGCCCGAGTTCATGCTGCGCGCCTACGAGGTGCGCGAAGGCCGGGTCGAGGTTCGCCTGGCCATGAAAGTCATCGTCGGCAAGGCCCTGGACACGCGCACGCCGCTGTTCGACGAGGCCATGCGCTTCATCGAGTTCAGCCCCTACTGGAACGTGCCGCCGTCGATCGCGCGCGGCGAGCTGGTGCCGCGCCTGCGCCGCGAGCCGGCCTATTTCGAGCAGCAGGGCTTCGAGTTCGTGGCCGGCGACGGCTCGGTGATCAGGACGCTGTCGGACGCCCAGCTCGAGCGCGTGCTGCGCGGCCAGTTGCGCATCCGCCAGCGGCCTGGCCCGGCCAACGCGCTGGGCGACATCAAGTTCGTGTTCCCCAACAACGACAACATCTACCTGCACCACACGCCCGCGCCCGAGCTGTTCCAGCGCGAGCGGCGCGATTTCAGCCACGGCTGCATACGCGTGGAGGAGCCGGTGGCGCTGGCCAAGTTCGTGCTGCAGGACGCGCCCGACTGGCCCGAGTCGCGGATTCTGGAGGCCATGGCCAGGGGCGAATCCGCCACCCTGCGCCTCAAAGACCCGGTGCCGGTGGTGATCGCCTACAGCACCACCCTGGTGCGGCAGGACGGACGGGTGTTCTTCTTCCCCGACCTGTACGGCCATGACCGCCTGCTCGACGAGGCGCTGCGCGCCCGCCCCCGACCCGCTGGGCCCATGGCCCCGCAGCCCGGCACGCCATGAGGATTGCTGCCAGAATCCACTGCGTGCCCAGCCTGCCGACCACCCCCTCCCGCCGCCGCTTCCTGCGCCAGGGCATGCGCCTGGCGCTGGCCGGCAGCGCCCTGCCGCTGGCGCTGCCCGCCCTGGCCGCGCGCCCGGACGCGCGCAGCCTGAGCCTGAGCCATGCCCACACCGGCGAGCGCCTCTCCCTGGTCTATGCCCTGGGCGACGACTACCTGCCCGAGTCGCTGGGCCGCCTGAACCGCTTCCTGCGCGACCATTACTCGGGCGAGGTCGGCACTATAGACCCCCAGCTGTTCGACCTGCTGCACTGCGTCAAGCAGACCCTGGGCGGCGAGCCCTGGTTCCAGGTCATCTCGGGCTACCGCTGCCCGGCCACCAACAGCCGGCTGCGCAGCACGCGCGGCGGCGGCGTGGCCCAGCGCAGCCTGCACATGGACGGCAAGGCCATCGACATCCGCATCACCGACCTGCCGCTGGCCGAGCTGCGCGATGCCGCCCTCTCGCTGCGCGGCGGCGGGGTCGGCTTCTACGCGCGCGAGCAGTTCGTGCACCTAGACACCGGCCGCCTGCGCAGCTGGTGAAGCGCCGGGCGTGCCCGCCCGATCAGTGAAAGTGCGCCATCAGCGCGCGCGGCATGCGCTGGCGCGTCAGGCCGCCGCGCGCCAGCCAGCGCTCGGTCTGCTCGGCCGCGCGTTCTATCAGTTCGCCGGCGCGCGAGAAATCGTAGGGCGAGGTGGTCAGCGGACACAGCGGCGGCACGGTGATGATCTCGGCCTGCTCGCGGTGGCGCTCGAACTCCAGCGCCAGCTGGTGCGCGATCAGCAGGGTCACGGCGTGCAGGGCGCTGGCCACCGCGCTGGCCGGCGGGGCGTCGAGCATGCAGGCAAAGCCCGTGGGCAATACGATCACGCGCTGCGCGCCGAGTTCGACCGCCGTGCTGATCGGCGTGTTGCCGGTGATCGCGCCGTCTATCAGGTAGCGCCCGGCGAGGCGTACCGGCGGAAACACCACCGGGATCGCACTGCTGGCCATGATGGCGTCGACCGCCGGCCCCTCCGACAGGCGCACCGTGCCGCCGCCCAGCAGGTCGGTCGCCACCACATGCAGCGGCAGCTGCGCCTGCTCCAGCCGCTGGTAGGGCAGGCAGCGCTCGCACAGGCGGCGCAGGCCCGTGGGGTCGATGGCGAAGCTGCGCCGGCCGCCCACCACGCCGAACACGTCGCGCCAGGCCAGGGGAAAGACCTCGCGCCGATCCAGGCTGCGCCAGATCGCCTCGAGCTGCGCCACGCCGCGCGCATGGGGCGCGCCGGCGAAGTAGGCGCCGTTGATCGCGCCCACCGAGGAGCCGACCACCAGGTCAGGCCTCAGGCCATGCGCGACCAGGGCGCGCAGCATGCCGACCTGCACCGCGCCGAAGCTGCCGCCACCGGCCAGAACAAAGGCCGTCTTCTTGCCTGCGCCGTCATCCATGGGCCCAGTGTTTCACACCCGGCCCCGCAACTCAATCCCGCGCGTCAGCGCCAGGCCTGCATCCAGCCCAGGCCGGCCGAGGTGCCGCCGGCCTGGCCGCCCTGGCGCGGCTTGTACTCGCAGCCCAGCCAGCCGTCCCAGCCGCAGGCGGCGGCCACCTCGTCGATCACGCCGAACAGGTAGGGGTAGTTGAGCTCGCCGATGTCGGGCTCGTGGCGCTCGGGCACGCCGGCGATCTGGAGGTGGCCCACGGCGCCGCTGGGCAGGTACTGGCGGATCTTCATGGCCACGTCGCCCTCGACGATCTGGCAGTGGTAGAGGTCCATCTGCACCTTGAGGTTGGGCGCGCCGACCTCGGCCACGATGGCATGGGCCTGGTCCTGGCGGTTCAGGAAGAAGCCCGGGATGTCGCGCAGGTTGATCGGCTCGATCAGCACCTCGCGGCCCCGCCGGGCCGCCTGGTCCGCGGCCCAGCGCAGGTTGGCGACATAGGTGGGGCGCAGCTCCTCGCGCGTGCGGTCGGCCGGCAGCAGGCCGGCCATCAGGTGGATGCGCGGGCAGGCCAGCGCCTCGGCGTAGTCCAGGGCCAGCGCCACGCCGGCGCGGAACTCGGCCTCGCGGCCGGGCAGGCAGGCCGTGCCGCGCATGCCGCCGGCCCAGGCCGCGTCGATGGACGCGGCGTCGGTGCCGCCGGGCGGGGCGTTGAACAGCACCTGCTGAAGGCCATGGGCCTTGAGGCGCGCGGCCAGTTCCTCCCTGGCGAAGGCGTAGGGAAACAGGTATTCGACGGCCCGGAAGCCGTCCTTGGCCGCCGCCTCGAAGCGGTCGAGGAAGGGCAGCTCGGGGTACATCATGGACAGGTTGGCAGCGAACTTGGGCATGGGTTGTCCTTGGAAGACGGGTCGATGGAAGGCGCGCGCGGGCTTACCAGCGCGCGCCGAAGCTCCGGCGCAGCTCCTCGATCTGCGCCTCGTCCAGCGGGGCGGGCGGCGAAGGGCTCAGGCACAGCAGCCTCGCGGTCTCCTCGAGCTCCTCCAGCGTGGCCATGGCGGCGGCCGGGCTGTCGTGCCAGACATTGGGTCCCAGGCGCTCGAGCATCACCGCGCGGATGGGCGCGCCGCGCTCGCCGTAGCGCGCGATGGTCTCGGCCACCAGGGCCGCGGCGGCCGGGTCGCCGGGGCGGTGGTAGGGAATCAGCGGCACATGGCCGACCTTCATCACGAAATAGGGCGTGAGCGCCGGCAGCAATTCCTCGCCCTGGGCGCGCAGCGTCAGCGCCACGCAGTGCGTGCTGTGGGTGTGGATCACGCAGCGGGTGCCGGGGTCGAAGCGCTGGGCCGCGTCGTAGATCTGGCGGTGCAGGGCCAGGGTCTTGCTCGCGCGGTCGCCGCCGAGCTGCTGCCCGTTGGCGTCCAGGCGCGCCAGGCGCGCGGGGTCGAGCCGGCCCAGGCAGGCGTCGGTGGGCGTGATCAGGAAGCCGTCGTCCAGCCGCAGGCTGATGTTGCCGGCCGTGGCATGCACGTAGCCGCGCTCGAACAGGCTGCGGCCGACGCGGCAGATCTCTTCGCGGGCTTGTGTCTCGTTCATGCCTGCAGCATTTTGAAGGACTTGGTGAAGAAGTCGTCGCTGCCGAAGTTGCCGGACTTGAGCGTCAGGTGCAGGCCCTCGCCACCGGACGCAACAGACTGCGCATGGCACCAGGGCACGCCGGGGTCGATCTGCGGGCCGATCTGCAGCTGGGCGATGCTCAGCGCCTGCACGCAGGCGCCCGAGGTCTCGCCGCCCGCCACCACCAGCTGGCGCACGCCGCGCTGCACCAGGCCGCGCGCGATCGCCGCGATGCAGCGCTCGACCATGGCGCCCGCCTCTTCGACGCCGAGCTGGCCCTGCACGGCCTTGACGGCGGCGGGGTCGGCGGTGGCATAGACCAGCACCGGCCCACTCTCGAGCAGCGGCTCGGCCCAGGCCAGGGCCTCGGCGGCCACGTCCACGCCGGCCGAGATGCGCAAGGGGTCTATGGCCAGCGCGGGCCGGCCGGACTTGATGAAGTCCAGCACCTGGCGGTTGGTGGCCAGCGAGCAGCTGCCCGAGACCACGGCCTGCAGGCCGCCCGCGGGCGGCAGACGGCTGGCCTGGGGCGAGGGCGCGACGCCGAAGTTGGCCGGCAGGCCAATCGCCACGCCCGAGCCGGCGGTCAGCAGCGGCAGCTCCTTGAGCGCCGGGCCCATGCGCAGCAGGTCCTCGTTCGAGACCGCGTCGACGATGGCCATGCCCACGCCCTGTTCGCGCAGCTCGGCGATGCGCGCGCGCACCGCATCGGCGCCCTGGCTCACCGCCCGGTAGTCGATCAGGCCCACCTTGCGCCGGGTCTGCGCCTGCAGCACGCGCACCAGGTTGGGGTCGGTCATGGGGGTGAGCGGGTGGTTCTGCATGCCGCTCTCGCTCAGCAGCACATCGCCGGCGAACAGATAGCCCTTGAACACGGTGCGGCCGTTGTCGGGGAAGGCCGGGGTGGCGATGGTGAAGTCGCAGCCCAGCGCGTCCATCAGCGCCTCGGTCACGGGGCCGATGTTGCCCTGCGGCGTGCTGTCGAAGGTGGAGCAGTACTTGAAGTAGATCTGGCGCGCGCCCTGGGCCTGCAGCCAGGCCAGGGCTTCGAGGGACTGAGCCACGGCCTGCTCGGGCGCGATGGTGCGCGACTTGAGCGCCACCACCACGGCGTCGACCTCGACGCTGAGGGGCCCCTCGGGCACGCCTATGGTCTGGACCACGCGCATGCCGGCGCGCACCAGGTTGTTGGCCAGGTCGCTGGCGCCGGTGAAGTCGTCGGCGATGCAGCCCAGGAGGATGCCTGCGCCCATGCTCAGCCCCTGACTTCCAGCTTGACCGCGTCGGGGTTCTCCTGCGCGTAGGCGCGGATGATGGCCTCGAAGCTGGCGTCGGCCTCAAGCCCCAGGCCTTTAGCGCGAGTGGCCTGGATGCGGCTGGGCCAGCTGGTGACGATCTTGGCGATCTGGGCGTCGGGCTGCCAGGCGATCAGGGCGGTGGCGGCCGGGCCGGCCACGCGCTCGAGCGCCTGGGCCATCTCGCGCACCGTGATCGTGAGCGCCGGCAGGTTGACCGCGGTGCGCGCGCCCCATTCGCCGTCCGAGGCGGTCGCCGCGCGGATCAGGCCGGCCACCGTGTTGCCCGGCGAGGACAGGGCCACGGCGGTGTCGGGCGGCACCGGGCAGGTGGCGCGCTGGCCGGCCAGGGGCTCGCGCAGCATGCCGCTGAGAAAGCTCGAGGCCGCCGCGTTGGGCCGGCCCGGACGCACCGAGACCGTCATCAGGCGCACGCTGCGCCCGCGCACGAAGCCCTTGCGCGTGCAGTCGGCCACCAGCTGCTCGCCGATGAACTTCTGGATGCCGTAGCTGTTCTGCGGCGTGGGCAGGGTGGTGTCGGTGATGACCGGCGGCAGCGGCTGCTCGGGCGAGTCGCCGAACACCGCGACCGAGCTGGAGAACACCAGCACCGGCTTGCTGCCCAGGGCGCGGCAGGCCTGCAGCAGGACCTGGGTGGCCTCGAGGTTGCTGCGCATGCCGAGGTCGAAGTCGGCCTCGCATTCGCCGCTGACCGCGGCCGCGAGGTGGAACACCAGGTCGGTGTCGGCCGGCAGGCCCTGGCCACTGGCGATCAGCTCGAGCAGGTCGCCTTCGGCACTCGCGATGCGCGGGTCGGCGCGCAGGTCCTCGGGCGGGGCCACGCGGTCGGCCAGGGTGATGCGGTTGATGGCACGCGGCGCGGCGCCGGCCAGCGACAGGCTGCCCTGCTGCAGCAGGGTGCGGGCCAGGCGGGCGCCGAGGAAGCCGCAGCCGCCGGTGATCAGGATGTTCATGGGCTTGTCTCGAGAAGGAATGGGAAAGGGAGCGGTGATGGCCAGTGTCGCCTCATTCGGCCTGGGCCGGCGGCTGTGGCAATTCGATGCCCGGGAAGATCTTGATCACGGCGCTGTCGTCCTCGCGCGCGAAGCCCGCGGTCGAGGCCTGCATGAACATCTGGTGCGCCGTGGACGACAGCGGCAGCGGGAACTTGCTGGCACGCGCCACGTCGAGCACGATGCCGAGGTCCTTGACGAAGATGTCGACCGCCGACAGCGGCCGGTAGTCGGCCGCCAGCACATGGGCCATGCGGTTCTCGAACATCCAGCTGTTGCCCGCGCTGTGGGTGATGACCTCGTACAGCGCCGCCGCGTCCACGCCCTCGCGCAGGCCCAGGGCCATGGCCTCGGCCGCCGCCGCGATGTGCACGCCGGCCAGGAGCTGGTTGATGATCTTGACCTTGCTGCCCGCGCCCGCGCGCTCGCCCAGCTTGTAGACCTTGGCGGCCATGGCGTTGAGCGCCGGCTCGGCCAGGGCATAGGCCTCGGGACGGCCCGAGCTCATCATGGTCATCTGGCCACTGGCGGCCTTGGCCGCGCCGCCCGAGATCGGCGCGTCGATGTAGAGGATGCCGAGCTCGGCCAGGCGCGCCTCCAGCGCGATCGACCAGTTCGGATCCACGGTGGAACACATCACGAACACGCTGCCGGGCTTCATGCTGGCCGCGCAGCCCGGCTGCCCGGCGCTGCCGAACAGCACGCTCTCGGTCTGGGCGGCGTTGACCACCACCGAGACCACCACGTCGCTGGCCGCGCCGAGCTCGGCCAGCGTGGCGCAGGCCGTACCGCCGTCCTGGGCGAAGGCCTGGGCCACCTCGGCACGAACGTCGTAGACATGAAGGGCGTGGCCGGCGCGGCGCAGCGACTGCGCCATGCCGCCACCCATGGCGCCGAGGCCGATCAGGCCGATGCTGGGTTGCATGTCAAAACTCCTTGAGAGGCCGGACAGGGTGTGGCGCCGCCGGCCACCGACGACGCCTGGGCGGGCGCGCCCCGGACGCACACCCGTCAGCGTGTATTGATATGGTTATCATACAAATTTAGCCGAGCGAACCCATCAGGGCTATCCCTTAGCCCCAGGCCAGGCGAGGGCTCAGGGCCGCGCGCTGCCGGGCCGGGCTGCCAGCAGCGGGCTCGCGAGCTCGGCGCCCTCCTGCTGCCAGAAGGCCGGGTCGGCCTGGCGGATGCGGCCTATGGCATTGCTCATGTGGCCCGCCGCCGCCTGGCGGGCGCGGTCCGGGTCGCCGGCCTCTATGGCCTGCAGGATCAGCACATGCTCCTCGCTGACCTGGCGCGCGAAATCGGCGCGCCGCGCCTCGTTGGCCCGCGTCACCTGGGTCACGCCGCGCAGGAACTGGCCCAGGTACTGCAGCGTGTCCATCAGGAAGGGGTTGCCCGTGGCCTCGGCGATGGCGCGGTGAAAGCGCACGTCCTCCTCGACCCCGTCGCCGCCGGCCTGCACCGCCATCTCCAGGGCCGCTATGGCCTGGCGCAGGCGCAGCAGGTCCTCAGGATTGCGGCGCTGGGCCGCCAGCGCGGCCACCTCGCCCTCGAGCGCGCGCCGCACCTCGACCATCTGGATCACGGCCTCGCGCGAGCCGGCGTAGCGCGCGTCGAAGTTCAGCGGTGAAAAGCCGGCGTCGCGTACATAGACACCGCTGCCCTGGCGCGAATCGACCAGGCCCAGGGACTTGAGCCGCGACACCGCCTCGCGCACCACGGTGCGGCTGACCGAGAACTGCCCGGCCAGTTCCTGCTCGGTCGGCAGCTTGGCGCCGACGGCCAGCCGGCCGGAACGGATCTCGGTGCCCAGCGCGTCGGCGACCTGGTCGGACAGGCGCGCGCCCGGCGTGATGGACTGAAAGCGGGCGTTCATGCGAGGCACTCTAAAGTCATCATACGAATTTAACCCATGCGACGGCGCCTGCATGCTGCGGAATACCCGCGCCCGGCCCTGCCTCATGCCCAACCGGCCGGGCCACCGAAGCCGATGAAGCCGATGAAGCCGAGCTTGAGGCAGAAGCGCAGGGCTTCGGCAAAGGAAACGCTGCGGGGCGGGCGCGTGGTGCCCGTGGAGAAACCTCCATCAGCCCGCCAGCACTTGGACGGGACACCGTCCTGGCCAGGTCGGGAGCCTGTGTTCCCGACGCGGCGAAATCCCAGCGCGGCCAGGGTTGATCCAGATCAAACGGTCGACCACACCACTTTAATTTCGATTAGGTAAATTCGTTTCTCTATAGTAAATTAAAGTTTTCACTGGCGCATCCGCGCCAAAAACCGAGCCGGAGACCTCTGATGGGTACCTACATCAATCCAACCTACCCCTACCGTCCGCCCACGGACCTGCAGTCCAGCCCGCCGCAGCGCCGCCCGCTGATCGTGGTCGGCGCCGGCCCCGTGGGCCTGGCCGCCGCCATAGACGCGCGCCTGCAAGGCCTGCCCGTGCTGCTGCTGGACGAGGACAAGACCGTCTCGGTCGGCTCGCGCGCGGTCTGCTACGCCAAGCGCGCGCTCGAGATCCTGGACCGCCTGGGCGTGGGCGAGGCCGCCTGCGCCAAGGGCGTGAGCTGGAACGTGGGCCGCACCTTCCTCAACGAGCAGGAGGTCTACCAGTTCAACCTGGTGCCCGAGCCCGGCCACAAGCGGCCCGGCATGATCAACCTGCAGCAGTACCACCTGGAGGAAATGCTGATCGTGCGGGCGCTGGAGCTCGGCGCCGACATCCGCTGGCAGCACAAGCTGATCTCGGTCCAGCCCCAGGCCGACCACGCGCGGCTGACCGTGGAGACGCCCGACGGCCGGTTCGAGATCGAGGCCGACTGGCTGCTGGTGGCCGACGGCGCGCGCAGCGCTATCCGGCGCCAGCTGGGCCTGGACATCGAGGGCCGCATCTTCATGGACCGCTTCCTGATCGCCGACGTGATCATGCAGGCCGATTACCCGGCCGAGCGCTGGTTCTGGTTCGACCCGCCCTTCCACCCGGGCCAGAGCGTGCTGCTGCACAAGCAGGCCGACAAGGTCTGGCGCATCGACTTCCAGCTCGGCTGGGACGCCGACCCCGAGCAGGAGAAGAAGCCCGAGAAGGTGATCCCGCGCATCCAGGCCATGCTGGGCGACGCGCGGCCCTTCGAGCTCGAATGGGTGAGCATCTACACCTTCCAGTGCCGGCGCATGAAGGACTTCCGCCATGGCCGCCTCCTGTTCGTCGGCGATGCCGCGCACCAGGTCTCGCCCTTCGGCGCGCGCGGCGCCAACTCGGGTTTCCAGGACACGGACGACCTGATGTGGAAGCTGCGCCTGGTGCAGGCCGGCCAGGCGCCCGAGCGCCTGCTCGACAGCTACGCCGCCGAGCGCGAGTTCGCGGCCGACGAGAACCTGCTGAACTCCACCCGCTCGACCGACTTCATCACGCCCAAGAGCCGCGCCAGCCGGAGCTTCCGCAACGCGGTGCTGGACCTGGCGCGCGAGCATGCCTTCGCGCGCAAGCTGGTCAACTCGGGCCGGCTCTCGGTGCCGGCCTTCCTGACCGATTCACCGCTCAACACGCCCGACCAGGAGCCGTTCGCCGGCGACATGGTGCCCGGCGCGCCCATGGACGACGCACCGATCGCGCGAGAAGGCCAGGACGGCTGGCTGCTGGACCAGCTCGGCAACCGCTTCCAGTGCCTGCATTTCCTGGATGCCCAAGGCCGCCTGTCCGGCGCCGACCGCGCGGCGCTGCAGTCGCTGGCCCAGGGCGCGATCGCGGTCGAGCCGCTGCTGGTCTCGCCCTGCCCGGCCGAGGTCGAGGGCTTCGCGGTGCTGGTCGACCGCGATGGCCTGATCGCACGGCGCTACGACGCGCACCCCCGCAGCGGCTACCTGGCCCGCCCGGACCAGCATGTGGCCGCGCGCTGGCGCAGCCTGGACGCGGACCGCGTGCGCGCCGCCCTGGCACGCGCCACCTGCAACGCCTGAACCGAAGGAGAGCCACGATGAACGCCCCCCTGAGCCAGCGCGAGGCCGCGCCGGCTGCCGCACTGAACCTGGCGCCCAACTTCCACGAGGCCGGCCGGCGCTACTTCCGCGACTTCACGCCCGGCGACGATTTCTACGAGGCCCTGATCGAGACCCACCGCGAGCTCAGCGACGAGCAGAGCGAGCGCGTCAACGCGCGCCTGATCCTGCTCTTGGCCAACCACGTCGGCGACCTGGCCGTGCTGCGCGAGGCCCTGCGCCTGGCGCGCGCCGCCGCCTGAACACCCCACCCCATCGCCCCCAGACCCAAGGAGCCCCTCATGAAAATCAGCAAGATCCACCATGTCGCCTACCGTTGCAAGGACGCCAAGCAAACCGTGGACTGGTACGTCAAGCACCTGAACATGGACTTCGTGCTCGCGATCGCCGAAGACCAGGTGCCCTCGACCCACACGCCCGACCCCTACATGCACCTGTTCCTCGACGCGGGCGGCGGCAACATCCTGGCCTTCTTCGAGATCCCGAACTCGCCGCCCATGGGCCGCGACCCCAACACGCCGGACTGGGTGCAGCACATCGCCTTCGAGGTCGACAGCCCGGCCACGCTGGAGGCCACCCAGGCGCGCCTGGAGGCGGCCGGCATCCCCGTCGTGGGCCCGACCGACCACACCCTCTTCAAGTCGATCTACTTCTTCGACCCCAACGGCCACCGCCTCGAGCTGGCGGCCAACACGGGCACGCCCGGGATGCACCAGCGGCTAGACGAGGTCAAGTGGGACATGCTCGAGGAATGGAGCCGCACCAAGCGCGCCCCCAAGCACGCGGCATGGATGCACGAGAAGGAATTCGCGCCCGGCACCGCCGGCGAGTGACTCGGGCCGCCCCCAGGCGCGAAGGCCTCCTCGGGGGGCCAGCGAGGACACGCCAGTGCCGAGCGTGGGGGCCATGCCTCTCAGCCGCGCTGCAGCTTGAACACCGCCGTGCCGGCGCGCAGATTGGGCCAGCGCCGCAGCTCGCGGCCCTCCTGCAGGCCGAAGGCGTCGAGCACATGCAGGCCGTTCTTGCGCGCCAGCACCTCGAAGTCGGTGAAGGTGCCGACGCGGATGTTGGGCGTGTCGTACCACTGGTAGGGCAGGCGCTTGGTCACGGGCATGCGGCCCTGCAGGATGCTGAGCCGGTTGGGCCAGTGCGCGAAGTTGGGGAAGGCCACGATGCCGATGCGGCCCACGCGCGCAGTCTCGCGCAGCATGGTCTCGGTGTTGCGCAGGTGCTGCAGGGTATCGATCTGCAGCACCACGTCGAAGCTCTGGTCGCCGAACATGGACAGGCCCTGGTCCAGGTTGAGCTGGATCACGTTGACGCCGCGCCGCACGCAGGCCAGCAGGTCGGTGTCGCTGAGTTCGATGCCGTAGCCGCTGCAGCCGCGCTCTCGCTGCAAGAGGTCCAGCATGGCGCCGTCGCCGCAGCCCAGGTCGAGCACGCGCGCGCCCTCCGGCACCAGCCGGGCGATCGACTGCATGATCAGCAAGTCACTCATGATGTACGGGCCCCCACGCTGGTCACTCCGTGTACTGCGCTGGGCTCGCGCAGCGTCCGTGCGCGCAGCTGTACAGCGAAGCGAGCCCCTGCCGGGCCTGCGCTATGCACGTCCCGAGGCATCACGCTTAGGCCCGGCCCCGAGGGGGCCTTCGCACCTTGGGACGGCCCGGCGGCGCTCACCTCCATGTTCGCGAAGTAGGCGCGCACCGCCTCGAGGTAGCGCGGGTCGTCGAGCAGGAAGGCGTCGTGGCCATGCGGCGCGTCGATCTCGGCATAGCTGACCTCGCGCCGGTTGGCTACCAGGGCCTTGACGATCTCGCGGCTGCGCGCCGGGGAGAAGCGCCAGTCGGTGGTGAAGCTGACGACCAGGAACTTGCAGACCGCCTGGGCCAGCGCGGCCGTCAGGTCGCCGCCATGGGCGCGCGCCGGGTCGAAGTAGTCGAGCGCGCGCGTGATCAAGAGGTAGGTATTGGCGTCGAAGTACTCGCTGAACTTGTCGCCCTGGTAGCGCAGGTAGCTCTCGATCTGGAACTCCACGTCCTGCGTCGTATACAAATAGTCGCGCAGGTCCGGCGACGGGCCGCCCCTAGCCGGACCAGCCCCCTCGGGGGGCAGCGAACCACGCGCAGCGGGGAGCGTGGGGGCCCTGAGACTGCGACCGAACTTCTCGTTCATCACGTCGTCGCTCAGGTAGGTGATGTGGCCGATCATGCGCGCGATGCGCAGGCCGCGCTTCGGGATCACGCCGTGCTCGTAGAAATGCCCGCCGTGGAAGTCGGGGTCGGTCACGATGGCACGGCGCGCCACCTCGTTGAAGGCGATGTTCTCGGCCGTGAGGTTGGGCGCGCTGGCCACCACCACGGCGTGGCGCACGCGCTCGGGGTGCTGCAGGGTCCAGGACAGGGCCTGCATGCCGCCCAGGCTGCCGCCCATCACGGCCGCCAGTTGCTGGATGCCCAGGGCGTCGAGCAGGCGCGCCTGGGCGTTGACCCAGTCCTCCACCGTGACCACCGGGAAATCGGCGCCCCAGGCCTTGCCGGTCCCGGGGTTCTGGTGCATGGGCCCGGTGGAGCCGAAGCAGGAGCCCAGGTTGTTCACGCCGATCACGAAGAAGCGGTCCGTGTCGACCGGCTTGCCCGGGCCGATCATGTTGTCCCACCAGCCCTCGGAGCGGGCCTGGCCTTCGTAGCGGCCAGCCACGTGGTGCGATGCGTTGAGCGCGTGGCAGATCAGCACGGCGTTGGAGCGGTCGGCGTTGAGATGGCCGTAGGTCTCGTAGGCCAGTGAGTAGCCGCGTATCGATGCGCCGCTTTGCAGAGCCAGCGGCGCGTCGAAACTCATGGACTGCGGTGTGACGATCATGACAAGAAAAAACCCGGTGACGCCAAAGAAGCGACACCGGGCTACGGGTCCCTCTTTAGCTGTTTTCGCCGCGTCGGGGATGGAAATCCTCCCCGACGCGGCGCGCCCGCAAGCTGGAGCAAATCGGCGCTGCAGCTAGTATACGTGCAAGCCGCGGTGCGGCCAATGAAGGGAAAGCCGATGTCCGAGCTGTACGGCTCCGATGCCTATGCGCCGCGCGAGGTCGCGCTGCGCGTCGAATCCGTGGGCGTGGCCAAGGCACGCCTGGCCACGCTGCCGCTCTTGATGCTGGGCGTGCTGGCCGGCGTGTTCATCGGCCTGGGGGCGCTGGGCTTCGTGCTGGTCAAGTCGGACGCCACGCTGGGCTACGCCGCGGGCCAGTGGCTGGGCGGCCTGGTGTTCTCGCTCGGCCTGCTGCTGGTGGTGGTGGCCGGCGCCGAGCTGTTCACCGGCAACAACCTGCTGGTCATGGCCTGGGCCGACGGCAAGATCGGCACGGCCGAGGTGCTGCGCAATTGGACCCTGGTCAGCCTGGCCAATCTCGCGGGTGCGGCGGCGCTTGCGCTGCTGGTGTTCGCCAGCGGCCACACCGCGATGAACGAGGGCGCGATCGGCCGCACGGTACTCAAGATCGCGCTGGCCAAGCAGGAGCTGCCGGCCCTGCAGGCCTTTTGTCGCGGCGTGCTGTGCAACGTGCTGGTCTGCATGGCGGTCTGGATGGCCATGGCCGGGCGCAGCGTGGTCGACAAGGCCGTGGCCATCGTGTTCCCGATCAGCGCCTTCGTGGCGGCCGGCTTCGAGCACAGCATCGCCAACATGTACCTGTTCCCGCTGGCCCTGCTGATCCAGCAGGCCGACCCCGTTCTGCCCGGCCAGGCACTGGTGAGCTGGGGCGGCTTCGCTGCCAACCTGGGTCCGGTGATCGCCGGCAACCTGGTCGGCGGCAGCCTGGGGGTGGGCCTGAGCTACCACCTGATCTACCGGCGCGGCCAGCAGGCGGCCCCATAGGGCGATCAGGCCAGCAGCGCGAACGCGCCCAGGCCGGCGAAGACGGCGGCCGAGGCCAGATGCACCACGCGGATCGGCACGCGCCGCGTGATCGCGTCGCCCAGCCAGACCACCGGCGCGTTGGCCAGCATCATGCCCAGGGTGGTGCCGGCCACCACCCAGACCCAGGCCTGGTACTGCGCGGCCAGCATCACGGTGGCGACCTGGGTCTTGTCGCCCATCTCGGCCAGGAAGAAGGCCAGCAGCGTGGTGCCGAACACGCCCAGGCGCGGCGCGTTGCCGCCCTCGCCTTCGTCGAGCTTGTCGGGGATCAGCATCCAGACCGCCATGGCGAGGAAGGAGCCGCCCAGCACCCAGCGCAGCAGCTCGGGCCCCATCAAGCGCGTGACCCAGGTGCCCAGCGCGCCCGCGAGCGCGTGGTTGGCCAGGGTGGCGACCAGGATGCCGAGCACGATGGGCCAGGGCTTGCGAAAGCGCGCGGCCAGCAGCAGCGAGAGCAGCTGCGTCTTGTCGCCCATTTCAGCGAGCGCGACGAGGCCGGTGGAGACGAGAAAGGCTTGCATGGATGGCGGGGCCGGGCCGGACCGTGAGCACAAAACCAATGACCGCGCGGCATCTCCGGCCCGGCCCGCAAGGGGCAGTGGAGGCTGCGCAGTCAAAGGTCTCGCCAAGTCCGTAGAGCCTGTTTGCGCCATGTCCGCCGCAGGCAGACAAGTCTGTTGACGCAAACCCCTCTCGGATTCGAAGGGAGGCTACTCCCCAATGACAGGCGCGATTTTAGCGCAATGCATCGCCCAGAATTGGCGCGATTCTTGCTTTGTTTTGGTGCATTCCCGAGAAATCGGCGAAAAAAGCACCAATACAGATCAATTCAATCTCAGAGGACCTTATGGAAGCACTCAAACAGGGCGCGGATGCCCTGTTCATACTGCTAGGCGGCATCATGGTGCTGGCCATGCATGCCGGTTTCGCCTTTCTGGAGCTCGGCACCGTGCGCAAGAAGAACCAGGTCAACGCCTTGGTCAAGATCCTGGTCGACTTCTCGGTCTCGACCGTGGCGTATTTCCTGGTCGGCTACGGCGTGGCCTACGGCACGCATTTCTTCGTCGGCGCCGAGCAGCTGGCGGCCAAGAGCGGCTACGAGCTGGTGAAGTTCTTCTTCCTGCTGACCTTTGCTGCCGCGATCCCCGCCATCGTCTCGGGCGGCATCGCCGAGCGCGCGCGCTTCTGGCCGCAGCTGCTGGCCACCGCGGTCATCGTAGGCTTCGTCTACCCCTTCTTCGAAGGCATCGCCTGGAACCAGCATTTCGGTGTGCAGGCCTGGCTCAAGGCCCAGACCGGCGCCGAATTCCACGACTTCGCGGGTTCGGTGGTGGTGCATGCCGTGGGCGGCTGGATTGCGTTGCCGGCTGTGCTGCTGCTGGGCGCGCGCAGCAACCGCTACCGCAAGGACGGCGCCATGTCGGCCCACCCGCCGTCCAACATCCCCTTCCTGGCGCTGGGCGCCTGGATCCTGACCGTGGGCTGGTTCGGCTTCAACGTGATGAGCGCCCAGACCCTGGACAAGATCTCCGGCCTGGTCGCCGTGAACTCGCTGATGGCCATGGTGGGCGGCACCCTGGCCGCCCTGCTGCTGGGCAGGAACGACCCCGGCTTCGTGCACAACGGCCCGCTGGCAGGCCTGGTCGCGGTCTGCGCCGGCTCGGACCTGATGCACCCGCTGGGGGCACTGGCGGTGGGCGCGGTGGCAGGCGCCCTGTTCGTGGTCATGTTCACGCTGACGCAGAACCGCTGGAAGATCGACGACGTGCTGGGCGTGTGGCCGCTGCACGGCCTGTGCGGCGCCTGGGGCGGCGTGGCGGCCGGCCTGTTCGGCAGCCCCGCGCTGGGCGGCCTCGGCGGCGTGAGCCTGGGCGCGCAGCTGCTGGGCACGGGCCTGGGCCTGGCCTGGGCGCTGGCCGGCGGCTTCCTGGTCTACGGCCTGCTCAAGGCGACGCTGGGCCTCAGGCTGAGCCAGGAGGCGGAGTTCGACGGCGCCGACCTCAGCATCCACAAGATCAGTGCCACGCCGGAGCGCGAAGCGAGCTGGTAAAACCACACAGGCGACATGTGGCGCATAATGCGAGAGTGTCGCTCTAAACAGCCGCACATGATTGCGGTGTTTTGGTCAGTTTCGCGTTCCATAAGATTCACGGATTTGTTGACGGCGTAAAGCGGACTCCATCGCGTTTTTGCATCTCTTGAGGAGTCCCTTCCATGGGCAACAAACTTTACGTGGGCAACCTGCCCTATTCTTTCAGCGACTCTGACATGGCCCAGGCCTTCGGCCAGTTCGGCAATGTCTCCAGCGCCAAGGTCATGATGGAGCGCGACACCGGCCGCTCCAAGGGCTTCGGCTTTGTCGAAATGGGCAGCGATGCCGAGGCGCAAGCCGCCATCAAGGGCATGAACGGCCAGAACATGGGTGGCCGCAACCTGGTGGTCAACGAAGCCCGCCCGATGGAATCGCGCCCCCCGCGCAGCGGTGGCGGCGGCTTTGGCGGCGGTGGTGGTGGCGGCTACGGCGGCGGTGGCCGCAGTGGTGGCGGCTACGGTGGCGGCGGCCGCGGCGGCTACTGAGCCCTGCGTCGATATCCGAACTGAAAAGGGCCTGCGGGCCCTTTTTTCATGCCGATGCTGGTTTTCCCCAACACTTTGGCGCAAAAAACACTTGCAAAAGCCCGTACGGTATGGCGCATAATGACCCGGCGCAGGTTCCAGTGCCCGCGCCAAAGTTTGCGGTGCGCAGCTCAGTCTCGCTTCCTTACGGTGTTCTGCGGTTTGTTGAATGCGTTTTCGGGACTCCATCGCTTTGTTTATGTGTTTTTAGGAGTCCCTTGCATGGGCAACAAACTCTACGTCGGCAACCTGCCTTACTCGGTGCGTGACGGCGACCTCGAACAGGCCTTCAGCCAGTTCGGTTCCGTGACCAGCGCCAAAGTCATGATGGAGCGCGACACCGGCCGCTCCAAGGGCTTCGGCTTCGTCGAAATGGGCAGTGACGCCGAGGCGCAAGCCGCCATCAACGGCATGAACGGCCAGCCCCTGGGCGGCCGCAGCGTAGTGGTCAACGAAGCCCGCCCCATGGAAGCCCGTCCCCCGCGCAGCGGCGGCGGTGGTTTCGGCGGTGGTGGTGGCGGCTACGGCGGCGGTGGCGGTGGCCGCAGTGGTGGCGGCGGCTACGGCGGCGGTGGTGGTGGTGGCGGCCGTCGTGAAGGCGGCGGTGGCGGCTACGGTGGCGGCCAGGACGGCGGCTTCCGCAGCCCCTACGGCTCGGGCCCGCGCGGCGGCGGCGGCCGTCGTGAAGGCGGCGGCGGTGGCGGCTACGGCGGCGGCTACTGAGCCCTCACAGGCATGACAAAGGCTCCCTCGGGAGCCTTTTTGCTTATGAAGCGGCGCGCTCAGCCGCGCTCGACGAAGCCCAGCACCGCCTCCAGCATGGCGCGCAGATGCGGCTGCACGCGCGCGGCGCGCGCCGGGTCCCAGGCAAAGGGCGGGGCTTCCCCCATGTAGCTGCCGAGGGTCATCTCGAGCTGGATCGCCTGCACGCCTGCTTGCGGCCGGCCGTACTGGCGCGTGATGTAGCCACCCTTGAAGCGGCCGTTGAGCACGGCGCTGAAGCCCGGCGCATCCTGCGCAATCTGGTGGACCGCCCGGGCCAGGGCCGGGTCGCAGCTGGCGCCGTCGGCCGTGCCGAGGTTGAAGTCGGGCAGGCGGCCCTCGAAGAAGCGCGGCAGCACCGAACGTATCGAATGCGCGTCCCACAGCGCGACGCTGTCGTGCTGCTCGCGCAGCCGCGCCAGCTCCTGCTGCAAGGCCGCATGGTAGGGCTGCCAGATGGCCTCGCGCCGCGCCGCGATCTCGGCCGCGTCGGGCGGATCGCCCGCGGCATAGAGCGGCTGCCTGTCGAAGCTGTCGACCGGGCACAGGCCCGTCGTGTCCTGGCCCGGGTAGAGGTTCTGGTCGTCGGGCGGGCGGTTCAGGTCCACCACGTAGCGCGAATGCGTGGCCTGCAGCACCGAGGCGCCCAGCTCGCGCGCGAAGTCGTAGAGCTGGTCGAGATGCCAGTCGGTGTCGGGCAGGGCCTGCGCGGCCGGGCTCAGGCGCGCGGCGATGGCCGGCGGCACATGGGTGCCCACATGGGGAATGGAGACCAGCAGCGGGCGATGGCCGCGGTGCAGGACGAAGGGCGGTTCGGTGGTGATCGCGGGCATGAGCGGGGTTCAGTTCGGTGATTCGGACAGCAGGCGGGCGCGCGCGGCGACGAAGGCCCGGGCCGCGTCGTCGTGCAGCGCATGACGGCCGGCACGCGCCCGCTCGCGGCCGCCCACCCAGACGCCGTCCAGCGCCGAGCCGCGCGAGCTCGCGAACACATGGGCCGAGAGCATCTCGGGCGCGGGCAGGCCGGCCAGGGCCAGGTGGCCGGCGGCCAGCACCACGAAGTCGGCCTGCTGGCCCGGCGCCAGGCCGGCCAGCTCGCGGCCCGCGGCCCGGGCGCCGCCGGCCACAGCGGCCAGAGTCATGGCCGTGGCCACCTGGGGCTGGGCCGCCGAGGCCAGCACGTTGCGCTGGCGCAGCGCCAGGCGCTGGCTGTACTCGAGCAGCATGATCTCCTCGGCCGCGTTGACGCAGGCATGGCTGTCCGAGCCCAGGCCCCAGGCGCCGCCCAGCTGCTGCCAGCGCGCCATGTCGAAGATGCCGTCGCCCAGGTTGGCCTCGGTGCTGGGGCAGATGCCGGCCACGGCGCCGCTGCGCGCGGCCTGGGCGTATTCCTCGGGCGTCATGTGCGTGGCATGGACCAGGCACCAGCGCGCGTCGACCGGCGCGTGGTCGAGCAGCCAGGCCACGGGACGCTGGCCGCTCCAGGCCAGGCAGTCGTCGACTTCCTGGGTCTGCTCGGCGATGTGGATGTGGATGGGCGCACCGGCATCCAGCGCGGCCAGGCCGGCCAGCGCCTCGCCCAGGCTGTCGGGCGGCACGGCGCGCAGCGAGTGCGGGGCCAGGCCCAGTCGGGCGCCCTGGGCCCGGCAGTCGGGCGCCAGCCGCGCCAGCAGGGCCAGCATGTCGTCGGTGCCGCGTATGAAGCGCGCCTGGTCGGCGCGCGGCGCCTGGCCACCGAAGCCGCTGCTCTGGTAGAGCACGGGCAGCAGGGTCAGGCCTATGCCCGCGCGCTGCGCCGCGCGCAGCAGGGCCTGGGCCAGCGTGGCGTCGTCGGCATAGGGCCGGCCGTCGCTGTCGTGGTGCAGGTAGTGGAACTCGCAGACCGCGGTGTAGCCGGCTTCGAGCATCTCGACGTAGAGCCAAGTCGCGATGGCCTCGAGCTGCTCGGGCGTGATGCGCGCGGCGAAGCGGTACATCAGCTGGCGCCAGCTCCAGAAGCTGTCCTGGGCCGCGCCGCGGTATTCGGTCAGGCCGGCGAAGGCGCGCTGGAAGGCATGCGAGTGCAGGTTGGGCAGGCCGGGGACCACGGGGCCCACCGCCCGCGCCACGCCCTGAGGCGCGGCGCTGCCCGGCAGGACCTCGGCGAGCCGGCCCTGGTCGTTCCAGCGCAACAGCACGTCGCGCGCCCAGCCAGAGGGCAGCAGCGCGTCGGCCGCGAACAGGGCGCCACTCATGGCCGGCCCTCCGCAATGCGGCCTTGACGCACCACGCAGCGCATGGGGCGCTGGCCGAACCAGTAGGCCAGCTCGGCCGCTTCCTTCAGGTCCCAGAGCACGAAGTTGGCGGGGCGGCCGGCCTCCAGCGCGCCATGCGTGGCCTGCAGGCCCAGGGCGCGGGCCGCGTGGCGCGTGACGCCGGCCAGGGCCTCGGGCACGGTCAGGCGGAACAGGGTGCAGGCCATGTTCATCATGAGCAGCAGGCTCAGGCAGGGCGAGGTGCCGGGGTTGTGGTCGGTAGCGACCGCCATGGGCACGCCGGCCTCGCGCAGGGCCTCGATCGGCGGCAGATGGGTGTCGCGCAGCGCGTAGTAGGCGCCGGGCAGCAGCACGGCCACGCTGCCGGCCTGCTTCATGGCCGCGATGCCCTGGGCGGAGAGATGCTCGATGTGGTCGCAGGAGAGCGCGCCGTAGCGCGCCGCCAGCGCCGCGCCGCCCATGTCGGAGAGCTGCTCGGCATGCAGCTTGACCGGCAGGCCCAGAGCCTGCGCGGCCTGGAACACCTGCTCGGTCTCGGCCAGCGAAAAGCCTATGCGCTCGCAGAATACATCGACCGCGTCGATCAGGCCCTCGGCCGCCAGGGCCGGCAGCATATCGCGGCACACCAGGTCTATGTAGTCGCCGCTGCGGCCCGCGTATTCCGGCGGCAGGGCATGGGCGCCGAGGAAGCTGGTGCGCACCGTGAGGCCATGGGCCTGGCCCAGGCGCCGCGCCACGCGCAGCTGCTTGCGCTCATGCTCGAGCGCGAGGCCGTAGCCCGACTTGATCTCGATCGCGCAAACGCCTTCGGCCAGCAGCGGCTGCAGGCGGGCCGAGGCGCTTTCGAACAGCTGGTCCTCGCTGGCCTCGCGCGTGGCGCGCACGGTGGAAACGATGCCGCCGCCGGCGCGCGAAATCTCCTCGTAGCTGGCGCCGGCCAGGCGCAGCGCGAACTCGTTCGCGCGCTGGCCGCCGTAGACCAGGTGGGTGTGGCAGTCGACCAGGCCCGGCGTGACCA
Organism: Comamonadaceae bacterium 2FH; assembly: GCA_005503335.1. GTDB lineage: Bacteria > Pseudomonadota > Gammaproteobacteria > Burkholderiales > Burkholderiaceae_C > SCMQ01. The sequence continues at coordinate 121,528 of SCMQ01000009.1, forward strand.
GGGCGCCGCCAGCGTCGAAGCGCGGCAGGCCGGCGTAGACCGCGGGCAGCGCGGCGCCGGCGCCTATCCAGGCGATCTGGCCCTGGCGCACCACGATGGCGGCGTCCGCCAAGCCCTCGGAATGCGCCTCGCCGGCCAGGGCGCCGGGCGCGAGCCTGAGGTGCTGCCACAGGCCGTCGGCCGAGGGATGTTGGGAATGGTTCATGTCGCGCTCACGAAGAAGAAGGAGAGGCGGGCCAGAGCTGCACCGAGATCATGGCAGCGTCCGCCGTGACGGGTGTGAGCTGCCAGCGCGGGCCGCCCGCATGCCACCACAGGCCCTGGCCGCGCTGCAGGGATTGCGGGTCCGCGGCCCCATGCAGCGCCTGCAGCTGCCAGGCGCCCCGGGCCGCGAACAGCAGGCCTTGCGGGCAGGCGGGCAGCTCGGCCGCCTCGCGCAGCACGCGCAGCTCTGCGCGCAGCGCCGCGCGGCGCGTCATGAGGTTGAAGTCGCTCGACGCGCCGGCCAGCAGGCGGGCCTCGATCGCGGCCTCGCCGGCGAAGGCGAACGGGGCCAGCGCTGTGTCGAGCCTATGCTCCACAGCGCCGTCGGGCGAGCTGAGCCGCACGCCGCCGCCGCCGTCGAGCAGCAGGATCTGGCGGTCCACGCCGGCGAAGACCGAGAACGGACCGTCGGCCGCGATGCTGGCGATGCTGACGCGCGCCTCGAAGTCGGCCAGACCCGCGCCCGGCGGCCAGCAGGCGATCTCGCGCGTCACGCCGCCGCCGTTCTTCCAGGGCGTGGCGGGCAAGGCAGCCCGGTCGAAGCGGTGCAGCACCATGTCTTGCTTCCGGTGCGCGGGCCTCACTTGACCATCGGCAGCTTCAGCCCATGCTTCTTGGCCGTGGCGATGGCCTGCTCGTAGCCCGCGTCGGCATGGCGCATCACGCCCGAGCCGCAGTCGTTGACCAGCACGCGCGCCAGGCGCTCGGCCGCGGCCTCGCTGCCGTCGGCCACGATGACCATGCCCGAGTGCTGCGAATAGCCCATGCCCACGCCGCCGCCATGGTGCAGGCTGACCCAGCTCGCGCCGCCCGCGGTGTTGAGCAGGGCGTTGAGCAGAGGCCAGTCGGACACGGCGTCGGTGCCGTCGCGCATGCTCTCGGTCTCGCGGTTGGGGCTGGCCACCGAACCGGTGTCCAGGTGGTCGCGGCCGATCACGATCGGCGCCTTGAGGTCGCCATTCTTCACCATCTCGTTGAAGGCCAGGCCCGCCAGATGGCGCTCGCCCAGGCCCAGCCAGCAGATGCGCGCGGGCAGGCCCTGGAAGGCGATGCGCTCGCGCGCCATGTCCAGCCAGCGGTGGGTGTGCTTGTTGTCGGGGAACAGCTCCTTGATCTTGGCGTCGGTCTTGTAGATGTCCTCGGGGTCGCCCGACAGCGCCACCCAGCGGAACGGGCCCTTGCCCTCGCAGAACAGCGGGCGTATGTAGGCCGGCACGAAGCCGGGGAAGTCGAAGGCGTTCTTGACGCCCTGGTCGAAGGCGACCTGGCGGATGTTGTTGCCGTAGTCCACCGTGGGCACACCCATGGACTGGAAGTCCAGCATGGCCTGCACATGGACCGCGCAGCTCTGGGCGGCCTCCTGGGTCAGGCGCTGGTGCTGCGAGGGTTCCTGCTGCGCGGCCTTCCACTGCGCCACGCTCCAGCCGATCGGCAGATAGCCGTTGATCAGGTCGTGGGCCGAGGTCTGGTCGGTCACGAGGTCCGGGCGGATGGCGCCGGCCTGGGCGCGCTTGACCAGCTCGGGCAGGATCTCGGCCGCGTTGCCCAGCAGGGCGATGGACACGGCCTCCTTGCGCTCGGTGTGGTGCTTGATCAGCGCCAGCGCGTCAGCTATGTCCCTGGCCTGCTTGTCGACGTAGCGCGTGCGCAGGCGGAAATCGATGCTGGACTGCTGGCACTCGATGTTGAGCGAGCAGGCGCCGGCCAGCGTGGCGGCCAGCGGCTGGGCGCCACCCATGCCGCCCAGGCCGGCGGTCAGGATCCACTTGCCCGAGAGGTCGTTGCCATAGTGCTGGCGGCCGGCCTCGACGAAGGTCTCGAAGGTGCCCTGCACGATGCCCTGGCTGCCGATGTAGATCCAGCTGCCGGCCGTCATCTGGCCGTACATGAACAGGCCCTTGCGATCGAGCTCGTTGAAATGCTCCCAGGTGGCCCACTTGGGCACCAGGTTGGAGTTGGCGATCAGCACGCGCGGCGCATTGGCGTGGGTCTTGAACACGCCGACCGGCTTGCCCGACTGGATCAGCAGCGACTCGTCCTCGTTCAGGGCCTTGAGCGAGGCCAGGATCTGGTCGAAGCATTCCCAGTTGCGCGCGGCGCGGCCTATGCCGCCGTAGACCACCAGGCTCTGCGGGTTCTCGGCCACCTCGGGGTCCAGGTTGTTCTGGATCATGCGGTAGGCCGCCTCGGCGATCCAGTTCTTGCAGCTGAGCTGGCTGCCGCGCGGGGCGCGGATCACGCGCGTGGCATCGTGGCGCGGGTCGGCAAGGGGGAGTTTCTCGGGAGCGTTCATGGCAGGTTCCTTGGGGTTTACAGTCTTGTCTATACAGGTGGTTGCGGCGTCGAGCTCGAGGGCCAGGCCCGGTCTTCAGCCGAAGCTGGGGTTGCCGTCGGCGCGGAAGCGGCTGCCCAGGCGGTAGCGCGAGGCCGGATGCAGGCAGCGCACCAGGGTCACGGGCGTGCCGCGCGTCCAGGTGCGGCGCGTCAACAGCAGGCAGGGATCGCCGACCGACATGGCCAGGCGCTCGGCCTGCTGGGCCGTGGGCAGCACGGCGTCGACCACATGCTCGATCTCGTCGAAGGGCACATGGCGCACCAGGTACTCGCTGGGCGAGAACTGGCGGAAGTCCTGCTCCAGGAAATGCGGCACCACGCGCGGGTTGACGTAGCGGTCCTCGAGCTGCACCGGCAGGCCGTCCTCCAGGTGCAGGCAGAGGCTGTGGAACACCGACTCGCCGGCGCGCAGGTCCAGCCAGGCCGCGATCTCGGGCGCGGCGGCGACGCGCTCGACCACCAGCATCTCGCAGCCGTAGTCGTGGCCGCGCTGGCGGATCTCGCTGGCGATGTTGGCGATCTGCAGCAGCGTGGACTGCGGCTTGTCCTCGGCGACGAAGCTGCCGACACCGGCCACACGCACGATGCGGCCCTGCTCCACCAGCTCGCGCAGCGCGCGGTTGGCCGTCATGCGCGAGACGCCGAACTGGGCGACCAGCTCGTGCTCCGAGGGCAGGCGGTGGCCGGCCGGCCAGGAGCCGTCCTGGATCTTGCGCGTGATGAAGGCCTTGACCTGCTCGTACAGCGCCATCGCCGGCGCGGCGATGTCACGGGAAGGCAGGGAGGAGCGGGCGGAGGTCATGGCAGCTTCCATGCAAGGCCTCAGTGTTCGGCCGTGGCCATGGACTCGGCGCGGATTTCCTCGGTGAGGCGCGCCTTGAGCTCCATGAACTCGGGTGAGGTCTTGATCGTGTAATGGCGGGGGTGCGGGAAGTCTACCGCGAGCTCGGTCTTGATGCGGCCCGGGCGCGCGCTGAACACGGCCACGCGGTTGGCCATGAAGATGGCCTCGTCGATGTCGTGGGTGACGAACAGCACGGTCTTCCTGGCCGACTCCCAGATGCCCAGCAGCAGCTCCTGCATCAGCACGCGTGTCTGGTTGTCCAGCGCGCCGAAGGGCTCGTCGAGCAGCAGCATCTTGGGGTCGTTGGCCAGGGCGCGCGCGATCGCCGTGCGCTGCTGCATGCCGCCCGACAGCTGCTTGGGATAGTGGTTCTCGAAGCCGCGCAGGCCGACCTTGGCGATGAAGAAGTCGCTGCGCTCCTTCTGCTCGGCCTCGCTCATGCCGCGCTCGCGCAGGCCGAAGCGTATGTTCTGCGCGATGGTCAGCCAGGGGAACAGGGTGTAGCTCTGGAACACCACGCCGCGGTCGGCGCCGGGGCCGTCGATGGGCCGGCCGTCGAGCAGCACCTGGCCCGAGCTCGGGAAATCCAGGCCCGCCACGATGCGCAGCAGCGTGGACTTGCCGCAGCCCGAGGGGCCGAGGATGGTGACGAAGTCGTTCTCGCGCACCTCGAAGTCCACCGGCAGCAGGGCCTGGGTGGCCTGACCCTTGGCCGAGGTGAAGGTGCGGGACACGCCGCGGATGGACAGTTGATTCATCACAGGGTGCTCCAGGCGAACAGGCGGCGGTTGACCGCCTTGAAGGCGAAGTCGGAGATCAGGCCGATCACGCCGATGACGATGATGCCGAAGATGATCTGGCCGGTGTTGAGCAGGGCCTGGCTGTCGGTGATCATGTGGCCTATGCCGGAAGAGGAGCCGATCAGCTCGGCCACGATGACATAGGTCCAAGCCCAGCCCAGCACCAGGCGCAGGGTCTCGGCGATGCCGGGCGCGGCGCCCGGCATCAGCACGCGCAGCACGATGCCGCGCGGACCGGCGCCCAGGGTGTAGGCGGCCTCGACCAGGTCGCGCCGCGCACTGCCCACGGTGACGGCCACCATCAGCACGATCTGGAACACCGAGCCGATGAAGATCACCAGCAGCTTCTGCGCCTCGCCTATGCCGGCCCAGAGGATCAGCAGCGGGATGAAGGCCGAGGCCGGCAGGTAGCGGCAGAACGAGACGAAGGGCTCGAAGAAAGCCTCCACGCTCTTCCAGGTGCCCATGGCGATGCCCAGCGGCACGGCGATCACGGTGGCCAGCAGGAAGCCGCCCAGCACGCGCCAGACGGTCATGGCTATGTCGGTCAGGAAACCGTGCTCGGCGAACAAGGCCCAGCCCTCGCGCACCATGGTGATGGGGCTGGCCAGGAAAGTCGGCGAGACATAGCCGCCCAGCGTGAACAAGGCCCAGACCAGGACGAACAGCACGAAAAAGCCCAGACCCAGCATCCAGCGCGCGCGGGCGCTGACCGGCTCCAGCGGCGCGAAGGCGCGGCGGCGAGGTTGGGCCGGGGGGGCCTCAGGCGCCGCCGTGGCAGCGGCGGGACGGTCCATGACGGTAGACGCTTGCATGGCCGGCTTACTTCAGGAACTGGGCGTCGAAGGTGACGGCCAGGTCTTCCGGCGCCTTGCGGATCACACCGGCCTCGAGCAGGATGGGCACCGACTCCTTCATGAACTGGGTCAGCTCGCCGGCGAAGAACTTCTGGTTCGCGGCACGGTCCTGCCAGCGCAGGTAGGCGGCCGACTTGGCGAACTGCTCGCCGCTTTGCTTGACCGCGGCGCCCATGATCTCGTTGGCGCGCGCCGGTTCGGCCTTGATCATGTCCAACGCGTCGAAATAGGACTGGGCCAGGGCGCGCGCGGCCTTGGCGTTGGCCTTGAGCCAGCTGGGCGCGCAGCCCACGGTGTCCATCACCATGGGGTAGTCCAGCGTGGTGGCCAGGATCTTGCCGGCGTTGGGGTTGCCGCGCACGGTCGAGAGGTAGGGCTCGTAGGTCATGGCGGCGTCGTTCTGGCCGGTCACGAAGGCCTGGGCCGAAGCCTGGGGCGCCAGGGTCACGGTCTTGACGTCCTTGAGGCTCAGGCCGTTCTTGTTCAGCATCCAGGCCAGGCCGAAATAGGGCGCCGTGCCCGGCGCGTCCACGCCTATGGTCTTGCCCTTGAGGTCGGCGAAGCCCTTGATCTCGTTGCGCACGGCCAGGCCGTCGGCGCCGTAGGACTTGTCCATCTGGAAGATCTGCACGATGGGCACGCCGTTGGCGTTCCAGGCCACATGGGTCTCCACCGTGGTGGCCGCGCACTGGATGGCACCCGCGGCCAGCGCCAGGTGGCGGTCCTTCTGCGGGATCATGCGGATCTCGACCTCCAGGCCGTTCTTCTTGAAGATGCCGGCCTTGTCGGCCAGGGTCAGCGGCGCGAAGCCGGTCCAGCCCGACATGCCTAGCGTGATCTTGGTCTCCTGCGCGCTGGCGCTCGAGGCCGCGCCGACCAGGCAAGCGGCGGCTGCCAGCAGCGAAACAATCTTTCCGACGGTATGGCCCATGAGGCTCTCCTGTTCCTGTATGAAAAATGCGGTGGTCTTGCGGCGCACCGGCACGAAGCTCTTGGCGCCCTCGAATTGTGGTTCAGCCTGACCATCCTGTATATACATGTTAACCCTGTGCCTCCGCTCCATGGGCATGCATGGGTTCATGCTTCTGGTGCATGGCCTCGGCGGGCTGCACCAAAATGCTGTCTATACAGGAAGTTCGCAGCGAACCGGGGCTGGCACAGCAAGCCCCGTGCCGCTCACGGCACCGCGGGCGGCTCGGGCTCGGGCTCGCGCCGCGTCAGCGCGTCGGCCTGGCGCGCGAAGGCGGCGCGCGCCACCTCGGCGAACGGGGCGGCCAGCGGCGAGAGGAAGGCCTCCGCCCCCGGGTAGGCCAGCACCACGGATTGCGCCGTGAGCGGGCCGCGCAGGCGCCGGCAGGCGATGCGCTTGCCGTCGTAGGCCCAGTCGCGCGCCGGCCGCGTGGTCAGCAGCGACACGCCCAGGCCGTTGGCGACCAGGCTGCGCACCATCTCCAGCGAGGCGCTCTCCTGCACGATGCGCGGCGTGACGCCGGCCTGGCGGAACAGCGAGAGGAAATACTCGCGGCTGTGCGGCAGCTTGATCAGCACCAGCGGCTCGCGCGCGAGCTCGGCCAGGCTGAGGCTGGCGGACCGCGCCAGCGGGTGGCCCCAGGGCAGCAGGGCATAGGGCCAGAGCTCGGCCAGGGGCTCCAGGCGCACGCCGCGCGCCAGGCCCAGGTCGTAGAGCAGGGCCAGGTCCAGCGTGCCGCGCTCGAGCATGCGGGTCAGGGCCTCGGTGTCGCCCTCGACCAGCTGGACCTCGATCGCCGGGTGGGCCGCGCGCAGCCGCAGCAGCATGTCGGGCAGCCAGCGCGGCGCCAGCGTGCTGAGGCAGCCCACGCGCAGCAGGCCGGCCAGCGCGCCCGAGCGCGGCGCCTCCAGCCGCCGCGCCTGCGCCAGCAGGGCGTGGGCCTGGCGGTGCCTCTCGGCGCCGGCGGCCGTGAGCTCCAGGCCGCGCGCGTGCAGGCGCACGAACAAGGCCTCGCCCCACAGCGCCTCCAGGTCGGCGATGGCCTTGGAGATCGAGGGCTGTGAGACGGCCAGCGCCTCGGCCGCGCGCGCGGCGCCGCCATGGCGGGCCGCGGCGACGAAATACTCGAGCTGGCGCAGGTTGATGTGAATCATGATTTTTGATTCAGCATATCAAAAACCAATATTTTCAATTGATCCAGAGAACGGCCAAGATCGCGGCAGACCCCTTCTGAAAGGCCCGCCCCATGACCGAAGCC